>JASBVG010000132.1 GCA_030147505.1 Tardiphaga sp.
AGCGAAGCCGCAACCGTCGCAGCGGCAACCAGAGCGGAAACAGTCTTCTTCATTTCAAGTCTCTCCCACAAGGACGCCGCAAGCGGCGCGTTAAAGGTTCTCACGCGAGATTCGAACTGACAGCCATTTCAAAGGCCCAACCGTCAATCCGGCGTAAACACTCACGAAGCACTGACCCGAAAAAGCGGTTTTTTCGCGCCACTTCAAGCCGTGCACATCGGAATTGATCCGGTTCGATGTGCAATGAATTTCTCAAGCCTCAGCCGCAAACACGAACGCGGCGGAAGCGCCAGCCATAGCCGTCCCAGAAGCGCTGGCGCTGCCAGTAGCAATCGCCGTAATAGCCGGGACCGGCGACATAGGCCGGGCCGCCATAATAGCCATAACCGGGGCCGTAGTAACCCGAACCTGCGGCGATGGCACCGCCGAGCAGGGCGCCGCCGATCAGGCCAGCCGCGACGCCGGCTCCGACGCCGCCGCGATGCCAGTGTTGGGCGCTCGCAGTGGTTGGCGCGGCCGCAACGGCCAGCGTGGCAACGGCGGCAAGGGCCATCAGGGTCTTCTTCATGGCTTCACCTCATTCACTTCCGATACGCACCAAATAGCGTGACATGCGACCAAAAGTTTCACATCCGACTTGAATGATCAATGAACGGAACCGCGCCGATTTGGTCATAAATTTGCAGCCGGCAACGCTTGGACGCACCGTTCGGCGAGCGGGTTCACGGTTAAGATGGTTGAGGTTCTATAGTACCAAAGCGGTGCTAGAAGAAGTGAGTTTTTCTGTGTTTAGATTCGTTCCAGATTGTGCTGTTGGATCAGTAGTTTGGAATAGCTTGAAGGTGCGTGTTTTGGCTTTGCATCCGGGCAGCGGCTTCCATATCCAAGATGTGTACCGACCTGTGAGCGTGCCTTCAGCTAATGATCGTTTGTTCCTGCAACGTCTTTTCCGACCATGACATCCGCAAGGCCGTCGCCGGGGCTCAGCCGCCGCGGACGCCTGGACAGGTCTATGGCTGCCTGGGCTGCAGTGCCCAGTGCGGACGATGTGCGCGGACGATCAAGAAAATCATGGACGAGGCGCTTGGTGCCTGCGCCAAGTCCTGCTGCGCCGGCTGCCCGCATACGGCCGCTCATGGCTCATCTGCCGAGATCGAGATCCCCGCACCACTTGAGATGAATGCACCGACCACCATCGGCGTTGCCGCCTAAGGTCCTCTTATCACCGGATAATTCTGAATTCTCTTGATTTCGCCAGTTGCGGATCGAGACAGGCTTGTCCTCTCCTTTGAACTGATTTAGAAGCGTTCTAAATTCAGTTTCGGGCCATTTTGGTTTGGCCGGGCAAGAGGAGAGAGCCATGAAGGGCGACCCGAAGGTCATCGATTATCTTAACAAGGGTCTGCGCAGCGAGCTGACGGCCATCAACCAGTATTGGCTGCATTTCCGCCTGCTGAATCACTGGGGCCTCCTGGACATGGCCAAGATGTGGCGCAAGGAGTCCATCGAGGAGATGCATCACGCCGACCGTTTCACCGATCGCATTCTGTTCCTGGACGGTTTCCCGAACATGCAGGTGCTCGACCCCTTGAAGATCGGTCAGAACGTCAAGGAAATCATCGAGTGTGACCTCGCCGCCGAGAT
Organism: Tardiphaga sp.; assembly: GCA_030147505.1. Lineage (GTDB taxonomy): Bacteria > Pseudomonadota > Alphaproteobacteria > Rhizobiales > Xanthobacteraceae > Tardiphaga. Next base: position 1,645 of record JASBVG010000132.1, read on the forward strand.
TGGCGCCCGCACGCTGTATGAAGAAGCCGCGACCTACGCCCACAGCGTCAAGGACTACGTGTCGCGTGATCTGTTCGAGTCGCTGATGAAGGATGAGGAAGGTCACATCGATTTCCTCGAGACCCAGCTCGATCTCATCGAGCGCATCGGCATCGAACTCTATACCCAGAAGCATATGGGTGGTCTCGAAAGCGAGTTCTGAGCTTGTCAGCATGATCCCGAAAAGTGCGGACCGGTTTTCGGGAAAGATCATGCTTTGCTAAAAGTACTGCCTGGCCTCTAATAGATGCCGGGCAGTTTCGCTCGGCCCGGATCGGGTTTGGGTAGCGGAGGCATCTCGCAATTCGTGAATGCCGCCCGGATCGCCGTCCATGCGCCGGCGACCGGATATTCGACCGCGGTGCGTCCACCGTCGATCGATCTGATCCTCACATAAAGCGTCTGCGCCTTTTCCAGTTCGGCAACGAAGGTCGCGATTGCATCGCGGTCCTCGATGATGACGACCCTGTTGTTGCGCAGGATACGCACTGCCACGCCCTCATGGCCGGGCAGGTCATCGAAGCGATAGCCAAGCACGGTGTTCGAACGGGTGCCGATCCTGAAGTCGAAGGCGAAGCGGATCAGCGGCTCCTTGCGTTCGAGGCATGTGAGCAGGAGCGACGATACGCGCGGATATTCGACATTGCTGTTCGAGGCTTCGGCATAAACAAAGGCGCTCGGCAAGGTGGCTTCCGTGATGCGATCGGTCTGATTCACGATCCACCAGTCGTGGACTCTTGTCTCGCCCGCCTCGGTGACGAAAGGATCGCGCATGCAGCCGCAAAGCGCGAAGCTTGCAGCCAAGATCATGGAAATCGATGCGACGCCACGCACGAACGCTCCCCCCAAGCTTGCATAATATGCAACTCAAGAGTGTTCATTGCAATATAGGTTGTGGCGACGGTCGGCTATAGATTTTTCCGATAGGCGACGTCGATTTCGCCCTGGGTCATCGGGGTCTCGCCTTCGGGCTTGGTGTCGGCCTTGGTCTGGTCGAACACCATTTCCGAGATCGACGGCATCACGTCGCGTTTTACCTGCACTTCCGGCGACCACAGTCTCGAGCGCATCAGCGCCTTGCCGCAGTGGAAATAGGCTTCGGTGACGGTAATGCAGAGGACGGCGCGCGGCAGCTTGCCGAACTCCTCCATGGTCGCCATCAATTCCGGATCCTTCGACAGTGTGGCGATGCCGCTGACGCGCAGCGTGTCGTCGATGCCGGGTACGAAGAAGATCAACTGCACATGGCCGCTGCCGTTCAGCACGTTCTGGAACGTATCGACGCGGTTGTTGCCGGGACGATCCGGCAGCCGCAACTCGGTGGGTGAAGCGATCTGCACGAAGCCGACTCCGCCGCCGCGCGGCGACGCATCGACGGTGCCGTCGGGGCCGGAGGAGGCGAGCACACAGAACGGCGACAGCGAGATGAACTTGCTCGAATGCATGTCCAGCGTCGGCCTCGCTTTCGCGATCACGCGCGGATGCGGGGCAGGATAAGTCTCGCGCAGCTTTTCGGCGGTCACATTGGTCACGGCGATCTCCAGTCGGAATGGCTTGCTTCAGCTAGCATGCAGCCGCGATGCCGCAAAGCCTGCCAGGCGCGGACCAGATTAGGATCGATCGACGATCACCGTGTTCGGCCGGTCGTTGCCGGCTGCTGTCTCCTCATGCCATTTGCCGTTTTCGTCCTCGTAGGAGATCACCTCGGTGCGACCGGGTGTACGCTGTTCGGCGGCGGCGCGGCGGGCGGCGGCGAGGGCGCGCTCGCGGGTCGGATAGGTTTCGGAAAACACGGCGCCGACCTTGTAGGCCCAGCCGCCATCATGCTCGACGATCACATAGGTCACTTCCGACATGTCGCTCTCGCTTGTCTTGCGCCGCCCCGCCGAGATCATACCGCATCGGCGGGCACGAAGCAGCTGATGATGACGCCGTCGCCGCGGCGAATATACCAGACCACCGCTTCGCCCACGGGATTACCGCGATCGCGGATGATGGCGCGATCCGGAACCTGCATCCAGACGCCGTCGATCGGCACCCAGTAGGCGCCGCCGCGCACATCGTATTCGGTGCGGTGCCCGTCGGAGATATCGCAGCAGGGCACGCCGGTGGGGCTGATCACGCTCTTGAACCAGTTTCGGATATGTTCGGGGACATCGGCGAACTGGCCGCGATCGACGGCATAGGCCGTCGGGGCGATGGCCATCGACATCGCAAGGAGGACAAGCCGCATTCCTGACCGCATGCGAAACCTCACATCGGTTATGCCGGAGCGGCTATGCCGCGACTCGGTCCGGCCATTCGAATTGTCACGACAATTAAGCCTGAGCCGTGGCGAAGATGCATGCACAAATGAAAGGCCGTCCGCGTAACGTCCGTCGCTGCATTGCCAAAAGTACCGTTGCGCGGCGCTCGTGTGTCGGCAGGCACCGGCGCGAAATACAATTCCGATGACGTGCGGATGCACGGTATCGATCTGGTCGCTGCATGGCTCGGTGTCGCACATCTGCGTTCCGATCCCGCGACAGCGCGGCAACTACACATCGCAGCGGACGAGGCCGGCCGACAAAAGAAAACGGCACGGAGATGCTCCGTGCCGTTGGCTGAGGAAGGCGAAAGCGACGACGCTCAGTCGTCCTTTTTCTTCCGCTTCTTCTTTTTCTTGCCGTCGTCGTCTTCATCCTCGCTCGGTTCGGCCGCGGCGGCTTCCGCCTCGACGATCGCGGCGACGCGCTCGGCCATTTCCTGCTGCTCGCGCAGCAGCGCGGCTTCGCGCTCCGCTGCCTCGCGCTCGCGCATCTTGCGATGGTCTTCCCATGCATCGAAAATCATGTGCAGCCAGGGCAGGATCTGTTCGAAGCTCGGCAGCGTGCCCGGCGGGCCCTGTTCGCCGCGAGGACCCGGTTCGCCCTGAATGCCGATCGGGCCCTGCATGCCCTGCTCGCCGCGCGGTCCCTGCGGGCCGGCCTTGCCTTGCGGTCCGGCGGGGCCGGTCTTGCCGAGCGGGCCCTGCTCGCCGCGCGCGCCTTTCGGGCCGGGGGCGCCGGGCTTGCCGGCGATACCGGGCTTGCCCTGAGCGCCTTCGGGGCCGGGACGGCCGGGATGACCCTGCGGCCCCGGTGCGCCAGGCTCGCCGCGCGGGCCGCGCAATCCGGCCCGGTCGATCGTCTCTTTCGCCACGCTCTTCACTCCATTCGTGATTCCAGTTGCGTGGCTTTTAACAGGGGAAGGATGACGGCATCAATTCGCGGAACGTTCAGCCTGGACGCGAACCTGTTTCGCCGTGCCTGCGTCAAAGGGGCGGCTCACAGGGAAACAAGTCATGCTGCCGTCCACGCGTCTGAAACTCGCCTCGTCACTGTTCGGCGCCGTCTGGGCGATCGCCATGTTCTGGTGGAGCGGCGCCTACACTGTTCTCAACGTCATCCTGCACGCCGTTTGCGGAGCCGGCGCCGGCTTCGGTTGCTACTGGCTGATGCGCGGATGTCTCGCGCGTGGCCGCGTGCCGGAACACTGAGCAGGATCGAATAAAGCGCTAGCCGCTCGCCGGCACGTCGATGCCATCGGCGGAGTACTGCTTGATCTTGTTGCGCATGGTGCGGACGGAGACGCCGAGCACGCGCGCCGCATGCGTCCGGTTGCCATCGCAGCGCGCCAGCGTCTGCAGCATCAATTCGCGTTCGACTTCCTCGACAGTGGCGCCGACCAGCATCGGCACGATCTCGCTCGGCTCGGAGGCCGGCACCATTGCATCAGTGTCGAAGGAAGGATCGCAACAGTCACCGGAACGGACGTCGGGACATTCCTGCGCGGAACAATCGTCACGGGCAAAACTCTGGGGCATCGGCAACCTCCCGATCAACGCACGCTTTGCGGGCGCAAAGCGATACATCGAGACCAAATGGCACCCCAGCCGCACCGGCAGGGTGGGCGCGTTTGGTTAATGAAAGGTTAACGTCCAAAACTCCGTTGTCCTACGCGAGCTGGACCCACGTGTCCACCTTTGGCCCGGAACGAAAGATGGATGGCCGGGTCATCTAGCGAAGCTGCGCTTCGCGCTTTGCCCGGCCATGACGGAGGGGTAAGGATCAGCGCATCCCGAATTTTGCGATGCTGTTATAGGAATCCACCAGCTGGTTGTAGTCGCGCAGCAGGCGCGCGGGCGAGCCTTCCACCATCCAGCCGCTGCCCGGGCCCATCATCATCTTCTGGCCGGACGTATAGGGCACCTTGTCGCGAATGCGGCGCATCAGCTGCTTGGATGTCACCAGCACCGATTTCGCATTGGTGAACATCGAGGACACCTTGCCGCCATCGGCGGCATTGGCGTCTTCAAAGCCCTTCACGCTGGCTTCATAGTCGCTCACCGCCTTGGTGATGGCCTCGATATCCGGCTTGTCGGTGTCCTGCAGGCGCAGCACGCGCTTGGCGTCGATCATGACGGCCTCGACATAATAGCGCGTCTTCTTGCCTTCCTCGGCCTCGATCTGCTTGAGCTGTTCGAGCTTGCGCTTGTCGTTGATGTTGTCCACGCCGGCACGCAGACTCTTGTCGGCGGCGGAGAACGCATCCCAGGCGGCGACGAGCTTTGGATGCAAGGCGCGGCCCTTGGCCATCTTGTCGTCCTTGTAGTTCTCCTGCGTGTAGTAGTCGTCGGCTTCCTTCAGCAGCGGCCCGAGCGTCGTCACCGCGCTGACATAAGCTGACGCCGCAGCCTCCAGCGCCGCATCGCGCGGCTCCAGCGCATTCGCGGCCTCGACGCCCTTCTTGCAGTCGTCGGTGTCGTAGATCGTATAGGTGCCGTAGATGATCCGCTCTTTCCCCGTGGGCCCGGATTTCGGCGCCCAGCTGAAATAGCGCGACTGCGAGTCATAGGACCGCGCCGACAGCCGGTTGATGCAGCCGACATAGGCATTGAGCTTTTCAGTCGCGGTAGAGTTTTGCGCAGCGGCGGGTGCGGTGTGCGCCGAACTCAGTGCGAGCGTCGCACCGGCAGCAACAACAAATGCGCGAAAAGAAATCATCGATCAGGTCTCCAACGCCGTTGAGGCGGCATGCTTCGTGATGACGGCGAGAATAGAGGAAGGGCGTCGCAGCGGCCAGAGTAGGCTGCCTAAGATGGTATGCCGTCGTTGTTGCGTTGGACGTAGAAAACTGCGTGTTGGTTCATGCTGCTGTGCATGAGGGGAGATTGGAGACTACTATGCTCATAGGACCAATTTATCTGCTAGACTCTCGCGAATTCTTTTCGATCCCAAGTCAGTCAAGCGAAAGTTCCCGCTATCTAAAAGGATCGCCTGCCTTTTCGATGGTGCTACCAATCTTTTGAGAGCTTCTGTTACTCTAGGTGCCGGAGATAGAACGTGAAGACCGAGCGTTCTTCGCGAGAGGCCATCTTCTCCTGCATAGTGAAGCAAGATCAGAACTTCCTCTTCTGGCGTTAGATCAGTCCTCTGAACTAGTACTTTTTCTCCAAAAATTCCTACTGCTGGGACGTCGAATTGAAGAAGCTCTCGGATGGCTTTTGCTACTTTTTCCCGGTCGCCTCGCCAAAATACTCGCAAAATCTCATTCATCACCCATCGGACGCACTCGATAACAAGCTTAGAGTCCATATGATTTGGTTTGTATGAAGGGGAGATGTGAACAGCCCCTCGCTGGCTACGAAATTTGTAGATCGTCTTTAGCGTCCGGATAATGTGAAGCGCGTCTTGTCTAGGTGTAATCGAATGAGGATTCTGATCGCCTTCAATGTAGCTGGCGCAATCTGCAAAACTCTTAGATCTGTTCAAATTTGTGGAGTCTACGTGATACAGGATGCGAGCTGCAATTTCGGCAAACTGTCCGCCATCGAGCTGACCTGGTTCCCAATCTCGCTGTATATAACGACGCTCGGACGAGATGAATTCGTCCAAGAGCTGCGTGCATAACAGATGGTCGAAAGGTGGGCTGAGCTCAGCAAGAAGCCTTTGTTTGTCTACTAAAGGCACAGCTTTATTCCGACTGGCCTAATGCATCTCCCACTAGACCTTGGGCTCTCCGAATTCCTTCTTCCGTTAAGAACCAGCGCGGAGGATTCACCGAGGTATTCTCTCCGATTAACGGCGGTCTCTCTTTCGATTTGAAGTTCCCAAAATCTCTTGAGACGTTGCTAGATCGTACCGTGCCCGATTGTTTGAAGTGCTTATTAAACGTATTCACGAGCGTCGAGTTCGCGACTTCATCTTCTCCTGTGATCTCTTTCAGTACGTAAATTAGCCAAAGAGTTTTTTCTGAAGTCTTCCACTGCTGCCGTGGATTGCCGAATTTCTCTGGAGAATGCTTGAAGTCGATAGCGGGTGGGCCATCGTTATCGGCGGTCGAGCCGTTCGATGGCTTTTTTCTCCGCGTCTTTCTAGGGGAGACATCGACTATGGGAGGCCGATTGCTAGGTCGATTTTCATCATCATCATCTGAATCGACATCAATGATACCACTAGTCGGCTTGATCAAGCTGGCCATCTGTTGGCCAATACTTCGACTTATCAATGCTGCGTCTTCGCGAGCGCCTTCGATCTCCAACTCGAATCCTTGCAACTTCATCTTGATGCGGAATTTTGACATACGCTCCGTTTCCCTAAGATGTTTGGGTTGTCATAAAAATCTTAGGTTGCCGAAATGCTTGGCCTAATGCAAGAACAAAAAGAGAACTATCCACATGTATAAAAGCCGGGGCGAAGCGCCCCGGCTTGATCTGTATCTTTAGCCGCTCCTACAGCGCCTTGTTACTATCCTTCACCGCCTGCGCCTGGACCTAGACCTGCTCGCCCATGTCCTTGAACTTCTGGCTCATGCTGGCCATGCCGTCCTCGATCACGCCAGACATCGACATGCCCATGGACGCCTTGCCGCCGAGTGAGAGCGCGGCTTTCTCATTGTCGCCGAGCGTCGCTGCGTAGTCGCGCACGTCCTGCGTGATCTTCATCGAGCAGAACTTCGGTCCGCACATCGAGCAGAAATGCGCGACCTTGTGGGCTTCCTTCGGCAGCGTCTCGTCGTGATAGGCGACCGCCGTTTCCGGATCGAGGCCGAGATTGAACTGGTCCTGCCAGCGGAAATCGAAGCGGGCGCGGGAGAGCGCGTCGTCGCGCAGCTGCGCGGCGGGGTGGCCCTTGGCGAGATCCGAGGCATGCGCCGAGATCTTGTAGGTGATCACGCCGACCTTGACGTCGTCGCGGTTGGGCAGGCCGAGATGCTCCTTCGGTGTTACGTAGCAGAGCATCGAGCAGCCGAACCAGCCGATCATGGCAGCGCCGATGCCCGAGGTGATGTGGTCGTAGCCCGGCGCGATGTCGGTGGTCAGTGGCCCGAGTGTATAGAACGGGGCTTCGCCGCATTCCTTGAGCTGCTTGTCCATGTTGATCTTGATCTTGTGCAGCGGCACATGGCCGGGGCCCTCGATCATCACCTGACAGCCCTTCTTCCAGGCGATCTGCGTCAGCTCGCCGAGCGTCTCCAGTTCGGCGAATTGCGCGCGGTCATTGGCGTCCGCGATGGAGCCGGGGCGCAGGCCGTCGCCCAGCGAGAACGAGACGTCATACTTGCGCATGATGTCGCAGATCTCGTCGAAGTGGGTGTAGAGGAAGCTCTCCTTGTGATGCGCGAGGCACCACTTGGCCATGATCGAGCCGCCGCGCGAGACGATGCCGGTGACGCGGTTGGCGGTGAGGTGGATATACTGCAGGCGCACGCCGGCATGGATGGTGAAGTAATCCACGCCCTGTTCGCACTGCTCGATCAGCGTGTCCTTGTAGAGCTCCCAGGTCAGCTTGACCGGATCGCCGTCGCACTTTTCCAGTGCCTGATAGATCGGCACGGTGCCGATCGGGATCGGCGCATTGCGCATGATCCATTCGCGCGTGGTGTGGATGTTGCGGCCGGTGGAGAGATCCATCACGGTGTCGGCGCCCCAGCGGATCGCCCACACCATCTTGTCGACTTCTTCCTCGACCGACGACGTCACGGCGGAGTTGCCGATATTGGCATTGATCTTGGTGAGGAAGTTGCGGCCGATGATCATCGGCTCCAACTCGGCGTGGTTGATGTTGCACGGGATGATCGCGCGGCCGCGCGCGATCTCGCTGCGCACGAATTCCGGCGTGATGAACAGCGGCACTTCGGCGCCGAAGCTCTCACCGTCGGCGCGCGCGGCTTCGGCGCGCTCCAGCTGCTGCTTGCGGCCGAGATTTTCGCGCTCGGCCACATAGATCATTTCCTTGGTGATGATCCCGGCGCGGGCGAATTCGAGCTGGGTGATCATGGCATCGCCGACACCGCGCAGCGGCTTGTGATGCGCCTTGAAGGCGGCGGCGGCATGCGAGGCGCCGACATTGCCATTGTCTTCCGGCTTGATCTGGCGGCCTTCATATTCCTCGACGCCGCCGCGCTCCTTCACCCAGTCCTGGCGGGTGCGGGCGAGGCCGTTGTTCACGTCGATCAGCACATTTGGATCGGTATAGGGGCCCGACGTGTCATAGACCGGCAGGTTCGGCTCGCCGGCGCCTTCGGACAGGATGATCTCGCGCAGCGGCACACGGAGGTCCGGTGCGCTGTCGGGGATCGCGTAGAATTTGCGCGACGACGGCAGGCTGCCGGTGGTGACGGCGGGAAGGGTAGTGTCGGGATTGGAGCGGATGTTCATGGGACGATCCTCCGTTGGTTTTGCTATCAGGCTACTTGTTCGGAAAGGCCGAGCCATTGCCGCACGCGGGCATCCGGATCGGAATTCTGGGTGACATCGCTGACCACAGCGATGGAATCGGCACCCGCGGCAAATATCTCCGCGGCGTGTTCGAATTTGATGCCGCCGATGGCGACCAGCGGGATATCGCCGACGCGCTTCTTCCACACCGATATCTTCGGCACGCCCTGCGGCGCGAAGCGCATCGCCTTCAGCGTGGTGAAGAAGATCGGCCCGAGCGCGACATAGTCAGGCCCGGCGCGCAGCGCGTTTTCGAGTTCTTCCTCGTCATGCGTGGAGAGGCCGAGCGTGATGCCGGCTTTCTTGATCGCAGCGACATCGGCTTCGGCGAGGTCTTCCTGGCCGAGATGCAGATGCTGCGCCTTCAGCTCGATGGCAACGCGCCAGTAATCGTTGACCACCAGCTTCGTGCTTGTGCCTTTGGTCGCGTCGAGTGCTGCGCGAAACAGGATCATCGCCGACGCATCATCGAGATCTTTGGCGCGCAATTGCACGGTGCCGACGCCAAGCGCGGTGAGGCGCCGGACCCATTCGACGGTGTCGACGACAGGATAGAAACGGTCAGGATACGGCATGCCAGAACGGTGTCCCGATGACTGGAGTGGAAGGGGAAGCGAAGTCACGTTCGCCCATCAGCCCGGCTTCAAAGCCGATGCGGCCAGCTTCGACGGCGAGACGGAAAGCATTGGCCATGGCGACGGGATCAGCGGCTTTGGCGACGGCGGTGTTGAGCAGCACGGCGTCATAGCCGAGCTCCAGCGCTTCCGCCGCATGCGAGGGCGCGCCGATGCCGGCATCGACCACCAGCGTGATATCGGGCAAGCGGTCGCGCAGCAGTTTGAGCGCATCACGATTGATGATGCCGCGCGCGCTGCCGATCGGCGCCGCCCATGGCATGACAACCTTGCAGCCGGCGTCCACCAGGCGCATCGCGACGCCGAGGTCTTCGGTGCAATAGGGGAAGACTTCGAACCCGTCCTTGACCAGAATATTCGCTGCTTCGACCAGGCCGACCACATCGGGCTGCAGCGTGTCGTTGTCGGCGATCACTTCCAGTTTGATCCAAGGCGTGCCGAACAATTCGCGCGCGAGTTTTGCGGTCGTCACTGCCTCGCGCACGCTGCGGCAGCCGGCGGTGTTCGGCAGCACGGCAACATCGAGCTCGCGGATCAGTGACCAGAACGCATCGCCTGTCTTGCCGCCCGCGGTCTCGCGGCGAACGGACACGGTGACAATGCCAGCGCCGGAGGCGCGGATGGAATCCTGCATGATCGCGGGCGAGGGATACAGCGCCGTGCCGATCAGGAGGCGGGAAGAAAAATCCTTGCCGTAGAAATTCACCATCGGGATCACCCTCCCTGCCGCGGCGTGATGATTTCGATCTCGTCGCCCGCCTTCAGTGTCGTCTCCGCCCACTGGCTGCGTGGCACCACGTCGTAATTGATGGCGATGGCGCAATGGGTGCCTTCGTAGTCAAGCTCGCTGAGCAGTGCGGCCACATGCGACGACTGGATCTCGCGTTGTTCGCCATTGACGGTCACTTGCATTGCATCACCTCGTTATCGATCGCGCCACGCTGCACGTAATTCAGCGTCAGCTCCGCCAGCGCAGGGGCCAGCAGGAAGCCGTGGCGATAGAGGCCGTTCACCGCGATCCTGTTCTTGTCGATCGCAATCTTTGGCAGGTTGTCGGGAAAAGCCGGGCGCAGGCCCGAGCCGAATTCGAGAATGCGCGCTTCGGCAAAAGCCGGATGCACCGCATAGGCGGCGCCCAGCAGCTCCAGCGCCGAACGCACGCTGACGCCGTTGCCTTCGTTTTCTATGGAGGTCGCGCCCAGCATGAAGCGGTTGTTCGCGCGCGGGATCACATAAAGCGGCCAGCGCGGATGCATCAGGCGGACCGGGCGCGACAGCTGCACCTCATCGCTCTCGATGATGATGATCTCGCCCTTGACGCCGCGCAGCTTCGATGCCGGCTCGTCCTCGCGCGCGAACAAGCCGCGACAGTCGATCACGAGACCGTCGAGGTCTTCGGCCTTCGCCTCGCAATTGTATTTGATGATGCCGCCGGCAGCCGTGATGCGCCGATGCAGTTCGGGCAGCACCAGACGCGGTTCGACATGGCCTTCGCCGGGATAGAACAGCCCCTCGCGAAAACGGCCTTCCAGCGATGGCTCGATCTCGGCGACACCGGCGGCATCGAGCCGCGTATAGCCCGAGGTCATCCTGGCAAAACGCTCGAAATCGGCGCGGTCGCGCGGATGCGCGATCACCAGGGAGCCGTTGAATGGCGTGTCGGGCAGCTCCTGCCGCCACAGATCCAGCGCACGCAGGCCGAGTCGCGAGATCAGCGGCTCGGAAACCTCGGCCTCGCACCATGGCGCCAGCATGCCGCCGCCCCAATGGGTCGTGGCCTCGCGCATGCCCGCATTGTCGCGCTCATACAGCGTGACGCTGCGGCCGGCCTTGGCAAGCAGCAAAGCCTGCCACGCACCAGCGATACCCGCGCCAATGATGGATATAGGAGAGTTCGCAACGGCGGACTCGCCGTGCGACGCATTCGTCGTCTGATTCATCCCTGTCCCTTCGCCGGCATGACCCGGATCAGGTTCAAAGGGTCACCGCGGTATCGCATCGCTCAGGATTGAGCATGCAAGCTAGCGGTATCTCAGCTCCTCGTCGGAGCCCCCCTCGGAACGTCTCTAATTTAAACCTCCGGTCGGGCGTGTCAACGCGCCTTCACCGGATGGTCACATTCTCATTTCGCTTCGACGCTGGCTTGCTGGGTCTGCGCGGCTTCCTGCTGCTTCAGCCGCTCGGCCTCTTTGGCGAAGATCGGCTGGTGCGGCGGTGCGGAGACCTCCGCGCGCATGCGCTTGGCGGCGTAGTAGTAGCCGCCGGCATAGTAGCGCACCGCGCGGTTGTGGTCGCCATGGGCGGCGCGATAGGCGCCGGCGAGATATTTGACGCCGTAAGCGAGATTGGTGTTGGGATCGCGCAGGCCTTCGGCAGTGCCGCTGTAGCCGACGCCGCGGGCGGTCGCGAGCTTGATCTGCATCAGGCCGATGGTGCCGCCGCGGCCGATCAGGCCTGCATTGTACTTGCTCTCGCGCATGATGACGCGATGCACCAGCGCTTCCGGCACACCATTGGCCTGGGCATGCGATGCCGCCATGGCCTGATAATCGGCGCGCTGTTGCGCATGGGCGAATTGCGGGAGGGCAGCGAGGGCCAGGGCCGACGCCAGAACAGCAGGAAAACGGGTCATCAACGGTCTCGAAAATCGCATCGGCCGCGTTTAGCGAGCCGGTCTTTCAGATGGCCTAAACCATCCCGTTCAATTCTTGTCGTTTGAGGCGCGAATTGAGTCTTTCTCGGGGCTGCGAGTCCCGGTTCCGGCAGCGATTTACCCCAAATTATGCCGCTCCGTGGTTCCCTCGCATCATTCGCGGCTGCTGATGCCGTTCTGCCACGGTTGGCCCGTCCATGACCATGTCCCTAGCCCACGCCACGTCAGCCCGCAAAGCAGATGGCCTGCTGCCGCTCTGGGTCGGCATCGCCGTCTATGCGCTGCTGCTCGCGGTGGGCAGCGGTCTGCTCAACGATCCCGACACCTATTGGCAGATCACGCTCGGGCAGTGGATGCTCGATCACCATGCGGTGCCGCGCACGGATATCTACTCGTTCACGATGCAGGGGCAGCCCTGGATCTCGACGCAGTGGCTGGCGCAGGTGGCTTATGCGCTCGCCTATCGCGCCGGCGGCTGGGCCGGCCCGGTCATGCTTGCCGCAGCCTCCGCTTCGCTCGCCATCGCGTTGCTCGCGCGCTTCCTGCATGCGCGGCTCGCGCGCACGCCGACTCTGGTCATTCTCGCCGCGACACTGGCGCTGATGGCCGGTCATATGCTGGCGCGGCCGCATGTGCTGGCGATGCCGGTGATGGTCGCCTGGGTCGCCGGTCTCGTCGATGCGATGGATCGCAAAAGCGCGCCGTCGTTCTGGCTGCTGCCGCTGATGGCGCTGTGGGCCAATCTGCATGGCGGCTTCGTGCTTGGCCTGGCATTGATGGGTCCCATCGCGCTCGATGCGATCTGGCGTGCGCCGAAGGATCGGCAGGCCCGCATGCTGCTGCGCTGGGCGCTGTTCGGTCTCGCCGCGCTCGCTGCCAGTTGCATCACGCCCTATGGCTGGGAAGCGCTGCTCGCCTCGCGGCGTATCCTCAGCCTCGGCGCCGCGCTCGCCGTGATCGGCGAATGGCGCCCGGCGAATTTCGGCAAGGCGGGACCGCTCGAATTCTCCGTGCTTGCGGCCTTCGCCTTCGTGCTGTGGCGCGGCATCACGCTGCCGCCGATGCGCATCGTGCTGGTGCTCGGTTTCGTCTATATGGCGCTCGGCCATGTCCGCAATGCCGAAGTGCTCGCGCTGCTTGCGCCGCTGGTGCTGGCGAAGCCGCTCGGCGAACAGCTCGGACGGAATGAAGATGCGGCGTCTGCGCCGCACCGGCTGATGCTTGTCGGCGTCGCGCTGTGCCTGATGGCGGGGACCATCGTTGTCGCCTCTATCCGCCAATATACGCCGTCGGAACGCGCAGCGCCCATTGCTGCGGTGGATGCGCTGAAGAAGCTCAACGTCAACCGAGTCTTCAACGACTACGATTTCGGCGGCTATCTGATCTGGCGCGGCGTGCCGACCTTCATCGATGGCCGCACCGAATTGTTCGGCGAGAAGCTGATGGTTGATCACAACGACGCCAGCGGCCTTGCCCAGCCGGACAACCTGTTCCGCCTGCTCCACGACTACAACATCGACGCCACCTTCATGCGCACCGAAAGCGCGGCGACCAAACTGCTCGATCGCCTCGATGGCTGGGACAAGGTCTATAGCGACGATCTCGCGACCATCCATGTGCGACGGGCCGGAGCGTCAGGGAAGGTGAGGGAGTAGAGCTTACGCCGCCGCTTTTCCGCTGTCCGGCACCGGCAGCGTAATCCGCACGATCAGGCCCTGCGGTTGACGATCCCGCAATGTCAGCTCGCCGCCATGAGCCAGTGCGATGGCACGGGCAATGGACAGCCCGAGCCCGAAGCCGGCCGCTTCGTGGTCCATGTTCCGCGCATCGTCGCCACGCACGAACGGCTGCAGCATCGCGCTCTTCTGCGCGTCGGAAATGCCCGGCCCGTCATCGGCGACTTCGATTATCGCGCCGTCCTTCGACATCACCAGCGTGATCGCCGCCTCGCCGCCGAACTTCACGGCATTCTCCACGAGATTGGTCACTGCACGGTGCAGGTCGTCGGGCCGCGCCATTGCCATTGCATGGGAGGGGCCCTGATAGGTCACCAGATGGCCGATATCGGCGAACTGGTCGGCGATCAGTTGCAGCGTGGTGGCGATGTCGGTGAGCGTCAGCTCCTCCAGCCGGCGGTCGTTGCGCAGGAACGACAGCACCGCCTCCAGCATTGCGCGCATCTGGTCGAGGTCGCGCAGCATGTGGCGGCGATTGCCTTCATCCTCGATGAATTCCGAACGCAGCCGCAGCCGCGTGATCGGCGTGCGCAGATCGTGGCTGATGGCGGCGAGCATCTTGGTGCGGTCGTCGATCAGCGCGGTGATGCGCTCGCGCATGCGGTTGAGCGCGCGGGCGACGGCGCGGATCTCTTCGGGGCCACGCTCGGGCAGCGGCGTGGCGGTGCCGCTCAGGCTGAATTCCTCGGCCGTTTTTGCAAACGAAGACAGCGGTTCGGCAAGCATCCGCGCGGCCCACAGGCCGAGCAGCGTCAGTGTGATCACGGCGAAGGCGAACGTGATGAACACTGGCCCGCCCCAGAACGGGCGGGGCCGACGTTCCGGCATGTCGCTCACCGAGAATTTTTCGCCGTCGGGCAGCACGATGCCGATGCGGTCGCCGGCCAGCGGCATCGTGCGCGCGTCGCGCCCCATCAGTCGGTTCATGCGGCGAAACGGAAATTCTTCGGCGCGCTGGTCAGCATTCGCACTCGGGACAAGACCCTCCCGCTCCTGGCGCAGGTCGAAGCTGGGGAAGGTCTGCTGCATCCGCGCCAGCAGCGCCGGTCGTTCGCTGGCCGGCGTCGCCGACAGCAGCTTCGCCATCGCCACCAGTTCGCCGTGACCGCGGTCGGGCGGGATCGGCTGGTCCGGCCGCAGCACCGCGAAGCCGATGCCGATGATGACGTGGATGGCGACGATCGACACCACCACCAGCGCGGCGATCTGGCCGCTGATCCGCCGCAGGTTGAGGACGTTCAGCAGCTTCATGGTCAGCCCGGCTGGATGGCGCCGACGGTTTCCACGGCCGGCGTGAACATGTAGCCGCCGGAGCGTACGGTCTTGATCAGTTGCGCATCCTGAGGATCGGCCTCGATCTTGCGGCGGATGCGGCTGACCAGCACGTCGATGCTGCGCTCGAACGAGCCGGCATTGCGGCCCTGCGTCAGGTCGAGCAGGCTGTCGCGGGACAGCACGCGGCCGGGCCGTTCCACGAAGGCACGCAGCAGATCGAATTCGGCCGAGGTCATTGCAATGCGTGCGCCCTCCGGATTGCGCAACTCGCGCAGGCGGAAATCCATCTGCCAGCCGAGAAAGGCGAGTGCCGTCGCATTCGGCGTCGCGCTCGCATTCAGTGCATTGGTCTGCCGCCGCAGTACCGCATTGATGCGCGCCAGAAGCTCGCGCGGATTGAACGGCTTCGGCAGATAGTCATCGGCCCCCATTTCGAGTCCTAGGATACGATCGACGTCCTCGCCGCGCGCGGTGAGCATGATGATCGGCACCTGGGATTCCGCGCGCACCCGGCGGCACAGGCTGAGACCATCCTCGCCGGGCAACATGACGTCGAGGATCACCAGGTCGATGCGATTGTCCGCCAGCGCCTTGTCCATCTCGCGCCCGTCAGCGGCGACAGTGACGTTACAGGCATTGGTACGCAGATACTTTGCAATCAGCGTGCGCGTTTCGCGGTCGTCTTCCACGACCAGGATGTGGGGTGGGTTTGCCATGCGGACCTTCTTGGCCGGGATTGACACCCTTTGCAGGGAAATTTTGTTTCGGTCTGTTGCTGTGCAGCCGAGCGTAACCCAGCGCAATATCTTGGCAAGCGAGCAGCAAGGTCCCGTTAACATGGTTAACCCGAGATGGCGGCACTATCAGGCCAAGCCTCTCGGAGCAGATCATGACGTCCATTTCGGCTGCCGCCGGCAGTTCCACACAATCTCCTCTCCAGAAGCTGCAGCAGGAGCTGCAGGCCGAGATCACCTCGGGAAAAATCAGCAGCGGCAACCAGGATGCGTTGTCGGCTGCCTTGGACAGCATCGACCAGTCGATGCAGGCCGATCGCGACAGCGCGGGCGGGGGCACGCGGCCTGCGCCTGGCGAGATGAAATCGAAGATCGACGATCTCATCGGTGCGCAGGTGTCGAGCGGGAAACTCACCTCGGATCAGGCGGACGAACTCAAGGGCGTGTTCGAAGCCGCCTTCGCCCATGGTCCCGGCGGCGCCGGCGGCGCCCGCGGCGCCGGCGGCCCGCCGCCGGGCGGTTCACCGCCCTCCGATAGTGTTGATGACAGCAACGGCACTGATGGCGCCACAGATATCAATGACATCATGCAGCAGTTTCTCGACTCGCTGCAGCAGTCGCTCGAAACCTCGACCTCAAGTGCCTACAGCGCCAGCGGCGTCACCGCGACCGGCGCCGCGGCCTCGTTCACGGCATTGCTGGTGGACTACAAGAGCTGACAGTCGCGCGTCGTAGGATGGGTTGAGCGAAGGGGCACAGCGCCGGAGCGATACCCATCGCCGCGCGCCCCGTGTGCGATCGGTATCGCTTTGCTTAACCCACCGGCGATCCGGATATCGGAGCGGAACCAGTCGCGTTTCTCTTCATTGTTTCTCACAACTAATAAAAATGGAGGCAATGATGAGTCTCGATGTCATGATCCGGCCGCACACGTTGATCGCCAGCGACCGGATCGAGGGAACGGCGGTGCGACGCGCCAATGGCGATTGCATCGGTCATATCGAGCGTCTGATGATCGATAAGCTCACCGGCAAGGTCTCCTATGCCATCATGTCGTTCGGTGGTTTCCTCGGCATCGGTTCGAATTTGCTGGCGTTGCCATGGGCCGTGCTGGCCTACAACCGCGAGCTCGACGCATATCAGCTCGACATCGATGACGAGGACCTGCGCAACGCACCGTCTTTCACGGAGAAATGCGATTTCGATTGGGGCGACCGGTCGCAGGAAGAGGCGTTGCACCGCCATTATGGCGTGGCGCCGTATTGGGGCGAATTCTGATTACTACACTTCGACAGTAGCGATCGCGGACGCTTACAATTTCGTTCGGGAACTGGAACTGCGCTCGAGTCCTCGCGTTGCTTTTGGACAGGTGGCAACAATAGGAGGAACGTATGTTCAAGAAATATATGACGGCTGGTATCATCGGCTCGGCACTGTTCGCGACAGCGGCCTTTGCGCAAAGCCCGAGCACGACAACAACGACGGCGCCTGCCGCTGCGCCGGCAACAGCGTCGGACTCGAGCTTCCATGGCAACTGGCGGACCTCGAAGCTCGTCGGCCTCAACGTCTATAACGAAGCCAATGAGAGCCTCGGTTCGATCAACGATCTCCTGACTGACAAGGAAGGCAATATCAAAGCCGTGGTGATTGGCGTGGGCGGCTTCCTTGGCGTAGGCGAGCGCCTGATCGCCGTGTCGTATGACAAGATCAAATTCGTGAACGAGCCGGTGCAGACATCGGCGGCCAGCGGTGGTTCGGCCGGCATGGCCAAGTCGTCATCGACCTCCAGCGGCATGACCACCGGCGCCGCGACGTCGGGCACCGCCGCAGCGCCGACCAAGCCGAACCCCTGGTATCCCGATCACGCGGTCATGAGCGGCGCCAGCAAGGATCAGCTGAAGGCGATGCCGGAATTCAAGTATTCGACCTGACGGCAGAACGAGATGCGGATGATGTCGTATTGGTGATGGCATCGTCTGACGAAGAGGGCGCGCCCGCTCTGCAGGGCGCGCCTTTTTCGTGTGTGAAACGCCGACGATTTACAACTGCGGCAGCTTTGTCACCGTTACATTGATCGCACCCTCTGCCTCGGCGATCACCCGAAGCGTCTTCGAGTCGAATGCGATGCCGCCGAGCCGCAAGGCGGTGATGTCGGCACCGACCCGCAACCCATCTTCGTTCTTCTGGAAGTCGGCGAGCACGCTGGCGATCTTGCGCTGCGCGTTGGTCGCGAACGGCTTCAGATCGATCACGGCGTGCTCCGCGAGCGTGTTCTCCAGCAATGGCATTGCCGCGCGCGCCGCGGCGCCCAGCAGGCCGAAAGCCGCCTCCGACTCCACCGCCAGTTCGAGATTGGTGAAGCGCATGATCTGGTTGGCCTGATCAAGCGCCGGCTTGCCCCAGACATGGATGGTGGCTTCGCCGCCGAGGCCGAACCAGCTCGACTTCTCCCTGGCATTGACCAGCAACGAGATCAGCAACCGGTCGCCAGAGGCGCGCACGGTTGCCTTTTTGACGGTGACCGATACCGAGCCCGAGCCGTCTTGAGGGAAGGTTTTTCCGGTCAGTTGCGCCTCGATGATCTTGTTGAGCTCGACGAAAGGCATGTCGATGGGCACGCCGATATTCAGCTTGCCGGGACTTGCGGGCACGATGGCCAGGGTTGCCGGAAACGGACAATTCGGGGTCGTCTGCGCGCCGGTGACACGCGTCTCCGCCTCGACGCCGAGAGTCAGCGTGATATTGCTGCCGTCGATGCGCGGCTGCGCAGCGATGGCGCGGGTCGGCTTGAGCTCCAGATACAGGTTCTGTACCGAGCTTGCGCCCTGCAGCGGCACCGAACGGCACAGTTTGGCCCATTCGCGCCGCGCGTTCTGCTCGAGCATCGGATCGTCGCGCAGCCGCTGCTGAACGGCGGCAATCTGCTCGTTGACGGCGTTGTCGATCATCGGTTTCACCTGCGCCGGCACGTTGACGCGTACGCCGCCGACTGAGGCATTGGTGTCGCCGAGCGCGACCTGTGCCGACAGATTGGGGTCGATGCGCCAGTTCGGTGTCAGGCGCGGCTGCGATGCCACCACCACATTGCCGCGGATTTCGGCATTGGCATTGACGTTCTTGATGTTGATATTGCCGATCTGCTTGGCGACATTGCCGCCGAGCAGATTGCCGAGCGCGCCGCCCAGCGCTTCGCGGACATTAGACGACAGTTCCCCGCTCACATTCAGCGTGCCGTTCAGCGGTGTGGACATTGTGAGCGTGTCCTGTGCACCGGTGGCCGCGATCGGTCCGCGTGCGGCGGTCCATTTGATATCGGCGTTCTGCAGGACCTGCTGCGCAGGATTGGCGGCTGTACCGGAGAAGTTTCGCGGTGCGCCGCGTTCGGCGACGTCGCGGATCGCCGTCAGCGCCACGGCGATGGGCGCAACGATGGTGGAGCTGCGCGGCGGCGAGGGCGGCAATGGCGGCAGCTCGACCAGCGTCGGCGCCGGGCCGGTGGCACGGGGCGCCACATAGTCCATGATCTTGAGCGTAGCTACGAAAAACACGGCGACCAGCACAACGCCGATCAGAATCGTCTTCAGACGCATGATGTCCCCACATGCAATATGCGGGAACAGTACATCAAGCTGCTAAGTGGGCAAAGTAAGGCACAAATCCTATCCGATGTGAGGCGGTTACGTATTTCGAAGCGAGCGATCTCTACCAAGGCTCGCTCGAGCGGTTGGAGATGAGTGCTTTTCCTCGCCTCATTGGTGGCAACGTATCCGGCGCGGCGGGATTTGCCAGAAACCGGCAAGACGTTTTGTTCTGCTGAAGAATAGTGCCGTGAGTTCTTCGCCGAGAAGACCGCTGGTCGCGGTAATTTCATATGTCTGGTCGGATCTGGCAAACGCCCGGCGGGAAATGAGAGCCAGTCGGGACGGGACAATGAAAATGTGTCCGAAACTCCGGGACGGGCGCGGGTCCGGCGACCGGAACAATGAGTTACAGAATGCCGAGGACGATCGCCCCGACAAGCGCCATGGCCGTATAAGCGGCAACGATGCTCAACTGACTGACGAATGCTGTCATAGCTTGCCTCCGGCTGGATGATAGCAGCACCGGGCAACGCCAAACCGCGCAGGTCGTTCCGGTGAAATATCGGGAACTGTCATGCAGCGCTCGCCGCTGGCTCTCGCAGTGCGGTAAAGAAATTGCCGCGAGGCCGCCCGCTGTCGATTTTACGCGATATACGGTAAAATATAACGAAGCGCATCCTCACCCATATCCTCAACAGCGAACAGAGGAGCCGCTCACCAACGCCACAGCGGACGTCATGGGCATGGCCTTCTTCCGCTATCTCGCCTCCCCAGCCAGATCAGGCCGGCACGGTGTGGATCAACAGGCATCTCGACATGGCCCCGCACATCCCGTTCGGCGGCGCCAAGCAGTCGGGCATCAGAACCGAATTCGCCGAAGAGGGCTCGCCGAATTCACCCGGCTGCAGATCATCAACGCCGCGCCGACGATCCACTACGACAATTCGTAGTCGGAGCGCTTTTGTCCATGGCAATGGGCAAGGGACGCTCCGCCTCATTTTTGCCTCTGGTGTGCCGCCGTGCGACCGCACCGATTGACGCGCGCGGGCGCAAATACTCGCGTTTTCAGCGCTCGAGAACGGCATGTTGAAGAGTCTTTAAAACATTTCGCTCAATTTGCCGGAATGACGCGCGGAGTTCGTTTGTATCTCGTCGGCTCCTTCGTCCTTGTCTCTCTGGCAGGTTGCGGCAAAGGTTTGTTTCAAACCGAGCAGCGCGAACCCTGGCGAGCCGAGGCCGAGGTCGCATGTCTGAAGTCGGGCGCCGTGCGCGAGAGCGCCGGTCTCGTTCGCATCGAACCGATCTCTGGTCCCGGCGTCTGCGGCGCCGAGTTTCCGCTCAAGGTCGCTGCGCTCGGCGAATCCAACGGCACCATCGGTTTTGCTGATGAGACGTTGCGGCCGCCCGGTGCGATCGCGGGAGGTCCGTCGCGCTGGCCGGTGCAGCAGCCTGCGTCGCAGCCGATGGTGCGTGCGACCAGCCAATATCCAAACGCCTATCCGCAATCGGCTCGATCGCAGCAGCAGCCGTCCTACGGCGGCAACTATAACGCCGGCTACAACAATGCGCCGGCTGGCAACGGCCCGATTTCGCTCAACGCGCCTGGCGTTGCCGAGGCCGAGGACGACATCAATCTGCCTGCCGAAGGCTCACCTGAGCAGGGCATGCCGCAAAACGCGCCGCCGCAGTCGCGTCCGCTCTATGGCCGCTATGGCGCCGGTGTCGTGCAAAGCCAGCCGCAGGACTATGCGCAGCCGCGCCTTGGTCCCGGTCCGGGCAATGTCACCGGCTCGGTCGGTCCCGTCGAGGTGAAGCCGACGGCGACGCTGGCTTGCCCGATCGTGTCGCAGCTCGACAAATGGCTGGCGGAAGTCGTGCAGCCGGCGGCGATGCGCTGGTTCGGCCAGCGCGTGGTGTCGATCCGTCAGATCTCCGCCTATTCCTGCCGCGGCATGAACGGCAATTCGCGTGCGCATATTTCCGAGCATGCCTTCGGCAACGCGCTGGACATTGCGGCCTTCACCTTCGCCGACGGTCGCAACATGTCGATCAAGAATGGCTGGAAGGGCCTGCCGGAAGAGCAGGGCTTTTTACGCGATGTCCAGGGTGGTGCTTGCCAGTATTTTACGACGGTGCTGGCGCCCGGCTCCAACATCTATCACTACGATCACATCCACGTGGATCTCATGCGCCGGCCGAAGCGTCCGTCGATCTGCAAGCCGGCCGCCGTGTCGGGCGAAGAGGTCGCGTCGCGTGCCATGAGCCGCAGCTATGCGGGCCGGGGCGACGATGGTCCGACCGGCTCGATCAAAAAGGCGGCTAACAAAAACAGCGGCAAGACGCCGGACGACGAGGATTTTTACGAGAACGAATAGACCTCAGCTGCTGCGGTAGGCCGCGAGGAACACGCGCACCGCGCTGTTCACGACCTTTTCGATCTCTGCTGCGGTCGGTGCCGGCTTCGCCTGGAAAATGAAGGGCTGAAACAGCGTCGCCTGGCACGACATCATGAACTGCGCGGCTGTCAGTTCCGTGTCCTCGATCTTCAATTCCCCCGCCTTGACGCGGGCATCGAGATAGCCGGCAAACTGCCGGATCGTATGCGCAAGCACGGCCTCGTAGAAGCGCTTGCCAACGTCGGGCATGCGCTCGGCAATCGCCATCACCGTGCGGATGGCAGAGCCACCACCGGGGCGACAGAGCAACTGGATATAGGCCCGGCCGAATTCGGCCAGCGTCGGTTCGGCCGCGCGGTCAGGGTTGAAATTGAAGACTGCTTTGCCCTGTTCAAGCTTTTCCTGTTCGACGATGGCCTCGAACAGCGCGCTCTTATCGGTGAAATAGACGTAAAGCGTGCCCTTGGAGACGCCCGCCGCACGCGCGATCTCGCCCATGCTGGCGCCGTCAAAACCCAGCGTCATGAAGACCTTGCGCGCGCCGTCAAGGATCTGCCGGCGCTTGGCGCTGTCTTCTTCGCCGACCGGGGCGAGTGGGGCATGTTGCGTCGCAACCATTCGTTCAGCCTGTTTTCCAAATTGACCGTTATCGCTGCAAGCAGCGTCTGGAATAGCCCCAAGTCGTAACGGCATGAGTGTAACTGTATCTTGACCGAACCGTTCGGTCAATGTACATGATGCCACACCCAGCGGGAGGCTTGGCGTCTCGCGACCATTTTCAGGAGGCCGGAATGGCCGCACCACGCGATCAGGCTGCACGTATCGTTCGTAACGATGCCGAAGAGGAGGCCCTCTCGGCACGCGTGGTTCCGCTTGAAGAGCCCGGCGGGCGCGGCCCTGCGGACGCACCGGAGACGCCGACAAATGAACCGGCGGCTGCTCCCGCTGCTGCCAAGCCTGCAGCGCCGAAGTCGCCACGCAAGAAGCGCATCCTCATGGGTGTCGGCGCACTCGCCGCGATTGCAGCTGTCTATTACGGCGTTAACTACTATCTGGTCGGTCGCTTCATCGTCTCGACGGATGATGCCTATGTGCGCGCGAATAATTCGACGCTTGGCGCCCGTGTCTCGGGCCACATTGCCCGGATCGTGCCCGGCGATAATACGCTGGTGAAGGCCGGGCAGGTACTCTTCAAGATCGACGATGGCGACTACAAGATCGCGGTCGATGCAGCCCAGCGCAAAATCGATACCCAGAAGGCGACCATCGAGCGCATCGGCCGTCAGGTCACGGCGCAAGAAAGTGCCGTCGAGCAGGCGCAGGCTCAACTCGCTTCGGCGGACGCGGCCGCCAATCGCGCCCAGTTGGAATATGATCGACAGGAAACGCTGAACAAGCAGGGATTTGCCTCGCGTTCGGTCTATGAGACGTCGCAGTCCAACCGCGATCAGACAGCTGCTTCTGTGAAAGCGGCCAGGGCTTCGGTGGATTCGGCCAAGAGCGCCGTCGAGGTCACAAGGGCGCAGCAGGCGGAAGCCCGCGCGCAGTTGCAGGAGCTGGAAAGCTCGCTCGACAAGGCACAGCGCGATCTTGCGTTCACCGACGTGAAGGCACCGGTGGATGGCATCTTCTCCAACCGTATGGTCAATCTCGGCGATTTCATCACCACCGGCCAGCGCCTCGCCAATATCGTGCCGCTCGACGACGTCTACATCGATGCGAACTTCAAGGAGACGCAGTTGCGTCGACTGAAGCCGGGGCAGCCGGTATCGATTCAGCTGGATGCCGATACAAGCCGCGTCATCGACGGGACGGTGGAAAGCCTGTCGCCTGCCGCAGGTCAGGTGTTCACGCTGCTGCCGCCGGACAACGCGACCGGCAACTTCACCAAGATCGTGCAGCGCGTACCGGTCCGCGTTCGTGTGCCCGCAGATGTCGCCAGGCAGAACATCTTGCGGGCCGGCATGTCGGTCTATGTCCGCATCAACACCAAGCCGGGCACCGCGCCCGCGCAGTAACGGATAGCGCTGATGTCTTCGGCCAGCACTACCATGTCAGGAGCACCGCCGGCTGCGCCGGCGGATGATCGGATCGCGCCAAGACGCCTGATCGCGTTCCTGATCATGGTGTTCGGCATGTTCATGTCGATCCTGGACATCCAGATCGTCTCGGCATCGCTGTCGGACATCCAGGCCGGCCTGTCGGCGTCGTCGAACGAAGTTTCCTGGGTCCAGACCGCTTATCTGATTGCCGAAGTGATCGCGATTCCGCTGTCGGGGTTCTTGTCGCGCGCGCTGGGCACGCGTTTGTTGTTCGCCATCTCGGCGGCGGGCTTCACCTTTGCCAGCCTGATGTGCGGCTTCACCTCGTCCATCGAGCAGATGATTTTGTGGCGCGCCGTGCAAGGCTTTCTCGGCGCGGGCATGATCCCGACCGTTTTCGCTTCGGCCTACACCGTGTTTCCGCGCTCGAAGTTCCACATCGTCGCGCCGATCATCGGTCTTGTCGCGACGCTGGCGCCGACCATCGGGCCGACCGTCGGCGGCTACATCACCGATGCTCTGTCATGGCATTGGCTGTTCTTCATCAATGTCGTTCCGGGCATCGGCATCACGATCGGTGTGCTGGCGCTGGTAGATTTCGACGAACCGCATTTCGAATTGCTCGAGCATTTCGACTGGTGGGGGCTTGGCTTCATGGCCGGCTTCCTTGGCTCGCTCGAATATGTGCTGGAAGAGGGCCCGCGTAACGACTGGTTCGAAGACGAGGCCATTCTGCTCTTTGCCGTGATCTGCGTGTTCTCGGCCGTCGCCTTTTTCTGGCGCGTGTTGACGGCGAAAGTGCCGATCGTCGATCTGCGCGCGTTCACCAATCGCAATTTCGCGCTAGGCTCCACCTTCTCGTTCTGCATCGGCATCGGTCTCTACGGCCTGACCTATATCTACCCGCTCTATCTCGCTCAGGTACGCGGCTATAGCGCGCTGATGATTGGCGAGACGATGTTCGTGTCGGGCGTCGCGATGTTCCTGATGGCGCCGGTCGTCGGCCGCCTGATGACCAAGGTCGACCTGCGCATCCTGATCGGCTCGGGTCTCGTGCTGTTTGCGTCGGGCACCTGGCTGATGACGTCGATCACCCGCGATTATGATTTCTACGAGCTGCTCGTTCCGCAAATCCTGCGCGGCATGGGCATGATGCTGGCGATGGTGCCGATCAACAATATCGCACTCGGCACGCTGACGCCGGAAATGCTGAAGAATGCGTCCGGTTTGTTCAACCTGACGCGCAACCTCGGTGGCGCGCTGGGTCTCGCGCTCATCAATACCGTGCTCGATCACCGCACCGATTTTCACATCTCGCGTCTTCACGACAAGGTGACATGGGGTAATGCCATGGCGGTCGAGACGCTGAACATGCTCACGCAGAAATTCCAGGGCATGGGTGATGCCTCGCGCATGGCGTTGAAGCAGTTGACGCAGATCACCCACCGCCAGGCCGTGGTGATGGGTTTCGGCGATGCGTTCTTTATGCTGTCTTGTTTCTATCTCGGGCTCAGCGTGATGGTGCTGATGCTAGACAAGCCGGGCAATCCAGCCGCCGGTGGTGGCGGACACTGACGAAAGCGTCATCACTTGCAAGACGGTGGTCGTCGGAATCCGCTTGCTGCGTGTTGCCAAACGGGACCGCTCTATCTATAAGGTCTTCATCCATCGCTCGAACCTGAGGGAGAGTCTGCATGAAGTCGATTTATCTGCTCCCCGGCATCTCCGGTTCGGTGCGTATGCGCGGGTTCGTGCGGACTCATTGAGTCCCGTTTCCGTCGCTGCCGACCGGATGCGTTTCGGTCAATTTCAGTTCCACTGATCATCCAATCTTTCATGACGCGGATATGCGGCTTGGCCGTCGCGCGTCAACCATGGAGCCGGCCGCGCAGGGGCGTGACCGGATGACATCATGACTCTCAAAGATAGAAATCGCCCTGCGGCCATCCGCG
This sequence comes from Tardiphaga sp., assembly GCA_030147505.1. GTDB lineage: Bacteria > Pseudomonadota > Alphaproteobacteria > Rhizobiales > Xanthobacteraceae > Tardiphaga. Next base: position 27,428 of record JASBVG010000132.1, read on the forward strand.
TCGTCATTCCGTTTGTGTTGAGGCACTGGTTTAGGCAGCCAGGTCGCACGCTAACGGTTGCTGCTGGCCTGCTCGGTGCGACGGTGGCAGATCTGTTCATGCCGCTGTTTTCCGGCCAGTTGGTCGATGCCGTAACCAGAGGCGGCAGCGATCCAGCGGCGCGCAAGGCTGCGTTTATCGCTTTCGGGGCCATTGTCGCTCTCGGTCTGGCATCACTGTTGCTGCGCCAGCTCGGCATTCACGCGATCGTGCCGTTCACGCTGCGGATCATGTCGGATCTGTCGCGTGATGCCTTCGCGCGCGTGCAGCGTTTTTCGACCGATTGGCATGCCAATAATTTCGCTGGGTCGACCGTGCGCAAGATCACGCGCGGCATGTGGGCCGTCGACCTTCTCAACGACACGCTCCTGATGGCATTGCTGCCGTCCCTGGTGGTGTTGCTGGGTTCGGTGCTGCTGCTCGGTCTGCACTGGCCGGCGCTCGGGGCCGTCATTGCGGTCGGCGCTGTTGTCTATATCGCGATGACCGTGTGGTTCTCCACGCGCTACATCGCGCCGGCTGCCCGTGTCTCGAACGCATGGGACACCAAGGTCGGCGGCACGCTGGCAGATTCCGTGACCTGCAATGCGGTGGTGAAGTCGTTCGGCGCCGAGACGCGCGAAGACGCGCGGCTCGGGCAGGTGGTCAGCCGGTGGCGCGCGCGTGTGCGGCGGACGTGGCTACGCTACAACTATACCAGCACGGCTCAGCTGGCGGTGTTGCTCTGTGTTCGCGCATCGGTGATCGGCGGCGCGCTGTGGCTGTGGCTCGACGGCCGTGCCAGCGCTGGCGATATTACTTACGTTCTGACGAGCTATGTCGTCATCCACGGCTATCTGCGCGATGTCGGCATGCACATCAACAACCTGCAACGTTCGGTCAACGACATGGACGAGCTGGTTGCGATCCATGACGAGACTATCGGCGTCGTCGATGCCCTCGGGGCGAAACCGATCGCCATCGGCGGAGGACACATCAGGTTCGACGATGTGACCTTCCTCTATGGTGGCCATGTCACGCCGCTGTATCGCGGTCTGTCCGTCGAGATCCGCGCGGGCGAGCGGGTCGGCCTCGTCGGTCGGTCCGGTTCGGGCAAGACCACTTTCGTGAAGCTGATCCAGCGGCTTTACGATGTCTCGGATGGGCGCATCGTCATCGACGGCCAGGATATCGCTGATGTGACACAGGAATCGCTGCGCAGCCAGATCGCGATCGTGCAGCAGGAGCCGATTCTGTTTCATCGCTCGCTGGCCGACAACATCGCCTATGCGCGGCCTGGTGCCAGCATGATGGAGATCGAGCGCGCGGCGCGGCTGGCCAATGCGCATGATTTCATCGAACGGCTGCCCAAAGCCTACGGGACGCTGGTCGGTGAGCGCGGCATCAAACTGTCGGGCGGCGAACGGCAGCGTGTGGCGCTGGCGCGCGCCTTCCTGGCGGATGCGCCGGTGCTGATCCTGGACGAGGCGACAGCAAGCCTCGACTCTGAGTCCGAAGCACTGATTCAAGAGGCGATGGAGCGGCTGATGAAAGGCCGTACGTCGATCGTGATCGCACACAGGCTTTCGACAGTGCGCAGTCTCGATCGAATCCTGGTCTTCGATCGCGGCATGGTGGCGGAAGAGGGGACCCACGACGAACTGGCGAAGCGGCCGGGCGGCATCTATCGCGGCCTGTTCGAGCGTCAGGTGCTCGAGCTCGATCGCACGCAGGCGGCGGAATAACGAAGTCATTGTGCGATCTGCAATCGATCGCTCTCAAACTGGCGAGGGGCCCGGCGGTGTTGCGCCGGGCCCCTCGTTGTTCGGGTATCAGCCGGCCTGTAAGCCGGGTTCTGTAAGGCACCCCCGCTTGCGCGGCGATACGTAACGGCCATTCCTCTGGGACCGCATTTGCATGCGGCCTCAAGCAACCTACCCAGACGGCGGGTTTGACATCACCCTGCAGTGTTATCGTTCGCGAACGAACTGACTGCGCTGCCGTCCCTATTCGGTTTTGCTCCCGGTGGGGTTTACCTTGCCGTCTCCGTTGCCGGATCCGCGGTGCGCTCTTACCGCACCTTTTCACCCTTGCTTCGTGCAGGCACGAAGCGGTTCGTTCTCTGTGGCACTTTCCCTGGGGTCGCCCCCGCCGGACGTTATCCGGCACCGTATGTCATTGGAGCCCGGACTTTCCTCCCCCGCAGCCTTTCGACCCTAGCGGAAGCGGCCATCCGGCCGACTGACGGGAGAAGCCATGGGGACTTACGTGCCGCGCGTCAAGTCGCGTCAGCCGGTCCTGGCGGTTTCGCTGCGCGGCAGGCTCACGAGCAGAGCCTCCAGCGTTTCCAGCGTCGAGAGATCCGCAACGCCATCCACGCGTTCGGGGCGGAAGTGGCGCTGGAACGCAGTGACGACCTCGGTCGTGGGCACATCGTAGACGCCGGTGACCTCGATGCCGTAGCCGTAGCGGGCGAGGGCCTGTTGCAGCGCTTTGACCTGATCGCCATCCGCGCCGGTCCGTAGACCTTCGCCGGACACGATCGGGGCTGGATGCACCCAGTGGCCGACACCGGAACTGGCGAGCAGATGCCATGGGAATTTTTCACCGGGATCCTTCTTGCGCGACGGCGCCACGTCGGAGTGACCGAGCACCCGATGGGTCGGCATGTCGCGGCGCAGCAGAATGCCCCGGCACAGCGCCGTGACGGCTGCGATCTGCCGGGCGGGATAGTCGGGATAGCCCCAGTCGTGGCCGCGATTGATGATTTCGATGCCAATGGAGCAGGAGTTGACGTCGTCCTCGCCGGCCCAGAACGACGAGCCGGCATGCCAGGCGCGCTTGGACTCCGGCACCGTCTGCACGATGCGCCCGTCCTCTAGAACGATGTAATGGGCCGAGACGTCGGTGCCGTCGCTGCACAGGCGCGCGATCGCACCTTCAGCGTCGGGCATGCCGGTATAGTGCAGCACGATCATGTCAGGCGCGAGCCCCTTGTTCCGATCGCCGTAATTCGGCGATGGGATCACGTCCGACACGACGGAGGAATCCGGCGTGAAAGTCGGAAGATCCGCAATCCCTTTCGGGATCGGCAGGGGGCGCTGGCGTCTGGTCTCGGATCCGGACAATCTCTTTCACTCTCCATAAGGTTCGGCAAGGCGTGGCGACCGCAAGGGGAGGGACACTATTCCGATCGGCATTCGATTGCGCAACGATCGCAAGCCGGTTTTACCCTTTTATTTCATCGCTCTGTGCGCCGTGGGGCAGTACTACGATACAACCTCCGCGAACGAATTGAGTCGTTTCGTGATCGCACTATCAACGGATTCTTAACGCTAAGCATCGTTACTGAAAGATGACGTGCCGAACTCATTTGAGGGCGGCCAGAGTTCCATTCGACACGCGTTCCCATGGCCAATTCTTATCATCCATGCGGACAAACGATCACCGCGCGGGACTACGCGGGTGACCGGTCGAACCGATTCGATTATCGCGCGACGCAGCGGCCTGGCCGCGCGGCGCGCCGGCATTTGAGGCGCCATGGGCCGCTCGCAGTCCGGATTGGTCGGGTGCCTCGCAAGGAAGGAACGGATCCCGTTGCCCGTTCGCGTGCGCCTATGAGTGATGCCCGACATATCTCCGTGCTCGGCCCCGAGGCCGTCGAGATGCTGTCGCCGCGCGCCGGTGGTATTTACGTGGACGCGACCTTCGGCGCCGGTGGTTATTCGCGCATGATCCTCGCGACCGAAGGCACGCGCGTGATCGCGATCGATCGCGACAGCACGGCGATCGCAGGCGGGGCCGATCTGGTGGCCTCGTCCGCCGGTCGTCTCACGCTGGTCGAGGATCGCTTCTCCAATCTCGCCGATGTCTGCGCCGCGCAGGGCACGCCGTTGGTCGATGGCGTCGTGATGGATGTCGGCGTGTCGTCCATGCAGCTCGACCAGGCCGAACGCGGCTTTTCGTTCCGTTTCGATGGTCCGCTCGACATGCGCATGAGCCAGCATGGGCCGAGCGCAGCCGATGTGGTTGCCAGGGCGTCCGAGGCCGATCTCGCCAACATCATCTATATCTTCGGCGAGGAGCGTCACTCGCGGGCCGTCGCCCGCGCTATCGTCGCGGCGCGCAAGGAAGCCGAGATCGTCACGACGAAACAACTCGTTGAAATTGTTTCCAAGGTCGTGTGGGCAAAGCCCGGAGAAATCCATCCAGCGACGCGCACGTTTCAGGCGCTGCGCATCTTCGTCAATGAAGAACTCGATGAGCTGCACACCGCGCTTGCCGCCGCGGAGCATGTTCTCAAGCCCGGTGGTCGTCTCTCGGTAGTCTCCTTTCACTCTCTGGAAGATCGCATCGTCAAGACGTTCATTGCCGAACGCAGCAAGACCGGCGGTGGTTCGCGGCATCTGCCGGAAGTCGCCCAGGTCGTGCCGCGCTTTAAGGTCGTGAACAAGCGCCCGATCGTTGCCGATGAGATAGAGACGAAAGCCAATCCGCGAGCGCGCTCCGCGAAGCTGCGTGGTGCCGAGCGCACCGATGCGCCGGCGCAGCACGCCGGCCCATTGCCGGGCTGGCCGACGCTCGCCTCTGTGATGCGGGGAGGCTGAGGCATGCGCATCATCCATCTCCTCGTCATCGGTATCCTGGTTTTCGCAGCGGCCTATGTCTATCGCATCAAGATGGAATCCACCGTGCGCACCGAGAAAGTGTCGCGCTTGCATGCGGATATCCGCGAGCAACGTGATGCGATTGCCCAGTTGCGCGCCGAATGGGCCAAGCTGGACGCGCCGATGCGCCTGCAAGGCCTCGCCGAGCGGCATCTCAAGCTGCAGCCGATGACGGCGCAGCAGTTCGACAGCCTGAAGAATCTTCCCGATCGTCCGCCGAGCTTCGCCCGGCCAGGCACGCCAGATCCCATCGGCGCCATGCTCAACAGCATCGACCCGGATGTCGTCGTCACCGGATCGGTATCTGACAGGGCGCAGGACAAGGCGGATCGGCCGGAGGATCAGCAATGACTGCACAGCCCTCCGCCAACGCCAACACGTCGGTCGAGCGTCCGCCCGAGCCGTGGCGCCAGCGCCTGATCCGCACGCTGCTTTACGGGAAGAACACCGATCGTGCCGCGAAAGCGCGGGCGCGTGTCGGCCTTGCCATGCTCGCTTTCGGCGCCGTCTACGGCATCATCGCCGTGCGCCTGGTGATGTTCGCCGTCAATGGCGACAGCCATGCGGAACGACGTGCCTCGCGTGATGCCATCGCCACCGCGCGCCCCGACATTGTCGATCGCAATGGCACGATCCTTGCGACCGACGTGAAGTCGCCGTCGCTGTTCTCCGAGCCGCGCCGCATCATCGACAAGGACGAGGCGGCGGAGCTACTCACCGGCGCGCTGCCGGATCTCGATGGTGCAGAGGTGCGCGAACGCATCAACAGCCGCAAGGGCTTTGCCTGGCTGAAGCGCGATATCACCCAGCAACAGCAGCGCGACATTCATCGCCTCGGCATTCCAGGTATCGGCTTCCTGCGTGAGAACAAGCGCGTCTATCCGAACGGATCGACGGTATCGCATGTCATCGGTCTGACCAATATCGACAACCAGGGCATCGCCGGCATCGAGAAGTGGCTCGACAATAACGGCCTCGCGGATCTGCACCGCGCTGGATTCGCATCGGACCGCATGCAGAAGCCGGTCGAGCTCGCGCTCGACACGCGTGTCGAACACGCGCTGCGTGACGAGCTGCTCAAGGCGAAGGTGAAGTTCAGCGCCAAGGCAGCGTCGGGTCTCGTCTCCAATATCCGCACTGGCGAGATCATCGCCATGGTGTCGCTGCCGGATTTCGATCCGAACAATCCGAAGGAGGTCCACGATCCCGATCGCATCAACCGCCTGACCACCGGCGTGTATGAAATGGGCTCGACCTTCAAAACGCTGACCTTGGCGATGGCGTTGGACTCGGGCAAGGTGAATCTCAACTCCATGTTCGATGCGCGTTATCCGCTCAGCTACGGCAAGTTCAAGATCCATGACACCCATCCGGTGCCGCGCCCGATCTCGCTTGCTGAAGTCTTCACTTATTCGTCGAATGTGGGCGCCGCGAAGATCGCTCTCGGCCAGGGCGTTGAAGCACACAAGGCGTTTTTGAAGAAGGTCGGCCAGCTCGATCGCTTGCGCACCGAATTGCCGGAAAGCGCGATGCCCATCGTTCCGAAGCGCTGGGGCGATCTCAATACCATCACCATTTCCTTCGGTCATGGTATCGCCGTGGCGCCGTTGCAGGCGGTGATGGCAGTGAATGCGATGGTCAATGGCGGCAATCTCATCCCTCCGACCTTCATGAAGCGCTCGGAAGAAGAGGCGCTGGCGATCGCCAAGCGCGTCATCAAGAAGGAGACCAGCGACAAGGTCCGTTACCTGATGCGCCTGAATGCCGAGGTCGGTTCGGCGCGTCAGGCGGAGGCGCGGGCGAAGGGCTACTATCTCGGCGGCAAGACGGGGACATCGGAAAAGGTTGTCAATGGCCGCTATTCCAAGAAGCAGGTGCTGAACTCCTTCACCGCTGTGCTGCCGATGGACAATCCGCAGTATCAGGTGCTGATCATGCTGGATGAGCCGAAGGCATTGCCGGAGACCCACGGCTTCATCACCTCGGGCTGGAACACGGTGCCGACCGGTGGCGCGGTGATCGCCCGGATTGCACCGCTGCTGGGGCTGGAGCCGCGCTTCGATCTCGCACCGGCCGATCGCCTTATTCTTGCGACATCTCGGGTGACTCAGTAAGGCCGCCTCCGCGCTTTACAGCGGAGGCAAAATGCGGTTTCCGTGCGGAACCCGTCCGTTCTGATTTCGCCCTGTTCGGAGCAGCATGAAACTACGCGATCTTTTCAGCAGTGATGCCCGGATGGCGCCGCAGATTGCGGATATGAACGTCTCTGGCTTGGCTGTGGACAGCCGCGCGGTGAAGCCGGGCGATGTGTTTTTCGCGCTCTCTGGCGCCAAGACGGACGGCGCACGTTTTGCTGCGCAGGCGATCGGGGCTGGCGCCGTAGCGGTGGCTGGAGAGCATGAGCCAGCGGATATCGCGGTGCCCTTTGTCAACCTCGGTAATCCGCGCCGCGCTCTGGCGCTGGCTGCCGCCCGATTCTATCCGCGCCAACCCCAGGTCATCGCGGCCGTGACCGGCACTTCAGGCAAGACTTCGGTGGCGTCCTTTGCGCGTGAGATTTGGGGGCGGCTCGGACACACCTCGGCGAGTATTGGCACCATCGGTCTGGTTTCGCCGAAGCGTACCATCTATGGCTCACTGACCACTCCTGACCCGATTTCGCTGCACCGGCAGATCGATGAGATTACAGGCGATGGTGTCACCCATCTCGCGCTCGAAGCCTCGTCGCATGGGCTCGATCAGTTCAGGCTCGACGGCGTGCGCGTCTCTGCGGCGGGGTTCACTAACCTGTCGCGTGACCATATGGACTATCATCCCGACGTCGCGCATTACTTGAATGCCAAGCTGCGCCTTTTTCGCGATCTGGTCGCGGATGGCGGCCCAGCCGTGATCTCTGCCGACCATGATTGCTCTGCAGAAGTCATCGATGCTGCGCGCGCGCGCAAGCTGCGTGTCATGACGGTCGGTCGCGGCGGTGGCGGTGCAGGCGAGGGCATTCGTCTCGTCGATGCCGTGGTCGATGGCTTCGAACAACAGCTCAAGCTCGAACATCACGGCAAGACTCACGCTGTTCGTCTTCCGCTGGTCGGTGAGTTCCAGATCGAGAACGCGCTTGTCGCGGCTGGCCTCGTCATTGGTACCGGTGGTGACGTCGATGCGACTTTTGCGGCGCTCGAGCATCTCGAGGGCGCCAAGGGGCGTCTCGAACTTGTCGGCGATCGCAATGGCGCGCCAGTGTTTGTTGACTACGCGCACAAGCCGGATGCGCTCGCCAAGGCGCTGCAGGCGCTGCGGCCTTATGCGAAGCGCAAGTTGGTTGTCGTGTTCGGCGCAGGTGGTGACCGTGATGCCGGCAAGCGCCCGCTGATGGGCGAGATCGCCGCGGAGAATGCCGACACAGTCATTGTCACCGACGACAATCCGCGTAGCGAAGATGCCGCCATCATCCGGGCTGCCATTCTTGCCGCAGCGAAGGGGGCCACTGAGATCGGCGACCGCGCTGAAGCCATTCGCGTGGCGGTGCAGGCTCTCCAGCCTGGCGATGCTCTGCTCATTGCCGGCAAGGGTCACGAGACCGGGCAGATCGTCGGTAGCCAGACGCTTCCATTCAGCGATCACGAGGCCGCAGCGGCGGCGCTTGCTGTGAGGACTTCATGAGCGATTTTCTCTGGACACCGGCGGCGATGGCGGAGGCCATGGGTGCCGAGATGTATGGCGATCTTCCCGCCGGCATCACGGGCATCTCCATCGACAGCCGCACCATTAAGCCCGGCGAAGCCTATTTCGCCATCACGGGTGACGTGCATGATGGTCACCGCTTTGTCGATCCAGCTCTGAAGAGCGGCGCCGCGCTGGCGGTGGTGGAAGCCGCGCAATGCGAAGATTTTGGCGCCGATGCGCGGCTGCTCGTTGTCGAGGACGTGCTCGACGGTCTCGTTGCACTCGGTATCGCTGCGCGAGCCCGACTGGGAGCGCGCGTTGTCGCAGTCACCGGGTCGGTCGGCAAGACCTCGACCAAGGAAGCGCTGCTCCGCGTTCTGTCGGCGGAAGGTCCGACGCATGCGTCGGTCGCATCGTTCAATAATCACTGGGGTGTGCCACTGACATTGGCACGATGTCCGGCTGATGTGCGCTTTGCCATCTTCGAGATCGGCATGAACCATGCCGGCGAGATCGAGCCGCTGGTGAAGATGGTGCGTCCGCACTATGCGGTTATCACCACGGTCGAGCCGGTGCATCTCGAATTCTTTTCCGGTATCGAAGCCATTGCGGACGCCAAGGCGGAAATCTTCCTTGGTGTCGAACCGGACGGAGTCGCCATCCTCAACCGCGACAACCATCAGTTTGCGCGTTTGGAACAGAGCGCAAAGAAGGCGGGCGTCTCGCGCATCGTTTCGTTCGGGTCTGATGCAAAGGCCGATGTGCGTCTCATCGATATCGCGCTGCATCCGACATGCTCGGCCGTGCATGCGAATGTGCTCGGCGAGGACATCACGTATAAATTCAGCATGCCCGGCCGCCATATGGCGATGAACTCGCTGGCGGTGCTCGCCGCGGCGTCGCTGATGGGGACCGACCTTGCTCATGCCGCGCTGACGCTGTCGCAGGTGGTGCCGGCCGAAGGCCGCGGCGTGCGTCATATGCTGGAGATTGCCGGCGGCGAGGCGCTCCTGATTGATGAAACGTTCAACGCCAATCCTGCCTCGACCTCCGCTGCGCTCAACGTACTCGGTGCAGCGGCCATCGGCGGGCAGGGGCGTCGGATTGCTGTGCTCGGCGATATGCTCGAACTCGGCCCGCGCGGCGGCGAATTGCATGGCGGTTTGCTGCAGGCTGTGACCTCCAACGCAATCGATCTCGTATTTTGCTGTGGTCCCCTGATGCGCAACCTCTGGGATGCCCTTCCCAGCGGCAAGCGGGGCGGTTATGCCGGGGATGCAAAGGCCCTCGAATCGCAGGTCGTGGGCGCGATCCGGGCCGGCGATGCGGTTCTGGTGAAGGGCTCGAAGGGCTCCAAGATGGGACCGATCGTCGCCGCGTTGATGAAACGCTTTCCCGGCAACGCCGCGCGCGATGACGCTGCGGAATAAGGCAGGCTGAATGTTCTACTGGCTGATCGATTTTGCGGGCACCTTCCCGGTCTTCAACGTGTTCCGCTACATCACCTTCCGCACCGGCGGGGCTGTGGTCACCGGCGCGCTATTCGTATTCCTGTTCGGACCGTGGATCATCGACAATCTGCGCCTGCGCCAGGGCAAGGGCCAGCCGATCCGCACCGACGGCCCGCAGACCCATCTGGTCAAGACCGGCACGCCGACCATGGGCGGGCTGATGATCCTGTCCGGCCTCGTGGTCTCGACGCTGCTCTGGGCCAATCCGCGCAATCCCTATGTCTGGATCGTGCTGGCGGTGACGCTCGGCTTCGGCTTTGTCGGCTTCTATGACGACTATCTCAAAGTCACCAAGCAGAGCCACAAGGGCTTTGCCGGCCGCACGCGCCTGCTGATCGAATTCATCATCGCCGGCGCCGCCTGCTACGCCTTCGTGCGCCTCGGTCGCGATCCGCTGTCGAGCTCGCTGGTGATCCCGTTCTTCAAGGATGTGATCGTCAAATTCGGCTGGTTTTTCGTGATCTTCGGCGCCTTCATCATCGTCGGCGCCGGCAATGCGGTGAACCTGACCGACGGCCTCGACGGCCTTGCCATCGTACCGGTCATGATCGCCTCAGCAAGCTTCGGCCTGATCGCCTATCTCGCCGGCAACGCGGTGTTCTCCGATTATCTGCAGATCAACTATGTGGCGGGCACCGGCGAGCTAGCCGTTTTATGCGGCGCGGTGCTTGGCGCCGGCCTCGGCTTCCTCTGGTTCAACGCGCCGCCCGCTTCGATCTTCATGGGCGACACCGGTTCGCTCGCGCTCGGCGGAATGCTGGGCTCCATTGCAGTCGCGGTGAAGCACGAGATCGTGCTCGCGGTGATCGGCGGCCTGTTCGTGCTCGAGGCCGTGTCCGTCATCGTGCAGGTCACATCCTTCAAGCTCACCGGCAAGCGCGTGTTCCGCATGGCGCCGATCCATCACCATTTCGAGCAGAAGGGCTGGACCGAACCGCAGATCGTGATCCGCTTCTGGATCATCTCGGTGATGCTGGCGCTGGTCGGCCTCTCCACGCTGAAACTGCGGTGATCGCGTGACCCCCGTCACCTCATTCGCTGGCAAGACGGTCGCCGTGTTCGGCCTTGGCGGCTCCGGCCTCGCTTCGTGCCACGCGCTGAAAGCCGGAGGCGCCGAGGTGATCGCCTGCGACGACAGCGCCGACAAGATGGCCGACGCTGCGCGGGCAGGCTTCATCACCGCCGATCTGCGCACCGTATCCTGGACGAATTTCGCCGCACTCGTACTGACGCCCGGCGTGCCGCTGACGCATCCTGCGCCGCACTGGACCGTGCTCGCTGCACGCGAGGCGGGCGTCGAGGTGATCGGCGACATTGAATTGTTCTTCCGTGAGCGCGCATTGCGCGCACCGGAAGCACGCGTGATCGCTATCACTGGTACAAATGGCAAATCGACCACCACGGCTTTGATGGCGCATCTGCTGCGCGAGGCCGGCCACGATGTGCAGATGGGCGGCAATATCGGCACTGCGATCCTGTCCCTTGAGCCGCCGGTTCCGAACCGCACCTATGTGATCGAGATGTCGTCGTATCAAATCGACCTCACACCGTTCTTTGACCGCGGCGATCTATTCTCCGTCGGCATCCTGCTCAATATCACGCCCGATCATATCGATCGTCATGGCACTCTGGAGAATTACGCCGCGGTGAAGGCGCGTCTGGTGCGCAATGCTTCGCTTGCCGTGGTTGGAGTCGATGACGAATATTGCGCCAGGATCGCCGACGGGTTGCGCGATCGTGGTGGACGTTATGAATTCGTCTCAACACGCAAGCCGATTGCACCGGGCGTCTATGCTGTCGGATCGAAACTCTATAGCGGTGCGCCGGATCACCGAGCTGGCCTTGCGGCCGGACAACTGGTCACAGATCTGGCAGGCATCGGATCGTTGCGCGGCGAACACAACGCGCAGAATGCAGCCGCTGCAGTCGCGGTATGTTTGGCGATCGGCGTCAGCCTCGACGTGCTGCAGAAGGGCTTGCGTTCATTCCCCGGTCTCGCCCATCGCATGGAACAGGTGGGTCATCTCGGCACGACGCTGTTTGTCAACGACTCCAAGGGCACCAACGCCGACGCTGCTGCAAAAGCGCTGTCGTCCTTCACCGACATCTTCTGGATCGCCGGCGGCAAGGCGAAGGAGGGCGGCATTGCCCCGCTTGCCGAATACTTCCCGCGCGTCAAGAAGGCCTATCTGATCGGCGAGGCGGCCAATGACTTTTCGCGCACACTGGAAGGCAAGCTGCCATACGAGATCAGTGTCACACTGGATGTCGCGGTTGCCAATGCCGCGCGCGATGCGGCCGAGGCCGGGTTGCCCGCACCCGTCGTGCTGCTGTCGCCGGCTTGCGCCTCGTTCGACCAGTTCCGCAATTTCGAAATCCGCGGCGACAGGTTCCGCGACTTGGTGCTGGCGCTGGACGGGATCAAGAAGGTCTGATTTTTCACGATCCCTTAACCGTCTGGCAACCGTAATGCCGCATCGATAAAAGTCTATCGATCCGCAGGACGCGCCCATGATTTTTCGCGAACAACGCACGCCGCTCAGCGAATGGTGGTGGACCGTCGATCGCCTGCTGCTGGCTGCGATCGTCGCGCTGATGCTGGCCGGCGTGATCCTGTCCCTGGCCGCCTCTCCGCCGGTGGCGACTCGCATTGGCCTCGAGCCGTTTCACTTCTTCAATCGCCACATCCTGTTCCTGATCCCGTCGATTGTCGTGCTGATCGGGGTGTCCTTCATGTCGCCGCGGCAGATCCGCCGCTCGGCGCTGATCGTGTTCGCATTGTCGGTCGTGCTGATCCTCGCAACGCTGGCAATCGGGCCTGAGGTGAAGGGCGCAAAACGCTGGATCACCATTCTCGGCATCAACATCCAGGCATCCGAAGCAGCCAAGCCGTCTTTCATCGTCATCGCAGCCTGGCTGTTTTCGGAATCCATCCGCAAGCCTGGCATGCCCGCCACGTCGATGGCGGTGGTGATGCTGATGATGCTGGTGTCGCTGCTCGTCCTGCAGCCTGACTTCGGCCAGACCATGCTGATCCTGATGGCCTGGGGGTCGCTGTTCTTCATCGCCGGGATGCGCATGGTCTGGGTCGCCGGTCTCGCCGGCGCTGCCGCGGGCGGGCTGTTCCTCGCTTACTTCATGGTCCCGCACGTCGCCGGCCGCATCAAGCGCTTCATGGATCCCGCCTCGGGCGACACGTTTCAGGTCGATACCGCGATGGAGGCGTTCTCGAACGGCGGCTGGTATGGTCTTGGCCCCGGCGAAGGCATCGCCAAGCGCAGCCTGCCGGATAGCCACACCGATTTCGTCTTCGCAGTCGGTGCCGAGGAGTTCGGCATCCTGCTATGCCTGGCGCTGCTGGCGCTGTTCGCCTTCATCGTCATCCGCGCGCTGTCGCGCGCCTATGCGACCGAAGATCTGTTCTCGCGCTTCGCCGCATCCGGCCTTGCGATCCTGTTCGGCGTGCAGGCGGCGATCAACATGGCGGTCAACCTGCACCTGATCCCGGCCAAGGGTATGACGCTGCCTTTCATCTCTTATGGCGGCTCCTCCATGGTCTCGCTCGCTTACAGTGTCGGCATGCTGCTCGCGCTCACGCGCATGCGGCCGCGCACCGAGGTCGAAGCCATCGACGCGCATGTCGCGCGCACCTACGCGTGATGAGCACGGCACCGCTCATCCTGCTCGCCGCAGGCGGCACCGGCGGCCATCTGTTTCCGGCGGAAGCGCTTGGCGTCGCGCTGATGAAGCGCGGCCTGCGCGTGCGTCTCGTCACGGATGCACGAGCGCTGAAATATAGCGGTTTGTTTTCGCGCGACATGATCGATGTGGTGCCGAGCGAGACGGTGCGTTAGCGCAATCCGCTGTCGCTGGCGCGCACCGGCATCATGCTGACGGCTGGCACCGCGATGGCGGTCAATTTGATGCTGCGTTCGCGGCCTGCCGCCGTGATCGGCTTTGGCGGTTATCCCACGCTGCCGCCGCTCTTCGCTGCGCGGCTGTTCGGTATCCCGAGCATCATTCACGATTCCAACGCCGTCATGGGGCGCGCCAATCGGCTGCTGTCGAAGAAGGTCGATGCGATCGCCACCTCGCTGCCCGGTGTGCTCGATCGCGTACCCGACCTCGCCAAGAAGACCATCACCACGGGCACGCCGATGCGTCCGGCGATCCTCGCTGCCGCAGCGGTTCCGTATTCTGCGCCCGATCTCACCGCACCGTTTCGTCTGCTCGTCGTTGGCGGCAGCCAGGGCGCGCGCATCATGGCGGATATCGTGCCGCCGGCCATCGAGAAGCTGGAACCATCGTTGTGGAGCCGACTCATCCTCACGCAACAGGTGCGTGAGGAGGATATGCCTCGCGTCCGTGCGATCTACGATCAGCTCAAGATCAAGACCGAACTGGCGCCGTTTTTTTCCGATCTGCCGGCGCGGCTCGCCTCCAGCCATCTCGTGATCTCGCGCTCCGGCGCCGGCACCGTCGCCGAACTCGGCGCGATCGGCCGTCCGTCGATCCTGGTGCCGCTGCCCGGCGCGCTCGATCAGGACCAGCACGCCAATGCCGGCGTGCTTGCCGATGCCGGCGGCGCCATCCGCATCCCGCAAAGCGAATTCACGCCGCTGCGTCTGGCATCCGAAATCTCTGCGCTTGCCGGCGAGCCGGCACGCCTCAACGAGATGGCACGCGATGCGCGAAAGGTCGGGCGGCTGGATGCGGCCGATCAACTCGCCGATTTGGTGATGAAGGTGGCAAAGATATAGTTGGCTCACTCGCTGTCATTGCGAGGAGTGCTCGCGACGAAGAGATCCAGGATATTGCTGTGCCTATTTATCTGCCGTAGCGGGCGGCATCCCATTTGCTACACTCGCCGGAGCGCGATGGGGGCCGGCGATGGATGACAGCGGATTGATCGGAATTCCGGAGGTGCAGCGCGAGATGGCGCGTGCGGCCGTCGCTGCTGCCTTCGGCTCTGCCAGCAACTATACGGCAAGCCCGGTTCTCGGCGGTGTCTCTGGCGCGTTTGTTTACCGGGTCGATATCGCCGGTCATCGTTATGTTTTGAGAATGGAGGGGGCAGAAAATTCTCTCCGCAATCCGCATCAATACGCTGCGATGAAGATCGCCGCTGCGGCAGGTATAGCGCCACGACTGCACTACATCGATGAGGTCGCAGGCATCGTTGTGATGGACTTTGTCGAGGATCGTCGGCTGGAGACCTATCCGGGCGGCCCTCGTGGACTCGCCGTGGCAGTGGGCGAATTGCTCGCAAAGGTGCAATGCCTGCCGTCATTTCAGCGCGTGATCGAATATCCCGATGTCGTCGAGCGGCTCTGGGGAAAGGTCTGCAAATCCGGACTGTTCGCCGATGGCGTGCTCGATGCGCATTCCGAGAAACTGAAGCGCATCAGCGGGACCTATTCCCGGGATTCGGGGCAATTCGTTGCTGGCCACAACGACGTTCTGCCGCGCAATCTTCTGTTCGACGGCGATCGCCTGTGGTTGATCGATTGGGAGGGGGCGTCGCTGAACGATCCTCTTATCGACGTTGGAACCGCTGTGGACAATTTTGCGCCGGCACCGGAACTGGAGAAGGTGCTGATACAAGCATGGTGTCAACGGCCTCTCGCCGCGCACGATCACGCGAGGCTGCAGCTTGTACGCGCGCTGAATCGTCTGGGTTATGCGAGCATTCTGTTTCGTGCCGCAGCACGCGCACGGCGCATCAAGCTGGATCGCGATCTGTCGGCATTGTCGCCTGCCGCGTTCGAGAATGCCATTCGGGATGGATGGCTCAAGCCCGAAACGCCAGAAGCCAGTTATGCGCTCGGCAAGATGTTTCTGGATTCGTTTCTCTCCGGCGGAGCAGCCCCGGGTTTGCCGCCGTTGTTCATGCGCTGACCGGCCTCAGATCCTTACCCTCTCCACCAGATAATCCAGAAATGCCCGAACACGCGCGGGCAGTTGTCCACCATGGCCGACAAACACTGCATGGATCGGTTCGATATCGCCGGGATTGAGCTCTTCGAGAACAGGAACCAGACGGCCAGCGGTCAAGTCGGCTTCCACATGAAAACGTGCCAGCCGCGCCAGCCCCATGCCGGACAATGCGATCAAGTGCATCGCCTCGCCGTCGCTGACCAGCGCGTTGCCTGATGGCACCACGGTGATGGTCTCGCCATTCTTCAATCTGAACGGCCAGCCGTCTTTCCATTTGGCGAAGCCGAAATCGAGCAGGTTATGTTGTGCCAGATCGTCCGGCGTCGCCGGCGTGCCGCGTTCGGCGAGATAGGCAGGTGATGCGACCACGACCATCCGGCTCTCGCCGAGCTTGCGCGCCAGCAGGCGTGACTCGCGCATGGGTCCAACCCGGATCGCCACATCTGCGCGCTGCTCCAGCAGGTCGACCACGAGATCTGTCAGCGTGACCTCGACCTTGATGTCCGGATAGCGCCTCGCGAAATCGGGCAGCAGCGGCAACAGGCGATGCAGGCCGAACGGCACGCTGGTGTTGACGCGGAGCAGGCCGCTCGGTGTTGCGCCCACGGCCGCTTCGCGCTCGGCAGCAACGATCTCGTCGAGGATGCGCACCGCGCGCTCGTAGAAGGCTGTGCCTTCCGGTGTCAGTTGCAGTTTTCGCGTCGAGCGATTGATCAGCCGCACGCCGAGCCGCGCTTCCAGCCTTGCCACCAACTTGCTGATCGCGGAGGGCGTCATCTGGAAGGCGCGGGCCGCGGTGGAGAAGCCGCCGAGTTCGACCACCCGGGTGAACACTTCCATCTCGCCGGAGCGATTGACGTCGAGTCGTGACATTGTGACTTCAGTTCACAAATATTGTTCCTAATGAACGCCTATCTCATCTATACCGGCCGGTCCATATGCTTGGCATCGAACTCCCACGCACGGACTTTGCCATGCCTCTCGCACTCTATGCGCTCACCGCCGGCGCTTTTGGAATTGGCGTCACCGAATTCGTCATCATGGGCCTGCTGATCGAGGTCGGCGGCGATCTTGGCGTTTCCATCTCGGCCGCCGGCCTGCTCATCTCCGGCTACGCGCTCGGCGTCGTGGTTGGCGCGCCGATCATGACGATCGCCACCTCGCGCTGGCCGCGCAAGACGGTGCTCCTTGTGCTGATGGGCATCTTCACCATCGGCAATCTCGCTTGTGCTGTTGCGCCCGATTACTGGAGCCTGATGGCTGCCCGCGTGCTGACGGCCTTTGCCCACGGCACTTTCTTCGGTGTCGGGTCGGTCGTGGCCACCACGCTGGTGCCGGCCAACAAGAAAGCATCAGCCATCGCGGTGATGTTTACCGGCCTGACGGTCGCCAACATTCTCGGCGTCCCGTTTGGCACCTGGCTCGGCCAGCATCTTGGCTGGCGCGCGACATTCTACGCAGTCACGCTGGTTGGCGTGCTCGCTCTAGCGATCATCGCAGTATTTGTACCGAAGGATCGTGACGCGCCTGAGCCGTCGAACCTGAAGCAAGATCTCGCGGTGCTGGCGCGACCACAGGTGCTGATGGGTCTTCTGACCACGGTGTTGAGCTGGGTCGGTGTGTTCGCAGTGTTTACTTATATCGCGCCGATACTGACGCGACTGGCCGGCTTTTCGGATGCGGCGGTGTCTCCGATCCTGCTGGTGTTTGGCGGCGGTCTCGTGGTCGGCAATCTGGTTGGTGGTCGTCTGGCGGATCGTTGGTTGATCCCGACTGTGCTCGGCAGTCTGTTCGCGTTGACTGCGGTGCTCGGGCTGATGAGCTTCGCCACTCACAATCAGATCGCCGTCGTGGTCTTTGTCGCGTTGCTGGGTGCCGTCGGCTTTGCCACCGTGCCGCCGCTACAGATGTGGGTACTGGAAAAGGCACATGGTGCCGGCCAGAGCCTGGCATCGAGCTTCAACATTGCCGCCTTCAATCTCGGCAATGCGATCGGTGCCTGGCTTGGCGGTGCGGTGATTGATCACGGCGGACTTGCCTCTGTGCCGTGGGTTGCCGCCTTGGTGCCACTGGCAGCACTCGGCGTGGCGGTAGCCGCAATGCGCTTCGAACGGGGGCGCGCGCCGGTTCCCGCGGCGGCAGAGTAGGGGCGATTCGGCAGGATTCGCCGACGCTGCAAGCCAAATATCCGTCTTTTTCGCGGTGGCCGGGCTTGTCCCGGCCATCCGCGTCTGTTTGAAGGAGTCATCTGTCCGGTGCTGCGCCGGGCGTGACGAGAGACGAGATTCCCATGAGATTGCCGCGCGAAATTGGACCCATTCATTTTGTCGGTATCGGTGGCATCGGTATGAGCGGCATCGCCGAGGTACTGAGCAATCTCGGTTACACCGTGCAGGGATCGGACGCGTCGGAGAACGCCAACGTCAACCGGCTGCGCGAGAAGGGCATCACGATTCAAGTCGGCCACAAGGCGGAGAATGTAGCCGGCGCCGATGTGCTGGTCGTTTCCACCGCCATCAAGCGCGACAATCCGGAACTGATGGCTGCGCGCGCGCAGCGCATCCCTGTCGTGCGCCGCGCCGAAATGCTGGCCGAGTTGATGCGCCTCAAGAGCTGCGTCGCCATCGCCGGCACCCACGGCAAGACTACCACCACCTCCATGGTCGCGGCATTGCTCGATGCCGGCGAACTCGATCCCACCGTCATCAATGGCGGCATCATCAATGCCTATGGCACCAATGCACGCCTCGGCGCCGGCGAGTGGATGGTGGTCGAGGCAGACGAGAGCGACGGCACCTTCCTCAAGCTGCCCACCGATGTCGCCATCGTCACCAATGTCGATCCGGAACATCTCGACCACTTCAAGACGTTCGACAATGTGCAGGACGCGTTCCGCAACTTCGTCGAAAACGTGCCGTTCTACGGTTTCGCTGTCATGTGCATCGATCATCCTGTCGTGCAGACCATTGTCGGCAAGATCGAGGATCGCCGCATCATCACCTACGGACAGAATCCGCAGGCCGATGCGCGCCTCGTGGATCTCAAGCCGGCCAATGGCGGCTCGAGTTTCAAGGTCGCGTTCCGCGATCGTAAGGCCGGCACGACGCATGAAATCGACAACCTGCTGCTGCCGATGCCCGGCCGCCACAATGCGCTCAATGCGACCGCGGCGATCGCCGTGGCGCATGAACTCGGCATTTCCGATGCGCAGATCCGCAAGGCGATCTCATCCTTCGGCGGTGTGAAGCGTCGCTTCACCAAGACCGGCGAGTGGAACGGTGTCACCATCATCGACGACTATGGCCATCATCCCGTCGAGATCGCCGCCGTGCTGCGCGCTGCGCGCGAGAGCACGTCCGGCAAGGTCATCGCCGTGGTGCAGCCGCATCGCTATACGCGTCTGCAGTCGCTGTTCGAGGAATTCTGCACCTGCTTCAACGACGCCGATACGGTGATCGTCGCCGAAGTTTATGCCGCCGGGGAAGCGCCGATCCCCGGCATTGATCGCGACAACTATGTCCTTGGCCTGCGCGCCCACGGCCATCGCGAAGTCATTCCGCTGGCGGAGTCGGCGGCGCTGGCCGGTCTTGTCGCCGGTGTGGCGAAGAGCGGCGATACCGTCGTCTGCCTCGGAGCCGGCAACATCACGCAGTGGGCCTATGCGTTGCCCGGTGAATTGAAGGCACTCGGATAATATCGTGGCCGGCTTTCCCGACATTACGCCCGCTCTCAGAGCCGCCATGCCGGACTTGCGCGGGCGCATGCTCGCGAATGAATCCCTGGCGCCACTGACATGGTTTCGTGTCGGCGGACCGGCGCAGGTGTTGTTTACCCCCGCCGACGAAGACGATCTCGCTTACTTCCTCTCGAAGCTTTCAGGCGACGTTCCGGTCTATGTGGTCGGTGTCGGTTCCAACCTGATCGTGCGCGACGGCGGCATCGAAGGCGTTGTCATTCGCCTTAGCCCGCGCGGCTTCGGTCAGATCACAGCCGATGGGGATACCCTCACGGCTGGCACTGCGGCGCTGGACAAACGCGTGGCGGAAGCGGCGGCCGCAGCCAATATCGGCGGACTGGAGTTCTATTTCGGCATTCCCGGCTCCATCGGCGGTGCGCTGCGGATGAATGCCGGTGCCAATGGCGGCGAGACGAAGGATGTGCTGGTCGAAGCCACCGGCATCGGACGCGATGGCGCTAAGCATGTGTTCGACAATGCCGGTATGCAATTCGTCTATCGCAATTCCGGCGTCGACCCGTCGATCATCTTCACATCAGCCAGATTTCGCGGATCGATCACCGATCCCGCTGCGATCCGGGTACGCATGGACGAGGTGCAGCAGCATCGCGAAACCGCGCAGCCGATCCGCGAGAAGACCGGAGGATCGACCTTCAAGAATCCGCCGGGCCATTCCGCATGGAAGTTGGTGGATGCCGCCGGCTGCCGTGGTCTGCGCATCGGTGGCGCGCAGGTGTCGGAGATGCACTGCAATTTTCTGATCAACACCGGCGATGCGACGGCGTCCGATATCGAGCAGCTCGGCGAGACGGTGCGTGCGCGCGTGCTGGCGCAATCCGGTATCGATCTCCATTGGGAGATCAAGCGGATCGGCGTCGTGCCCTAGTTTTCAGGTTTGGGCGCTGGCGGCAGCGCCGAGGCCGGCCCGAGATCTGGCAATGTCAGCAGATGTTCCAGCGGCGTTTTCGATACCTTGAATGCACCCTCATAGGGATGTTCCTGCAGCCCGATCATGCCGAGTGCGACGATGGCTGCGCTGCCGAACACTGCGAGTGCCGTCAGCATCGCGCGCGGCCGGTCGAGATGCACGAGCGCCAGGCCCACCTGGGTCAGCAGGCCGAGGATAAGCACGGACACCCATTTCAGGTCGTTGGTTTGGTCTGCCGCGATGCTGAGCCGCTCGCTGCGTGCCGTACCGGCGCGGATGGCCGCGCTGAGCAGCGCCGCTTGTACGGGCGCTCCGGATTCGCGTGCGATGCCGGGATCGCTGACCTCGCGTAACACGCCGTCATAGGCCGTCTCTGTCCGCGGCGAAGCGGCGCTGTTGATCATCGCCGGCCATTCGTCCTCGAGCACCGAATTGACATAGGCCTTGAGAGCGGTGCGGATATCGGTCATGTCCGAAGCGGCCGCGACGCTGAGCGCATAGACGTTGCGGATCTCGCTGGCCTCGGCCTGCGTTGCGCGCACCGCATGCCGGCCACGCTCGCCGACATCGCTGGCGAGGAAGCCGGTGAGCAGGCCGAACAGGATCGCGACCGAGGAGAAAAACGGCGCGACGATGCCGTTCATCTTCTGGATCGGGCGGCGCAGCGGCGAACGGAAGCCCAGATACACCAGCAGGAGGGCCGCTCCGTAATAGAGCGCGGCGAGCGTGGCGAAGATGCCGAAGGTGTTGAGTTCGAGCCAGGCCCTGATCATCTCGTTTTGGTCCCGTTGATCCCCGTCGTGCTCTCGCGCAATGACGTCATGCAAGGCATTATATGAATCGCGGCTCCGCGTGCCATCGCCTTGCTTCTATGGTTACGATGCCGTGATTCGTATGGAGACCCGATGATGACTGCCTCGATCGATCCGGCACGGATCACCATCCTGTTCGGTGGCCTGAACAAGGAGCGGCTGGTATCTGTCGCCTCGGCGCAGGCACTGCATACCGCGCTGCCGGACGCCGCGCTGTGGTTCTGGGATGCCGATGATCGGGTCTACGAGACGTCAGGCGCAGCGCTGCTCGGTCACGATCGCCCGTTCGAAAACCCGTTCAAGGCCGATGGCAAATCGCTGGGTTCGCTGTCGCAGGCGCTCGACCATGCCAAGGCCGGGGGGCGGGTGCTGGTGCTCGGCATGCATGGTGGCGCCGCCGAGAATGGCGAAGTGCAAGCCATGTGCGAAGTCCGCGGCGTTGCCTTCACCGGCTCCGGTTCGGCATCGTCCAATCTGGCTTTCGACAAGGTCGCGGCCAAGCGTTTCGCTGCCATTTCCGGCGTCCCGATCGCGGCTGGCATCGCGTTGTCCGAGATGGAAGATGCCTTTGAGCAATACGGCAAGTTGATCGCCAAGCCAGCGCGCGACGGCTCCAGCTATGGCCTGATGTTCGTGAACGCGAAGCAGGATTTTGTTGCTGTTCGCAATGCTGCAAAGGTCGAGGATTATGTGATCGAACCGTTTGTCGCCGGTATCGAGGCCACGTGCGGCGTGCTGGAACAGGTCGATGGTTCGGTATTTGCGCTACCGCCCATCGAGATCATTCCGGCGGATGGCGGGTTCGACTACGAGGCGAAGTATCTGGCCAAATCGACCCAGGAAATCTGTCCCGGCCGCTTCACGCCCGAGGTCACCGCGCAACTGCAGGATCTCGCCGTTCGCGCTCATAAGGCGATGTCCTGCACAGGCTATTCACGCTCGGATTTCATCGTGTCGGCCAATGGCCTGATCTACCTCGAAACCAATACGCTGCCCGGGCTGACCAAGGCCTCGCTCTATCCCAAGGCGCTGCACGCGCAGGGGATTAGCTTTGTGGAGTTTCTGAACGGGCAGATCGAACTTGGCGTAGCCCGCCTGGAGCGCAGCGCAATGCGGGGACGGCAGAGCTGATTGGGACGCTGCTCTCGGGGGTGCGCCTCGCTTCACCCGGGCTACAGGCTTCGGCTTTACGGCGGCGGTCAATCTGCGACCGAACGCCGCCTGCGCCGAGCCGCCACGCTTCCTTAACACCCGGCTGCAACAGTCCCGCTAAAGTCTTCAGAATCCGGGGTAAAATGCCCCGTGATTCCGTCCCCTTTACGTTTTGTTTACCAGGACCGCCGAAGGTTAACGCTGGCGGCGCATGTTGCGCTTGGCTGCCGAGGCGTGAGCTGTGCGGAACTTCCGTAACGACGCGTATCGATGGAAAGAGTGTTGTTTCAGGCACTTACCCATTCCGGTCTGACCGAGATGTCACCTGCGTCATCGCCAGTGCTTTGGTCCCGCGCGAATGCGGGCGCAACCTGTGACGAGCTCGTGGAATGGATGGTGGAGGACGCCTCTCTCGGTCGGTCGGATCGCTGAGGCCCCAGGCTGACCTCAAGATGGCGGCCCGTGGGGCAGGCATCCTGCTGCGTGAGCGGCTGGCGCCGTTCGAGCGTTCCGTCACGGCCTTGAAGAACCGCAAGGCACCCGCGCGCGAGCCGAGCACCAACAAGATCGTCATCTTCATCGAGCGCTACGTGCCGCGCCGCGTCGGCATTGCCGCTACCTTGCTGATCCTGGCCGGCAGCGTCGGCTTCGGTGTCGTCAAGGGCGAGCATGTCGACGAAGTCGTCACCGTCTTTCAGGACACCCGGAATGCTGCAGCCAATGCTGCCGGCTTCCGCATTTCCTCGGTCATTCTCAATGGACGGAAGCAGCTCACGCAGGACGAGATCCTGGCCATCGGCGGCATCAACGGCCGCTCGTCGTTGCTGTTCCTCGATGCCGCTGCGGTGCGCGACAAGTTGAAGGCCAATCCGTGGATCGCCGATGCCAATGTGCTGAAGCTGTATCCGGACCGCCTGCAGATCGACGTCACCGAGCGCACCGCTTTTGCACTCTGGCAGGAAGACGGCAAGCTTGCCGTTATCGCCGACGACGGCGCCGTGCTTGAAAACTATGTGCCGAGCCGCTTCGTCAAGCTGCCGCTGGTGGTGGGCAAGGGCGCCGATACCCAGGCCAAGGATTTCATTGCCCTGCTCGATCGCTATCCACAGGTCCGCGCCGTGACCAAGGCGGCGATCTATGTCGGCGAGCGTCGCTGGAATCTCCGCCTCAACGACAATCTCGATGTCCGCCTGCCCGAGAACGATGTCGGCAATGCGCTGGCCATGCTGAGCAAGCTCGATCGCGAGGATCGCCTGTTTTCGCGCGACATCGTCGCCATCGACATGCGCCTGCCGGATCGCCTGACCGTGCGTCTGTCGGAGGAGGCTGCCAAGGCCCGCGAAGAGCAGTTCAAGGCGCAGGATAAAGCCAAGAAGAAAGCGGGCGCGGCATGAGCGGGCTGGATCGCAACCAGGCGCCCAAGACGCGCCAGATGGCGGCCAATCGCACAGCATTGGTGGCGTCACTGGATGTTGGCACCAGCAAGATCGCGTGCATGATCGCCCGCCTGCGGCCGTGCGCGCCGAATGAGGCCTTGCGCGGCCGCACCCATGCAGTGGAACTCATCGGCTATAGTCAGATCCAGTCGCGCGGCGTGAAGTCTGGCGCGGTCGTCGATATGGGCGAGGCCGAGCACTCGGTGCGGCAGGCTGTCGGCCTCGCCGAGCGCATGGCCAAGGTTCGCGTCGAATCCGTTTTGCTTTCTGTCTCCGCAGGCCGCCTGCAGGGGCAATTGATCGAAGCTTCGGCCGACATCAAGGGCGGCGCGGTCAGCGCCTCCGACATGGCACGCGTCACCTCGACGGGCATGCGCCATGCGACACCGCCGGGCCGCACCGTGCTGCATGCATTGCCGGTGAGTTATTCGCTCGATGGCGTGAAGGGCATTCGCGATCCCAAGGGGATGGTCGCGTCGCAATTCGGCGTCGATATGAATGTGATTACTGCCGACGCGACCGTTGCACGCAATCTGATGCTTGTGGTCGAGCGTTGTCATCTCAATGTCGAGGCGATGGCCGCTGCACCTTATGTCGCGGGTCTCTCCGTGCTCACCGACGACGAGACCGATCTCGGCGCTGCCGTCGTCGAGATGGGGGCAGGGACCACGACCATTGCGACCTATTCCGGCGGCCGCATCGTACATGCGTCGGGATTTGCGGTCGGCGGGCAACACATCACCATGGATCTTGCTCGCGGACTCGGCTGCTGCATTGCGGACGCCGAGCGAATCAAGACGTTATATGGCACCGTGCTGACAGGTGGCTCCGACGCGCGTGAAATGATGAACGTGCCGACGGCTGGCGATAACGATCGTGATTATCCGCAGGCCGTGTCACGCGCCACGATTGCAAACATTGTGCGCCAGCGTGCCGAGGAGATTTTCGAGATGATCCGGGATCGGCTTGCCGACTCGCCTTTCGCAGCAGAGCCGCGCGCACGTGTAGTGCTGTCGGGTGGCGCGTCGCAGCTCACCGGTCTTGCCGAACTCGGTTCGCAGATTCTTGGTCGGTCGGTGCGCGTTGCGCGCCCGCTCGGCTTCGGTCGTCTCCCGATGGAAGCGAAGAGTGCATCTTTCGCCGTCCCATCGGGGCTCCTTGTCTATCCGCAATTCGCTCACCTCGAACATGTCGAGCCGCGTTTCACGCGGCAGCTCAAGACAGGCACCGACGGCGGCGGATACTTCGGAAAGGTCGGTCGATGGCTACGCGAGGGCTTCTGATGAGATTTTTCCAGGCAAGGCACATTCCAGCTTCGACGCCACCGGCTGCAGGCCATCGGCAAGACCACCCAATTCGCGCGTAATACGAGAGGCAACCTCATGACCATCAATCTCAACGTTCCTGATATCAGCGAGCTGAAGCCCCGGATTACCGTGTTCGGTGTCGGTGGCGCCGGCGGCAACGCCGTCAACAACATGATCACCGCAGGTCTGCAGGGCGTCGACTTCGTCGTCGCCAATACGGACGCGCAGGCGCTGACCATGTCGAAAGCGCAGCGCATCGTGCAGATGGGCACCCAAGTCACCCAGGGCCTCGGCGCCGGTTCGCAGCCGGATGTCGGCGCTGCCGCAGCCCAGGAAGTCATCGACGAAATCCGTGATCATCTCACGGGCGCCAACATGGTGTTCGTCACCGCTGGCATGGGCGGCGGCACCGGCACCGGTGCGGCCCCGGTCATCGCCAAGACCGCGCGCGACATGGGCATCCTCACCGTTGGTGTGATCACCAAGCCGTTCCACTTCGAAGGCCAGCGCCGTATGCGCACCGCCGAAGCAGGCATCAACGAGCTGCACAAGGTCGTCGATACCCTCCTGATCATCCCGAACCAGAACCTGTTCCGGGTAGCCAACGAGAAGACCACCTTCGCCGACGCCTTCGCGATGGCCGACCAGGTGCTCTATTCGGGCGTCGCCTGCATTACCGACCTGATGGTCAAGGAAGGCCTGATCAATCTCGACTTCGCTGACGTCCGCGCAGTGATGAAGGAGATGGGCAAGGCGATGATGGGCACTGGCGAAGCCACCGGTGAGAAGCGTGCGCTGACCGCCGCCGAAGCCGCCATCGCCAACCCGCTGATCGACGATTCCTCGATGAAGGGGGCGAAGGGCCTCCTCATCTCGATCACCGGCGGCAAGGACCTCACCCTGTTTGAAGTCGACGAAGCCGCTACCCGCATCCGCGAGGAAGTGGATTCGGATGCCAATATCATCGTCGGCGCCACCTTCGACGAAGGCCTCGACGGTGTCATCCGCGTGTCGGTGGTCGCCACCGGCATCGAGCAGGCCCAGCTCGCCCGCACCGCACCGGGTCCGGTGGGCACGCCGGTCGCAGCCGTTGGCCAGCCGGCGCAGCCGGACACTCGCCTCGCTGACCTGACCGCGCGTCTGCGCGCCGACAACCAGCGCCTCGCTGCCGCCAGCGCCGCGAAGGCCGGAGCTCCCGCTCCGGTTGCTGTGCCCGCTCCGCGTGCGCCGTCCAGCAATCACGAGCGTGCTGCACTCGCTGCGATCGCTGCCGCGGTTGCGCCGGAAGCCACTGCTCCGGCCGCCCCGCAGCAGTATGGCGATGTGACCGTCCGTCCGATTGCCCAGAAGCCCTCGCTGTTCCCCGATCTGCCGCGCCAGGAAGCCCCGATCGATGCGCCGATCCCCGAGCAGTTCATTCCGCCGTCGGCGGAGCGTGCGCCGGTTCGCGCGCCGCGCATGCCGAAGTTCGAGGAACTGCCGATGCCGGCTCAGGCCGAAATTCGTCAGGCCCGCGGCGACGCGGAGGACGAGCCGCAGAAGCAGCGCCTGTCGTTGCTGCAGCGCCTCGCCAATGTCGGCCTCGGTCGTCGCGACGAAGAATCGGAAGCTCCGGTGTCCGGTCGTCCGCAGGCCCCCGCCATGGCCCCGATGCCGCCGTTGCCGGAACGCAAGCCGCAGCGCACGGTCGCCCAGCAGATGGCCAATGAGCCGCCGGTGTCCGAATATGCTCGCCGTCCGGCGCCGCAGGGCCTTGATGTTCATGGCCGTCCGGCCCCTGTGGCCCCGGCGCCACAGGGCGATGACCATCTCGATATCCCGGCCTTCCTGCGCCGCCAGTCGAACTGATCGACTGTAACAATCGTCACAAGCATGAAGCCCCGGTCATCTAACCGGGGCTTTTTCGTGGGCATGGCGCGAAATACGTCACGGTTTGTTAATTCATTGATAGTACTTCGTTAATCCATGTGTGCCGCGGCAGCTTCAGTGCCGGGCGGTGCGCCAGCCGCCAGAAACCTTGGTTAACAATCGGCCGGAATGCGGCAGAGGTTGGGTAACAATCGGTTAGAAAGCGTGAGTTGGCGCACTTTGTGGCAACGGTTAATGTGACTGCGACTCGGGGGCTCGGAAGGCCGTAAGGCGCGACTGAGTGAGTCCCTCTCATGACGAGAGGTCTACTTGGGTGGGTAACATATGACTTTCAGCCGACAGACCACGCTTGGAGCGCAAGCCACCGTGACCGGTGTCGGCGTCCATTCCGGAAAACCTGTCAGTCTGACCCTTGGACCAGCTCCCGTCGATGCCGGATATATCTTCGTCCGCACCGGGCTCGAAGGTCCGGATCGCGAAGTGCAGGCTACCACCAAATCTGTCATCGCCACTGAATTTGCCACTGTGCTTGGCGATCGTGAAGGCCCGATCGTTTCCACCGCCGAACATGTTCTCGCTGCGCTGCGCGGCATGGGCATCGACAATGCCACCATCGAGGTAGACGGCCCCGAAGTGCCGATCATGGATGGCTCGGCCGCCGCTTTCGTTGCCGCCATCGATCAGGCC
>JASBVG010000011.1 GCA_030147505.1 Tardiphaga sp.
TGGCAGGTCTGGCAAGGGTCCGTCCCGCCCGCAGGCGAACGTCTTCCGGGCACCGCGCGACGCCCCAACCTTGGCGTCCACCGCATCCAGCCCCGCGAACGTGACGATCGCGCTCGCCCCTCTCATCGAGGCCGGACAGGAAGGAACATAGTCCTTTATGGAATTTCGTCAAGAATAAAATAGGAAAATTTTCTCGGAAATCCTTTGCGCCCGCCCGCCCTCTGTCTGTCATCCCCGCGCGAAGGCGGGGATCCAGAAGACATCGGCGAGGCGGCTCGATCCGGGAGGCCGGAGGCTGCTGGGTCACCCGGTCAAGCCGGGTGACGACAAACGAGTTCGACCGCGACAGGGCAGGGACGGTCTGGGGACTTCATCCGCAGAGAGGTTGAGACCCCCGGCGCAACGTGTTACCTGACGCGGCGTGCGGGTATAGCTCAATGGTAGAGCAGCAGCCTTCCAAGCTGAATACGAGGGTTCGATTCCCTCTACCCGCTCCAGCCTCCCAAATCGTTGTTTTTACGCTAGAAAATGCGCTTATTTGCGCTGCGTTTTGCACCAGTCGTACAACGCTCATATAACAAATATCCAAGATTCCGTACAATGATCGAGTCCTTTGCGGCTCGGTTTCACGTGTCCGCGAGTCCTTGGCGCGTCAAGATTTCGCTTTCCCGGCTGATCCGAAAATTTCGGCGCGTTCCCGATCAATTCCCTAAGAATTCCGTCAGTGCTCGTCGCGAGGTCAGCAACGAGTCGTTCAGGCCGATCGGAGAGCGAGACACAGGCAGGCTCGAAGGTCTTCATTCGTCGCCGCAGAAACTGGTGTCGAAGACGAGTTTCGCATGCCCGGAACGATCAGCTCGTCCAATGACGTCGCAGCCGGTTGAACTGCGGCGTGGCGCCGCCCCCGATATGACGATCTCTTCTCGCGGAGCATCCTTGCTTCCGGACACTTCATAGGGCGCGGGCGCGCAACGTGCCTTGAAAGTGGATGCGATGCGCGTTCGGTTCGCCAAACTGGATGGCGGTCTCGACCGGTTGTGCACTTGCGATCGAAGACTGGATGGTCATGGGACATTCCTGCAGGAGGGGGAAGCGACTGAAGACTGTGTTGTGATCTGTGCCCGTCAGCGCTCGACGCGCGTGCGCCGATGGACATGTCGCGTGACGCATATGCCAGCGAGCCGGCAATCACGGCCACAAGGATTGCGGGGAGAGCAGCACCATCGAAAGGGTTTACGAGAAATCCGATGCTATCTCGCGATGACGAGATAGAGGCCTGAAGCAATTCGCAGCTTCGCCGCGTGCCATGAACAGCGACAAACAACAATGCTGGAATGAAGCCCGGCAAGAGTGCCGTCCAACCCGCAGAGGTGTGCCGCAAAACGGGGGGATGCTCGGCCATGCCGAAATCTCCGGTATCCGACGGTCGTTGCAGGAGGCGATCCCCCAACTAGAGTGGACGTGCGGACACGGCGCCGAGCACGATGGCCGCGATCAGTGCCAGTGAGCTGTAGATGGCAACAGCATGAAACTGGGATGATGCGTGACGTGCGAACCGACGCGCACGCAAATGCAAACGGGCTTCCGCAGGGAGTTCTCGCACCGTGGTTCTCCAGTAGCCCATGCGAGCATCTGAAGAGAGTTTTGCTGCCGGTTCAAGCGGCCAGATAAAATAGCGATACCTGCACTGTCCACCATGCAATCGGCAGTGGAGATTTCTATATCGCCCCGATGTCGGATATTATTTTTCGGCCGCAGCGAACAGGTTTTCGTTGCGGCGGAGTTGCTTGTTTCGTGAGGGGGTAAGCCCGTGCTTTCTTCGCGACCGCATCGAGTGAACCAACGCACGCCCGCGCCTTCCTTCCTGTGCCCGGGGCTGCCGGAGACAGGCAGCATGGATATCTCCAGCCGCGCTACTCTTTGGAATAAATTTGCCTGCGTTTGTGTGACAAAGTTGACGAGCGTATTCATTCTAGGGTGTCTATGATGTCTGCCGATATCGCGGTCGCGGATGAGGGTGATCGGCCGATCGAGGACGAAATCAAGACGACCCGGAGCTGGCAGCTCGGTCCGGTCGTCACCGGCCTGCGGCAGTCGCGCGACATTACCCATAACATCTGGCAGCGCGGGCCGAACCGCCGTGCGCCTTCGCGCAAGGCCATGTCGGAAGTCGTGAAAGGCCTGACCGAAGCGCTGTTTCCGCGGCACTATGCGCCCGCCAATGCCGATATCACGGATATCGATAGCTTCGTCGCGGACACCTTGCAGGCAGGGCTGGATGGTCTGCTCGACCAGATACATCGCGGATTGACCTTCGTCGCCGATGGACCGCCGACGGATCGGCATCGCGACGAGGCGGTCGCGCTGACCGAGGCTTTTGCGACGAAACTGCCGGAGATGCGCGGCGCATTGGTCGGCGACTTGCGTGCAGCGTTCGTCGGTGATCCCGCTGCGACCAGCTTTCCCGAGATCTTGATCGGCTATCCTGGCATGACTGCGGTGATCCATCATCGCATCGCGCATCTGCTGCACAAGCTCGGGGCGCCGCTGGTGGCGCGGCTGATCGCCGAACTCGCGCATGTGCGACGGGCATCGACATTCATCCCGGTGCGCAGCTCGGCACCAGCCTGTTCATCGATCACGGTACGGGTGTGGTGATCGGAGAGACCGCTATCGTCGGTGATCGTGTGCGGATCTATCAGGCAGTCACGCTCGGTGCGCGGCACTTTCCCGCCGACAACGAAGGAAAGGCGATCAAGGGCAATGCGCGGCATCCGATCATCGAGGATGATGTCGTCATTTATGCAGGAGCAACCATTCTTGGCCGGATCGTTGTGAAGCGGGGATCGACGATCGGCGGAAATGTCTGGCTTACGGAGGACGTGGCGCCGAACAGCTTTGTCACTCAGGCTTCGGTGCGTAGCAGGATCACCGCGCGTTAAGCGGAGCTGCGCATCTGCGATGAATCGAATACCACGTTACTAGCTTTACCGGAAAGCTATAGAAGAAAACATCCGCCCTTGAATGATCCATGGAGGTCACGCGTTTTCGTGGCCCGTCGCGGGGGCATGAAATTCTTATTTTTGACAGCGCGTTGACGAGGTCTCCCCTGTTCGAGGACATGCTGCCTCGGATTTAGGAGACAGTCATGACTTTCGGACGATCGTTACTCGCCATTGCAGGTACCTTTGTCGCACTGCAGGTGAACCTCGTGCAGGCGCAGGAGACACTCAAAATCGGCGCGCCGCTTCCGCTGACAGGTGCGCTCGCGCCTGAAGGTGCCAAGCTTCGACAGGGCTACGAGCTCTGGCTGGACAAAGTGAATGCCAATGGCGGCATCAAGGTCGGTGACAAGAAGCTCAAGGTCGAACTCGTCTATCACGACTATCAGTCAACAACGCCGAAAGCCGTGCAGCTGGCCGAGAAGCTCATCAGCGACGACAAGGTGGACTTCTTGTTCTCCCCATTTGGCTCAGGCGCGGCGAAAGCGGTCAGCACCGTGGCCGAAAAGGCCGGCGTCCCGCTATTGGCGTCGAGTGCGTCGTCGGCCGAGGTGTTCGATCAGGGCTACAAGAACCTGTTCGGTCTCTATACCGACAACAGCACCTTCAGCGAGCCGCTGGCCGATCTCGTCAAAGCCAAGCTGCCTAACGTCAAGCGCGTCGCCATCCTGGCCCGGAACGATCTGTATCCGCTGTCACTGGCCAATGAATTCGAGAAGAGCGCGAAGAAGCGCGGTCTCGAGGTCGTGTTCTTCGAAAAATATCCGATCGGCACGCTCGACCATTCGTCAGCGTTGACACAACTTCGTGCTGCGAAGCCGGATTGGGTGATCGTCACTGGCTATATCAACGACCTGATCCTCGCCCGCAAACAGGCGGGCGAGCTCAAGGTCGGCGGGCAGGTCTATACGCTGATCAACGGTCCAGCCTATCAGGAATGGATCGATGCTGTGGGGCCGTTGGCAGAGAATGTCACCACCGCGAGCTGGTTTCATCCGGTACTCAACTACAAGAGCGACGACGTGTTCGGATCGACGCAGAATTTCGTCGCGCAGTTCAAGCAGAAGTATAACGGAGAGCCCGATTTCACGCAGGCGTCGGGCGCCGCGGTGGGCGTCATCCTGCAGCAGGCGATCGAACGCGCCGGATCGAAGGATCGCAACGCTGTTCGCGCCGAGCTCGTCAAGGGCGGGTTCAAAACCTTCTTCGCGCCGATCTCGTTCGGTCCGACCGGCATGGCCGATTCCTACACGCCGCCAGTCTATCAGATCCAGCAAGGCAAGGTGAAGGTCGTTTACCCCGCTGACATCGCGACCAGCGACTTCCGCGCGACTGGAAACTGATCGTTCAATTGCATGGGCAGCCGTGGTGGCGCTCCACCGTCACGGCTGCAGTTTCGAGGTTTCGCTATGTTGTGGGTTCAGGTCCTGATCAACGGGCTGGCATTGGGCGGGCTCTACGCCTGCATCGCTGCCGGCTTCTCGCTGGTCTGGGGCGTTCTCAATATCATCAACATTCTGCATGGTTCGCTGATCGTGCTGGGTGGCTATCTCGCCTTCTTTGCGCATCAGTCGCTCGGGGTGAATCCCTTCCTGTTCGCGCCGGTCGCAGGCGCGATCTCCTTTTTGCTGGGTTATCTGGTGCAGCGTATCGCCATCAATCCGGTGATGGGACGTCCGGTGCTGATGACGCTGGTGCTGACCTTCGGACTCAATCTCTTCCTCGACAACGCCATGCTGGCCGGCTTCAAGGCGGATTATCGCAAGATCAATCTGGTGCCGCCGCTCGGCGTGTTCGAAATCGGCGACATCATCGTGCCCATTGACCGTGTCTATGCGACGGCTGTGGGCTTGCTGCTGGTCCTCGCTCTGGCGGCGTTGCTGCGCTTCACCCAGCTCGGCCGTGCCATCGTGGCGGTGCGCATGGATCGCGATGCCGCCGCGTTGATGGGCATTGACGTGCGTCGCACCTATGCGATTGCCTTTGCGCTCGGGACCTTCATGGCCGGTTCGGCAGGCGCTCTGCTGGCCGCGATCTTCCCGATCTCGCCGGTCTCCTCCGGCGGATATCTCGGCAAGGCCTTCGTGATCTGCGTGCTCGGCGGCCTCGGCAGCATTCCCGGCGTGGTGGTGGGTGGCTTCGCCCTCGGCGTGATCGAAAGCTATGGCGCGATGTTCATCGGGCCTGAACATGCGCTGACGCTGTCTTTCCTGCTGCTGCTCGTCCTGCTGGTCGTGAGGCCGACGGGATTGCTTGGCCGACGGGGATTTAGCTGATGCTCGTCCGTATCAGGTTTGGTCTGGCGTTTATCGCTGCCGCGGCGGCATTACTTGCCTTCGGCGACAACTACGTGCTGCGGCTCGCCACCACCGTCGCGATGTATGCGACGCTGGCGGTGGCCTGGAACATTGTTGGCGGCTTCTCGGGCTATCCATCCTTCGCCACGGCGGCATTTTTTGGTCTCGGCGCCTATGCTGGCGGTCTCGCTTCCGTGGCCGGTGTGCCGATCGTCGGCGCCTGGATCGGCGCTGGCGTGTTCACCGCCGTGTTTGCCACCCTGCTTGGTTTCGCAATCCTGCATTTGCGCGGCCATTATTTCGCGATCGGCAGTCTCGTCGTGGCGGATGTGCTGCGCGAAGTGACCAATTCGTGGGTTTCGCTTACTGGTGGCGGCATGGGGCTCAATGTGCCGCTGCTTGGCGGCAGTACTGGCACGCAGGCCAAAATCTTTTTCGTAGCGATGACCATGGTTGCGGTCGTTGCGGTGCTGGTATCGCTCTGGATTGACCGCTCGCGGCTCGGCGTCGCACTGCGCTGCATCGAGCAGAATGAGGATGCCGCGCAGGTCATTGGCGTCGACACGCGGCG
This sequence comes from Tardiphaga sp., assembly GCA_030147505.1. Classification (GTDB taxonomy): domain Bacteria; phylum Pseudomonadota; class Alphaproteobacteria; order Rhizobiales; family Xanthobacteraceae; genus Tardiphaga. The sequence goes on from JASBVG010000011.1 coordinate 5,871, forward strand.
GGCGAAAGTGGCCGGTTTTGCCGTCTCCAGTCTTCTCACAGGCATCGCTGGTGCGATCTATGCATCCTGGGTCAGCTATATCGACCCGTCAGATGTTTTTGATGTTTCGCTGTCGGTGAAGCCCATCATCATGGCGCTATTGGGTGGCGTCGGGACACTCGCTGGTCCGGTGATCGGCGCCTTCGCCTTTCTCGGCCTTGAGGAGCTGATCTGGCGCAACAGCCTGGAATTCCATGCTGGTTTCCTCGGCATTCTGGTGGTGCTGCTCGTCCTGTTTCTCCCTGGTGGCATCGGCGCGCTGCGCGGCAAGGGGGCTGTGTCATGGATCATCGGCCGGTTCGAAAGGTCTGAGAAATGAGTGAGCTTCTCACCCTGGATCGGGTGTCGCGGCGCTTCAGCGGTCTGCTGGCGTTGGACGATGTGTCGGTTTCGCTGAAGCAAGGCGAGATCGTCGGCCTGATCGGCCCCAACGGCGCCGGCAAGACCACCTTCGTCAATGTGATCAGCGGTGTTCTCAAGCCGACATCGGGGGCGGTCACGTTTCTCGGCCGATCGATCGGCGGGCTGCGCTCCGATCTTGTGGCGCGTGCAGGCATTGCGCGTACCTTCCAGATCGTCCAGCCGTTTCCGCGCATGACGGTGCGTGAGAATGTCGCCGCAGCGGCTCTCTTCGCTGGCGGCGTACCGACGCGAGAGGAGGCAGGCCGCGACGCCGATGCCCATCTCGCATTCTGCGGGCTGACCCGCGAGGCCGATACGCCGGCGGCATCACTCACACTCGCTGGACGCAAGCGCCTTGAACTGGCCAAGAGCCTCGCGTCGCGGCCCAGATTATTGCTGCTTGACGAGGTTAATGCTGGTCTCAACGCTGCCGAGATCGACGATGCCTTACGGCTGATTTCCGAGATCGCGGGGCGGGGAATCACGGTGCTGCTCATCGAGCACCTGATGAAGGTGGTGTCGCGCTCGTGCCGTCGGCTGCTGGTGCTGCATCAGGGGCGTTTGATCGCGGATGGCGCAACTGCAGCGGTGATGCAGGACAAGCAGGTGATCGAAGCCTATCTCGGCCAGCGTTATGCGCGTCTCCAGACGGAGAGCGGGATATGACGGAGGCATTGCTCGACGTCGACAGGCTGGCCGTTGGCTATGGCGATGTGCAGGTGGTTTGGGACATCAGCCTGTCGGTGAAGCAGGGCGAGGTCATCGCGCTCATCGGCTCCAACGGTGCCGGCAAGAGTACATTGCTGCGCACCTTGTCCGGTCTGCTGCGTCCGATCAGCGGCGGGATTACGTTCGACGGGCAGGAGGTCGCAGGCGCGTCGCCGCCGGATTTCGTACACCGACGCCTGATCCATGTACCGGAAGGGCGGCGGCTATTTGCCGGCCTGTCGGTACACGACAATCTCATGCTTGGCGCTTACGGTCGTTCTGATCGCGCGAGCATCTCGATGGATCTGGAGCGCATATTCGACCTGTTTCCGCGTCTCCGGGAGCGCCGGCGACAGGAAGCGGTCACGCTATCCGGCGGCGAACAACAGATGTGCGCGATCGGGCGTGGATTGATGGCGTCACCGCGGCTGCTGCTGATCGATGAGCTGTCGCTCGGGCTCGCACCAAAGGTCGTCGATGAACTTGTGGAGGCACTGCGCAAGGTCAATGCTGCCGGCACCAGCCTGCTCGTGGTCGAGCAGGACGTCGCCACGGCGCTGGAATTCGCGCATCGCGCTTATGTCATCGATCAGGGGCGGAGCGTGGCTACAGGCACGGCATCGGATCTCCTTCACGATCCATCGGTTCGCGCGGCCTATCTCGGGCTCTGACATCATTCGGGAGATCTATAGTGAGCAAGCAGAAGCCGCCGGTGGAGTACTATTTCAGCTTCATCTCGCTGTGGTCCTATGTCGGCAGCCTGGTGTTTCAGGATCTGGTCCGGCGTCGGGACGTCGACGTCGCCTACAAGCCGATCGATCTGCTGGCGGTCTTTGCTGCCGGTGGCGGCAAGCCCGTGCGTGAACGGCCGGTGCAGCGGCAGGCTTATCGACTGGTGGAGATGGAGCGCTGGAAAGCGATCCGGAACATTCCGCTCGTGACGTGGCCGAAATTCTATCCGGCCGATCCGTCGCTGGGGCATCGCATGCTGTTGATTGCCTGCGATCAGGGGCAGGATGTCGGTGCATTCGTGCATGCCGGTCTCAAGGCCGTCTGGGCGGACGAGTTGAATATCGCCGATCCGGATACGCTCATCGAACTCGCGAACCGCAGTGGTCTTCAGGGGGCACAGCTCCTTGCCGCAGCAGAGAGCGAACAAGTGCGCCAGATCGAAGTCGACTTGACGCATGAGGCGATTGATCGGCAGTTGTTCGGAGCGCCGTTCTATTTTTATCGTGATGAGCCCTTCTGGGGCCAGGACCGGCTGGACCTCCTCGACGCGGCCATTGCCGAGGGGCGGGCGGCGATTCCATTCCCGGCCGTTTGATGGGACGCTCTGTGAAAAGCTCCCGCGAAGCGGCTGCATCCGGTGCGCTCGATGTCATCGATCGCAAGATCCTGCGTGTTGTCAAGACGACGCGACGCTGTTGGTCACCGCCATCGGCGAGATCGTCGGCCTGTCGTCGACGCCGTGCTGGAAGCGCATTCGCCGGATGGAGCGCGATGGCTACATCACGCGCAAGGTGGCGCTCGTCGATCCGGACAAGCTCGGGCTGAAGGTTTCTGCTTTCGTGATGCTGCAATGTGAGGCGCATTCGGAGCAAATATTGGCGCTGTTGTCTCAGCGCGTCAGTGAGCTGCCCGAGATACTGGAATTCTATCGGATGGCGGGCGATATCGACGATATGCTGAGGATCGTGCTGCCCGACATTGGTGCGTTCGAAGCGTTCAGGCGCCGTCTGGCGGAGGTTGTTCCGCTCAAGGATCTGTCGGTTCGCTTCATCAACGCCACTTTGGGGCAAACCACAGCCTTGCCGATCGCGCTGCATCGCTACGCATAGCGGGGCGGTCAATTCCGCCGCTGACGTGCCAGCCACTGGGTCGGTGTGAGGCCGAGTTCGGATCGGAATGCGGATCTGAGAGCATAGGCGTCGGGGAAACCTGCGCTGTCAGCGACCGCCTCGACACCATGCGCGCCGCTCACGAGGATTTCCTGCGCCCGCGCCAGACGCACATATTTGAGCCACTGTCCGAGGCTGCCGCCCGTGCGAGCCCGGATATGCCTGGACAGGCTGCGACGGCTCATGCCGGCCCGCGCGGCGAGTTCATCGAGGGATGGTGCCCGACGTGGGTCGGCGCGGAGGGCTTCGAGGATCTCGGTGGTGCGGCTATCGGCTGACGATCCGATGGCGGGACGCTCGAGCAGTTGCGGTTGTACACGGTGCGGCCGATCGGCCGTACCTATCCGAGCGGCGCTGCGGCGCATGGCTCGGAAATTCTCATTAATGACGATAGCGGCGCCTATATCACGCGCTTTCGCGATCTCGATGCGAGTGCGATCCGGGAATATGGTGGCGTCGAGGATCTCGAACGCCTCACCGAATTCCTGCGCCCGCATATCATCCAGCTCAGCGATCGCCGGATCGAGTTTCCGCCAGAATATCCATATGTCGCCTCGCATAAGCGCTGGGTGGCCAACAAGCCCGGCAGCACGCTGATCATCCCGATCAGCGACCAGGTGGAATCGACATTCAACCAGCTCTGGATACGAACCGGCGAAGGGGCTGTAATCACCGATCCGAAAACGGGGCGCGTGCTCGGCGATCCCGGTGAGCTGATCGCGGCCGGTGTCATCAAGCCCGGGCGCTCGGCACCATTGTCGGTGATCGAAGGTAATTCACGCACCAGCACGACAGCAGAACTGTCGATCGCCTCCTATAACGTCCATCTGGTCATGCAGGCCATGGGTCTTGGCGGCTGGCTGTTCTCGGGCATCAATACGCAGGCCATTCTCGGCGCCTTTGCGTCAAAGGGCGTCAATGGCTACGGCTTCCGCTTCGATCGCCGCGATGAACGGGTGCAGCCCAATCCGGTCGGGCTGGACGGCTATTTCGAACCGCTGATCCCGCCTTACGTTCCCAACATGCACGTCGCCGCCGAACGTTTCGCAGAGCGGAAGTTTGGTCCGCGCGGCAATCATAATCCGCAGCGGCCCGGGCCCTATACCGATAATGGTGGCGTGAAAGCGCGCACTGATCGCTACTGCTCGGCTTTCGTGCGCTATCTCGGTACGCTTGCCCAAGACATTTACGACACCTATGGCAAGTTTCCGGCGACCCAACCCAGTGTCGGCGTTGCCGCCTATACTCAGGCGCATCACATCGATCTTGGCTTTTACGATACGCACTATAAGGAAGGCGCCTATCTCGAAACCCACGCGCAGCATCAACGCGTCTGGCACGGCGCCGATGGCAAGACGGGCGGCGGCTAGCACGACAATCCTATCAATGAGTCCGAGCGAACGGGCGGCTGGATAACAGCCGCCCGTTTCTTTTGCCGCTACTTTTCTTGGCAGTCGTCAGTCGCTCGGGAAGATTGCAGTGCGACAGGTTGCCACGACCGGAAGGATGTTCCGTGCGCGGGGCGGCGAGCATCGCAAATATTTGCTCCGCATCCCGCTTCTGAGAAACTCATTTTTGGCTGCGACAGGTACGCAATTGACGTCTTTGCGCCGCAATGACGAGATGCTGCGGACGATGAGAAGCGCTTAATTTACGCGTGACGCTGCTATCGAAACGGCATTTCAATCATGGAGACTATATTGTGATTATCAAATCGGTCATGACAGCAGCCTTGGCACTGAGCGTGGCAGCGGTCGGATTCACCGCTCCGTCGCAGGCGAATGCGAACAGCCCGCTGGTGAATGGCGAGTGGCTGGAGAAGAAACTCAGCGATCCGAAAGTGCGGGTCGTGGAAGTCAGTGTCGAACCCGGCCTGTTCGAGCGCGGCCACATCCCCGGCGCGCAGAACGTGGTCTGGCATACCGATCTCGTCGATACGGTGAAGCGCGACATCGCGTCGAAGGAGAAATTCCAGGAGCTGACCAAGAAGCTCGGCATCAATCAGGACAGCACGGTCGTTCTCTATGGCGACAACAACAACTGGTTCGCCGCCTGGGGCGCCTGGGTGTTTGATGTTTATGGCGTGAAGAACGTCAAGCTGCTGGATGGCGGCCGCAAGAAGTGGGAAGCCGACAAGCGCCCGCTGGACACCCGTAACGCCAGCGTTGCGCCCGGTTCGCTGGTGATCGGCGAAGCCAATCAGAAGCTGCGTGCCCGTCTTGCAGACGTCACGGCCGCATCCGCCAACAAGAGCGCCACGCTGGTCGATATCCGCTCGGCTGACGAGTATTCGGGCAAGATCTTCGCGCCGCCCGGCTCGCAGGAGCTGACCGTGCGCGCCGGCCATGTGCCGAATGCGCTGAACGTGCCATGGAGCCGCGCTGTCGCCGAGGACGGCACCTTCAAGTCGGCTGCTGACCTGAAGAAGCTATATGCCGATGCCGGGATCGATGGCACCAAGCCGATCATTGTCTATTGCCGTATCGGCGAGCGTTCCAGCCACACCTGGTTCCTGCTCTCCAGGATCCTTGGCTACGACGTGAAAAACTATGACGGTTCGTGGACCGAATACGGTAATTCGGTCGGTCTGCCCGTGGTCAATGTCGCCGGCACGGTATGGGGCGGTAAGTGACCGATCAGAGTCTGACGGAGCGCGCACACGCGGCTCCGTCCATTCATCAGCCCGCACCGGCATCAACGCCGGTGCGGGCCTTCTTTGTTGAGCGCTGGCCGTCGGTGTTGCTCGCCGCGAGCATCGTGCTGGCTCTACTGATCATCGGTTATGTCGTTCATGGCAACGGACATGCCCGCACGGCGCTGTCGCTGCTGTTCGGTGCGGCTTTTGGCATTGTCCTGCAGCGTGCGCGTTTCTGCTTCTTCTGCATGTTCCGCGAATGGTTCGACGAGCGCGATCCCCGCGGCTTGTCGGGCCTGCTGGTGGCGCTGGCGGTCGGTGTCATCGGCACGTTTCTGGTGTTCGGCGCGTGGCTGCCGGACGCCTCGACCGGACGGTTGCCGCCGGATGCATTCATTGGCCCGGTGGGTCTCGCGCTCGTGCTGGCAGGGCTGGCATTCGGCGCGGGGATGGCCATCTCCGGCTCCTGCGTCAGTGCGCATCTCTATCGGTTGGGCGAGGGCTCACCTACCGCGCCATTTGCATCGGCCGGCGTGCTGTTTGGATTCATCCTCGGCTTCGTGAGCTGGAATCCAATCTATCTTGCGCTGATCGCCGATGCGCCGGTGATCTGGCTGCCGAAATATCTCGGCTATGCAGGCGCGCTGATTGCCTCGGCTGCCGGGCTTTCCGTTGTGGCCTATGCAATCCATCGCAATGGCGCTGCGCCCCATCCGGTCCCGCCTGCTGATCCGTTCACGGCCATCTTCATCGCACGCTGGCCTGCCTGGATTGGCGGGGCCATCATCGGCGTGCTGGCAACGCTGTCTTATCTCCGCGTGGCGCCGCTCGGTGTCACGGCGGAAATCGGCGCGCGTGCGCGTCAACTCGCCGGGGCTGCCGGTATCGCACCGACCAGACTCGAGGGCTTGGACAGCCTGCGCGGCTGTATCGCGGTCGTCCGGGATTTTGCGTTGTCCGATAATGGCGTGTTCATCCTCGGCCTGATCGCTGCGTCCTTTGCCGCGGCGCTGGTCGCAGGACAATTCAAGCCGGCTTGGCCGAGCGCGCGTCAGATCGTACAGGGGCTGGTCGGAGGCACCTTGCTGGGCTGGGGCGCGATGGTCGGACTCGGCTGCACCGTCGGCACGCTGTTTTCGGGGATCTCTGCCGGTGCGCTGTCTGGCTGGGTGTTTGCTGCGTCCGTGTTTGGCGGTACGGCGATCATGCTTTGGGCCGGCCGGCGCGGCGGGCTGCTTCTGCGGCCTCGTTAGGACTGCAGAAGACCAAAGAGACATCACGATGTGTGCTGTCCCCAGCGCTCGACGGTTGCGCGGCTGATGGTCTTGAAGACCAGCTCCTCGACGGCGAGGCCGATCAGGATCACCGTGAGGAGACCTGCAAACACGCTGTCCGTTTCGAGCTGGGCCCGGTTCGTATAGATGAACCATCCCAGGCCACCGGATCGCGCGCTGACACCGAATACCAGTTCGGCAGCGATCAGCGTTCGCCAGGCAAAGGCCCAGCCGATCCGCAGACCCGACAGGATATGCGGGAAGGCCGCGGGCATCAGGATCTCGGTGATGAAACGACCGTGCGACAGGCCGAGATTTCGGCCGACCATGCGGAGCGTCGGAGAGACTGAGAGGAAGCCACTGTGACAGGCCAGCGCCACCGGCCACAATACCGAGTGGACCGTGACGAAGAGCAGACTTGGCACCCCGATCCCGAACCACAACAGCGTCACCGGCAGCAGCGCGATGGCCGGTAGCGGATTGAACATCGATGTGAGCAGACCGAGCGCGTCGCTGCCCCACCGCGACATCACTGCAAGGGCCGTGAATACAATGGCAATGGCCACCGCCAGCGCATAACCCGTGGTCAGCACGCGTAGCGATGTCGCTGCCCGATCCGGAAGCTCGCCGGAGAGTGTGGCCCGGGCCAGCGCGCCGAAGGTTGCCGTGAGCGTTGGCAACAGCAGCGAATTGTCGAGCCAGCGCGCATAAAGCTCCCATATGGCCGCCAGCACGGCCAGGATCACGATCCGCCGCAGCGTGCTGGCATTGGTCCGCAAGGACAGCCGAAGGCGCGGACCGGGATGAACGACGTCACCCATGGGCGGCGCTCCCGTCGAATACGCTGCGCTGGATATCGCGTTCGAGTTCGGCAAATGCGGCGGAGCCACGGACACGCCGGTCGGCTGTCACGTTGAAGCTCGCAGCTACGCGACCGGGATGGGCGGTCAACGCCAGGATGCGGGTTCCGACCACGATGGCCTCATCTAGGCCATGGGTGACGAACAGAGCGGTGCTGCCGGTCTCTTCGCACAATGACAGAAGCTCGTCCTGCATCTGCCGGCGCGTCAGCGCGTCGAGGGCGGCAAAGGGCTCATCCATCAGCAGCAGTCGTGGCTGCAGCGCGAACGCCCGCGCGATGGCCACGCGCTGCTTCATGCCGCCGGACAGCGTATGCGGATAGGTATCCAGAAAGCGGCCGAGGCCTACCCGTGTCAGCCAGTCGTGCGCTTCTTGCTCCGCCTGCTGGCGCGGCAGTTTGCGGCCGCGTTCGAGCGCGTAGCGGACATTACCGAGCGCGGTGCGCCACGGCATCAACTGGTCGAACTCCTGAAACACGGTCATCCGGTCAGGGGACGGGCGTGTGATCGGTGTGCCGTCAATCAGGATGGCGCCGGCGGTCGGCACCAGGAAGCCGCCGATGGCGCGCAGCAAGGTCGATTTTCCGGATCCGGAAGGGCCGATCAGCACCAGCCTTTCGCCGGCATGGAGCGCGAAGGATACGTCATCGACAGCGGTCAGCGCGCCCTCACGGGTGGGATAATCGATACCGATATGGTTGACCTGAAGCAGCGGCATGGACTGCACGTCGCTGCGCTCTGCGGGGCGCGTGAGGGTGGTCGTGGACACGTCAGCTTCCGGGCTTGTCCTTGAGGCCGGGCCAGAACATGTCCTGCCAGCGCGCGGGTGCCTGCTTGATCAGGCCTACCTTGGCCTCGAAGTCGGCGAACTTCTGCGCGCCTTCCGGTGCTGTCGTGAAGCGCACATTCGGATCGCGGATGATAGCCTCGACAAAATCAGGCGAAAGCTTGGACGCTTCGGCCTTGATATAGAGTGCGGCTGCCTCTTTCGGATTTTCGGCGATCCAGGCATTGGCGCGGTCGAGGGCGCGGACAAAAGCCTCGATGGTTTTGGGATTATCGGTGGTGAACTTCGTGGTCGAATAAACCACATTGAAGGTGTGTGGCCCGCCGAGCACGTCATAGCTGTTCAGGATCGGATGCACCTTGCCGGTGGCGAGCTGCTGCTGCACGAAGGGCGGTGACGTGAAATGCGCCGTGATCTCCGATTTGCCGGACAGGATCGCCGCGGTGGCGTCCGGATGCGGCATGCTGACGGTGAGATCGTCCAGCTTGTCGAACTTTCCGAATGCCTTGTCCGCCGCCATCTGCAGCAGGATCGGCTGAAAGCCGACCTTGACGGACGGCAGCGCGATACGGTCGCGTTCGGTGAGATCGGCGATGCTCTTGATGTTCGGATTGTTGGTGGTCAACACATTGGCCATGGAGCCCAATGCGGCGATGCCGATGATCCTGGCATTGCTGCGGGTCTTGTCCCAGGTGAGGATCATCGGCGTGATGCCGGCGGTAGCGAAATCGAGACCGCCGGAGATCAGCGCCTCGTTCATCGCCGCCGCACCGGACAGGCGCAGCCATTCGATGGTCGGCGGCTTGATGCCAAGCTTGCGGGCTTCTTCTTCGACAAAGCCTTTTTCGTTCGAGACGATCAGCGGCAGATAACCCACGCCGAATTGCTGTGCGATCCGCAGTTTGTCGGTCTCCGATCGGGCAGCCTGGGTGCCGCAGAACGAAATCACGAGCGGCAGGCAGGCAATGATCCAGGCGCGCAACTTTGCCCGATGGCCGCGGGGATTGCTCATGACGAACTCCGGAAATGATTGAACATCTGATGTTGTAGGAACTCTATTGAAATCCGATCCCGGTTCCAGCGAAGAGTTCTGTTCCAGCGAAAATGGAAAGCTTCACCTATGCGACTGCTATCAAAGAGGTGAGATTTATCTCAATGCGCGCGATGGCAGAAAGCCTGACGTGCGGGAGAAAGCGATCATCCAAACGATACAGAGCGAAGAATGTTCAGGTCGGATCGCAGCGAGATGCAATGCATGCCTTGCTATTTTTTCCGGGGCATTGCGGGAGGCGTTGGATGTGCCAGAGTTCCCGCATCTGTCGTTTTTCATGGAGTGATGTGACGATGTCTGGATTTTATGCGGCGCCACCGCGGCTCGCACGATTGGCTGCAGTTATATCGTTTGCGACGATCATGGGCGCCGGCCCGGCGCAGGCCGAGACCATCCGCGTCGGTGTAACGGCCGGGCCGCATGCCGAGGTCATTGATGCCGTTCGCAAGGTTGCGGCCGAACGTGGGCTTGAGATCAAGGCTGTCGAATTCACCGACTATGTGTTCCCCAATCAGGCGCTGGCCAACAAGGACCTCGAGGCGAATTCGTTCCAGCATGAGCCCTATCTGAAGAACCAGATTGCCAAGACCGGCTGGAAGATCGTCAAGGTCACCACCACGACGGCGTCGCCGATGGGTATCTATTCGCGGAAGTACAAGAGTTTTGCGGATGTGCCGGCAGGTGCCACGATCGCCATTCCCAACGACCCCAGCAACGGCGCGCGTTCGCTCCAGATTCTGGCAGTGAATGGTATCATCACGTTGAAGGATCCGACCAACACCACGGCCGGTATCGCCGATATCGCGCAGAATGCGAAGAAGCTGAAATTCGTCGAACTCGACGCAGCGCAATTGGCGCGCTCGCTGGGTGATGTCGACGCCGCAGCGGTCAACAACAATTACGCGGTGCAGGCAGGGCTCGATCCGGTCAAGGACAGCCTGATCAAGGAGCCGGCGGAAACGCCGTGGGTCAACATCATCGCCGTCCGCGAGGAAGACAAGGACAAGCCCTGGGTCAAGACCTTGACCGAATCCTACCGCTCCGAGCCGGTGAAGCAGTTCATCCTGACGCGGTTCAAGGGCGCTTATGTGCCGAGCTGGTGAATCGGCAGGGGCCTGCGAGGCGACTGCATAGACTCTCAGCCGTCATTGCGAGGAGCGGAGCGACGAAGCAATCCAGTCTTTGGTCAAGAACTGGATTGCTTCGCTACGTTCGCAATGACGACGAAAGCTGGCGTGTTTCGATGCGGCAAAGTGCCAGACTAGAAGAATCCCTTGGCAGGCAGCGCCGTCGCGTTGACCTCGAAGGCGCCGATGGCCTGGGCCTTGACGGTCACCGGATTATGCGAGGACAGCGTGCGGGCGTTGCGCCAGTGCCGATCGAGATTGTCCGATGTCTTTGTCGCCGATGCGCCGCCTGCATCGAACAGCAGGCTGCCGCTGCGGATGGCAAGGTCATCGGTGATAATCTTTGCCTGCGCCGAGCGCAGCGCCGCTTCATGGGCGAGGCGCGTATCCGCGCTGTCGCCCGCGCGGCTGGCGGCATCCAGCACATCGACGGCCGCCAGCACCACAGCTCCCGCGGCAAAGGCATTGCTGGAGATCTGCCCGATAGTCTGCTGCAGGATCGGGTCCTCGCGCGGATTGAGCGACGGCGAATAATAGAAATTTCGCGCACGGCGGCGGACGAGGTCGGCCGCGTCGCGTCGGATCGCGGCGACGATGCCGGCATTGATGGCCGTCAGGAACAGCTGGGCGAATGTGTTGGAGTAAGCGGCGCCGTAACCGACGTGGGGAGTGTCGAAGATCAGTTCGGATGCCTCGACGCGGACATTGCGGAAATGCGTCGTGCCGCTGCCGGTGAGCCGCTGGCCGCTGCCGTCCCAGTCATCGACGATGTCGATGCCGTCACGCTTCACCGGAATGACGGTGGTCGCGAGCCGCTTGTCGGCATCAGCGACACGCACCAGCACATAATCGGAATAGAGCGTGCCGGTGCTGTAATATTTCGTGCCGTTCAGGCGATAGCCGTCGCCATCGCGCGTAACGATGGTGGCAGGCGCGATGTCGCCGACTTGCGAGCTGCCGAGTTCGGTCGTGGCCAGGCCGATCAGCGCGCCGCCGACCACGTCCTCGCGCCATTTGCGGCTCTGCTCGCTCAGCGGCGTCAGAACGAGGCGCTCCACCACGCTGAAATGGTTGCGCAGGATATGCGCCACATTGGCATCGGCCGTGCCGAGCCTGATGACCACGGAGAACAGCTCGCGCAGCGAGACACCGCCGCCGCCGTCGGCCTTGGGGATCCGCAGCGCGCCGATCCGCGATTGCCGGATCAGGCCGATGATATCGTGGGGCAGGGTGCGCTCGCGTTCGCGCGTGGCTTCGTCCTGCGCGATGTAGTCGAACAGCGCGGTGAGGGAGGGTGAGTCGATGCGGGGTGGCTGCGGATCGCCCGGAAACTGTGGTGCGGCTGCTGTGTTCATGGCTGTCTCACGTGTGGGGCTGCGTGGCGCTCACTGCGCGGTGGATTGAACGACAATGATCGGCCGGATCGCGGGATCAGGGCGGTTTGCCGATTGATAGACCGATGCGACGATCGCGACGGTGAGCGCGGCCGATATGGCAACGGCGAATACGGGGGGATGCGACATGACTGACTCCAACGCAGTCATTAAAATCGCGATCGCATCTCCTTTTGAATTCCAAAGTTCAGGCGATTGCGACGGGATCGTCCTGCTAGATCGGCCGCTGCGAGTACGTTGGTTTCAGGCCGATGTGGCCGTCGCTTCGCGATCGGCATAGCGGCTCGTCGGACGCGCGAGGCCGAGATGGTCGCGCAATGTCGTGCCTTCATAGTCGCGCCTGAAAATGCCGCGCTTCTGCAGCAGCGGAACCACCTCATCGACGAAGGTGGCAAGGCCGCTCGGCAGCACGTCGGGCATCAGGTTGAAGCCATCGGCCGCGCCGGCGGCAAACCACGCGGCGATGTCGTCGGCGATCTGTTCGGGCGTGCCGACGATGATGCGATGACCGACGCCGCCGCCGAGTGCCTTGAGCAATTCGCGGACGGTGCGGTTGCCCTTGCGCGCGAGATTGACGGTGCCGTGAAACATGGTCTGGTTGGCATTGACCGGCACCGGCAAATCGGGGAGCGGCTTGTCCAGTTCGAGCAGATCCGGAGAGACCTGCAATGTGCCGGCAAGGCGCGACAGGCTGTACTGGATCGGCACCAGGTCCCACAATTCGTCCTGCCGCTTCCTCGCTTCGGCCTCGGTGCCGCCGATGACGGTGGCGAGGCCGGGAAGGATAACGATGGAATCGGACGGCCGTCCATATGCAACAGCACGCGAGCGCAGGTCGCGCGCATAAGCGACGCCGTCTTCGATGGATTGCGACAGCGTGAACACCGCTTCCGCTTGCGCGGCTGCGAGATCGCGACCGTCGCTCGATCCACCCGCCTGCACGGTGACCGGTCGGCCTTGTGGCGATCGCGGTACATTGAGTGGCCCCTCGACATTGTAATGCGCGCCGCGATGCCTGATGGCGTGGACCTTGGACGTATCGACGAAACGCGCCGACGCCTTGTCGCCGACAAAGGCATCGTCTTCCCAGCTGTCCCACAGCGTCTGCACGATCTCGACGAATTCCCTGGCGCGGTCGTAGCGGGCCTTGTGTTCGAGCACCTGCGACAGGCCAAAATTACGGCCGGCAGCGGCGTCGGCCGTCGTCACCGCGTTCCATCCGACCCGGCCGCGGCTGGCATGATCCAGCGTCGCGAAGCGCCGCGCGATATTGTAGGGCTCGTTATAGGTCGTGGATGCTGTCGCGATCAGGCCGATATGGGTGGTTGCGGCCGCGACGGAGGCGAGAACGATCGTCGGCTCCATGGAGGGGAACGGCCGCAGATCGATGCGATCGGTCACTGCCGGCGTGTCGGCGAGAAAGATCGCATCGAATTTTCCGCGCTCGGCGATCTTCGCGACATTGATATAATGGCCGACATCGAAGAAGGCGCTGGGATTGCTCTCCGGCAGCCGCCACGCCGACGCATAGACGCCGGAATGAAGCAGGTTCACATTGAGGTGCAGTTGGCGCTGGCTCATGGGTCCTCGTGACGATGATCTCGGCATGGTGGGGCGTTACTCGGCGGCGAGCGCCGGCGCATGCGCGGGCCGGAATTTCGCCGCCGGATGCGGAGCGTCGAGGCGGGCACGCCCGGTGCCGAACAGCTTTTCGCGCAGCGTGCCGGCCGCGTAATCGGCCTTGTAAAGCCCACGGCGTGTCAGTTCGGGGACGAGCAGATCGACGATATCCTCGAAAGTACCGGGTGAAACGGCGAAGGCGAGGTTAAGGCCATCAACATCGGTCTCGCGGACCCAGGCTTCGATCGCATCTGCGGCCTGGGCAGGCGTGCCGATGATGATCGGGCCGATGCCGCCGATGCCGACATGTTCGGCGACCTCGCGCACGGTCCAGACACGGTCGGGATCGGCGCGGGTGATGTTGTCCATCGCCGTGCGGCCGGCATCGTTGAGGACATGCTGGACTTTCTGGTCGAGGTCGTAGGTCGAGAAATCGACACCAGTCCAGCCGGACATCAGGGTCAGCGCGCCCTCGTGATTGATGTAGCGGCGATAGTCCGCATGTTTGGCGCGCGCCTCGTCCTCGGTGCGGCCGAGAATGACCGTCATCATGCTGAAGATCAGGATTTTTGACGGATCGCGGCCGGTCTCCGCGGTCAGGGTGCGGATCGATGCCACGCGCGGCGCAATGACCTTGGCCGATGGACCGGAGATGAAGACGCACTCGGCGTGCTGGGCCGCGAACAGTTTTCCGCGCTGCGATGAGCCGGCCTGATAGAGAACGGGGGTCCGCTGCAGCGACGGTTCTGCAAGATGGATGGCATCGACCGTGTAATGCTGGCCATAATGCTGGACGCGATGCACGCGCGCGGGATCGGTAAAGATGCCAGTCGTCTTGTCGCGGAGCGCCGCACCGTCCTCCCAGCTGCCTTCCCACAGTCGGTAGACGACCTCCATATATTCTTCGGCTACATCGTAGCGATCGTCATGCGCGGTCTGCTGCGCCTTGCCCATGCCGCGGGCCGCGCTGTCGAGATAGCCGGTGACGATGTTCCAGCCGATCCGGCCGTCGGTGAGATGGTCGAGGGTCGACATGCGCCGCGCGAATGTATAGGGCGGCTCATAGGACAGCGTGCAGGTGATGCCGAAACCGAGATGCTCCGTGACCGACGCCATGGCGGACACCAGCATCAGCGGATCATTGACCGGGACCTGGGCGGCATTGCGCAGCGCTGCATCGACATTGCCACCATAGACGTCATAGACACCGAGCACATCGGCGAGAAACAGGCCGTCGAACCGTCCGCGCTCCAGCGTCCTGGCGAGATCGAGCCAGTAGCTCAGGCGGTTGTACTGGCTGGAGCGATCATCGGGATGCGTCCACAAGCCCGGTGATTGATGTGCCACGCAATTCATCGCGAAAGCGTTGAGCCGGATCTGTTTCGTCATGCTGGTCTCCGTGGGCACACGCGCGACGCTAGGCCTGCGCGGCGGGCTTGCCTCCGCCGAGCGGCTCACCGAACGGGCCCGTATTGGCGGTCGAGCGCGGCGCACTGGCATTCGGCGCCAGATTCAGCAGCGGGAACACCAGTTCAGCAAACCGATAGGCTTCCTCGAGATGCGGGAAGCCGGACAGGATGAAGGTATCGATGCCGAGCGCCTGATATTCGCGAATGCGCGCGGCCACCGTTTCGGGATCGCCGACCAGCGCCGTGCCGGCGCCGCCGCGGACGAGACCGACCCCGGCCCAGAGATTGGGGCTGACTTCGAGCCGGTCGCGCCGGCCACCATGCAGTTGCGACATCCGCTGCTGGCCGACGGAATCCATGCGGCCGAGAATGCTCTGGGCCGATGCGATCGTCTCGTCGGTGAGATATTCGATTAGCTCATCCGCGGCTTGCCATGCGGCCTCGTTGGTGTGGCGGACGATAACATGCAGCCGGATGCCGAAGCTGATGCTGCGGCCGCGCCGCTCTGCCAGCTTGCGCACACGGCCGATCTTTTCGGCAACCTGGTCCGGTGGCTCGCCCCAGGTGAGATATTTATCGACCGTATCGACGGCGACATCGATGCCGGCCTCGGAGGATCCGCCGAAATAGAAAGCAGGGCGCGGGTCCTGCGCCGGCGGATAGAGGATGCGACCATCCTCTATGGCAATATGCTTGCCTTTCACATTGACCGACACGCCCTTGAGCAGGTCGCCATAGACAGCGAGAAATTCGCGCGTCACCTCGTAACGCTCGTCGTGATCGTGAAACACGCCATCGCCCCGGTTTTCGACGGCGTCGCCGCCCGTCACGATATTGATGAGCAGGCGCCCGTCGGTAAGGCGATCCAGCGTCGCCGTCATGCGCGCGGCCACAGTGGGCGACTGCAATCCCGGCCGGACGGCGACGAGATAGCGCAGGCGCCTGGTCCACGGCGCGACTGCTGACGCGATCACCCAGGAATCTTCGCAGTTCCGGCCCGTGGGCAGCAACACGCCATAATAGCCGAGGCGGTCGGTCGCCTGTGCGATCTCGCGCAGATAGTTGAAATCGACGTCGCGCGCACCGATCGCGGTGCCGAGATGACGGCCGTCGCCGCTGGTGGGCAGGAACCAGAGAATCTTCAGATCGTCATTGGCCGCGGTCATGGTGCGAGCGGTCCTGCGGCATCGGCGATGGAGATGGCCTTGGGGATCAGGCCCAGCGCATGGAACGTGTCGGCTACCTGCTGCTGTTCGATGATCACCTGTCTGGTAATCGGCTTGATGCCGTAGGACTGGCGCTTCAGTGCAACCTCCAGCACGGGGACGGGGAGGCCCACCGACGGGCTCAACTGTTCCGCGACGGCCTTGATGTCGGTCTTCGCCCAGTCATCCACCTCGCGCAGGCTGTCGAGGATCGCATCGACAAGCTTCGGCTCGCTCTCCAGGAATTTCTGCGAGGCGAGGTAAAACTGATAGTTCGACACGGTATCGGTGCCGTCAGCCAGCGTGCGGGCACCGATGGCGGCTTCCGCCGATGCCTGGAACGGATCCCAGATCACCCACGCATCGACGGCGCCGCGCTCGAAGGCGGCGCGGGCATCGGCGGGGGCCAGAAACACCGGTGTGATATCGGCATATTTGATACCGGCCTTCTCCAGCGCCTTCACCAGCAGATAATGGACATTCGAGCCTTTATTGAGCGCGACCTTCTTGCCTTTCAGATCCACTACGGATTTCAATGGGCTATCCTTCGGAACGAGGATGGCCTCACCTTTCGGCGCTGGCGGCTCGAAGGCCACGTAACGGATCGGCGCGCTGGCAGCCTGCGCGAAAATCGGCGGCGCTTCGCCGGTATTGCCGAAATCGAGCGCGCCGACATTGATGGCTTCCAGCAGCGCGGGTCCTGCGTTGAACTCGCTCCATTTGACGGTGTAGCCGAGGGCTTTCAGTTTTGGCTCGAGGCTTCCCTTGCTCTTCAGAAGGACAAGCTTGCCGTATTTCTGAAAGCCGATGCGAACTGTCTTGTCCTGCGCATGTGCGCCAGTGGAGGTCATCGACGCCGCGAAGCCGATCGCAACTGCGAGTCCTGCCCTCGCAAGTATTTTCGTCAGATGTTTGAAGTGGATCATTTGGTGCTCTCCCGTGGCCTCGATATGCGACACGACAGGCAACATTACAGCCTTGATCGACGACTTCAGGGAATTCCAAAAGAGACGGTCATGTCGGTGCGATCGGACTGTGCGACGGGGTGGTCCAGAGAAGGTTGTACTCCGGGCTCCTGTCGAAAATGATCGGCGCGTTTAGGCGCAGGACGCAACAAACGCCGCCGCGCGTGCCGATGGCTCGCAAGGCAGCGATCCCTTGAAAATATCGATCCACTGCGCGCTACGTCGAGGGTTCAGCCGCGGAGCCGAACCGCCGCCTCGGCCTTCAACCTGGAACGATCGATCTTCTGGGTGCTGGCCAGAGGCAGAGCATCGACGAACCATACTTTGCGCGGATGCTGATAAGCGGGCGCGTGGTCGAGGGCATAGGTCTTGATGTCGTCTTCGCTCGGCGACGTGCCGGTGCGCAGCACGATGAAGGCGACGGGTTTCTGCCCTTTGATGTCGTCATCGACAGGGACGACGCAGGCCTGCGCGATGGCCGGGTGATGTTCGAGTACGGCAAACGCGACCTCGCTCTGCAGACCGTACTTCGATTATTTAGTTAGTGCTAAACACCGGTCGGTCACTCCTCGCTGGAAGGATTCCATGATGCGGCATTGCTGCTCAATTCGGCGGAGTAAGGTGGTCGTCAAGTAAAACCGGCACCGCAGCGGCTGATGACGGTACGACGAAAAATTTGTGTTTGGATAACATACGTTATTCGAAAAGAGACAGATAGACCAACGCTAATAGACCTCGGCGTAGGTCCCCTCCAGATAGTTGTTAGCAACCATGCCGGGATCGCCATGCCCCGGTCCGCATACGTAGATCATTTCGAGTTCGCGTGCGCGGATGACACGGTTGAGATGCGTGTAGATGAAATTCAGGCCCGGCGTGGTCCCCCAATGACCAAGAAGCCGCGGCTTTACATGTTCGGGGCGCAGCGGCTCACGAAACAGTGGATTGTCTCAACAGATGTAGCGGTCTGCGCAAGGTCAATGTTTCCTAGTCCGGCCAGTTCAGTTCTGTGACCTAAAAACAACCATCCGAGAAAGCGGCCTATCGTTGGCCGCATGATCGATGACCGAGCCGTGAAATAAGTAACGACGGTGCATTCCGACATGGGACATCGATCAGAGGAGGGCGTTCATAGAGGTGTCATACTGCGGCATTAGTGCTCGTACTGTTACACTTGGCTGATGGCGGGTTTTGTGTTGCTGGGACTGTCGGGGAAAATCGCGCAGAACCGGCTTGCAGGCAAAAAAGGCAACAATCGCAGGTGTGTTTCTCTTCTCGTGCTGTTGTGCGTGATCGTGTCGCCTGCCGGATTGCATGCGAGAGAGATGAAGTCTTATTCGAGCCAGACCATTACGTTTGAAATTCCCTCGCAGTCTCTAGCTCAGGCACTTGAAAGATTCAGTATCGCAACGGGTATCGACGTGTTCTTTAATGCCACAATGGCCGAGAGACGTCAGTCCAGTCCAGTCATTGGCTCATTCACACCGCAGGCAGCAATCAGGATGCTTCTCTCAGGCACGGGTTACGTCGCGCGCGCGTCGGCACCCGGGTCTATTGCCATTGTGAGACACGATGCCGGCGCGCGAGATGCCGCACCCGCTGATCATAGCACGCGCTACGAGGCCTATTTTTCACAGATTCAGGAGAAAGTCGATCAAGTACTGCGCACCTGGCCTGAAACAGCCACCGCCACCGCGGATATGCTGTTGAGGCTATGGCTCAAGTCGTCCGGCGACGTTGCTCGCGCCGAATTACTCGCTCTGAAAGGTGACGACAATCTCTACGTCAATCGATCGATCGCGAATTTGATCAGCAAGTCGAAATTCGCTGCCCCGCCTGCGGGGATGCCGCAACCGGTGACATTGTTGATCCTTCCTCTTGTTTCGCAAAGCGATCGATCATACTCGTCTCGTCGGACTGCACCTGCTCAAGCGGTGCGCCAATGACGGAGCCATCGGGACAGGGCCTGCGTCGGTTGCTAATGCTCGACTATCCCGAATTGAAGAAGCAACTGACTCGACGGATCGGGTCGGCAGAACGCGCCGAAGATGCCCTGCAAGACACCTGGATGCGTCTTGAGAGGGCTAAACCGACGGAGCCGGTCAACCGGCCTTTCTCCTATGTGCTGCGTATCGCATACTTCCTTGCGCTCAAGCGCCTGAAGAAAGAGCGTGACAGTGTCAGCCTCGAGGATGCGCGAACTGCGCTCGACCTTATCGACGATAGGCCGGATCCCGAGCGGGTCGCAGCCGCGCGGTCCGAACTTGCCGCTGTTCGCGAGGCATTGGCCGAACTCTCTTCGCGTCGCCGCGACATCCTGCTAGCGGCGCGGCTCAAAGACGTCCCCTTGCGCGAACTGGCCGAGCAATACGGCATCTCCCAGCGGATGGCCGAACTTGAACTCAAAGCCGCGCTGCAGTTTTGCGGTGACCGGATCGAAAGAAAAATCGTTCAGCGTTTCGGTCCCAGGCCGAAAGGGGCATCTGATACGTAATGCAGGCATTCGAACGAGTGATCGACCGACCCTATGAATAAGGCTGACGACAAATCGCAGCAGGCAGGATCGCCGGAGCGCGACGCTTATGACTGGGCCCTGCGCTTTGCGTCGGGCAAGGCAAGCCGTGCAGAGCTCGAAGATCTTCGGCGATGGGCGGCCCGCGACCCGGCCAATGCCGAGGCTTTCGATCGGGCCAGCTCGGCTTGGCATACTGTCGGTCTTGCTGCGCCAGCGATGGAGCCGGTTCCGGTCCAGGTTGCGGCGCCCCGCAGCACTCAGCCCAGCCGTCGTCTCTTCATCGGCGGCGCTTTGGCGGCCTCGGCGGCGGGGGTCCTGGTCGTCCGGCCTCCGCTCCATCTTTGGCCCTCATGGTCGGAACTTGCCGCTGACTATCGAACCGATGTCGGCGAGCGCAAACGGATCGAACTGTTCGACCGCGTCGCAATCGACATGAATACCCGCACCAGTATCGCCATGCGATCGTCGATGCCAGGGGACGAGCAGATCGAATTGCTGGCAGGCGAAGCGCTGGTATCGACGCCGGTGCGGCCCGCAAGGGCGCTGACAGTTGTCGCCGGCGCCGGTCGGATTGTCGCACGACATGCGAGCTTCAATGTCCGGCGCGATCCCGAGGTCGTCTGCGTGACGTGTCTCAGCGGCGAAGCGGTGGTGGAGCGTGGTGGCAAACAGCTGGCTTTGGCCGCGGGCCAGCAAATCGTGTATTCGGATCGCGGTCTCGGTGTCGCTTCTACGCCCGATACGGCAGTCGTGACCGCATGGCAGGATGGCCTTCTGGTCTTTCGCGCTATGCCGATCGCGGGGGTCGTCGCCGAGATCAATCGCTACAGACCCGGCAGGGTCATTCTAACCAATGCGGCGCTCGGACGCGAGCGTTTCAGCGCCCGGTTCCGCATCGAGAATATCGACCAAGTAGTGCATCAGATCGAGGAGATCTATCGCGCCCGGGTAACGGCTCTGCCAGGTGGCATTGTTCTTCTCGGCTAAGCGCTTCGAAAATAATTTCGATCGGCCATTTCGGTCTGCCGGGGCATCGGGGATCAGACAGTGAGAGCAGCGAGGCCATGAGGCAGCGCGCCACTGGTCAGATCCGAGAGTGCATCAATGTCCGAAATCCGTGCCGGCATCCGTCGTCCTTCGCTCTTCGTTCGCCAGGCTGCACTTCTCGCCAGCGTCAGCGTGCTGGGAATCACGATCACCGGCAGCGGAGCGTTTGCACGCGCGCTGAACGGCGGCAGCGGCGGCGGGGCGGTTCCAGCACCGAACCTCGCTGCAGATGCAGCGACACAAGCCGCTCAGCAGGCAGCGGCCGCCGCGGCGCAGACACAGCAGTCATTGGCCCGTGCCGTACGTGCGGCGCAGGACATGCAGGCGGTGCAGGCTGCGGCGCGGGCTGCCGCAGCGGCGGTGCAAGCCTCTGCAACGGCACCGATGACTGTGCCGAACGGTCTCGGTGCCGGGGGCTTGCTTCCGAGCGGCGGTTGGGCCGGCGCTGCTGCGCCGACGCAGAGCGTCGATGGGGTGGGACAGACCCAAGTTGGTATTCGCCAGACCACACAACAGGCGATCCTGAACTGGCAGTCGTTCAATGTCGGTGCGCAGACGACGCTGACTTTCGATCAGCAGGGCAATGCAAATTGGACGGCGCTCAACCGTGTCACCGGATCGACGGCGCCCAGCCAGATTCTCGGCAATATCAAGGCCGACGGTCAGGTGCTGGTAGTCAATCAAAACGGCATCATTTTCGGCGGCGGCAGTCAGGTCAATGTCGGCTCGCTGATCGCGTCCACCGCCAACATCACCGACAGTCAGTTCCGCGCCAACGGCATCTATTCGACGCTGATCGGCAACGGATATGTCGCCAGCTTCTCCGGGGCTCGCGGCGCTATCAAGGTCGAGGCCGGCGCGCTGATCGCCAGTCATGAACCGCGATCGGTCACCCAAGGGGGGGGCTTCGTGATGCTGCTGGGCGCTGAAGTCGAGAATGCCGGACAGATCGCCACGCGCAAGGGGCAGGCTCTGCTGGCAGCAGGTGACGACTTCCTGATCCGTCCCGGCATGCAGATCACGGGCACCGATGCGAAGGGCGTCAGCACCGGAATCAATGTCCACTCCACCGTGCGCGGCAACGAGGTGGCAGCGCAGTTCAATCCCGGCTCCGTCACATCCGGCAAGGCGACCAATCGTGGCCTGATCATCGCGCGCGAGGGCGACATCACGCTGACCGGACGGGACGTCCGTCAGGATGGCGTCGCAGTGGCCACTACCACGGTCAATATCCGCGGTACGATCCATCTGTCGAATTCGGCCAATGACGCGCAAGGCCGTGTCGCGCTCGGCTCGAGCGCGCTCACCGCCATCGCCATCGAAAACACGAGCGAGATTGCAAGTCTTCTCGGAGTGACCGCCGAGGAAAGCCGGTTGACGGCACTCAACTCGCAGCGCGATGCGCTGGTGAAGGAATCTGCCGCGCTTGATCAGCAACGCATCGGTGCGGCGATCGCGGCCGGATTATACTTCGACAATTACGCGACGACGTCAGATCGGCGCGACCTCTCGCGCATCGAAATCGTCGGCGGAGGCCTGGTCGATTTCGAGGGCGGATCGTTCACGCTGGCGACGGGCGGCCAGCTTGCCGTTCATGCCGGCAATAGTACGGCCGGAACGAAAGATGGGGCAGCGATCCGGCCGACGCTCGGCGAGATTCGCGTCCGGCCAGGCGCCCAGCTGGACGTGTCCGGCAGCTTCGGCGTCAAGCTGGCGATGGAGAGCAACAATGTCCTGGTCAATATCCAGGGCAACGAACTCCGGGATGCGCCGATCAACCGCGACCTGAACGTTCTCAGGAATGCGAGTGTCTGGGTTGATCTCCGCGGCCTGATCTATGTGCCCGCGGGCACCGACGGCTACGATTCCGATCGCTGGTACACCAAGGGCGGTCTGCTGGAAGTCGGCGGCTATCTCGGCCAACGCGGCCATGGCATTGGTGAATGGACGGCGCAGGGTGGCATCGTCACCTTCGCGACCGATCGCGTCAACATGCAGGCCGGCTCGCTCGTCAACTTGTCCGGCGGTACGCTCGACTATGCTGGTGGCTATATTCGATCGACCAATCTCGTCGGCAGCGACGGGCGCCGCTACAGCATCGATAGCGCACCTGCCGATCTTCGTTACGCCAACTTTGCCGGAGGCTTCAGGCGCGCACACAATGTCGAGGGACGCGAAGACAGTCGCCTCACGGAAATCTGGACCACGATATTCGATCGCGGTCGCACCAGCCTGCGCTGGGAGGACGGATATCGCGTCGGCCGCGACGCAGGCCGGTTCAATATTCAGGCCATCGATGCGCGTCTCGATGGCTCCATCGAGGCCGCGGTCTATAACGGCCTGAAGCAGATCGAGGCCCGGCCGGTTGGCGACGTGGCCGACGGCTACAAGCTCGGTCAGAACCAGGCTGCGCTGCCCGGCCTGCTGTCAGTCCAGACCTACGATCCGAATGCGGGGTCGTTCAACCCACGCCGTGAATGGTTGACCGATATCCGTCTCGACAACACGCTACCGGAAACAGAGGAGGGGGCGGACAATCTCGTCTGGCTCAACCTGGGCCGCCTCAACGAGGCGGGTCTTGGGGGCATTATCATCAAGAACCGGGACAGCATCGTTCTCAGCGGCGATCTGACGCTCGCGCCGGGCGGCATGATCGACTGGGCCGGGGGCATAGAGCAGAACGGCAGCCTGACCGCACGCGGCGGCTCGGTGAAGCTCGTGTCCAGCGATTTTATTTCCTCGGGCGGCACCATCATCCGACCCGGCAGCCTGACGCTGAAAGCTGGCCGAACCATCGATACGCGCGGTCTGTGGAGCAATGCCACCCTCGACCCGGCAAATGCCTGGCAGGCCGCGTTCCGTAACGGCGGCTCGATCAGGATCGACGTTGCCGGCGGTTCGCTGGTGCTGGAAGCCGGCTCGTTCATCGATGCATCCGCTGGCGCGGCTGTCTCTTCGATGACGTCATACAGAGGCGGCGCGGGCGGCGACATCAGTCTCAGCAGCGGTACGCTGACGCTGGACGGCACGCTGGCCTCCAACGGATTCACGCGCGGGGGAAAGCTGACCATCGCGACGCGGGAAGCCATCTCGATCGGCGGCAAGCTGCTGGACAACAATGGCCGGCTCGGCGTCGGCGAGACGGTGCCGTTCGAACTCATGCTCGCGGTGCCGACCTGGTTCGAGGTCGGTGAGTTGCTGCCGTTTGTCTCTCCAATCAGAGTCGATTTCCTGGCGCCCGGGGACAACGCAAAAGGCGGCATCGCGCTTACGAATTGGACCGATCGGCTGACCATCGGCCCGGATGGCTGGTTGATACCTAACGGAGGCAGTGCACAGTACCTCGATCCCATGTACGGCCTCGTCACGCGTTATGGCGGCGACTATGTGCCGCCCGGCACGCGGGTCGGAGCTCTGTCGTTCCCAGCCAATATCGACTATGTCCTGCCGGCAGGAGCATTCCCGAACGGCGTAGCCATCAATCCCCTGCATGTCCCTCAGCCTGCCGGGACGATGCGAGCGACCGGGCGCATCCTTGCGCCCGTCGGGACGGTCATTCCGTCCGGCACGATGACCGAGAAGCCGCTCGAGGTCTATCGCACGCTCGACCTTGTCGATGCCTCGTCCTTCTTCCGTCAAGGGTTTTCGTCTTACGACCTTTCCAGCACCGCCGGTCTGATCGTGCAGCCGGGTACACGGATCGATGTTGTCCAGCCGGTCCTGCAATTCACCGGCGCCGGCTATCGAGGCCTTGGCGGCGACGCGCTGGCCAGCGCGGCCGGACTCTATCTGCAGCCGGAGCCGTTCCTTGCAAATCCCGCCACATCGGCCCTGACGCAGCGCGCCGGTGCGGACCTCTCGCTCGGCGGCGGAGCGCCGTATTTCCTGCCGGCTACGCCTAACCCTCCAACAGAGGTGAATGGCGGTCTCGTGATCGGTGCGGGCGCACGCATCGGCGTCGATCCGGGCCGCCGGATCGGCCTGAAGGGCCAGGGGCAGATCACCGTGGAGGGGACGCTCACCGCACATGGCGGTGAGATCGCCGTGGTCAATACGCGCGGGGTTTTTCGCGGCTTGGCGTCGAACGGATACGCCGCCGTCTATAACGGGCCGGGCGCGATCTCCGTCTGGATCGGCAGCAATGCCGTGCTCGACGTCTCGGGCGTTGCTGTCACCGCGCGCGACCGGGGCGGGCGTAGCTATGGCCTGGTGCTCGATGGCGGATCGATCGTGATTGGCGGCGTCGATAAGCCGACGCAGGACACCATTAATCTCGTAACATCCGAAGCCTGGGTCATCATCCGTCAAGGTGCGCTGCTCGATGCGTCGGGTACGAGCGCCATTCTTGACTTCGGCGCCCCGTTGGGCGGCGGCATCAATGGCGCGCGTACTGAACCGCGGCGGGTGTCCTCGCACGGCGGCTCGATCGCGCTGTCATCCTATAGCGGGGTGTTCATCGAAGGCGAGCTACGCGCGAATGCGGGCGGTGCTGGTGCCAGCGGCGGCAGCCTGAGCGTTGCCATGGAGACGCCGGTCTATACGGACATCCAGGCCAGGGAGATGCCGCTGCCTCTCTTGGTCGGTCGACAACTCTTCATCGGTCAGAACCTGCGGCCGAGCGGGCTGGCAGCGGGGATCGTTGCCGGCAAGGCCGATGCGGGCCTGGTGATCGGTACCGGGCGCATCGCGACCACGCAGATCGAGGATGGCGGCTTCGATGTCGTCACGCTGTTCGGTCGCAACGGGCTGGTGTTCGACGGCGACGTGTCGCTGCATGCAGGCCGCAGTCTGACACTCGCGAAAGGCGCGCTTCTCAACACCACGGCCGGCGCCAATGTCATGCTCGCCGCGCCTTATGTACGGCTCGAAGGCTGGACCGAATCTGTTGTCTATTCGACGGATGTGCTCCCCTCGGTCGTTCCGACACGGCCGGCTGGCGGCGACCTCACCATCGCCGGTCAATTGGTGGATGTGCGCCACCGCACCGCAAGCGCCTACGACCTCACGATCATCGAAAGCAGCAGTGACCTGCGCCTGCTGGCCAGCATCGCGCAGACCCAGAGCGGCAGCGCCGAAAGGCGAACCATGCTCGGCGCCTCGGGCCGGCTCGAGCTCGCCGCGGCACAGGTCTATCCGGCCAGCAACGCGATCGCCGAAATCCGGGCGGGCTCCGTGCTGTCGATCGAAAGCCGGGGAGACGTCGCGCCGGCGATGCCTTATTCGGTCTTCGGCAATCTCACTTTGCGCGGCCAGACCATCCGCCAGGGCGGTGTCCTGCGCGCTCCGCTCGGCGATATGAACCTTTATGCCGACAGCGTGGAGCTGCTTCCAGGCAGCATCACATCGGTCAGCGCCAGGGGACTGCTGATCCCCTATGGCGGCAGCGCGGACGGACAGGTCTATCTCGCCGACGGCACCGCGGTGAAGGCCGCCGACCTGATCGGCGGGACTGAGCTGTCCAACCAGGGCAGCATCAATATCGCGGCCGGGGCGTTGATCAGCGAGAGAGGTTCGTTGCTCGACCTGTCCGGCGGCGGCGCGATCCTGGGCGGCGCGTTCGTCTCGGGCCGCGGCGGCTCGGTTGATACGCTGCTCTATCCGCGTGAGGCCGGAAACAAGGTCTTCGCCATCGTTCCCGGCATCGTCACGGCTCCGGCCGCAGGCGGTTATACGTCGGCCTGGACCGGTGCCGTCCCGCAGATCGGCCAGCAGATCACGATCCCCGCAGGCGTTCCCGGCCTCGCCGCCGGGACATATACATTGCTGCCAGCAAACTACGCGCTGTTGCCGGGCGCCTTCCGCGTCGAACTCGACGGGACGACCGCGCGCGACGTGATGCCTTCTGCTCTGGCGCGGCGCGACGGTTCGTGGGCGGTGACGGCAACCACCGGCATCGCCGGCACCGGTATCGCCGATGCGTTGCCGCGCGTCGCCGCCATCGCCTCCGGCGAGGTGTTCAAGACCTGGTCGCAATACAACACCCAGAGCTACGCCCAATTCCAGGTCACGCAGACCGACCGCTTCAGCCTGTTGCGTCCGCGGCTCGAAGTGGACGGCAAGAGTCTGGTATTCGCGCCGACCGCCATGCCGGGTAGCGCGCCGGGCAGCGCGCTCGTCGCCGCGGGCAGCGTCGATTTCTCCGCGGCCGAAGGCGGTTATGGCGGCAGTTTCTCGCTGGTCAGCGGCCCGTCGGCGAATCTCATTCTCACCGGTCCCGGCAGCACGGCGGTCAACGATGCCACGCATGTGACGGTCTCAGCCGCAGCGGTGAACGCACTCGGCGCGCCGAATCTTTACATCGGTGGTTTCGCGCGGACGTTTCAGAACACTGTGATGCTGGTGGGGCTCAACCGCTACATGGGCTCGCAGCTCGTGCTCGAGCGCGGCGTGAAGCTGAACGCGGCACAGGTGCTGCTCGCCGCCGATGGCACGATCACGCTGGGCGACGGCGTCGAGATCAATACGCTCGGTCGCGGCATCCAGGCGCCGGATTCCGCGAGCGGACTGATATTCGGCCGCAATCCGTCGCCGGACGAACGTTCGTCGATGATCGCCGTCTCCAATGGACAGCTCGTACTCAACGCGCCGTCGGGTGTGAACGGATCGATGATCGAAATCGGCGACGGTGTGTCCCTCTATTCGGAAGGCGGCATCGGCCTCTATGCCGATCTCGGCGCCAGCTTGGCCGGCACCGTGCGGTTCGGCACGCGCAATCTGATGATCGCCGTGCCCTCGTTCAACATCGGCTCCGCGGAGTCGCTGGCTGCTGCCGGTTCGCTGCCGGCCGGCATGGTCCTCAACCAGAGCATTCTGAATGCGATCCTGGCGGGCAATCCGGCTGTCGGTGCGCCGGCAGTCGAGACCCTCATCCTGAGCGCGACCAATTCGGTCAATTTCTTCGGCGGCATCAATCTCGATACGCGCGATCCACTCACCGGCCGCTCGCGCCTCGGCCAGTTCGTCGTCAACAGCCCAGCGATCTACGGCTACGGATCCGCCTCGGACAGTGTGCGCCTGACCACCGACACCTTCGTTTGGAACGGCAACTCTCATTCGGAGCTGAACCCCGCCGATTTCGGCCAGAGCCTGTTGTGGCACAGCAACAAGCCTGGCGCGGTACGCGCCGGCGGTACCGGCTCGGGACAATTCGCCATCGACGCCAATGTCATCGTGCTGGGCTATCCGACGCCGTCGCAGCCCAATACGCGGCTCAGCTTCGACCGGCTGATGCTCGGCTTCACCGATGTCGCGTTCAACGCCGGCAGCCACATCACCGCCAATAGTCGCGGCACCATCTCGGTCTATCACGCCGGCACCGATCCGGGCACGCTGGAGAGCTTCGACCCGGCCATCTATGCCGGCACCGGCGGTACCCTGCATCTCAACACGCCGGTTCTCACCGGCGAAGCCGGCGCGTCGATCGCCTATTATGCGGGCGGTCCGATCCGCGTGGCATTGCCGTCCAGTGCCGCCCTCGCCACGATGGCCGGCGGCCTCGGCGCGCAGGTCAGCCTGAATAGCAACACGTCCATCGACATCGCGTCGGCGATCGTGCTGCAGAGCGGCAAGCTCACGCTCTCCTCCGCGGGCAATGTTACGCTGGCCGATGGCGCGCGGCTCGATCTCTCCGGCCGGACCGTGAAATTCTATGATGTCACGCGCTCCACCTGGGGCGGCGAACTCTTCCTGGAAAGCGAGAACGGCAGCATCATTCAGCAGGCCGGCGCGGTCATCGATCTCTCGGCACAGGCGGAATCTGCCGGCATGCTGACGCTTTCGGCCCTCAACGGCGCAGTCCGTCTCGATGGGTCCTTGAAAGCGAATGGAGGTGCCAACCATGCGAGCGGCTCGTTCGATCTTCGCGCCGGTTCGCTCGGTGGCGGCGCGGCGGCATTGAGCGACGACTTTGCTGCGCTGAATGCCAAGTTGAGCGACGCCGGATTCTTTGCCGCGCGCGCCTTCGCCTTCAGGCAGGGTAATCTCGTCATCGGCAACGGTCTCAAGGCACGTGACATCTCGGTTTCGGTTGATGGCGGCAGCCTGACCGTACTGGGTCATGTCGATGCGAGCGGCAACGCGCCCGGCAGCATTCGCCTCGCGGCGCGCGATGATCTCATCATCGGCGGCGGCGCTGTGCTGGATGCCCACGGCCAGGTGCTGCAGAAAGACAGCTACGGCCAGGCGGTCGAGGCCAAAAATCGCGGCACGGTCGAACTCACATCCACGCAGGGCTGGCTTCGCCTGCAGCCAGGCGCCACCATCAATCTCGTTTCTACAGATGGCATCGCGCGCGGCAGGGTCGATCTGAACGCCGGTCGCACCGGCGAAACTTCGGGCGATGTCCGTATCGACGCCGCAGGCCCGCTCAATATCGCCGGCGCCGGCGTGATCGCACTCAACGCCTTCTGGACCTATCATCTGCCCGGCGGCGTCGTGATCGACCAGGCACTGATCGACGGCTACGATGCGGCGAACACCGCCTTCATGGGCGCGGCCTATAGTGGCAACGTGCTCAATACGACGCTGCAGGGCAGGGTGGCGGGTCTCGCGTCCTATGGCGACGCCTTCCATCTGCGGCCGGGCGTGGCGATCACCTCGGACGGCGATCTGTCGACCTCCGGCGATATCGATCTGTCGCGCTATCGCTACGGACCGAACCGCGATCGCGACCCGGCCTCCGCCACCTATGGCCGTGGCGAGCCGATGGCGCTGACGGTGCGCGCAGGCGGTGACCTGACCATCAAGGGCAGCATTTCGGACGGCTTCGGTCCCGATACGCCGGATATTCCGGCAACATATACGGGCGTATCGGACGTCGCTTCGTCGGCCTATTTCAGTTTCGTGAATGGAACGGCCGACGGTTGGCCCGCCGACTACTATGCTGCGAACGGCAACTTTTATCTCGTTGATGATTGGACGATCCCGGTCAACGTTTTTTATACGGATTGGACTAACTCCCTCACGACCGCAGACTACGCACGCTCGTTCTACGCCGGCGATACGATTCCGGCGGGGACCTATCTCATCGCTACCAACCTCCAGGCGGACGCCTCGTTGCCGCGGATCGCGTCGGGACGGACTCAGCTGGTTCCGGGCGCATCTTCTACGTCGCCGCGAGCGCCGATGCTTGCGGCCGGCTCGCTGTCCGCTTCCATCCGCCTGATCGCCGGCGCCGATCTCATCGGTGCGGATCCACGCGCGCTGAAGCCGTTGCGCGGCCAAGCCTATGTTCCGAGCCGGACCGAATTTGGCGGCTTGATCGATGTGACGACCAGTCCGGGGTTCAGGCTGGACTCCAGCTGGGGTATCGGGCCTTTATACTTGGGCGCCGGCGGCGGCACCTATTTCTTCGCCGATGATTGGACGGTGCCCAACACGACCGTCTATCAAGCGATTGCCGACAATGGCCTGTTGGTAGACTTGCAGTGGAATTCTTATGCGCCCGGCAGCGTCGTGCCGAAAGGTACGGCGTTCGATGCCTGGTCTTTGGGTTTCGACGGCAGCGGTCCAATTCCGAGCCTGGCGACCAGGCTGCTGAATATGCCCGCCAGATATTCCGGCGCGGTGCTTCTCAACGATCCCCGCTACAGTTCGAGCGCCCCGGTTCCAAGCGTCATTCGCACCGGCACCGGCAGCCTGGACATCCTCGCAGCCAGCAATATCACGCTGTTGTCGGACTATGGCATCTACACGGCGGGCACCGACACCAGGCTGCAGGCTGGCAACGAGGCCTTCAACCAGCCGCGCAAGAACACCAGCGGGACCGTGTACTATCCTGATCACGGCGGTGATCTGTTCGTCGCCGCGCAGGGAGAGTTGACGGGCTACAGCTTTAGCCGATCCGTCAGCCGCGGAAATGTGGGTAATTCCGCTGTGGGCGACTGGCTGTGGCGGCAGGGTGGCGGCGAAATCGGCGAAGAGACGGCCTGGGGCATCAATTTCGGCGCCTTTGTAGGGACCGGCATCGACAGGCGCGTCGCCGGCTTTAGCGGCTTCGGCGCGCTTGGCGGCGGCAATGTTACGCTGCGTGCCGGCGGCGACGCGGGCAACATTTCTCCGGTGCTGTTTGAGAACTATGACGCGGATATCAGGAGCACGAGCCTCATCGTCGCGGTGGGGGCGACGGGGCGGATTCAGGATGGTGTTCTGACACAGACCGGTGGCGGCGACGTGAGGGTCAGGGTCGGCGGCCGGCTCAATCCGGCGCTGACAGCGAGCCTGAGTGCCGTCAACGAACTGACCGGCGGCGTGTTCACCAATCTGCGGGGCGGCATTGACATCTCTGCCGGCTCGATCGGCCGTATCGATCTCGCCTATGGCACCAAATCCGCCGGTGATCCACGCGCCACGAACCTCTACGACGCGGGCACCATCGCCCGTGTCGGTAACTCGTCGTCCGCCTATCTTTTGCTAGGCGGTCCAGTCGTGGTGCCGGGCGACGGCGCCGTGGCGCTGCGCAGCCGCGGCGATCTCGTATTCGGTAACAGCGCCGATGCGACGATGCAGATCAACGACGACTATAGTTACAGCGGTTCGGTCGTGATCGACAGTGTGGTGCAGACCGGCACCAACCGGAGCTGGTTCTCACTGTGGACGCCGGAAACCGCGGTGTCGCTGATCTCGGCAGGCGGCAATCTCGCGCCGTTCGTCTATAACGGCCAGGGTTTCAACCGGAACGGCGGACCGGGCATTAGCGGCATATCCAATGTGTTGCTCATGCCGGCGCGGTTCGATGCCGCTGCGACAAGCGGAAGCATCTATTACGGAAGTTTGCAGTCCAATCAGCTCACGGTCAACGAACTGATGCCATCGGCCACCGGCCAGTTCGAATTGTTGGCCATGAACTCGATCCATGCGGCTGCGCTCCAAGGGCCGGCGCGATTCCTGATGTCCGGCGCCAGCGATCAGCCGGACCTTATCCCCAATCCGTTCAAGCCGGCCTTCGTCCTGCTGCGGCCGGGCGTTGGCGGTGACTATCTGACCGATGGCTTCTTGGCGACCAACACCATGGTCACCCTCGGCCTGCCGCAATATGCCGGAGATCCCGGAACGCGCACGCCGACAACCGGCTATTTCGCCTTCCAGAACGATATGCCTACTCATCTGCATGCGGGTGACCCGACTGCGATGCGCGTTTATGCGGTGAATGGCGATATCGTGGATCTCCGTATCGGCGGTCAGATTAACACCACGACCATCGCAGCCGCCAAAGCCGCGCATATCCTTGCAGGCCGAGACATCGTGCGCTTCGGCGGCGATAGCCCGTTCGATCTGCGAAACCTCATCCTCAATGCCAATGCGGACGATGTTTCCATCCTCTCGGCAGGTCGCGACATCTTCTACGCCAATCTCGATATCGCCGGTCCCGGTTCGCTGGAAGTGACGGCGGCCCGTAATATTTATCAGGGCGAGCTGGGCTCGATCGTATCGACCGGTCCGATCGTGCAGGGCGACAGGCGCTTAGGCGCATCGATCCTGATGCAGGCCGGAACGGGGCCGGCGGGTCCGAACTATGCGGGTCTGTTGCGCTATCTTGACCCGGCCAATCTGGCAGATGCCGGGAATCCGCTGGCCGATCAGCCCGGCAAGGTCGCCAGGACCTATGAGAAGGAACTCGCCGACTGGCTGAAGCAGCGTTACGGCTACAGCGCGGCAGACGCTGCCGACGCGCGAACTTACTTCGACCTCCTCAAGCCGGAGCAGCAGCACATCTTTCTGCGCGAGGTGTACTTCGCGGAACTACGAGAAGGTGGCCGTGAATATAACAATGTGAGCAGTCCGCGTTATGGCTCCTATCTCCGCGGCCGTCTCGCCATCGAGGCGCTATTCCCGCAGAAGGACGCTGACGGCAATGCGATCCGCTATGCCGGCGACATCACCATGTTCTCGACGCGCGACGGCAACACGACGAAGGACGGTTCGGTACGGACGCTGTTCGGCGGCGACATCCAGTTCCTGGTGCCGCATGGCAAGATCACGATCGGCGTCGAGGGTGTCGTGCCGGGGGCGAATGCAGGTCTGGTGACGCAGGGCGAGGGCAACATCTCGCTCTATTCGCAGGGGTCGATCCTGCTCGGCCTGTCGCGCATCATGACGACGTTCGGTGGCAATATCCTTGCCTGGTCGGCGACCGGCGACATCAATGCCGGCCGCGGCGCCAAGACGACCATCGTCTATACGCCGCCGAAGCGGGAATATGACATCTACGGGAATGTCGTGCTGTCGCCCAACGTTCCGGCATCGGGCGCCGGCATCGCGACACTCAACCCGATTCCGGAAGTGCCGGCCGGCGATATCGATCTGATCGCGCCGCTCGGAACCATCGACGCCGGCGAAGCGGGCATTCGCGTGTCGGGCAATGTCAATCTGGCTGCACTGCAGGTGCTGAATGCCGCCAATATT
Source organism: Tardiphaga sp. (assembly GCA_030147505.1). GTDB lineage: Bacteria > Pseudomonadota > Alphaproteobacteria > Rhizobiales > Xanthobacteraceae > Tardiphaga. The sequence goes on from JASBVG010000011.1 coordinate 39,209, forward strand.
CAGGTGCAGGGAACATCGTCGGGCGTTCCGACGGTGCAGGCTCCGAGCATCACTGCAGCCCTGTCGACCTCGAATGCCACGGCGGCAAGCCAGCAAACAACGACACCCAATCAAGGCAGCGGCAACGCTCAGCCTTCGGTGATCATTGTCGAAGTGCTGGGATATGGCGGAGGTGAAAGCGACGACCAACGTATGAGGCATGATGACGAAGACAATCGTCGTGAGCGCAGGGCGCAGAATCCAAATAGCCGCGTACAGGTGCTTGCTGCCGGCGAACTGAGCGTCGGGGAAGCACAGCGTCTTGCGGATATAAAGCGAGCGGCCGGTAGACAAAGGTGAAGCGGATCGAAGAGGGATTCTCAGATCGCACATCCCGACAAGCCGGAGCGCGCAGGCCCAGCGCGTTCCTTGGTCCCGATATGCTTTTGACTTCAGAAGATGACCGCTTCTGGCCGATTGTGTTGAAGAAGTCGGCGAGTTTGCTGTTGGCTCGCGCGCAGGAGTCTTGCCTACATGAGCCTGTCCCCGCTCAGGAGGGGGAAGCGGGTACCGTAATTAGCTTCGCTAAACGACGGCGCCTGTCACAGACGAGACCGCCGGCAGCGGCTTCCCGATTGCTTTCGGCGACTTCAAGCAGGCTACGTGATCGTCGATCGGCAAGGGATCCGCGTCGAACGAGATTCTGTCACCCAAAAGGCAAGGTGCTGTTCGACACCTACAAGCGCACCGGCGGCGGCGCCGGCGACTTCAACGCAATCAAGTTCCTCAAGGTAGCGGCCTCGTAAGGCCGCTGCTCCCTCCAGTCATAAGGAAGTCCATAAGTGAAAGACACTTTCCATGAAACCAAGGTCGTCGCCACGCTGGTGCCGGCCGTTCAGGCTGCAACGCTCAAGGGCGATGCCGTCGATTTGCAGGGCTTTGGCTCAGCGCTGCTCGCTATCAACACCGGCGCTATCGTCGGCGCTGGCGCGTTTGACCTGAAGGTGCAGGAGGCCAACACCAAGACCGATGCTGACTTCACTGACGTTGCAGCTGACGATCTGCTCGGCACCTTGCCGGGTAAGCAGAAGGTCTACGTCCGGATCATCACGTGGAAGCTGATCGCACGCTCGGGGAATGAGCTGAATGTTGTGCGTTTATTACTTCGCAAGCAGCGAATATTCATGCAGAAGGATATGACGGAGAAATTTGACGCCGGTATCGAAATGATGACCAGAGCTTTTGTTGGGAAGAAGCTGCAATTTCAAGATCCGCAGAATTTCAAGGGAGCGTTCGCGATTGCGTATCTCGATGGTCATATAAAGCTTTTCGAAGATGTAGCGAATGCCGCAAACGAACGGCTTTTCAGGGATGAGAAAAACGAACAGCGGTCCCAGTAGTAGCGCAACATCCTGATTTTTAAGGCGCGGGCCCTGCAGCAAGATTTTCGGATGCTCTTCGGGTGCAGTAACCCGTCTAGTTGGGGTATTTTGGGGAAGGGTGACGTCGGCTTCATCGAGTAACAAACGGATCTGCTCGCATTCCTTCAGGTCGGGAAAACGGCCTGCCAAAAGGCGGAGAAGGTCTGCAATCCAGCCCCGATAGCGGTGATCCAGACGCCCCGAACGATCAGCTTCCAGCTACCTTCAAGAGCCACGAGGCTAGTAGTGACCTTGTCGAGAACGAGACCCAGCTTGCCGCCGATCAGACGGACCGTCGGAGTGCCGGGCGGGTCGTTTGGCTCAAGATCCCATACTTCCATGCGCTCGAATGCATTAACTTCGCTCACCATGGCCTTGGCGTCAGCAATGGACGATCGATTGGTTTGAGACAATTCCCATGCAAGAATTCCGAAGCCAACCAGCTCGATAGCGTTGCCAACTGCGCCGACCCAGCTTACCCACGCCATATAATACTTCTGCTTTGCGCGCGCGTCAGTTTCGCGCTGCGCTATACCGTGAGCGAACGTCCGATCGAGACGGCAAAGGTTTGTGCAGATGGAAGACATGGTCCGATACCTGAACGATATTGTCGAGCCCACGGTCGGGGACTTTCGCAATGATCCTTCGAGCGTCCGACACGCGTTTCTGGCGTGCGTAGCGATCGACCACGCCGTCGACTACTTGGCGTATCCGGGCGATCCTGCAAAATGGGACAGCGCAGAGCACCGCAAATCTCGCGCCGCCGTGCGTGAACAGTTTCGAGGCTTAAATGAACACTTCCGCCTTGCAAGTGACGTGGCGAACGCATTCAAACATGTGAAGAATCGATGGGGTCTCGAAGTCTTCGAGGTTTATCAGCGCCCCCCAGCCGTGGCTGGGGTGATGGAGGTGGGAAATTCACTTGCCGGAGATGAGGCAGGTGCCGTTATTGTCGACGATCAAAACCTCCTCCATGTCATCGAAAGTGCCTTGCAGTTTCTTAGATCGCGGTGAGCGATAATCCTCGCTGACTTCTAAGCCGGCGCACCGGGGGCTCTGCAGCGTTTTGGTCAAAACGAATTTATGGCGCGGATGCTCGGCCAGTTGCTCGTCGCGGTGTCGCTGTTTGCGGCGGTGTCGTCCATGTTCGGCGTCGGGGCGTCGGTGGGGTGATCGGTTCCTGATGCATCTCGCTCCTGCCTTCGCGCGCGATCGTCCGGAAAAACATGTCCGTTGTGCGGCGGTGACGGAGATCGCAGCTCCGGCGCGATGCATGACATCGCGCCGGAGAGGCATCTCACATCGGAGGCACGACGCCATTGGTGCCGGCGACCACATTGCCCGTGGAGAGCGTTCCGTCCGCTGCCTTCTGCGAGGGGACGAACACTGCCATGCCGGGCTTCAGGTCGCCGTGCTCCGCGGGCGCAAAGGTGACGACTGCCGTGTCTTCCGCCACCGAGATGGTCTTTTCCCTGCCGTGGAAAGTCACCGTGATATTGCGGCCGTCCACGTCCTTGACCGCGTTCGACACGGTTGCGTTGGTCATCGTGCTGTTGGGCTTCAGATCCCAGGGATAGCTGCCTTCGCCGGTGCCCTTCATGGCTGCCGGGAAAATCAGAACCTCGAGGGCGCCGTCGCCGCCGCGGGATTTGGGAAGCGAGGCGATGCCGACGAAGTCGCCGGGCTTGATGTCGTTCAGCGCGGCCTTGACGACGCCGGTGACTTTCCAGTTGTCGTTCAGCTTGATGGCGGTGGAATTTCCTTCGCGGGTCTTCACCGTCAGGCTGGATCCGTCGACGCTCTCCACCGTTCCGCGGACGCGAACCGTGTCCGCTGCACGCGCAGCAGGAATGAGTGTTGAGCTGAGCAGGGCAATGCCCAGCCCGGTGACTGCTGCAGAAAACGCTCTCATGTTAGTCCTTTCACGTGACGCCCCGACTTATGCCGATGGAGTTACGTTCAGGGACGGCGATGATTACGCGCGCTGGGCATCACGACGGGGTGATCGGGCGGGCACCCCGGTGAAGGATCCGGGCGATGTCGCAAAGCCAACTCGCGCCGTACAGGTTGCCGACGATGGCTATCCGGTCGATAAGCGTGATGTGTTGACACCAGCGAGTTCGAATTCTCCATGACTGACCAACCTTATTTCCCGGCCGGCGGAAACGCCTGGGACAGGATCGATCCGCAGGCGGCCGGCTATGCGCCGGACAAGCTCGCTGCGGCCGTGGCCTTCGCGCAGGCGAACGAGACGCCGTGGCCGCGCGGCTTCTATTACGATGACGGCCGCTATGCGCCGAATGTGGACTGGAATGAAACCGGGCCATGGAGCGCGGTGCTGGGGCCGGTGCGCGAGCGCGGCGGCCCGGCAGGCATGGTGCTGCAGAATGGTCGCGTGCTGGCGTCATGGGGCGAGATCGCGCGGCCGGACATGACCTTCTCCATCGCCAAGAGCTATCTCGCGGTGCTGACGGGTCTCGCAGTGGATGACGGGCTGATCGCCGATATCGACGAGCCCGTGGGCCGGCGCGTGCCGGGGCCGCTGTTTGCCGATGCGCATAACAGCAAGGTCACCTGGCGGCATCTGCTGCAGCAGACCAGCGAATGGCGCGGCGAGCTGTTCGGCAAGCCGGACCAGATCGATCACAACCGCCTGGTCGCGCCGAATGCCGACAACAGCCGCAAGGGCGAGCTGCGCGCGCTGCAGGCGCCGGGCGCGTTCTACGAATATAACGATGTCCGCGTGAACCTGTTGTCGCTCAGCCTGCTGCATCTGTTCAAGCGTCCGCTGCCGGAGGTGTTGCGTGCGCGCATCATGGATCCGATCGGCGCGTCGAAGGACTGGAGCTGGGTCGGCTATGACAATTCCTTCGTCGAGATCGACGGGCAGCCGATGCAGTCGGTGCCGGGCGGCGGCCATTGGGGCGGCGGCATGTTCATCGGCGCGGACGACCATGCACGCTTCGGTCTCCTGATGGCGCGCGGCGGCGAATGGAACGGCAAGCAGTTGCTGTCGCAGAGCTGGATCGATGCGATGTGGGCGCAGTCTTTGACGCAGCCGAATTACGGCTTCCTGTGGTGGCTGAACCGCGGGCCGCATGCCAACAAGGACGCGCCGGACACGGCGGTCTATGCGTTAGGTGCCGGCGGCAACATGATCTGGATCGATCGTGACGCCGATATGATCGCGGTGACGCGGTGGCTGCCCAGCGCGAAGGCGCCGGAATTCATCCGGCAACTGATCGCGGCGCGGAGCTGAGGCGCTTCGTCGTCGAAGCAACGACGTCACTAACGAAAAACCCCGACGGCGCTGTTGCTCCGTCGGGGTTTTGTCTTGTGCGTGTTGACGCTGCTTAGGCGACGCGTTTGATGGCTGCGCTGAGGATCGTCATCATGTCGTCGATATGGTTCTTCTCGACGGTCAGCGGCGGCGACATCGCGAAGGCGTCGCCGCTCTGGCGCAGATAGAGGCCGGTGTTGAAGCAATCCACCATCACTTCATAACCGCGGGCGCCCGGCGCGTCCTTGCGCGGGGCGAGTTCGACGGCGCCCATCAGGCCGCAATTGCGGATGTCGATCACATTCGGCAGATCGCGCAGTGCATGCAGGCTGTCGCGCCAGTACTCGGCCATCGTCGCGGCGCGGGTGAGCAGGCCTTCGTTCTTGTAGATGTCGAGCGTGGCGATGCCGGCGGCGCAGGCGACCGGATGCGCCGAATAGGTGTAGCCGTGGAACAGCTCGATCTGGCTTTCCGGGCCGGTCATCAGGCCATCATAGACCTTGCGGCTGGCGAACACGGCGCCGCAGGGCACGGTGCCATTGGTGATACCCTTGGCGGTGGTCATGATGTCCGGCGTGACGCCGAAGAATTGCGCGGCGAAGGGCGCGCCGAGGCGGCCGAAGCCGGTGATGACTTCGTCGAAAATCAGCAGGATGCCGTGCTTGGTGCAGAGCTCGCGCAGGCGCTGCAGATAGTTCTTCGGCGGCGGCAGCACGCCGGTCGAACCCGGCACCGGCTCGATGATGACGGCGGCGATGGTGTCGGCGCCATGCAGCGCGACCATTCGCTCGACATCGTCGGCGAGCTCGGCGCCGTGCTCCGGCAGATCCTTGGAGAAGGCGTTGCGCGCGAGATCGTGGGTGTGGCGGATATGATCGGTGCCAGGCAATTGGGCGGAGGAGAAGGCGCGGCGGTTATTGACCATGCCGCCGACCGAGGTGCCGCCGAAGCCGACGCCGTGATAGCCGCGTTCGCGGCCGATCAGGCGCGTGCGCGAGGCCTGACCGTTGGCGCGGTGATAGGCCAGCGCGATCTTTAGCGCGGTGTCGCCGGATTCAGAGCCGGAGTTCGTGAAGAAAATGCGGTCGAGACCGGCGGGGGCGATCTCGGCGAGGCGGTTGGCGAATTCGAAGGCCAGTGGATGGCCCATCTGGAAGGCCGGCGCGAAATCGAGGGTGGAGAGCTGTTTCTCGACGGCGGTGGCGATCTCGCGGCGGCCGTGGCCGGCATTGGTGCACCACAGGCCGGCCGAGCCGTCGATCACCTGGCGGCCATCTTCGGTGGTGTAATACATGCCCTTCGCCGAGGCGAACATGCGCGGTGCGGCCTTGAACTGGCGGTTGGCCGTAAACGGCATCCAGAACGTCTCGAGCTGCAGGCTGTTCGGAATCTGATGGACGGTCACGTCGCGCTCCCAGGGATGATCTTCGGGCTGATTTTCGCATCTGGATCATGTTCGTAACATTGCAACAAGTCCTTTTCTTGATGTGATCAAGCTGTTGATTTTGCTGGATGGGCCGAGCCATATTTGCCGGATCCGCAACACCAGCAACAGGATTTTGGCGTGAGCATCGATCTCGGCGAGCGGCTGCGCTTCGTGCGCGCCAGCCACAAGCTGTCGCAGCGCGAGCTGGCCAAGCGCGCAGGCGTCACCAATTCGACGATCTCGCTGATCGAATCCAACCAGATGAACCCGTCGGTGGGCGCGCTGAAACGCATCCTGGACGGCATCCCGATGGGTCTCGCCGAGTTCTTCGCCATCGAGCCGGACCGGCCGTGCAAGGCGTTCTATCGCTCCGACGAGCTGACCGAGATCGGCAAGAAGCCGATCTCCTATCGCCAGGTCGGCGACAACCTGTTCGGGCGCGCCCTGCAGATATTGAAGGAGCGCTACGAGCCGGGCAGCGACACCGGCCGTGTGCTGCTGGTGCATGACGGCGAGGAGGGTGGCGTCGTGATCTCGGGCCGGCTGGAAGTCATCGTCGATGACGAGCGCCGCATCCTCGATCCCGGCGATGCGTATTACTTCGAAAGCCGCCGCCCGCACCGGTTTCGCTGCGTCGGTGCGAAGGCGTGCGAGGTGGTGAGCGCCTGCACGCCGCCGTCGTTCTGATACCGTGCATGCGCGACAGTGTCAGCACTCACCACGCGTAGCGCACCAGCCCATTGCCGGCATAGGTCGTCGAGTTGCGCGTCAACTCGCCGTCGAACCGCGCGCCGACCGACCAACCATTGATGAGCCGCCATTCGGCGCTGGCCGAGAAAAGTGCGGCGTTCGGCGCGGGTGCTGCGCCGTTCACAGTGAAGTTCGATCCCGGAAGTATCTGGAAGATTGCGCCCAGCGCCGTATTGTCCGTGTGATCATAGGCCCAGGCCGCGCGGCTGCGAAGCGCGAGAGCGCTGCCGCCGTCGAGGGCGATCCGTTTTTCGAACCAGGCGCCGAGTTCGCTGCGCGTGGCAGTGGCGGTGCGCGCGTCGTAACGCAGGGCAAATACGCCCGAACCCGTCATGGCATTCTCGCCGTAGGACGGCGTGTGGAAGCTCTGTACTTGCAGGGCTGCATAGGGCGTCACGCCAAGCCACGGCGTCGCGAAGCGATAGCCGCTTTCGATCCGGCCGCCAAAACTGTGCCCATTGAAGTTCGCGGCCAGTCTGTCGGTGCCGACGACGGTGACGAGGCGCTCGGTGCTCATGCCATGCCAGGCATAGGACAAGCCGGCAGAGACATAGGCGTTGCCGAAGGACTGAGATCCATAGGCGCCGATCTGGAACACGTCGCTGCGGCCGCCGCCGAGATTTTGTGCGAGCCCCCAACTGGTAGCGCCGCCGGCGAGGGCGAAGCCGAGCAGCGTATCGGGAGCCACGCGACAGTCGGCGCCGGCGGCAAAGCCAGCCGCGCGCGCGGAAGTGTCGGCGGTGCCGAGCATGCTGTCTCCGCCTGTGCGGTGATAGCCGCCGAATGGCTGGCCCCACAGATTCCAGCGCCGGTCGAATGTTTCGGCGCGTGCGTCCTTCGGAGTCACCGCGGCATAGGCTGCGGCAATGTCCGGCGACAGCGCCGTATCGCTGGCGCCGAAGCCACGAGCAAAACCGAGCGCGCCGGCATTGCCTTCGGGTGCGCCGCCGAACGGATTCAGCATCAGCGACAGGAAGGCATTGGTCATCTGCATGCCGCTGGTCGCGCCGCCGGTGGCGGGTTGGCCAGACATCTGCGTGAGCGCATTGCCGAGCTGGCCGCCATTCATCGCAAGCAATGCGTCGAACGCGACGGGCGGCGATCCGCCGGCATCGACCACGCGATTGATGGCGCCGATGACGGCGGCTTGGCCGCCATTCGCGTTGGGCGGGGCGGCAAGCGTTTCGGGATAGAGCATCAGATAGACGTTGTTGGCATCGTAGATCAGATGCGGATTGCGCGCGGGGCTGAAATTGCCGGTGGCTGTCAGGCCGGCGAATAGCGTGCCGCCAAGCCCGCCCGCGGCATTGAGGATCGTATAGGTCCGTTCCCGAAAACTGCCCGGAATGGCGATCGCGTTCACTGTGGCACCCGTCAGAAGCGCCGTGCCGGTGACGTTGGTGCGGTCGGCGGTGGTTGGGGAGACTTCGACGGCATAGATGCCGCCGCTGTTGAAGCTCAGATTGCCGCTGACGATCAGCGTGCCAATGGAATTGCCCGGCGCGAGTGTGCCGCCGGCATTGATGGTCGTGTGGCCAACGGTGCCGGTGCCACCGAGCGTGCCGCCGCCATTCACGGTGATGCCGCTGGTCGCGGTCAGCGTGCTGTTCACCGCCAGCGTGCCGCCATTGATGGTGGTCGCGCCCGTATAGGTGTTGAGGCCGGCCAGTGTCAGCGTGCCGGTGCCGGTCTTGACCAGCGCCGCACCGCTGCCGCCGCCGGCGCCGCCATCGGCGATCGTGCCGGTGACCATGGTCAACAGGTTGTTTCCGCCGACGGTGAGTTCGTTGTTGCCGAGCCGGAACAGGCCTGTGCCGGCCAGCGAGCCTGCCTCGACCTTGCGGTCGCCGTTGAGACCGGTGCTGTCGGAGAAGTCAACGATGGCGGAGGTCGCGTCATTGATCAATTGCGCGTTGCCGCCCGTACTGTTGTTCGTGAAGAGGACTTTTCCGGCATTGGCGATGCTGGCACTGCCTGCCGTGGTGCTCTCTTTGAAGAGGATTGTGCCGGCACTGTTGTTCGTGATATGCGCACTGCCGGCTGAAGCGGTCATATCCAGGGTCATGTAATAATTGTTGGTAATCGTCGCATTGCCGGCGGCGCCGTTACTGGACAAATAGACCGTCCCATTGTTGACGATCGTCGCGTTGCCGGCCGAACTGTTGTCGATGAAAACGGCCACCCCATTATTGGCAATGGTGGCGTTGCCCGCCGTGCTGCGATCGAAAAATGCAAGCTGGCCACCATTGACCACGGTCGCGTTGCCGGCGGTGCTGGTGTCTCTGAAATGTAGTCCGTCAACGCCGTTGTTCGTACGCCTGACGTCGATCGTCGCAGTCCCGGCGGAACTGGCTCCGATATAGTCGAGAGCGCCCTCATTAGTGATCGTCTGCGACGTAATGCTTCCGGATATCTTCAATTTGCTGTAAGAGGCGATTGACGTCGCACCTGTGTAAGTGTTCGCACCCGACAAGATCAACTCGCCGGCGAACATGTGCAACGTGCCGGTGCCGCTGATGACGCCGCTATAGTCCAGACCAGGTGACGTACGCATATACAGCGTGCCATGGTTGACGATCGTGCGGTTCACCCGAACCGGGGCGGCGGCGCCATCTGCCAAGTCGAGACTGCCACCCAGAATCGTCACGACGCCAGTATAGGAGCTGCCGATAATGGCGCTCATGTCGCCGGCGCCGGATTTCGTCAATCCGCCGCTGCCGGTGATCACCCGATTGATACTCGCATACTGGTTCGCCACGATATCGAAAGTGCCGCCATTTGCACCTAAAGTGACGTCGCGGTTGGTGAAGAATGACGAGGTTCCAGTGACCTGCAAGGTGCCGCCATTGAGCGTCAGGCCGCCCGAGGTACCGCCCAGATTGGCGTCGGAGGAGACGCTGAGCACACCACCGGCAATGGTCGTGCCGCCGCTATAGGTGTTGGCGCCCGAGAGCGTCAGCGTTCCCGTCCCCGTCTTGACCAGCGAGCCCGTGCCTTCGATGACGCCAGATACGGTGGTCGACAGGTTGTTACCACCAACGGTCAGTTCGTTGGCGCCAAGCTTGAACGTGCCGTTGCCGGTGATGGAGCCGGCCGTGACTTTGTTGCCGTAAAGAGGTCCGAACGTGTCGGAGAAGTCGATGACCGCTCCGGGGCCATTATTGATGAGTCTGGCGTTGCCGCCCGAGGATTGATCGCGAAACGCGACCGTGCCGGTATTGGTGATGGTAGCGTTGCCAGCCGTCGCCGAGGTGTTGAACACCACGGAGCCGGCATTGATGAAGGTCGCATCGCTCGCGGTGGTGATGCCGTAAAAGTGAATCGTGCCGGCACTACTGTTGTCGATGGTCACGCTGCCGCCGTTGGTCGTGATGCCCGTTTCGAAGAATGCCAATTCCGCATTTGTCTGAAACTGATAGGCCGGCGCACCCGGGCTGAAAATCCAGCCGCCGGCGCTGATCGGTGCCGACATCGTCAGGCTGGTGACGCTCGATGCGCCGAAGTAAGCGATGCCGGCCCCGAAGGGCGTTGTGCCGGTATCCCAGTTCGTCCCTGCGTTGTAGTCACCGCTGCCGGGATTGGCGAGCCATGTCCCGTCCTGCGACGGCGGAGCGCCGACGGCGGGGAGTGCCGATACAACGATCAGGGCGGTCGATACCAGCAAAACGGCTTTCAGCCGCCGGGGCAGTGCGCGCCCATCACGGTGGGTGGTCATGTCATCCATTTCTCGGTGTGTTCAGAACATCGATGCGGCATCGCGCACGAAGGTGGCGTGTGGTCGCGAAACCAGGTGCAGAAGCAGCAACCGCATGATGCGGTGCGATGGCAGCCAGCGCGATCAGGCTGCAGTCTGTTTTTCACGATGGCAGCGAAGAGTCCTGAACCGGCACGGATGATATTCTGAGGTTTTTCTGAAATCAGCTCTCAGATGCGCCATGCGCCGCGGTGGTGAGATATTTCGCCGTCGAGAGCGGCACAGCAGGTCAGCTTGCGCGACAACGGCGCGGCTGATGCAGCGGTCTGTCGCGCCACATCGCAAGGACTCCTGCGCATTGCACCAGCTCTAACCGGGCGCCTGCGGGGGCGGTTGATCCTTCACGCCCATCTCCTCCAGCAGCGCCTGCGCCAATCCTTTCTGTTCGGCCGGAAGGCCGCGTTGCCGGGCGGCCTGTTCCAGCGCGAAGGTCGCTTCCATGTGGATGCGATAGTGGGCAGCGTTCTGTTCGACGCCCGAGCCGTCCGCCGTATCGCCGAAAACGACATCGTTGCAGCGCGCCACCGAGCGCGAGGTGAAGGCGCGGCAGGACAGCGGGCGGACATCGTAGACGGTGCAGCGATTGTCGTCGCCGAGCAGGGGGCAGCGGTGGCGGAGCTTTGTCGGGTCTGCGGCATCGCGGACGGCGGCGGCTGCGATCTCCAGCCGGCCGTGCAAGGCGTCGCGCTGGGCCGGCGGGAAGTGAGCCGCGATGTGATCGGCCATCATGCGGGCGATACCGGGCGGGACCTGGACATAGAGATGACAGCAGGCGGCACAGCCGCTGGCGCAGGCAAGGGATGGCTGGTTCGGGATGTGCGCGTAGACGCCGGCGCTGGCGGCGCCCGCGAGATCGGCGATGTCGCGCGCGGCGTCGTGCAGGCTCGGCGCGCGCTCGCAGACGACGCCGCACGCCGCGCGAAAATTGCTGAAAATGCCTTCATAGCGGCCGGACAGCGAGCGCATCAGCTCGCCGACCTCGGCGATGTCGTCGGATACGAAGTCGATGGCGTCCTGTGCGCTCATGGGAGCGGAATACGCTGCGAATCGGACGGGCGTAAGAGGGGACGTAATATCTGTCGTTGCCCGGCCTGACCGGGCAACCCAGTAGACACCGGCGCCGGTGAGTCGCGCGTTCGCTGGTGTTTACTGGGTTACCCGCTTCCGCGGGTAACGACAAAGAGAGTGAGCGACTAAGCCCGCGCCTTCACCCGCGCCGGTTTTCCGATCAGCGCCGTCATCGCCACTGACACCACGCGATCGATGATCGCCTGCACGTCGTCGAGATCGCACAGGCCGTCCGACATGCGGGTCAGGCGTTCAGTGTCGCGGATGGTCTGGTGTGCCATGGCCAGCGCAAAATGCAGCGCCCAGAAGATGTCGGCGGGATCGTGATCGGGGAGGGCGCGGCGCAAGGCGGCGGCGAAGCGCTTGAGGTGATCGACCTCGCGGTTCTTGATCTTGCGGATCGGCGGCACGGATTCGATCGAGGCGCGGATCATGAAGCGCGCGGCGTCGGAGCGTTGCTTCTCCGGCCCAAGGCAGCCGCGCAGCGTCGGGCCGACGAGGGCGGTGAAGATGTCCTGTGGTGTGGCGCTGCCGCCGCCGGCTTCTTCCAACGCCTTCAATTCGTGAAGGCGTTCGCGATTGGTGGCGATGCTGCGCGTCACGAACAGTTCGGCGATCAGCTCGTCCTTCGAGCCGAAATGATAGTTCACCGCGGCGAGATTGACGTCGGCCGCGGCCACGATGTCGCGCATCGTCACATCCGCAAAGCCGCGCTCGGCATAAAGCCGTTCGGCTGCGGTGATGATGGCGGTGCGCGTGCGGTCTGCTGCCATGCCTTGATCCCGGACAAATTCCTGGCTGTGCAAGCAACCCGATGGGACATGGCCCTATGCGAGAGGTGCGTATCGGGGTGATTGCTTTTCAAACAAGTGTATGAAACTATCGTTTGAGTGAACGGAATGTCAATGCGCGTGCCTGCCTCCAAGGCAATCGCAGCGTCATCAAATTCCGTGTCACGCCATCGCCCCCGCGATGTGCGCTCCGGTGTGAAGGGCGGGCGACATTTCGCGCGCATTTTTCGCTTGCGGACCTGCATCGACGGGACAACAGTGCCGCCAAAGATTTGAAGAAACAAAGAGGAACGTCCCATGGATTTCACGATGTCGGATCGCCAGCGCGAATGGCTCGAGCGCGTGTCCTCCTTCATGACCAAGCATGTTCGCCCGGCTGTGCCGATCTATCGTCAGCAGGACGAAGAGGGCGAGCGCTGGAAGGTCATTCCGATCGTCGAGGAGCTGAAGAAGAAGGCGAAGGCCGAAGGCCTGTGGAACATGTTCATGCCGCCGTCGTCGCATGAGGACGATGAATTCCACGGCGCGGGACTGAGCAATCTCGAATATGCGCTGCTGGCCGAACAGATGGGCCATATCGGCTGGGCGTCGGAAGTCTTCAACTGCTCCGCGCCGGACACCGGCAATATGGAAGTGTTTATGCGCTACGGCACCAAGGAGCACAAGCAGAAGTGGCTGAAGCCGCTGATGAATGGCGAGATCCGCTCCGCCTTCCTGATGACCGAGCCTAATGTCGCCTCGTCGGACGCCACCAATATCCAGACCCGCATCGAGCGGGACGGCGACCACTATGTGGTCAACGGGCGCAAGTGGTGGTCCACCAACATGGCGCACCCGAACCTGGCCGTGACCATCGTCATGGGCAAGACCGATCCGACTGCGGCGAAGCAACAGGCGCAGTCGCAGATCCTCGTGCCGGCGGATGCCAAGGGCGTGACCATCGAGAAGATGCTGCCGGTGTTCGGCTTCGACGATGCGCCGCACGGCCATGCGCGGGTCAAGTTGGACAATGTCCGCGTGCCCGTCAGCAACATCCTGCTCGGCGAAGGCCGCGGCTTCGAGATCGCCCAGGGCCGTCTCGGCCCGGGCCGCATCCATCACTGCATGCGTACCATCGGCAAGGCCGAGGAAGCGCTGGAGAAGATGGTGCGCCGCCTGCAATCGCGCACGGCCTTCGGCAAGAAGATCATCGAATATTCGATCTGGGAGCAGCGCATCGCCGAGGCGCGCACCGATATCGAGATGAACCGTCTGCTCTGCCTCAAGGCGGCCGACATGATGGACAAGGTCGGCAACAAGACCGCCCAGCTCGAAATCGCGATGATCAAGGTCTCCGGTCCGAACATGGCGCTGAAGATCATCGACAATGCGATCCAGGCCTTTGGCGCGGCCGGTGTGTCGGACGATGCGGGTCTCGCCCGCGACTATGCGTCCATGCGCACCATGCGTCTGGCCGACGGCCCCGATGAAGTGCATAATCGTGCCATCGCACGGCTCGAGTTGAAGAAATATGCCAACGCGCCGGACACCTCGATCGAGGCGCTGGCCGGAAGGCATTGACAACTTGTCCCGGACGCGGTGTGCGCGTAGCGTTGCTCCGCGTCCGGGACATATAAGAAAAAACGTGAGGACACGACGTGACCGATGGTGTGAAGCGCGACGACGAATTTAACGGAACGCGACCGGTGGAAGACCGCCATCGCTTCGACGAGATGTCGCTCGAAGCCTGGATGCGTCAGCATGTCGAGGACTTCGAGGGGCCGCTGACCGTCTTGCAGTTCAAGGGCGGCCAGTCGAACCCGACCTATCGGCTGAATACGCCGAAGCGTTCCTACGTGATGCGGCGCAAGCCATTCGGCAAGCTGCTGCCTTCGGCGCATGCCGTCGATCGCGAATTCAAGGTGATCGCCGCGCTCGGCAAGCAGGGCTTTCCGGTAGCGCGCGCCTATGCGCTCTGTACCGACGATGCGGTGATCGGCTCGGCCTTCTATGTGATGTCGATGGAAGACGGGCGGATCTTCTGGGATCCGGCGCTTCCCAATGTCGACAGGAGCGAACGTCGCGCGATCTTCACCTCGAAGATCGAAACGCTGGCGCAGTTGCACAGCTACGATCCCGAGAAGATCGGGCTCGGCGACTTCGGACGTCCAGGCAACTACTTCGCCCGCCAGGTCGATCGCTGGACAAAGCAATATCGCGCTTCGGAGACACAGCTCATTCCGGAGATGGAACGGCTGATCGAATGGCTGCCGACGTCCGTACCGGAGCAGGAACGGGTGTCGGTGGTGCATGGCGACTATCGCATCGACAACATGGTGTTCCACGCGACGCAGCCGAAGGTGCAGGCCGTGCTCGACTGGGAGCTGTCGACCCTCGGCGACCCGATGGCGGACTTCACCTATCTGTTGATGCAGTGGATCATGCCGGGCCTCGACGGGCTCGACTTCAAGGCGCTCGACATCCCGACCATGGACGAAGCGGCGAAGATCTATTGCGACTATGCCGGCCGCAAGGATGTGCCTGATCTCAACTGGTACTATTGCTACAACCTGTTCCGGCTGACCGGCATTCTGCAGGGCATCGCCGGCCGCGTCCGCGACGGCACCGCATCGTCGGCGAAGGCGAAGGAATCCATCAAGCGCACGGTGCCGCTCGCACAGGCGTCGTGGAAATACGCGCAGCTCGCCGGCGCGAAATGACATGATGGACCGGGAAGCGCGAGCCATTCGGCCCGCGCTCCGGCATCGGCGTTGAGAGGCGCCGCGATGCGCCGGGTAGTCGCCCGATCTTTCGGACGCCGCCCGAAATCTCACTGAATTGTCCTGGCGGTCATCTTGGCGCTGTCTCCCAATCTCGCCGGAAGCCTGTTCATGGCCGGTGCCATGGCGACCTTCTGTGCCACCGATGCGATCTCCAAATTTCTGCTGCCCCAGATGAATTTCGGGCAGCTCGTGCTGCTGCGCGGCATCGTTGCGGGGACGCTGATCACCGCGCTGGCTGCGCATCGCGGCGCATTGCGACCGCTGCGCGTGCTGTTCGTGCGCCCGGTAGGGCTGCGCGTCCTTGGCGAGGTGGTCGGAACGATCTTCTTTCTGCAGGCCATCAGTCATCTCCCGCTTGCCAATGTGTCGGCGATCATCCTGTCGCAGCCGCTGGCGATTACGCTCGGCGCGGTGCTGATCTTCGGCGAACGTGTGGGCTGGCGGCGCTGGCTGGCGATCGCGGCGGGATTCATCGGCGTGCTGATCATTGTCAGGCCGGGCGCCGCCGGCTTCAACCAGTTCACATTGCTGGCGCTGGGCTCCGTCGCGTTCTATGCGCTGCGCGATCTCGCCACCAAGCAGATCCCGGCCGATGTCCCGGCGCTGTTCGTGACGCTGCTGACGACGATCTCGATGACTTCGGTCGGCGGCCTGCTGATGATGCCGCTCGGCGGCTGGGCGACGCCATCGGCTTCAGCGCTTGCGCTGCTGGCAGTGGCCGCCGTGCTGGTGCTGATCGGCTATCAATGCGTGATCATGGCGCTGCGCGTCGGCGATATTTCTGCGGTCGCACCGTTCCGCTATACGCAGCTGCTGTGGGCGATGCTGTTCGGTTATCTGATCTTCGGCGATGTACCCGATAGCGCGATGATCGTGGGCGCGTCGATCATCGTCGCTTCCGGCCTCTACACGTTCCATCGCGAACACATTCGCAATCGCGAGATGCTGGTGGCAGCAAAGGCCTCCAGCGTACCGACGGAAGCGTCCTGAGGGCGTCATACAGATCTGCGCAGGTCACCGGCGCTGACGCCGTCTGGCTCGCTTCGCTGTTTTGGTGCACATGAGTCTGTATCGCCTGCGCTGACACCGGGATTCCACCGGCAGCCTTTTCCCCGATATTCCGGTGCTCGCTTTGCCTCTCTCTTCGAATATGCGCGGAAGCCTGATGATGGCCGTGGCCATGGCCGGCTTCAGCATGAACGACGCCACCACGAAATATCTCACCGCGGAGATGAATTTCGGCCAGGTCATGCTGGTGCGCGGATCAATCTCCATCGTGCTGGTGTTTGCGCTCGCCTGGTACCAGCAGGCGCTGCGGCCGGTCAGCGTGCTGTTCAAACTGCCGGTGGCGCTGCGTGTTTGCGGCGAGATCGGCGGCACCGCGACATTCCTCGCGGCGATCACCCATCTGCCGCTCGCCAATGTCTCGGCGATTTTCCAGTCGCTGTCGCTGGCGATCACGCTCGGCGCGGCGCTGATCTTCGGCGAGCCGGTGGGCTGGCGGCGCTGGCTCGCCATCGTCGCCGGTTTCATCGGCGTGCTCATCGTGGTCAGGCCGGGCGCCGAGGGCTTCAATCAGTTCACCGTGCTGGCGCTGATCTCTGTGGCGTTCTGCGTGATCCGCGATCTCGCCACCAGCCGCATTCCGAAGGACATTCCTTCGGTATTCGTGACGCTGCTGACGACCTTCGTGGTTACCATTGTCGGCGGTTTTCTCATCGTGCCGCTCGGCGGCTGGACGCCGATGTCGACGAAAAGCATGGGCTTCCTGTTGCTCGCCGCGGTGCTGGTGCTGATCGGCTATCAATGCGTGATCATCGCACTGCGGGCCGGGGAGATCTCCGCCGTTGCGCCGTTCCGCTACACGCAACTGCTCTGGGCGATGGGGCTCGGCTATCTCATTTTCGGCGATGTGCCCGATGGCGCCATGATCCTCGGCGCAGCGGTGATCGTCGGCTCCGGCCTTTATGCCTTCCACCGCGAGCGGGTGCGCAACCGTGAGATGCTGGTGAAGGCGAAGGCGTCTGCGCCGCCGACGGAGGGGGTGTAGGTTGCGTGCCGGGCGTCCGCCCGCTCAGGTGTCGGTTCGATCCGTCATGCGCGACCTATGCTCAGAAGATGGGCGGCATGCGCACGTCTCCGGCTTGACCTCACTCACGGCCTGCAGCACACAACGCGCTGCGCTGCAGCGTCCCTCGCTGCGGAATATCGCTACGCCCCGGACCCCGTCTTGCCTCTCTCTCCCAATCTGCGCGGCAGCCTGTTCATGGCTGTCTCCATGGCCAGTTTCAGCGTCAACGACGCGCTCGCCAAATTCCTGACATCGCAGATGCATTTCAGCCAGGTGATGATGCTGCGCGGGGCATTCGCCAGCGTGCTGATCGGGGCGCTCGTGCTGCATCAGGGCGCGCTGGGGTCGCTGCGCGTATTGCGAGTGGCACCGGTGTCGCTGCGCATCTGCGGGGAGATCGGCGGCTCCGCGCTGTTTCTGGTGGCGGTGAGTTCGCTGCCGCTCGCCAATGTCACCGCCATCGTGCAATCGCTGCCCCTGGTGATGACCTGCGGCGCCGTGCTGATCCTGGGCGAGCCTGTGGGCTGGCGGCGGTGGCTGGCGATCGGGGCCGGCTTCATCGGCGTGCTGGTCATCGTGCGACCGGGCGCGGACGGTTTCAGCCAGTTCACGCTGGTGGCGCTGTTGTCGGTTGGCTTCTATGCGATGCGCGATCTCGTCACCAAGCAGATCCCGCGCCAGATTCCGACGCTGTTCGTCACCTTTCTCACCACCGTTGCTGTGGCGCTGGCGGGCGGGGCGCTCACTTTGTTGCATGGCGACTGGATCATGCCGCCGCTGCACGTATTTGGCCTCGTCGCACTGGCGGCGGTGATGACTCTGATCGGATTCCAGTTCGGCATTCTGGCGCTGCGGGTCGGTGACGTCTCGGCCGTCGCGCCGGTGCGTTACTCGCAGATGCTCTACGCCATGCTGCTCGGCTATCTGATCTTCGGCGATGTGCCGGACATCGCCATGATCGTCGGCGCCAGCGTCATCGTGCTGTCAGGCATCTACACGTTCCACCGCGAGCGCGTGCGCAATCGCCTGCTGGCGGCGGATGCAGCGCCGTCGCCGCCCGATGGGGTGTAGTTCTGCTCCCGTTGTCGTCGCCCGGCTTGACCGGGCGATCCAGTGGACACTGGCATTTGTGATAGAACCGAAATCTTCGTGTTTACTGGATCACCCGCTTGCACGGGTGATGACAGTTTGAAGCTAGATCGGCTTGCCCGCATAGGGCATCGATGCGGTGAGGCCGCCATCCACGGGGATCGCCTGGCCGTTCACATAGGACGCTTCGTCGCTGGCCAGGAACAGTCCCATGGCCGCGAGCTCATGCGGCTGGCCGGCGCGCTTGAGCGGATTGAGCTGGCCGATCTTGTCCTCCGTTCCGCGCTGCTTGGCGCGATCGAACACCGGTTTGGTCATGCCGGTTTCGATCAGCCCCGGACACACCGCATTGATGCGCACGCCGGTGCCCGAGAGGGAATAGGCAGTGGTCTGCACCAGGCTGATGACGCCGGCCTTGCTCGATGCGTAGGGATGGCCGGAGGCGCCGGACTTCAGGCCCGCGACGGAGGCCGTGCAGATGATCGAGCCATGGCCCTGTTTGGTCATATGCGGCATGGAATGCTTGATCGCGAGGAACGGTCCGATCAGATTGATGCGGAGGATTTCCTGCCATTGCTCGACGGTCTGTTCGAGCAGCGGAATGAGGCCGCCGGAAATGCCGGCATTGGCCCAGATCGCATCGAGCTTGCCATAGGTGGCAACGGCCTTGTCGATGAAGGCCTTCACATCGCTCTCGGAGCCGGCATCGGCGCTGATGGCCTGCGCTGTACCGCCGGCGTCGGTCACGAGTTTCGCCGTCTCATGAATGCTGTCGCTGCGATCAACGATGATCAGCTTGCCGCCTTCCTTGGCGAAGAGCTGTGCTGCGGCGCGGCCGATGCCGCTGCCTGCGCCGGTGATGACGACGGATTTTCCTGCAAGGCGGCCCATGTTTTTCTCCCGAGTTGTTGTTCGTTGTCTATTTCTTGAGCGGACTGCCGCCACACGGAATTCAAGATTTGGAATTCATCATCATGCGCCACGCTTTCATTGGCGCGAAGATGCTTGAGGCATCGCGCGCCGTGACGTACGACACATGAAACGATATTGAAGGGTGGGTCCGATGTCCAACACCGAAAAACCGTTCGTGGCGCAGCACAGTGTTCCCACAGGTGTGACAGCGACGCGGTGGTGGTGGGTACGGCACGCGCCGGTGCGCGGCGACGGCGGCAATATCTACGGCCAGAAGGACATGGATTGCGATTGCAGCGATCGTGTCGTGTTCGATGCCGTCGGCAAGGTCCTGCCGCGCAACGCGGTCTGGTTTGCGAGCAAACTGAAACGTACGCATCAGACCGCGGATGCGATCTGGGCGGCCGGTTTTCCGAAACCCGATGCGATGCCTCACGAAGAGGATTTCAACGAGCAGCATCTTGGCGACTGGCAGGGCATGAATCGCGCGGCGTTCTTCGCCAGCCGTCCCATCGCCGTCGGCAGCTACTGGTTTGCGCCGATCGACGAGCGCTCGCCGAACGGCGAGAGTTTCATGGATCTCTACAACAGGACCCGGCGCGGTATCGATCGCATCAATCGCGAACATGCGGGCAGGGATGTGGTGGTGGTCGCCCATGGTGGCACCATCAAGTCGGCCATCGGGATCGCGCTGAACGACCAGCCGGAGCGGGGGCTGGCTTTTACCATCGACAACTGTTCGATCACGCGGCTCGATCATCTCGGCAGCAACGGCCATAGCGGCTGGCGCATTCCGATGGTCAACCAGCAGCCCTGGATCGCCGATCCGTCACACGCTGCGATGCATCAGCCGGCGGGGCCTGAAGTTGGAACGAAGCTGGCGTGATGTGTCCCTCTCGCGAAGTGCGGGGCGGAGGACGATAGCGGGCTACTGAAACTGCAAACTCAAATAACAATCATCAGGGAGACACCCATGACCCTCTTCGACATGGCCGGCAAAGTTGCCGTCATTACCGGATCGACCCGCGGCATCGGCCGCGCCATTGCGGAGCGGATGGCGGAGCACGGCGCCAAGGTCGTGATCTCCTCGCGCAAGCAGGATGTGTGCGACGAAGTCGCCAAGGAGGTGAACGAGAAGTTCGGCAAGGGCACGGCTGTCGCCATTTCCGCGAACATCTCCAGCAAGGAAAACCTGCAGAACCTTGTCGATGAAAGCCGCAAGGCCTTCGGGAAGATCGACGTGCTGGTTTGCAACGCGGCGTCGAATCCCTATTACGGGCCGCTGGCCGGCATCTCGGACGACCAGTTCAACAAGATCCTCAGCAACAATATCGTCGCCAACAACTGGCTGATCTCGATGGTGGTGCCGGAGATGATCGCGCGCAAGGACGGCTCGATCATCATCGTCTCATCCATCGGCGGCCTGAAGGGCTCGACGACGATCGGCGCCTATTGCGTGTCGAAGGCAGCGGACATGCAGCTCGCGCGCAATCTCGCCTGCGAATATGGCCCGCACAATATCCGCGTGAACTGCATCGCGCCCGGTCTGATCAAGACCGATTTCGCCAAGGCGCTGTGGGACGATCCGGACACGCTGAAGAAGTCCACCGCGCGCTCGCCGCTGCTGCGCATCGGTATCCCCGACGAGATCGCGGGCGCCGCGGTGTTCATGGGATCGGCCGCGGGGAATTTCATGACCGGACAGACGGTCGTGATCGATGGTGGCGCGACGATCAGTTGAGGTAGAGTAGTTTGATTGCTGCTGCAGTCTCACAGTCATCACCCGCGAAAGCGGGTGATCCAGTACACGCAGGCTTCGTGAGTTTCACGGATTACGTCGGTTACTGGATGCCCCGCTTTCGCGGGGCATGACAAGCGTAGGAATGGGAGGGCTACTCCACCGCTGCGTAAACCAGGCTGCGGATCAGCGTGCGGAAATACTCCCGCTGACCCGGGCCCTGCGACATGAAGACCGCGAACAGTTCCTCCTTCGGATCGATCCAGAAGAACGTACCGGCGACGCCGCTCCAGAAGAACTGGCCGGTAGAGCCCGCATAAGGCGCGAGCCCGTCATCGGTCCGCACGGCGAAGCCGAGGCCGAAGCCGTGGCCGGGCGGGACGAGATGGGTTTCCAGCTTCACGTTCGGTGCCAGATGATTCGACGCCATGAAATGCAGCGTGCGGCTGCCGATCACGCGGGTGCCATCCAGCGTGCCGCCGTTCAGCAGCATCTGGCAGAAGCGCGCATAGTCCATGGTGGTGGAGACGAGGCCACCACCGCCGGATTCCATCTTCGGCACTTCGAGCGGATCGAACAGCGCCACCTTGTCGCCGGTCCAGGGATCGGTGGGGAAGGGATGCGCGATGCGGCCTTTGTTCTCGCCGGCGGTGTGAAATCCGGTTTCGGCCATCTGCAGCGGCGCGAGGATGTTCTCGGTCAGATAGCTGCCCAGCGACTTGCCGGAGACGACCTCGATGACGCGGCCGAGGATGTCCGTGGAACGGCTGTAATTCCACTCGCTGCCGGGCTGGCAGATCAGCGGCATCTTCGCGACGATCTTCGCATGCTCCTCATTGGTAATGTCGCGGCTGCGCAGATTCGACTTCTGGTACATCCGCTGCACCATGCCGTTACCGGTGATCTCATAGGAGATCCCCGACGTGTGGCGGAGCAGGTCCTGGATGGCGATCGGGCGCAGCGGCAGCGCCAGTTCGAGCTGGCCGTTGCGCTCGATGCCGACCCTGGTGTCGGCAAATTCGGGGATGTATTTGGCAAGCGGATCGTTGAGCAGGATGTGTCCGTCCTCGATCAGCTGCATGATCCCCAGCGAGACGATGGGCTTGGTCATGGAGAAGATGCGGAACAGGCTGTCCCGAGCCATCGGCGTTTGGTTGTCGGGCACCTGGCGGCCGAAGGCCTCGAAATAGCCGATCTGGCCGCGGCGGGCGATCAGGGTCGTGACGCCCGGGACGGTGCCCTTGTCGATTTCGCGGCGGAAGGCATCGGAGATCTTTTGAAGACGGTTTGATGACAATCCCAGCGATTCCGGCCGGCCTTCGGGAAGGGCGGGCGTCTGGGGGACGGGCTGGCGTGAGGCGGCAGTCTGGGCGTTCATGGGGGCTCCCGATTGATCTTGTCTTTTGCCAGCCTAAATAAGGGGCTTAGCCGGCATGTCTGGAGACCTTGACCCATAAGTTCGGGCTTGAACAGGGGCGGTTTCCCTTGTAACCAGCCGCCGGTTTGGTGTGCCGCGCAAGGGCGCCGGCAAAACAGGTGGATCAATGGCCAAAGCAAAATTTGAACGTACGAAACCGCACTGCAACATCGGCACGATCGGTCACGTTGACCACGGCAAGACCTCGCTGACGGCGGCGATCACGAAGGTGCTGGCTGAGTCCGGCGGTGCGTCGTTCACCGCTTACGACCAGATCGACAAGGCGCCGGAAGAGAAGGCCCGCGGCATCACCATTTCGACCGCGCATGTCGAATACGAGACCCCGAACCGCCACTACGCCCACGTCGACTGCCCCGGCCACGCCGACTATGTGAAGAACATGATCACCGGCGCCGCGCAGATGGACGGCGCGATCCTAGTCGTGTCGGCTGCCGACGGCCCGATGCCGCAGACCCGCGAGCACATCCTGCTCGCCCGCCAGGTCGGCGTGCCCGCGCTGGTCGTGTTCCTGAACAAGTGCGACATGGTCGACGATCCGGAACTGCTCGAGCTCGTGGAAATGGAAGTCCGCGAACTGCTGTCGAAGTACGACTTCCCGGGCGACGATATTCCGATCGTCAAGGGTTCGGCGCTCGCCGCCCTCGAAGACTCGAACCGCGCGCTCGGCCACGACGCCATTCTCGAGCTGATGAAGAATGTCGATGCCTACATCCCGCAGCCGGAGCGTCCGGTGGACCAGCCGTTCCTGATGCCGGTGGAAGACGTGTTCTCGATCTCGGGTCGCGGCACCGTCGTCACCGGCCGTGTCGAGCGCGGCATCGTCAAGGTCGGCGAGGAAATCGAGATCGTCGGTCTGAAGGCCACGCAGAAGACCACGGTCACCGGCGTCGAAATGTTCCGCAAGCTGCTCGACCAGGGCCAGGCGGGCGACAACATCGGCGCGCTGCTGCGCGGCACCAAGCGTGAAGACGTCGAGCGCGGCCAGGTGCTGTGCAAGCCGGGTTCGGTCAAGCCGCACACCAAGTTCAAGGCCGAGGCCTATATTCTGACGAAGGAAGAGGGTGGCCGTCACACGCCGTTCTTCACCAACTATCGTCCGCAGTTCTACTTCCGCACCACCGACGTGACCGGTGTGGTGCATCTGCCGGAAGGCACCGAGATGGTGATGCCGGGCGACAACATCGCCATGGAAGTGCACCTGATCGTGCCGATCGCGATGGAAGAGAAGCTGCGCTTCGCCAT
>JASBVG010000012.1 GCA_030147505.1 Tardiphaga sp.
GTGGAGTTTAAAGCCAAAGCCAACGGTCGCACCTTCGTATCGGTACTTCCGATCACTCAGGCCGCGGCCGAATAAACGGTGGACACTCAAATGGAGTCCGCCGGGTCCTGTTGAACCGGCGGAGCGCCAGAATTGGGCTCCGGAGGGGAGGCGGGAAACCGGCCTCCCCTTTTCGTTTGGTGCGTCGCTTCGGGGCGCACTGCAGGAGCCGACAATGCTGCAGGATATTCCGACACCTCACCTGAGCGAGACGAGACCCGCTGTTCTGCAAACGCAGCGCCTGACCTTGCGCAAGCCCGTGATGGCCGATGCCATCGCCGTGACCGAACTCGCGAACGACCGCCGCATCGCGGAGAACACCCGCCGCCTGCCGCATCCCTATTCGCAGGGTGATGCCGAGCAGTTCGTGGGATCGCTGCAGAACGAGACGGCTACCGATGCGGTGTTCCTGATCGAGCTCGATTATCGCCCCATCGGCATGGTGGGCATCGACTGGCGCGAGACAGACGCACCGGAACTCGGCTACTGGCTCGGCGTCGAACATTGGGGTCGCGGTTACGCCACCGAGGCGGTGCGTGCGGCAATCGACTACACATTCGAGGAATTCGCCATCGATCACCTGATCGCCGGCGCCCGCGTCGCTAATCCGGCATCACGCAACATCCTCGAGAAGTGCGGCTTCCAGTGGACCGGCGTGCAGCTGCATCGCTTCGAGGCGATCGGATCGTCGACGCCGGTGGATTGCTTCAAGTTGACACGTGGCGTGTGGAGCTCGCTGAAGAACTGGGCGAGCTCGACGCGGAGGTGAAACTCACCTTGCTGCGTAACTGAAACTCTGTCATGGCCGGTCTTGACCCGGCCATGATGTGGAGAGGCCTGAGTGGCGCTTCACACCGCCGGTGGAACTTCGTCGGCGATCTTGCCGAGGCTCTGTTCGCGCAGGAAAATATAGAGCCCCGCCGCAATGATGATCGTCGCGCCGATCAGCGTGGCAAGCGCCGGCAACTCATTGAAAATGAGATAGCCGAAAATCACGGCCCAGATGATCATCGTGTACTGATACGGCACCACGACGCTCGCCGGCGCCAGTTTCAGCGAGCGGTTCACGCACATCAGCGCGGCGATGGACACGACGCCCGCCAGGAAAAAAAGGCTGAGATCCTTGAGGCCCGGCGTGACCCAGCCGAATGTCGTCAGCACAGCGCCGAATGTGAAGGTCCCGATGAATTGCGTGGTCGCCAGCACCACATCCGGTGCCGAACGCAGTGATCGCGTAATCAGCATCAGCGCTGCGAAAGAAAGGCTGCCGCCAAGCGCGATCAGAGCCGGCCACGTCACCATCTGCGCCGACGGCTTCAGCGCGATGATCACGCCCACAAAGCCGACAAACACCGCGCTCCAGCGCCGCCAGCCGACGGATTCGCGCAGGAAGATTGCCGACCCGGCGGTGACGAAGATCGGACACGCCAGATAGTAGGTAATGACATCAGCCAGTGGCAGATAGCCCGCCGCCCAGAAGAAGGCCGCGACCTCCAGCGTGGACAGCACCACGCGCAGCAGCTGCAGGCCCGGCCTGTCCAGCGCCAGGAAGTCGCGACGGTGCCGCCAGATCATCGGCGCCAGCAGCGTCAACGCCGCGATGGCGCGCAGGAACATCAATTGCCCCACCGAATAGGTGCCGACCAGATATTTGCCGATGGCATCGCCGCAGGAGAACATGCCGATGCCAACCAGCATCAGGCCGATACCAGCTATCCGGGCGGCACGGTTGTCCGCTGCGGTCGAAATGGTCGCAAACATGCCCATATACGCCTGTAGGGAAGCGGCTGCGCAGGTCGTGCAGCACGACATTGGTTAACAGCAATCCCATGTCCTTTAGGACGCGATTGAAACCGCAGCAAGGCAGGCATGATGCCGCCCTGCCGACGGCGATGAGTTGTTGCCGCAAACACCCCCCTGCGATACGGATACACCATGAAATTCCTCGATGAAGCCAAGGTTTACATTCGCTCCGGCGACGGTGGTAACGGCTGCGTGGCCTTCCGCCGCGAGAAGTATATTGAGTTCGGCGGTCCCTCCGGCGGCAATGGCGGGCGCGGCGGCGATGTCGTCGTGGAGGCCGTCGACGGCCTCAATACCCTGATCGACTATCGCTACCAGCAGCATTTCAAGGCGCCGAAGGGCGTCAATGGCATGGGCAAGGATCGCCACGGCGCCAATGGCGAGTCGATCACGCTGAAAGTGCCCGTCGGCACCCAGATCATCGACGAGGACAAAGAGACGCTGATCCACGACTTCACCAAGCTGGGTGAAAAGTTCGTGCTGGCCGAAGGCGGCAATGGCGGCTTCGGCAACGCGCATTTCAAGTCCTCGACCAATCGCGCGCCGCGCAACGCCAATCCCGGCCAGCCCGGTCAGGAACGCTGGATCTGGCTGCGGCTGAAACTCATTGCAGACGCGGGCCTGGTCGGTCTGCCCAATGCCGGCAAATCGACCTTCCTCTCGAAAGTCTCCGCAGCTCGGCCGAAGATCGCCGATTATCCCTTCACCACCCTGCATCCGCAGCTCGGCGTCGTGAACAGCGACGGCCGCGAATTCGTGCTGGCGGACATACCTGGCCTGATCGAAGGCGCGCATGAAGGCGCCGGCCTCGGCGATCGCTTCCTCGGCCATGTCGAGCGCTGCCGCGTGCTGCTGCATCTGATCGACGCGACCTGCGAACATGCAGGAAAGGCCTACAAGACCGTGCGCGGCGAGCTGGAAGCCTATGCCGGCGACCTCTCGGACAAGATCGAGATCGTGACGCTGAACAAGATCGACGCTGTCGAGCCGGACGAACTGAAGAAACAGAAGGACCGCGTAAAGCGCGCGTCGAAGAAGACGCCGCTGCTGATTTCCGGCGCCACCGGCGAAGGCGTGCCCGAAGCGCTGCGCGCGCTGGTCGAGGTGATCGGCGAAGCGCCCGTCTCGGACAAGGCGAAGAGTGCGGCGCAGGCCGAGCCATGGGCGCCGATGGAAGGCTGATGACGTCCGTGTCCCGGACGCGGCACAGCGTTCTTCGCGCTGCTCCGCAGAGCCGGGACAAGAATTGTTAGTTTCGAGACCAAAGCATCATCATGTCGTCCCCTGAACTCAAAAACTTCCGCCGCATCGTCGTCAAGGTGGGTTCGTCGCTGCTGATCGACCATGCGGCCGGCGAGGTGCGGGCGGAATGGCTGGCGGCGCTCGCCGCCGACATCGCCAAGCTGCATGCGGACGGTCGCGACGTGCTCGTGGTCTCGTCCGGTTCGATCGCGCTTGGCCGTCATCGCCTGAAACTGCCACGCGGTCCGCTCAAGCTGGAAGAGAGCCAGGCTGCGGCAGCCGTCGGCCAGATCGCCCTCGCGCGCATCTGGTCGGAAGTGCTCGGCCATCACGGCATCGGCGCCGGCCAGATTCTGGTCACGCTGCAGGATACCGAAGAACGCCGCCGCTATCTCAATGCCCGCTCGACCATCGGCAAGCTGCTGGAATGGCGCGCGGTCCCGGTGATCAACGAGAACGACACAGTCGCGACCAACGAAATCCGCTACGGCGACAATGATCGCCTCGCAGCACGCGTCGCCACCATGACATCGGCCGACCTGCTGGTGTTGCTGTCTGATATCGACGGCCTCTACACCGCGCCGCCGGGCACCAATCCGGATGCGAAGCTCATCCCTGTCGTCGAGCACATCACCGCCGATATCGAGAGCATGGCGGGCGCGGCGGAATCCGAGCTCTCGCGCGGCGGCATGTATACCAAGATCGAAGCCGGCAAGATCGCGACCACCGCCGGCACGCATATGATCATCGCGTCGGGCAAGATCGCACATCCCTTGCAGGCGATCGCCGATGGCGGACGCTGCACCTGGTTCCTGACGCCGGCGAATCCCGTCACCGCACGAAAGCGCTGGATCGCGGGCTCGCTGGAGCCGAAGGGCACGCTGACCATCGACGCCGGAGCCGTCGCCGCACTGCGTGCAGGCAAGAGCCTGTTGCCTGCCGGCGTGATCCGCGTGGATGGTGCGTTTTCACGCGGTGATGCGGTCATTGTGCGCGATCCCGATGCGCATGAGATCGGCCGTGGCCTTGTGGCCTATGACGCCGAACATGCGGAGAAGATCAAGGGACGCTCATCGCAGGATGCGATGAACATTCTCGGCATCACCGGCCGCATCGAGATGATCCACCGCGACGATCTGGTCATCGGCGGCTCACGGAACTAACTTTCGCTTCAATACTTCGACTCATTGATGCGGCGCGCAGCGCGGGTTCCCGCCATGATTGCGCCATTCGTACAGTCTTGTCTGCGCCCGCATACGATACTGACCGATTGATCAGGGAGTCATTGCAATGAAACGCCTTTTGATCGTACCTATGCTGCTGCTCGCGACGCCCGTGTTCGCGCAGCAAGGTGCGCACTCCGCCCAGAACAAGGATGCGTGCGCCCGCGACGTCTCGCGCTTCTGCCGCGCCAAGATGAATGACGGCGACACCGTCGTGCTCGGTTGCCTGAAGGACAATCGCGCCAAGCTCGGCAAGGCCTGCGCGAAAGTGCTGGCGGATAACGGGCAGTAGAATTTCTTACTTCACCTCTCCCCGGAGGGGAGAAGTGAAGTGGAGCTCAACTGCTCCCCGCCGGTGTCGATGCCGGCAGTACTTCTGTCGCGGCGCGATCCGGCGTTTCTTCCTTCCAGCGCACCGAGCCGAATGGCCGTTCCAGCATGCGGCGGACCCGGACCGGATCCGGGCCGAGATGAAAGCTCGCTGCGCGCAGATACAAAGCGCGCTCGGATTGCGTGGTGCGATTGCGCTGGCGCAGGAAGTCCATCCAGGTCGGACAGTGATAGCGTTCGGTCCAGAGTTCTGGATCGGAAATGTCGCGCGCGATCGACCACCCATAGGCGCCGTTGCGCTGCCGCGAGAGCTGCACATCCTGCATCACGCCGTGAAAGGAACGCGCCTGATCCTGATCGACGCGGTATTCGATCTCCACCACCAGCGGCCCGCTGCGCGCCGTGAGCTGCAGCCGCACTTCAGGATCCTCGAGACGCTCCGCATCCTCGTCGCGCGCACCGGTGGGCGGCATCCGCCATACCAGACCGAACAGCGGTGAGGCGAACATCGCGATACCCGAGACGATCAGCGCCCACTCGACGCCGACCATGTCGGTGAGACGGCCCCAGCCCCAGCTGCCGATCGCCACGCCACCCGCAATCGCGGCCTGAAACGCCGCCAGCGAGCGGCCGGCGACCCAACGCGGCGCCGAGAGCTGCACGCCGATATTGAGCAGCGCGATGGCCGCCATCCAAACTGCACCACCCACTACCAGCGCCGTAGCGGTCAGCACCGGCTCGGTGGAGATGGCAACACCGATGATGGCGATGCCCATGATCAGGGCGCAGCCCCGAATCGCGGTCTCGCCGGAAAAATGCCTCCGGATCGGACCGATATTGAGCGCGCCGATCACCGCGCCCATGCCGAAGGCCCCTAACATGATGCCGTAGGTCTGCGCGCCGCCATGCAGGAGATCGCGCGCCACCAGCGGCATCAATGCGGAGATCGAGCCGCCGCAGATGCCAGTGATCAGCGTGCGTGCCAGCGCAATCTTGATCGATGGCGAATTGGCGATATAGCGGATGCCCGACACCATCGCCCGGTTCAGGCGCTCACGCGGCAGCCGTGAGACCTCGACCTCGCGGCGCCACAGCAGCAGCACGACAAACAGCGGGACATAGAGCAGCGCATTGGCCGCAAAGGACGCGACGGCTCCGGCCGCCGCCACGATGACGCCGCCGATGGCCGGGCCAAAACTGCGGGCGATGTTATAACTGATGCCACTCAGGGCCACCGCCGGCGGCAACACTTCCGGAGGCACCTGCTCGCCTACCGACGACTGCCAGGCCGGGCCAAACAGCGCCATGCCGCTGCCGATGATGAAGCAGAAGGCGAGCAGGATATTTGGTGTGATATGGCCGGTCCACTCCATGGCCGTCAGCGCACTTGCGCCGACGAGGGACAGCGCGAGCGAGGCCAACGACACCATGCGGCGGTCATACATGTCTGCGACCGCACCGGCTGGCATGGCCAGAATCATGATCGGCAGCATCAGGGCCGTCTGCACCAGCGCTACCTTGTCGGCAGAGGCCGTCATCTGCGTCATCGCCCAGGCGGCGCCGACGCTCTGGATCATCAGGCCGAGATTGGACAGCAGGCTGGCCATCCAGATGCGCCGGAAAACCGGATAGCGCAGCGGCGCAGCAATTCCGTCAGAAGGCAAAGGCGTGGAGGTGGGGGTCGGCTTCAGCGTTTCCGTCATTATGTTCGTTGATGCCTGTGATGTCAGGTCCCTGTCCAGTCGCCCGCGCATAAATCTATGCTGCAACTGCAAACATGACGCCTTCGAGACGCCCGCTTCGTCCGGTGATATAATCCGGTATCGCTTCCCTGGTTGCGAGGCCTGTCGTGAGCATTGCCGAGGTCTACGACTTTCCCGTGCCCCCGCGCCGCGTGGTGCCGCCCGCCCCGCCGCGTGCACCGGACGACATGACCGCCCGCGCAAGAATGGCGGCGATGCGCCGCAGCGCCATCGAGACGTGGGGCCAGAAGGCCTATGAGGACGACATCGTCAAAGGCCGCTTCTTCGGCCGAGCCAGTTTCATCCTGAACGACCCCGACGCCATCCGCCATGTGCTGGTGGACAATTACGAGAACTATACCCGCACGCCCACCGCCTTCCGCGTGCTGCGGCCGATGCTTGGCGAGGGACTTCTGATCGCGGAGGGTCGCGTCTGGAAGCATCAGCGCCGCACGCTGGCGCCGGCCTTCACCCCGCGTGCGGTCACGACGCTGGTACCGCACATGCTCTCGGCCATCGACGAGACCGTGGCCGATCTGCAGGGCAAGACGGATGGCCCGGTGGATCTGCGCGAGATCATGCAGCGCATGACGCTGGAGATCGCCGGCTGCACCATGTTCTCCTATGGCATGGCCAAACACGGCAAGACGCTGCGCGACTTCGTGATGGAATATGGCGCGAATCTCGCCCGGCCCCATTTCTTCGACTTGCTGCTGCCGCAGGATTGGCCGACGCCGCAGGACATCCCGCGCTATTTCTTCCGTCGGCGCTGGACGCGCTTCGTCGCCATGCTGGTGGCGGAGCGCCGCGCTGCCGGCAAGGCGGACAATGCACCGCCGCGCGACCTGTTCGAACTGATGCTGGCGGCGCGCGATCCGGAAACGGGCACCGAATTCACCGACGACCAACTCGGCGACCAGGTCGCCACCATGATCCTCGCTGGCCATGAGACCACGGCAACGGCGCTGTTCTGGGCGCTGTATCTGCTGACCCTCGATCCCACCACGCAGGAGCGGGTGGCGGCCGAGGCGCGCGCCGCCATGACAACTGGCGCGCTGGAGTTCGACCGGCTGAAATTCACCCGCGCCGTGATCGACGAGACCATGCGGCTATATCCACCTGCCTTTTTGATCGCACGCGCGGCTCGTGCGGCGGATACAGTGAGCGGGATGGCGGTCGCAAAGGGCGACATCGTTCTGATGGCCCCATGGCTGCTGCACCGGAACGAGAAGCGCTGGTCCGATCCGAACGCCTTCATGCCGCAACGGTTCATGCCGGGCAGCTCGCAGCCGGATCGGTTTGCCTATCTCCCCTTCGGCGTCGGCGCCCGCGTCTGCATCGGCGCGCATTTCGCGATCATCGAGGCCACGCTCGCACTGGCGAAGATCATCGGTAATTTCAGAGTGACGCTGCCGAAGCACGATCCGGTGATGCCGGTGGGCGTGGTGACCACGCAGCCGGACCATTCACCGATGTTCAGGATCGCGCGGCGCTGAACGCCTTGTACATCGCTCTCCCCGGTGGCGATGCCGCCTCACCTGCACGTTCAGCGCGTCAGTCGAGGACTATCCGGTAGTACCACGATGCTGAATGTGTATCTGCTGATGTATCCGCCGGATGCATCCCTTGGACGCATCGCCTATTTGGCCTAGACTGAAGCCATGAGTGATGTTCAGGCGCAATTCGAGACGTTGAACCAGGCGGCGGATCCCGCTGTGGCGGATGCTATTGTGCAACTGATCCGCGACGGCGCTGATCATGAACTCAACCGCGTCAACGTCCTCGACTTTGCGGCACGCCATGGCCTCAACGAAGAGCGCGTCATTTCCGGCTTCCTCCACGCCGCACGGCTCGGCCTGTTCGACCTGACCTGGAATGTGCTGTGCCCCGGTTGCAGCGGCGTCCTCGACGCCCACAGCACGCTGAAATCGCTGCGCCATGACGACTATCATTGCGGGCTCTGCGCCTGCGGCTACGAGGCGTCGGTCGACGAGCAGGTCGAGGTTGCGTTCACGGTCTCGCCGCGGGTCCGGCACATCGCCGCGCACGATCCCAATACGTTGCCGCTCTGGGAATATTTCAAACAGATATTCTGGAGCTCGGGCGTCGATCTCAATCAGGAAACGTTTGCGTCGCTGACCGACGAGGTCACGCTGGATGCGATGGAGTTGCCAGCCCATGAAAAGGCTGTCATGTCGCTGCACCTGCCTTCGGAATTCGTCATCGTCTTCGAGCCGGTGACCCACTCCGCGCAGTTTATCGATGTAAAGGGTGAGCCGACCAAGGAACGTCAGCATCTGTCGCTGCTCTACAACCGCATGCATACGCCGACCGGCACCATCACGATGCAACCGGGACCGCTGCGGCTATCTCTCGAGAACCAGACCGAGGTGCGCGTGCTTCCGTCGGTCTTCGTCGCAGCCGAGGGCCTTCACCACCTGATCGGCAAGCGCAAGCCATTCCTCACGGCCAAGCGCATTCTCAGCAACCAGACCTTTCGCGATCTCTACAAGGCCGACAATCTCAACATCGACCAGCGGCTCAAGATCACCTCGCTGACCTTTCTGTTCACCGATCTCAAGGGCTCGACCGCGCTCTATGAACGCGTCGGCGACCTCCAGGCCTTCGATCTCGTGCGCGCGCATTTTCATGCGCTGCTCGATATCATCGCGGCCGAAGGCGGCGCAGTGGTGAAGACCATCGGCGACAGCGTGATGGCGACCTTTACGCGCCCCGAACAGGCGCTGCTCGCCGCCATAGAGATGCGCAAGGCAATGGAGCGGCTCAATGACGAACGCGAAACCCGAGATCTCATCGTCAAGATCGGTATTCACGAAGGCCCATGCCTCGCGGTGATGCTCAATGAGCGGCAGGATTATTTCGGCCAGACAGTGAATATTGCCGCCCGCGTCCAGGGCCTCGCGACGTCACAATCCATTCATGTGACAACGCCGATTATCTCGGCGAAGGCGGTTGGATCGATTTTGCAGCGGTCAGGCGCAACGCCCATCGAAAAGACTGCCGCTTTACGCGGCATTGCTGACAAAGTTTTGGTGTACGAGATTCCCTGATACCGCCGATTCTTGGCTCGCACCCAGACTTACTTAACTGTAATTACGCCATCAGGAACCGCAGTCTATTGTGCGCGTTCCCTCTCCGCGCCACAACGCAACGGGCTTATTCGTCACATGGCGCATGGGCCGCCCATCTGGTTCATAAAATCCCATGCTCGAAAAACTGCGCCAGTTCATCACCGATGTGGTGTCTCCCGACGCCAATGCCGACCGGAAATTCGACGATACCGGATTCCGGCTTGCCGCCACGGCGCTGCTGATTCATGTGATCTCGATCGACGGCGCACCGTCCAGGATCGAGCAGGACAAGCTTCACAGCATGATCGAGACGCGTTTCGAGCTCGATCCCGGCACTGCTGATCGCCTGATCGAGGCGGCCACGCTGGTCGAGGGCGAAGCGGTCGACTTGTACCACTTCACCAGCGTGATCATGCGCGTGGTGGATGAGCCCGGCCGCATCCGCCTGGTCGAGATGATGTGGGAGCTGGTCTTCGCCGATGGCAAGGTCAGTGAGTTCGAGGAAAACGTGGTGTGGCGCGCCGCCGATCTGCTCGGCGTATCCGCACGCGACCGTGTCGAACTCAAGCGCCGCGTGGCCGGCGATACAGCGGAAACGGCCTAACCCGCACGGCATATTGCTGATATTTCGTTGCGCAATCAGCGACATCGCGAAGCATGCGCGGAATCGATCATCCCGGTATTCCGGTGGTCATTCGCGCTTGCGCATCAATGATATCCCTATTACCCGTTAGTTAGAACCATTCGTCTTCAAGCCATACGTGCAAGAGAATTCCTGTGACTGAGCGCGTGACGTTGATTACCGGTGCTTCGGCGGGAATTGGCGCCGAGATGGCCCGTGTCTTCGCCGCGCATGAACACCGTCTGGCTCTGGTGGCACGACGCGCCGAGCGCCTCGCCACCCTGTCCGACGAAATCGTGGCCTCCGGCGGCCCGGCGCCGATCGTCATTCCCTGCGATCTCGAACAGCCCGATGCCTGCGCGGCAATCGAAAATGCGCTGCAGAACGCAGGTGTGGAAGTCGAGTATCTGATCAACAATGCCGGCTTCGGCATGTTCGGCTTCGCCGTCGATATGGACCGCGACGCGCAACTGCGGATGATTGATCTGAATGTCCGCACGCTGACCGACCTGTCGCTGCGTCTCGCACCGAGTGTGATCCGTCACAAAGGCGGCATCCTCAATGTGAGTTCGATCGCCGGCTTGATCCCGGGTCCCGGCATGGCGGTCTATTACGCCAGCAAGGCCTATGTACTGTCCTTCACCGAAGCGTTGCGCCAGGAGCTCGGCCCCAAGGGCGTGCGCGTGACCGCGCTGTGCCCGGGCCCGGTGCCGTCGGAATTTCAGGCGCGCGCGGGCTTCAAGCCGGGGCTGGATTCCATGATCCTCGGCGTGTCGCCAAAGGACGTGGCGGCGCTGGCCTATAAGAGCCTGATGGCCAACAAGGGCACGGTATTCCCAGGACTGGGCATCAAGATCGTGCCAATCCTGCTGCGGCTATTCCCGCGGAGCTTTATCGCGGGGGCGGTGGCAAAGCTGCAGCTGACAAGGGTCGGGCAGGTTTAGGGGGATCGCCGAGGTCCGCTTACGCCCTGCGGGCTTCAGCGGGACATCCTTCGCTCGCTTCGCGTCCGATAGTGCGGAGATTGGCTCGCTGAGCCGGAGCTCGCGAAGCGAGCGAAGGATGGTGGACCCAGGCGGGATCGAACCGCCGACCTCGTCATTGCGAACGACGCGCTCTCCCAGCTGAGCTATGGGCCCGTCTCGAACTGCGCCGTGACGACGCAGGTCTGGAATGGGCGCCATTTACAATCCCTGTTAACGGCAAGTCAAGAACGACCCGCAAACAGCGCAAAGTCTCGATTTTCCGGGCCTTTTAGCCCCTCCATTCCCTTGTTTGCGCAACAGCGAACCGATATCTAGCCTCTTGTCCCATCCGCGACCCAACCCGCGAGCTCCCTCCGCCATGCGCGCCGTTCTCGATATCGTGCTGATCGTTCTCGATCTCTACGTCTGGCTGCTGATTGCCTCGGCGATCCTGTCCTGGCTGATCGCCTTCAATGTGGTGAACACCCGCAACCAGTTCATCGCCGCGGTGGGCGAGTTCCTGTATCGCATCACCGAACCAGTGCTGGCGCCGATCCGTAACCGGCTGCCGAATCTCGGCGGCCTCGACCTGTCGCCGATCGTGGTGATCCTGATCATCATCTTCCTGCAGCGGGTGATCGGCTATTACGTCTATCCCTACGTCGCCTGACGCCTTGGCCGATCCCTGGCGATACGGCACCGATGGCGTCAGCATCGCCGTCCGCGTGACGCCGCGCGGCGGCCGCGATGACATCGACGGGATCGAGGTGATGGCCAATGGCCGCGCGGCGCTGAAACTGCGCGTCCGCGCCATCGCCGAAGACGGCGAGGCCAATCGCGCGGTGACCGAGCTGCTGGCGAAAAAGCTCGGCGTGCCGAAGCGGGATGTCCGGCTGCTGTCGGGCGCCACCTCCCGCATCAAACAGATCGCCGTCAATGGCGACCCGAAGA
Organism: Tardiphaga sp.; assembly: GCA_030147505.1. GTDB lineage: Bacteria > Pseudomonadota > Alphaproteobacteria > Rhizobiales > Xanthobacteraceae > Tardiphaga. Next base: position 12,010 of record JASBVG010000012.1, read on the forward strand.
GACTGGGGCTTCTGCTGCGCGAACTTGCAGTCAGCCCACCTGACGACCAGCCTTCTCACGACGAGGACACAACATGACCGCCAGCGTGATCGATGGAAAAGTAATTGCCGCCGAACTCCGCACCCACGTGGCCGCGGAAGTCGTGCGGGTGAAGGCGGATCATGGCCTGACGCCGGGCCTTGCCGTGGTGCTGGTCGGCAGCGATCCGGCCAGCGAAGTCTATGTGCGCAGCAAGCACAAGCAGACCCAGGAAGCCGGCATGGCCTCCTTCGAACACGTGCTGCCCGCCGATGTCGCACAGGCTGATCTGATCGCGCTGGTCCAGAAGCTTAATGCCGATACAGCGGTGCATGGCATCCTCGTGCAGTTGCCGCTGCCGAAGAGCCTCGACACCCAGGCCGTGATCAATGCCATCGACCCCGCCAAGGATGTCGACGGCCTGCATCCGGTGAATGCCGGCCGCCTCGCCAGCGGCATGGACGCACTGTCGCCCTGCACGCCGCTCGGCTGCATCATCCTGGCCAAGAGCGTGCATGAGAAGCTCGACGGCATGAATGCCATCGTGATCGGCCGCTCCAATCTGGTCGGCCGCCCGCTGGTGCAATTGCTGCTGAACGAGAACGCCACTGTCACCATCGCCCATTCGCGTTCGCGCGACCTGCCCAAGCTGACTGCTCAGGCCGATCTCGTCTTCGCCGCCGTCGGCAAATCCGAAATGGTGCGCGGCGACTGGATCAAGCCGGGCGCGACGGTGATCGATGTCGGCATCAACCGCCTGCCGGCCGCGGATGGCAAATCCAAGCTTGTCGGCGACGTCGCCTATCAGGAAGCGCTGAAGACCGCGGGCGCAATCACCCCGGTGCCGGGCGGCGTCGGCCAGATGACGGTGGCGTGCCTCTTGGTGAACACGCTGCGCGCGGCCTGCGCTATCAATGGGCTGAAGGCGCCGGCGGTTTAGTACTCACTGTCATCGCCCGGTTTGACCGGGCGATCCAGTAGACACCACGGCCCGCGCGTCATCACAAATGCCGCCGGTTACTGGATTGCCCGCTTTCGCGGACAATGACAGTGAGAGCTACTTCCCCACATTCTCCATCAGCCGCCGATAGAACCGGATCATGTCCGCGTAGTTCGCGATGCTGAGGCGTTCATTGGTGCCGTGGAAGCGCTTGAGATCCTGCTCATTCGCGCGCACCGGTGAAAAGCGGAAGACGTTATCCGTTACGTCCGCATAATGCCGCGAATCCGTCGCGGCCACCATCAAGCCCGGCGCCACCAGCGCATCCGGGAACACTTCACGGATCGTCGTATTCAGTGCGCGATAGGACGCGCTCGCGGTGCCCGTCACCGGGGGTGGATCGGTATTGCCCGGATACGGCCTGATCTCGATCTTCTCGTTGCCGATCACCTTGCGCACATGCTCGGTGACATCAGCCTGCGTATCGCCCGGCAACAGCCGAAAGTTCACCACCGCCTCGGCATTGCCCGGCAGCACATTGTCCTTGTCGCCGGCATTGAAGATGGTCAGGGCCGTGGTCGTTCGCACCGTCGCTTCCGTCGGCCCGCTCTTCTCGAATTCGCGCAGCAGCAATGGTTTGAACAGCCAGAGATTCGACAGCACCACGCGGTTGAAGCCGCTCATCTCCGGCGCGATGGTCGCGAACATCTCTCCCACCGTGCTGCGGATTTGCATCGGCAGGCGCGCATTCTCCAGATGCGTCAGCGCGGCGCTCATCATGCCGATCGCCGTCTCGCGTGGCGGCATGGAGGAATGGCCGGGCGTCGCGCGTGCATTCAGAATTAGCGTCGCATAGCCCTTCTCGGCCACGCCAATCAGCGCCATCGGTTTGTCGAGGCCCTTGAGGATTCCTTCGGTGATTAACAGACCTTCGTCGAGCACGAAATCGAGCTTCACGCCGCGCGACTTCAGTAGCGCCGCCATTGCCTGCGCGCCGCGGGTGCCGGAGACTTCCTCGTCATGGCCGAAGGCGAAATAGATCGTCCGCTTCGCGCGGAAGCCGGCCTTGGCCATCGCCTCCGCGGCTTCGAGGATCGCATAGAGATTGCCCTTGTCGTCCCACGAGCCGCGGCCCCAGATAAAGCCGTCGGCGACGACGCCGTCAAAGGGCGGGTATTGCCAGTCCTTTTCCGTGCCGGGCGCCACCGGCACCACATCCTGATGCGCCAGCAGCGCGATCGGCCCGGCGGCGGGATCGCTGCCTTGCCATGTGTAGAGCATGCTGTAGTTGCCGACGACCTCTCGCGTGGTCGCGGCATGAAAGGCCGGGAAACTGCTCGCGAGATGCGCCTGCATGGCACGCAGCGGACCGGCCGCCTGATCGGGATTGAAAGCGTTGGAGATGGTCTGGAAACGGATCGCCTCGGCGAGACGCGTGGCGGCGGCCTGTTCATCCACCACGATTTTCGGCGCCGGCGAAACAGCAATCTGCTTCGAGCCCTGCCGGAACGTATTGACCAGAACCACCGCCGCGAGCACCACCACAATGGCGACCGCGGCGACGATGAGATTGCGTAACAAGATCAGCATGCGGCGCATTGGAGGTCCTCAGAGCATGATCCCGAAAAGTGGCTTCCGGTTTTCGGATAAGATCATGGTCGAAAAGACAAAGGCCAGAGGCTGATCCATCGAAGATGGATCCGTCTCTGGCGCCGCCGTTGTCTTAGACCTTGGCCTTTTCAGCCTTGGCGCGGTCGATGCCTTCCTGGATCAGCTTATGGGCTTCTGCCGCATCTGCCCAGCGCACCACCTTCACCCACTTGCCGGGCTCGAGATCCTTGTAGTGCTCGAAGAAGTGCTGGATCTGGTCCAGCGTGATCTGTGGCAGGTCGCTATAGTTCTTCACCTTGTCGTAGCGCTGGGTCAGCTTCGAAGTCGGCACCGCGATGATCTTCTCATCCTGGCCACCTTCGTCTTCCATCAGCAGCACGCCGACCGGGCGGCACGCCATCACGGCGCCCGGCACAATGGCGCGGGTGTTCGCGATCAGCACGTCGCAGGGGTCGCCGTCGCCAGAGAGGGTGTGCGGGATGAAGCCGTAATTGCCGGGATAGCGCATCGGCGTATAGAGGAAGCGATCGACGAACAGCGCGCCGGACGCCTTGTCCATCTCGTATTTGATCGGCTCGCCACCGACCGCAACCTCGATGACGACGTTCACTTCATGCGGCGCCTTGGCGCCGAGCGGTATTGCGTCAAGACGCATCGAAAGCTCCGGTTCTGGTGTGACGAATTGCGCCAGACCTAGCCGAGCGGAGCCTATGTTTCAACGCCAAACCGCGCGAAAATCGCACGGCTGGTGAATGGCTTAGCGGAAATACCGATAGGCTGCGGGAACGCTTACGCGTTCCAGGCGAAGGCCACCTTGTCCAGCGACTTGGCGCCGAAACGCTCGGAGGAGCGGGCCACCATGCGGCCACCCAGCGCGCGGTAGAATTCCGTGGCGCCTTCGTTGTCCGACAGCGCCCAGATCACGAGATTCTTCAGCCCGCTCTGCATCAGGTCGCGCTTGGCGGAGGCGAACAGGCGACGGCCGAAGCCGAGCCCCTGGAATTCCGGACGCAGGTAAAGCTCGTAGATTTCTCCTTCGAACTGCAGGCTGCGGGCGCGGTTGCGGCCGTAATTGGCGTAGCCGGCCACTTTGTCGCCGAAGCACAGCACGCTGACGCGGCTGCCCTTGCGGATCGCCGAATCCCACCATTGCGGGCCGCGGCGATTGATGAGCTTGTCGAGTTCCGGGCCCGGAATCAGCCCCTGATAGGCCGCGCGCCAGGCTTCGTCGTGGGTGGACGCCACCTCAACCGCATCCGCGGTCTTGGCCGGCCGAACTTCGATCAGGGTTGTGCTCATGGGCAGATCAAAGCAGCGTGCCGCCCCGTCTTCAAGGGCATCGTTAATTATCAGTTAACGTGTGGAATTTTTGCATCAGTTCCGTGAAAATCTGTCCCGGAAAAAGACAGATCGTTACGGGATGGGGCAATGGCCGATCCTGTTTTCCACCGGACGCAGCTTGAACGCGCGATCCCGTCATCAATTGCACGCAGGCGTTGGTGCTTCCGCGCAGCCACAGTGATTCGCGACAACTACACTTTTCGCCGCGTCCATGTGCTAGAGAGACCGCGATACCGGCTTGTCCCCAGCGCGTTGAACGCCGGGCTGGTTCGCGAGTCGCAATGACCGTCTATTTCATCCTCAAATTCCTCCACATCCTGGGCGCCATCGTCATCCTTGGCACCGGCGCGGGCATCGCCTTCTTCATGCTGATGGCCCATCGTTCCGGCGACGCCGCCTTCATTGCCGCCACGGCCGGCACCGTCGTGCTCGCCGATTTGCTGTTCACGGCGAGTGCGGTGATCCTGCAGCCGTTTACGGGCGGTTTTCTGATGCAGATGTCATCCACCAGCACCACCGAGCCATGGATCGTCGTCTCGCTGATCCTCTATGCGGTCGCAGGCCTGTTCTGGCTGCCGGTGGTGTTCATGCAGATCGAGATGCGCAATCTCGCACGCCAGGCAGTGGCCGAGCACGCACCTTTGCCGCCGCGCTATCACATCCTGTTCCGCCGCTGGTTCTGGTTTGGCGTTCCGGGCTTCGGTTCGGTGATTGCCATCCTCTGGCTGATGATCGCGAAGCCCTCCTTCTGAAGGACACGCCATGCCGCCGCGATGCCAGAACATTCTCGTGCTCGGCGGCTCCGGTCTGATCGGCCGCTATGTTGCGGAAGATCTGCGGCTGCTCGGCTTCACGGTGACGGCCGTTGCGCGGCGCTACGCAGCAACGCAAAAGAACAGTGCGGACGATCTCGAAATGCCGATCATGACGATGACGGCAGATCAGCTTTGTCGCCTGATGGTCGAACGCAACATCCAGATGGTCATCAATTGTCTCGGCGTTCTTCAGGATGGCCCGGGCATGGACACGTCGGCGGTGCATCGCGACTTCACCGCCAAACTGCTGACGGCGATCAAATCCGCTGCGCAGCCCATTCAGCTCGTCCATATCTCGATCCCCGGCGCAGCCGACAGCGACCACACCGCTTTCAGCAAGACCAAACGCGACGCCGAGCGCCTGATTGCCAATGCCGGCATCGGCAGCACGATCCTGCGACCGGGCTTCGTGATCGCGCCTGCGGCCTATGGCGGCAGCGCGCTTGTTCGCGCACTTGCGGCGTTACCGGTCGCCGATCTTCCGCCCGATCTCGCCAGCTGCCCATTCCAGCCCGTGGCAGTGGAGGACATCGCCGGTACGATCGCGTGGCTGTGCGAGCAGGATAGCAACGTCCATCGGGTCTGGGATCTGATGCAGCCGGTGCGGGTAACGCTCGGCGGTGTCGTCGATCGCTATCGGGCTTTCTTCGGAACGGACCACAGCACGCGCATCCGGCTGCCGGGCTTCCTGCTCGACCTCGGCGCGAAACTCGGCGATGCGACCGCCCGGCTCGGCTGGACACCGCCGGTGCGCAGCACGGCAATCGCCGAACTGCGCCGCGGCGTCAGCGGCGATCCCGCGCCGTGGATCGCCGCCACCGGCATCGCACCGCTGACACTGGCGCAGATGGTCAACCGACGCTCCGCCACCATTCAGGACAAATGGTTCGCCCGGCTGTTCCTGCTCAAGCCGGTGATTTTTGTCAGCCTCGTGCTGTTCTGGATCCTGTCCGGCCTCATCGCGCTGTTCGTGTCCTACGACGCAGCAGCCGGCATTCTCACTGCGCATCATTTCCCGCCGGCGCTGGTTGGGCCCGTCACCATAGGCACGAGTCTCATGGACATGGCCACCGGGGCCCTGATCGCATTCCGCCGAACGAGTGCGATCGGCCTCATCTGGGGTATTCTGGCGTCACTCGGCTATATGTTTGGCGCAGCATTGCTGACACCTGATCTATGGGTCGAGCCGCTGGGCGCTTTGGTGAAGACGGGCCCGGCGATCATACTGATGCTGGTGGCCTTGGCCACGCTCGACAGCCGGTGAGACCATGACGACGCCACGGAAGACACCCTGGCCCGACGACGACATCATCCTATATGACGGCGTCTGCATCTTCTGCTCAAGCTGGGTGCGCTTCGTCGCTCGGCGCGATGTCGGAAGACGCTTTCGCTTCACGCCGATCCAGTCGGACTACGGCGCACGGCTCGCGGAGCATTTCGGCATCGATCCGAATAATCCCGACACAAATGCCGTGATCCATGGCGGCACAGCCTATTTCAAGTCGGATGCCGCTCTGACAGTGCTGTCGCAATTGCCGGGATGGAGCTGGGCACGTCTGTTATTCACCGTGCCCATAATGTTGCGTAACCCCGTCTACAATCTCATCGCCAGAAATCGCTATCGCATCTTTGGCCGCAGCGACGCCTGCATGGTGCCGGATGCATCGCTGCGGGAGCGCGTGATCGAATAGTTCAGCTACGCCTTCCACTGGCAACGATCACTTCCTTCGCCGCCCGCTCCCCGCTCTCGCGCGCGCCGTGGGCCGTCGAAAAGAAGTTCGCAGACGTCGCTTCACCGGCAAAGAAGATCCGATCGTCCACCGGCGCCGCCAGCACCGCGCGCGATTCCGCATGACCCGGCTTCGCAGCCGAATACGCCCCCTGCGCAAAGCGATCGTGGCACCAACGGCTTTCCGCCAGCGGCGTGAGTTCGCTGCGGATGTCCGACCCGAGCAGCTTGACGATTTCCTCGATGCTTTCCGCAAGCAGGGCACCCTCGCCCGCGTCTTCCATCTCGCGTGCAAACGTGCCGCCATAGAAGCCGGCGATACAGGGGCGGCCGGACGGGCGCAGATGGAAACTGCCGATGCCGGTGGCGATCGACGAGCCGCGCAGGCCGACATCGGCGGGCCACTTCCCGGCGTCATCAAGCGCCAGCATCACCTTGTTGTCGGCGCCGAGCGGCAGGCCGGCGGCGGCTTCGACCTTCGAAGGCAGCGGTGGTGAGAAGCGGATGTTTTCATTGGCGAGGAGATTGGTCGGCACGCAGACGATCACCTTCGCTGCGCTCACCGCGCCGCGCGAGGTCTCGATGCGAATGCGCGATCCAGAATGATCGATGACAGTCACTTCGGTATTCAGCGCCACCGGACACGGCGCGCCATAGGCTGCGATCAGCGCGCCATAACCATCGGGCAGGCGCCAGTTCACCTCGGTGTCCTCATAGGCATCCATGTCGTGCAGCGACACGTCCTTGAGTTCAAAACCGTTGATATAGGTGGAGACCGCATCGATCATCGGATTCCACGGATTGCCCGCTTCGAGACAGGTTGCGGCCGGCGCGTCTTCATCCTGCTCGGCTGCCTCTTCGGCGCGATCATAAAACGCATCCATTGCAGCGAAGAATTCTGCCCGCTGCGCTTTCGAGAAGACGGCATCATAGGTCTGCTCGCGCCATGGCGGGCGTTTGGTATCGACGGTGAAGCCGAGCTCCTTGGCGATGCCGACAAAATCGTTCTTGTCGGCGGAGTGCAGCCATTCGCAGCCGAGATCGAACGGGATGCCAGGCGCCGCCATGATCGTATGTGCGCGACCGCCGATGCGGTCGCGCGCCTCCAGCACGATCACCAAGAGGCCGGAACCTTCCAGCGTGCGCGCCGCGCCGATGCCGGCGGCCCCGGCTCCGATAATGGCGACATCGACGGAGGAAGGAAGGGAAGTCATCACAATGGGCCTGTGCTCGGTATCTGCAACTCCGGGGATAGTCGGTTAGGCGAATTATTCAAGCCGGCCGCAATCACGATCTGTCGTCGCCCGGCTTGGCCGGGCGATCCAGTAGAAACCGAAATCCATGTTCAAGCACAACAGCCGGTGTTTGCTGGATCACCCGCTTTCGCGGGCGATGACATGGAGCGTGCGGTGCAACCGCTACCATCAAACAGAAATGCCCGGCTCTCGCCGGGCATTTCGTTACAGTGAAGAGAAACGTCGCAGCGCTTACGCCACTGCTTCCTTTGCCTTTTCCGCACGCTTGCGATCGTTCGGATCGAGGTGCTTCTTGCGCAGGCGGATCGACTTCGGAGTGATTTCCACCAGCTCGTCGTCCTCGATGTAAGCCAGCGCCTTTTCCAGCGTCATGCGGATCGGCGGGGTCAGGCGCACCGCTTCGTCCTTCGACGTAGTGCGGATGTTGGTGAGTTGCTTGCCCTTGAGAACATTGAGTTCGAGATCGTTCTCGCGGGTGTGCTCGCCGATGATCATGCCGCGATAGACCTTCCAGCCTGGCTCGATCATCATCGGGCCGCGGTCTTCCAGCTTGAACATGGCGTAAGCCACCGCTTCGCCCTGATCATTCGAGATCAGCACGCCGTTGCGGCGGCCGGAGATCTCGCCCTTGTAGGGCAGATAGGCATGGAACAGGCGGTTCATGATCGCCGTGCCCTTGGTGTCGGTCATCAGTTCGCCCTGATAGCCGATGAGGCCGCGGGTCGGGGCGTGGAACACGAGACGCAGGCGGTTGCCGCCCGACGGACGCATTTCCATCATCTCGGCCTTGCGCTCGCTCATCTTCTGAACGACCACACCGGAGAATTCGTCATCGACGTCGATGACCACTTCTTCCACCGGCTCCAGGGTCTGGCCCGCTTCGTTCTTCTCGAACACGACGCGCGGACGCGACACCGAGAGTTCGAAACCTTCGCGGCGCATGTTCTCGATCAGGATCGCGAGCTGCAATTCGCCGCGGCCCGAGACTTCCATCGCGTCCTTGTCGGCGGATTCGACGACGCGGAGAGCCACGTTGCCTTCGGCTTCGCGCAGCAGACGGTCGCGGATCAGGCGACTCGTCACCTTGTCGCCTTCGGTGCCGGCGAGCGGCGAGTTGTTGACGATGAAGGACATCGACACGGTCGGCGGATCGATCGGCTGTGCCTGCAGCGGGGTGTCCACCGTGGGATCGCAGAAGGTATCGGCCACGGTGCCCTTGGTCAGGCCCGCGATGGCGACGATGTCGCCGGCTTCGGCGAATTCCACCGGCTGGCGCTCGAGGCCGCGGAAAGCGAGGATCTTCGAGATACGGCCGGTTTCGATGGTCTTCCCGTCGCGCGACATGACCTTGACGCTCTGGTTCGGCTTGACCGAACCCGACGCGATACGGCCGGTGATGATGCGGCCCAAAAAGTTATTCGCTTCGAGAATGGTGCCGAGCAGGCGGAACGGACCTTCTTCTACGGTCGGCGGCGGCACATGCTTGAGCACGAGCTCGAACAGCTGCTTCATGCCGACATCGTGCGAGGCATCCGGGCTCGAGGCCATCCAGCCATTGCGGCCCGACCCGTAGAGGATCGGGAAGTCGAGCTGCTCGTCGGTGGCGTCGAGCGCGGCGAACAGGTCGAACACCTCGTTGACGACTTCGTCGATACGGGCGTCCTGACGGTCCACCTTGTTGATGGCGACGATCGGGCGGAGGCCGAGCTTCAGCGCCTTGCCGACCACGAACTTGGTCTGCGGCATCGGGCCTTCGGCGGCGTCGACGAGAACGATCACGCCATCGACCATCGACAGGATGCGCTCGACCTCACCGCCGAAGTCGGCGTGGCCGGGAGTGTCGACGATGTTGATCTGGGTATCTTCCCACTGCACCGAAGTACACTTCGCGAGAATGGTGATGCCGCGTTCTTTTTCGAGATCGTTGCTGTCCATCGCGCGTTCCTGGACGCGCTGGTTGTCGCGGAAGGTGCCCGACTGCTGCAGGAGCTTGTCGACGAGGGTGGTCTTGCCGTGGTCGACGTGTGCGATGATGGCGATGTTGCGCAGTTTCATGTGTCTTCTTCTGGTTCGACGGTCGGATGCCCTGAGCGGGTTCTGCAAGTCGTCGGTCCTGCGCTCCCGGCGCAACCAACCCTGACTTCTTCAAAAAAGTCCTTGCCTGAAAACGCGCTGGGCAATCCCTGCAAAAGCAAACCCGGCCTTGGAGAAAAAGCCGGGTACTCGGGCGCGTTGCGGCGCAATATAGTCAGGAATCATCCAAAAACAATGTGAATCTGCCCGAGAAATCAGCCCATTTTGGGGTCCAGAACCGTGCTCCAAAGGGCCGTATCGGCCCGATCCCGCAGGGTTACGGTCATCTGGCCGGTTGCCCCCTCGATCTTCACATGGCCGAAGAACTGCATACCGGCCGAGGGCGGCAGGTTCTGCTTGTCCGGGCCGGGCGCTTTTACATAGCGGACCTCGGGGCCAAAGGTATTGTCCATCGCCCCCGGGCCGAAAGTACCGGCGTGGAACGGGCCGGATACGAACTCCCAGAACGGCTCGAAATCCTGGAACTGGGCCTTGTCGGGATTGTAGTAATTCGCCGCGGTGTAGTGCACGTCGGCGGTGAGCCAGACCGTATTCCTGATGCCGGCAACCTTGATGAAGCGCAGCAGATCGGCGATCTCCAGTTCGCGGCCGCGCGGCGGGCCGTCGCCCTGCGCGATGGCTTCCGAGCCCTTGTGATTGACTGCATCGTCCTCGACCACGATGGAGATCGGCATGTCGGATGCGATCACCTTCCAGGTAGCGCGGGATTCGGTCAGCGCACGCTTCAGCCAGGCGAGCTGCTCCGGCCCGACGAAATAGGCGTCGGGACCGTATTTCTCCTGCAGGTTCGGCCCGTTGGCGCCGCGATAGCTGCGCTCGTCGAGCATGAACACGTCGAGATGCGGCCCGTAATTCAAGGTGCGATAGACCCGGCCCGGCTCATACGGATTGACCCGCACCGGATACATTTCATGGAAAGCGCGGGCACCGCGCGCCGCAAGCAGCGTGATGTCGCGCTCCTTGTAGGAGGCCGGGAGCTGCTTCGACAGCGACCAGTTGTTGGTGACCTCGTGATCGTCCCACTGGCCGAAGATCGGCACCTGGGCATTGAAGGCACGCACATGCTCGTCGAGCAGATTGTATTTATGCGCCGCGCGGAATTCATCGAGCGTTTCGGCGACCTTCGCCTTTTCCGGCACGACCAGCGTGTTTTTCCAGACCTGACCACCCGGCAGCTTGGTCTCCGCGGTGATGGGGCCGTCGGCATAGACGGTGTCGCCATTATGCAGCAGGAAATCCGGATTGTGCTTGCGCATGGTGGCGAAGGTGAACATGCCGCCATCATCGGCATTGATGCCGTAGCCCTGGCCGGCGACATCGCCGCCCCAGACGAACGAAACGTCTCGGCGATCGCCCGGCGCGGTGCGGAAACGGCCGACGACCGGCTCGCCGACGATCTCGTAGTGGGAGAGATCGCGGAAACGCACGCGATAGAAGATGTCCTGCCCGGCCGGCAGATCGCCGATCAGCATCTTGGCGGTGAAATCGCTCTCCGGCAGCGCATTCACCGGCGCCAGCTTGCGTGCATCCTTGAAGGTCTCGGTGGTGGCCACCTCCACCATCATCTGCGCCGGCCGATCCGCACGCGACCAGATCATGCCGCTGTCGGGGCCGATATCGCCGGACTGCACGCCATGGCTCACCGCCGGCCGGTCCGCAGCGCGGCTGAGACGAGGCATCGCCAACACGCCCGCGCTGGCAGCAGCGGTGGTGAGAAAGCGGCGACGGGACACGCGGATGGCCATTGTGCTCTCCTGAGATCGGCGATGTGATGCAGAGCCTGTAAGCATCGCGCGCGACGGGCCTGTGACAGCCTGCCGCAGTCATGCACACTGTGGCAAAACCGCGGCATTGACACTTCCTGTCATTTCCCCGACAGGTGACAGTGACGGTTCCTAACGGACCAAAAGGGAATGCGGTGAGGCTTTCTGTTCAAGAGCCAATTCCGCGGCTGCCCCCGCAACTGTAAGCGGCGAGCCTTCGCCACATGCCACTGGGTTTCGACCTGGGAAGGCGGCGCAAGGCACTGACCCGCGAGCCAGGAGACCTGCCGTCAGTCGTGGTCACACGCGAGCACATTGGGCGGGGTGTCCTGGTGGAAGTCGAACCGCGCAACACACATGCGGGACGGCTTGGTTCGCGGTGACGTGCCACGTTATCGCGAGTTCCTTTGATGACCGCCGCCGTCTCCTCTGCATCCCAGCGAGCCCGTCGCTTCCTGGCCTCCGCTGCGCTGTCCTGCCTGCTGCTGCCCACCGATGGCTGGTCGCAAGAGGCCAAGCCGGCTCGGACGCTCGATCCGGTCGTCGTGCAGCCCGCCGCCCAGTCGCAGCGCGCCCGCCGCGCAGCCACCGGCAATGCGAGCCGCGCCGCCCGTGCACGCCCGCAGCGCAATGCCGCAGCAACCACCGCCGCACCGGCCGCGGCGCCCACCGGCCCGGTCTTCGCCGCGCCCACGCTCAATCTCACCGGCACAGCGCCGACCGCCAGCCGCCTCGGCCTCACGCGTTTGCAGACGCCCGCCAGCGTGGATGTCATCTCCGCGCAGACCATGTCCGAACGCGGCCAGCAGAACATCAATGACGCCGTGACGCAGAATGCCGTCGGCATCACCGCCAACCCGTCACTCGGCAATGGCGGTCTCGCCTTCAGTGCACGCGGCTTCACCGGCTCCAGCTCTGTCATGACCATTTACGACGGCACGCAGCTCTATGTCGGCCAGGGCACGATGACATTCCCCTACGACACCTGGTCGGCCGAGCGCATCGAAGTGCTGCGCGGCCCGGCCTCGGTGCTTTACGGCTCGGGCGCCATCGGCGGCGCCGTCAATGTCGTCTCGAAACTGCCGACCTGGATTCCCACCAATCAGGCCGAAATCTCGCTCGACACCAACATGACCAAGCGCATCGCCGTGGATAGCGGCGGGCCAGTCAACGAGAATGTCGCCTATCGCATCACCGCCACCGGCAATCTCTCCGATGGCTGGGTCGATCGCGGCAACAATTCAAATGTCTCCGTGCATGCTGCAATCCAGGTGAAGCAGAACGAGGACGTCACCTGGACCTTCCTCAGCGACTATGCCGACGTGCAGCCGCAGAACTACTGGGGCACGCCGCTGGTCAATGGACGCATTCTCGAATCGACACGCTTCAACAACTACAATTTCAGCGACGGCATCGTTCACTACAAGGACAATCTCAACCAGATCCGCACCGAGTGGAACGTCGCCGACGGCGTGTCGGTGCGCAACGTGCTCTACTATATGGATGTCCATCGCCACTGGCGGAATACGGAGAGCTACGTCTACAGCCCCGTGACCGGCCTCGTGAACCGCAACGGCAACAATACCGAAATCTACCAGGCCCAGCAGCAGGTCGGCGACCGCATGGACGCCACCTTCCGCGGCCATCTGTTCGGCATGACCAATCAATTCGTCGCCGGCTTCGACGTCAATCACATCAAGTTCGGCCGCGATGCCAACTTCCTGTCGTCGACGTCCACCGGCAATTCGTCTGTTGCGCTCATCAATCCAATTCCGGGCAACTTCTTCAGCAATACGCCCACCGTCATCGATTATCGCAGCATCACCAACCAGTATGCATTCTTCGCCGAGAACAAGCTGGACATCACCGAGCAGCTGTCGCTGATAACAGGCGTCCGGCAGGACGAGACGAATGTCACCCGCACCGACTTCTTCGTGCCGGGCAACAGCCTCGACAAGTCGTTCTCGAACACGACCTGGCGCGCGGGCGCGATCTATACGCCGATCAGGGACCTCGCTTTCTACGGCCAGTATTCCACCGCAGTCGATCCCGTCACCAGCGGCCTGCTCGCGCTCAACGCCGCGAATGCGAATTTCACCCTCGCCACCGGGCGGCAGATCGAAATCGGCGTCAAGCAGTCGCTGCTCGGTGGCCGCTTCGAATGGACGCTGGCGGGCTACGACATCGTGAAGAACAACCTGCTCGCCCGCGATCCCAACAACCTGAACGTGGTCCTGCAGGTCGGCCAGCAATCGTCGCGCGGCGTCGAGGCCTCGGTCGGCGTGCTGCTGGATTACGGCTGGCGCATCGATGCCAACACCACCTTCCTGCAGGCGAAGTATGACGACTTCCTGCAGGCCAGCAGCGTCAACTTCGCCGGCAATGTGCCGCAGAACGTACCGCTGAACGTCTCCAATATCTGGGCGACATGGGCGTTTGCGCCGAACTGGTCGGCCAATGCCGGCATCCAGATCGTCGGCAAGACCTATGCGGACGCGGCCAACACGCTGACGCGCCCGGCCTACAACGTCGTCAATGCCGGCGTGCAGTGGAAGCCTGATGCGAACACCACGGTGTCGCTGCGCGTCTACAATCTGTTCGACGAGATCTACGCTGTGTCAGGCGGCACCAATCAGTGGGTGCTCGGCATGCCGCGCACGGCGCAGCTGGCTGTGAATGTGAAGTTCTGACAGCCGAGCACCGGAGCCGCCCACCCTTGCACCGCTCCGGCAACCAAATCCGCCCCCGGCGCCGGCGAAAGCCTGTGCCGGCGGGGATCGCGTGACCGCAAACGTCTCCCGTCCTTCATCGCGGCCTGACCGCGCACAGAGTGTCTCATGCTTGAAGCCATTTCCGTCCGCAAGCAGTTCGGAGCCAAGACGGCGCTCGACGATGTGTCGTTGCACGTCGCGCCCGGCGACATCTATTGCCTGCTCGGCGCCAACGGTGCCGGCAAGACCACGCTGATCAACCTGTTCCTGAATTTCATCCAGCCGAGCGCCGGCCGCCTGCTCATCGACGGCCAGGATGTCGCCGAACAACCGCTGGAGACCAAGCGTGTCCTCGCTTACATCCCCGAGCAGGTGAATCTCTACGGCCAGTTGTCGGGCGTCGAGAACCTGGCCTTCTTCTCGACACTGGCGATCGGGGAGGAACTGCCCCGCGAGCGCTTGATCGCATTGTTGCAGGCCGCAGGCCTGCCGCTGCAATCTGCCGACGATCGGGTCGGGACCTATTCGAAAGGCATGCGCCAGAAGGTCGGCATCGCCATCGCGCTCGCCAAGAATGCCAAAGCGCTGCTGCTCGACGAGCCCACCTCCGGCCTCGATCCCTCCGCGGCCAACGAGTTCTCCGAACTGCTGGTCACGGCAAGCCGCAGCGGCGTAGCCATCCTCACCACCACGCACGATCTGTTTCACGCCAGGCAGACGGGCACGCGGATCGGCATCATGAAGCGCGGCAAGCTCGTACAGCAACTGGACAGCGCCGACGTCAGCCACGCCGATCTTCAGGCGCTCTATCTCGAACATATGAGGACCTGACGTGATCCGCACGATAGCCCTCAAGGACCTGCGTGAATTCGCGCGCGACGGGCGCATGCTGTGGGCCGCGGCGCTCATCGTGCTGCTCTCGGTCGTCGCCATCGCCTCCGGCTTCATCCGGCAGGCGGAGATCAACAGCGAGCGCGCCGCGGGGCAGGCGCTCGACTACAAGGCCTGGCTCCAGCAGGGCGAGCGGCACCCGCATGACGCTGCCGAACAGGGCATGCATGTGTTCAAGCCGGAACCGCCGCTCGCGGTGCTCGATCCCGGCATCGAGCCGTTCGTCGGCTCGACGGTCTGGCTGCAGGCGCATCGCCAGAGCGAGCTCAAATTCAGGCCGGCGCAGGACGCCACCGGGCTGCAGCGCTTCGGCCAGCTGTCGCCCGCCTGGATCGTGCAGGTGCTCGTTCCGCTCCTGATCGTCGTCATCGGCTTCAACTGCATCAGCGGCGAACGCGAGCGCGGCACGCTGCGCCAGCTCGCCAGCATCGGCGTTCCCGCGCGCAAGCTTCTGTTCGGCAAGGCGCTGGCGCTCGGCACCTGCGCTTTCGCGCTGGTCTTCCCGGTCTGGATCGTCTTCGCGCTGTTCGCGATCGGGCGCCTGCCCGCGGCCGAGCGGCCCGACATCATCTATCGCATGATCTGGCTGCTGGCGGGTTACGGCCTTTATCTCGGCTTCTCCATCTTCCTCACCATCGCCGTGTCCGCCCTCGTGCGTTCATCGCGCGCCGCCGTGGTGCTGCTGCTCGGCTTCTGGGTCGTCGCCACGCTGATCGCGCCGCGAACGGCATCCGAACTGGCCAATGTCAGCTATCCGACACCTTCGCGCCTGTCCTTCAACACCGACCTGTCGCACGACATGTCCGAAGCCGCCGGCAAGGCATGGAAATCGACCTTCAATGTCGATGCGCGCTGGGATGCTTCGCTGCCCCTGAGCAAATGGGGCGCCGCGCTGAAGCTCGACGACCACACCGGCTACGGCGTGCTCGATCAGACCTTCGGCAAATTGTGGGACACGTTCGAGCGCCAGCAGCGCTTCCAGCAATGGGTTGGATTCATTGCCCCGGTCATCACGCTGCGCGGCTATTCCATGGGGCTCGCCGGCACCGACTTCGCGCAGCATCGGGATTTCTCCACCGCCGCGGAGCTGCAGCGCCGGAAGATCCAGGACATCGTCAGCGACGATCTCGTGACCCATGCCGACCCGCTCGGCGATGCCCATTTCACCTACAAAGCCGGCGCCGGGCTCTGGGCGCGCGTGCCGGAATTCAGATACCAGCTCCCGACCGTCGGCTTTGCGGCCAGCCGCTACTGGATCGATCTCGTCCTGCTGGCCATCATGTTCGGCGCAGCGCTCGCATCCGCCGTCATTTCGGTTTCCCGTCTCCGTTCGCGAGTGGTCTGACATGGCGTCCATGCATCATCGCCCGGTTCCGGCATTCGGGCTCATCTTCCGCCACGAGCTGACGATCCTGCTGCGCGACCGGACGCTGCCGATCGTCGGCATCATCCTGTCGCTGATGGTGCTTGGCGGCCTCTATGTCGGCATCACCCAGGCCCAGCAACGCGCGACGATGATTGCCGAGGTTGCCGGCCACGTTCAGAAAAAGCAGGCGGACAACGAGAAAACCCTGCAATCCGTGCTGGCCGGCAGGGAAGCGCTGGTGCCGTTCGGCAATCCCGCCAATCCCGCAGCCCTGGCCGGATCACTGGCGGGGCGCCATACCATCCTCCCGAATTCGGCACTGGCGGCGCTGGCGATCGGCCAGTCGGACATGGTCCCGAATTATTATCGCATCTCGTATCTGAGCAAAGTCCAGTTCATGTACGATACGGAGATCGAAAATCCGTGGAATCTGCTCAGCGGACATTTCGACCTGTCCTTCGTGATCGTCTTCGTGTTGCCGCTGCTGGTGATCGGCCTGTCCTTCAACATGCTGTCCGCCGAACGCGAGCAGGGAACGCTGCGCATGCTGTTCGCGCAGCCGATGTCGCTCGCCACGCTGATCGCGGCGAAAGTCGGCGCCCGCTATCTGGCCTTGCTCGCCATCGTCCTTCCGCTGCCGCCGATCGTGCTGCTCGCCGTTTTCCCGGCGACGCGAACGGCGGATGCGATGCTGTTCATGGCACTGTGGGCGGCGGTCGTGGCGAGCTACACTTTGTTCTGGTTCGCGCTTGCCGCACTGGTCAACGCCTTCGGCCGGCCATCATCGACCAATGCACTGATCCTGATTTCCGGATGGACGTTGCTCGTCCTCATCCTGCCCATCGTCATGAACCTCCTCGTCGGCGCCATCGATCCGGCGCCATCCCGCACCGAGCTTGCGAGCCGCACCCGGGTCGTGACGGCAGACGCCCTGCGCGAATATGAGGACCTCTACAGCACGGACTATCGCTACACGTCCGATCCCGAAACGCTGGCGGTGAAGGACGGCCGCATCGAAGTGCCGGCGCGCATGCGTGCCTTCTTTCTGGCCAAGCAGCGCGTCGACGAACGCGTCGAACCGCTGCTGAACCAGTTCGATCGTCAGTTGCTGCAGCAGCAGAATCTGGTCGATACCATCGGCTTCCTGTCGCCGGCCATTCTGGTCAACGAGGCGCTGAATCTCATCGCAGGCAACGACTCGCGCCGGTTTCTCGCATTCAAGAACCAGACCGAGGCATTTCATGGCACGTGGCGCGCATTCTTCGCGCCGCGGATCGATCGGGATCGCGCCACCACGATGGACGATTTGCGCGCATTGCCGACATGGCAATGGCGCGAACCATCATCGCAGGCAACTGCATGGCGCATCTCGTCGCGTATCGCGTTGCTGCTCCTCGTCATCGCGCTGATCGCCGCGGTTGCCACATGGAAATTGCGGCGGGGCCAGATTGTCTGACCTCTCACGGAAAGCCGCTTGCGACATGATGCAGAATTCCAACACACCGCTGCAAAGCGGCAGCCACGGCCGCCCACGTATTTGACACATTCCAGACTTTCACCCTAACGTGATCGCGACGGTGCCCTTCGGGGACCAAAAGGGAATGCGGTGAGGCCCGCGCAACACTTGTTGTGCGAACCGATTCCGCGGCTGCCCCCGCAACTGTAAGCGGCGAGCCTGCGCCACATGCCACTGGGCCCCCAGCCTGGGAAGGCGGCGACGAGGCTTTGACCCGCGAGCCAGGAGACCTGCCGTCAGTCGTGGTCACACGCGAGCACATTGGGCGGGGTGTCCTGGTGGAAGTCGAGTTGCGTTCGTAAGGACTGCAAGGCGACTTGGTTTGCGGTGACGTGCCACGTTATCGCGAGTCCTTTTTGATGACCTCCGCTCTCTCTTCCAAATCGAAGCGCCGTCGCTTTCTCTTCTCCGCTGCCCTGTCATGCCTGCTACTTCCTGCTGAAGGCTGGACGCAGGAAGCCCGGCCAAGCCGGACGCTTGACGCCGTCGTCGTACAGCCATCGGCCGCGCCGCAACGTGCACGCCGTGCGACCAATGGCAACGCAACGCGTGCCGCACGCACACGCCCCCAGCGCAATGTTGCGACGACGACTGCCGCACCGGTTGCGACATCCACCGGCCCGGCCTTCGCTGCACCGACGCTCAATCTCACTGGCGCCAGCACCGCGGGCAGCCGTCTTGGCCTGACGCGTTTGCAGACGCCTGCAAGCGTGGAAGTGATCTCTGCAGAGACCATGGCCGAACGCGGTCAGCAGAACTTTCTCGATGCGGTGACTCAGAACGCCATCGGCTTCACGGCTGCACCGTCACCCGGCAATGGCGGCATCGCCTTGAATGCCCGCGGCTTCACCGGCAACGGCTCGGTCATGACGCTGTATGACGGGACGCAGCTCGCCATCGGTGCCGGGACCGTAACCTTCCCGTTCGACACATGGTCGGCCGAGCGTATCGAGGTGCTGCACGGTCCCGCCTCAGTCATGTATGGCGCGGGCGCCGTGGGCGGCGCCGTCAATGTGGTGACCAAGCTGCCGACCTGGATTCCGTTCAATCAGGCCGAGATGTCGCTCGACAGCAACATGACCCGCCGCATCGCCGTCGACAGCGGCGGCCCCGTGAGCAAGGACGTCGCCTACCGCATCTCCGCCACCGGCAACATGTCGGACGGCTGGATCGATCGCGACAACAACTCCAATGTCGCGATCCATGCGGCGGTTCAGATCAAGCAGACCGAGGACATCACCTGGACGCTCTCGACCGACTATGGTGACCGTAGCCCATCGCGCTATTACGGCGCGCCGCTGATCAATGGCCGACTCGATGAATCGCTGCGCTTCAAGAACTACAATGTAGGCGACAGCGTCATTCGCTACCAGGACAGCTTCAGCCAGGTGAAGACCGAGTGGCAGGTCACCGACGCCATCTCGGTCCGCAATACGCTGTACTATCTCGACACCGCGCGGCACTGGAAGAATGTGGAGAATTTCACCTATAGCCCTACGACCGGTCTGATCAACCGCTCGAGCTATCTGGAAATCTTTCACAATGAGCAGCAACTCGGCGACCGCATGGACGCGACCTTCCGCGGCCATCTGTTCGGCATGAAGAACGAGTTCCTGGCCGGCTTCGATGTCTCGCGCACCAGCTTCTCGCCCTATCTGATCAACTCGCCGGGCAATACGGCGAGCTCGTCGGTCAATCCGTACAATCCTATCCCGGGCTCATATTTCTCGACGGTACCGACCCAGGCCACGTTCGGCAGCCTCGCCAATCAGGTGTCGTTCTTCGCAGAAGACCGCCTGTCGATCACCGATCAACTGTCGCTGGTAGCCGGCATCCGCCAGGACGAACCGACCATCATCCGCACCGACTATCTGAGCTCCGCCAGCAGCTATGAGAGGTCGTTCTCCAAGACCACGTGGCGCGCCGGCGCGGTATATGAACCAATCAAGAATCTCGCTTTCTACGGTCAGTACAGCACTGCGGTCGATCCGGTCGGCGGCCTGCTCTCCCTGTCCTTCGGCAACCGCAATTACGACCTCGCTACCGGCAAGCAGGCCGAAATCGGCGTCAAGCAATCGTTCTGGGGTGGCCGCGGCGAATGGACTCTCGCCGCCTACGACATCGTGAAGAACAACCTGCTGGCTCGCGATCCGATCAACCCCACCATCGTCACGCAGGTCGGCCAGCAATCGTCACGCGGCATCGAGGCCTCTGTCGGCTTCGTGCTCGACTACGGCTGGCGCATCGACGCCAACACCACGTTCCTGCGTGCGAAATACGACGACAACCTGCAGCCGGTCGGCAACAGCTTCGTCAATTATGCCGGCAATGTGCCGACCAATGTGCCGCAAAACATCTCGAACATCTGGGCGACCTGGGCTTTCGCGCCGAACTGGTCGGCCAATGCGGGTGTGCAGATTGTCGGCAAGCGTTATGCCGACATTGCGAATACGGTGGAGATGCCGGCCTATAACGTGGTCAATGCCGGCGTGCAGTGGAAGCCGGACCTCAACACCACGGTATCGTTCCGCGTCTACAACCTGTTCGACACGGTCTATGCGACATCCGGCAACGCTACACAGTGGCTGCTCGGCATGCCACGCACGGCGCAGCTCGCAGTGAATGTGAAGTTCTGACCCGTGGCGTTTCGCCTCAAACGAAAGCTCCGGCAGTGGCTGTATCTCACCCACCGCTGGATCGGCATCGTCACCTGCCTGTTCTTCGCCATGTGGTTCATCTCTGGCGTGGTGATGATGTATGTCGCCTTCCCGGGCCTCTCCGACAAAGAGAGGTTGGCGGCGCTGCCAGAACTCGCATGGGAGAAAGTAAGGCTTTCTCCCGATGATGCGATGAAAGTCGCCGGCAGCACGCGCTATCCGCGCGAATTGCGATTGACGATGCTCGCGGATGAGCCGGTGTATCGGCTGAGCGACTGGGGCGGCAAGCGACAAACAATCTCCGCCGTCGATAGCCGATCGATCGCTGATATTTCCGAACGGCAAGCACTTGCGGTTGCCGCGCATCATCCCGCGAGCAAATCCCCGCGCCTCGAGGAGATGATCGACCGCGATCAATGGAGTGTCGTCGCGCGCTACGATCCGCTGCGCCCGTTCTATCTCATCGATCTCGGAGATGACGCGAGTACAAAGCTCTACGTCTCATCCCGTTCTGGCGAGGTCGCACTCGATACGAATCGGCGCGAACGCATCTGGAACTGGCTCGGCTCGATCCCGCACTGGATTTATCCGACAATTCTTCGCAAGGACGGCGCGCTATGGCGGCAGGTGATCCTGTGGTCGTCCGGCATCTGCCTCGTCGTCGGCATCACCGGAATCTGGATCGGCATCCTGCGCATGCGCCTGAAGCGGCGTTATGCGAACGGAAATATAACGCCCTATCGCGGCTGGATGGCCTGGCACCATGTCACCGGCCTGATCGCCGGCATTTTTATCCTGACCTGGATGTTCTCCGGCTGGCTGTCAGTCAATCCCGGCCAATATTTCTCAGATCGCAACACGACGCGAGAAATGCTGCAGCGCTACATGGGTCATGATGCACCGACGATCGCAGCAAAATTGCCTGCGGCGCAATCCGGAGTGGTGGAAGCGCGCTTTGTCTGGATCGATGGCACCCCACTGACGATTACGAAATCTCGTAATGGCATGCAGACGGTGCTGGATGCGGCGACCGGCGCTGCCGCTGTGCTGCCACAAGACCGCCTCCGGACTGCCGCAGCAAAACTGCTCCCGAACGCGCAAATAACGGCACAAATCGAGCTGAAAACCTACGATTCCTACTGGTACGCCCATCACCGCGAGCGCGAATTGCCAGTGCTGCGCGCGATCTTCAACGACGATGCGCAGACCTGGATTCACATCAGCCCCATCACCGGCGACATCGTCGGTCAGGCGGATGCGAGTCGGCGCAGCTATCGCTGGCTGTTCAACGCCCTGCACAGCCTCGATTTCCAGCTGCTGCTGAAATATCGTCCGGTCTGGGACATCGTGGTGATCCTGCTGTCGATCCTCGGCACCGTCGTCTCGATCAGCGGCGTCGTGATTGGCTGGCGTTATCTCAGACGCTAGACCGCCAGCGGTCGCGGCAATTGCCGCGCAGGCTCGGGCGGCGCCATGCCGATCAGCGCCTTGCGATCGGCGACGGCGTTGTGGAATTGCTCGAGCGCGATGTTGAAGGCCGTCAGCGTGCCCTCCTGAATCGCGCCGTGCTCGTAGCATGTGAGCGTATCGCGCAGGATGCCATCGGCTTCGGCCTGCATGCTGTCGAGTTCTTCGAGAGAGTCGCATTTGCGCGCGAGCGCGATCATGTCCAGCAGGCGGTCGCGCTGCGAGACATTCACGTTGCGTTCGTCGCGGCGGAAATAGCTCGCGAACCACGCGCCTGCGGAGCCCATGGCCGAGAGGCCCATCAGACTCCACCAGATGTAATCGCTGTAGCGATCGAGGAAGGTCTTTTCCTCACCATCGACATAGGCCGCAGCGCCCGGATGGGCGGGAATCACCGCGTCCTTGTCGGTGTCGGGCGTCTCGATTTTCGCTGCGAGAGGAAAATCATTGATGATCTGCTGGCGGACCGCAAACAACTGCCGCGTCAACGCCGCGACCGTGACGTCCGAGAGGCCCTGCCGCGCCACGATGTGATGCGAGAAACTAATGGTCTTCACGTCGTCATCCGGGCGCGCCGGCGCGCCGCCGAAGGTACCGGCCGGAATTTCCGAAGACTCATAGACCGGATAGTTCTGCGCGATGGCATCCGCGGAATCGATGGCGAGGAAGGTCGGCGCACCGCCATCGCGTGTCGAGGACTGGATCGCATCGCCGGTGATCTTGCTGTTGACGGGACCCGCTGCGAGGAAGGCATCGACCTTCTGGTCCTTGATCGCATCGCCGACATCCGCCACCGAGAACTGCGTCACCGCCACCTTGGCCGGATCGACGCCATACTGGCGCAGGATCACATTCAGCAAATTGACATTGGCCTGGGTCTTGCCGATCACGCCGATGCGCTTGCCGGCGAGTTCGGAGATCTTGGTGATCTTCGCCGCCGCCTTCTTGCCTCGGACACCCTTGGCGGCCGGGGGCACCCACATCACGACGACATTCTTGCGCAGCACCGCGACGGCCCGCGCGTTCTTTGGCACAGTTAGGTCACCGCGAATCACGGCGAGATCGGCTTTGCCGTCGGCCAATGCCTGCGCACTGGCCGTGGCGCCATCGGTGATCTGTGGTCGCAGTCGCACCGAGCGATGATCGCGCGAGAAGGCCTGCACCAGCGCCTGCACGACCTTGACGTCGTCGCTGTTTTGCGGACCTACCGCTATCTTCAGCGGTACCGGCTTCATGGCAAAGTAGTAAGCGCCGGCCACGGCGGCGACGATGGCGAGCGTGCCCGCCAGCGTGATCAACGTCATCTTGCGCCGGACCGAACGCGGCGACGGCAGCCCGACCGGTCCGACGACCTCGGGTCCATCCGCCATCGATCTCGAAAACAGGCGCTTCAAATCCATTGTCACCAAAGTGGGTTGGAGCCACAGTCTAGCAAAGTTCCCGCGTGCCCGTCCGTTCCGCCTCAAGCATGGTTACCGGAGCGCGTGGTTATCCAATTGATCGGCATTGCCGCCTTAATTGTGGCATGGATCCCGATTGTGGGCGTGCGCGTTGAGATAAAGTTCAGGTGAAGCAGGAGGTTGCCATGGTGGAGCGGCTATCGGCGGAAGGGCGCAAGGCGGCGCTGAGCGCGCTGCCCGACTGGAGCGACGTCGCGGGCCGGGACGCCATTGCGCGAACATTTACCTTCAAGGATTTCAGCGAGGCCTTCGGCTTCATGGCACGGGTCGCGCTGATCGCCGAGAAGCGTGATCACCACCCGGAATGGCGCAATGTCTACAAGACTGTGGAAGTGGTGCTGAGCACTCACGATGCCGATGGGTTGACGCAAAAGGACATCGATCTGGCGAAGGTGATGGATGCGATCGCGGGGCAACTCAGCACCTGACGATTGTCATTCGTTGCAGAGTGCGACCTCCGACACCATCTGAAGTGCGTATGACCTGGCACCGAGGAACCTTGCCAATGGCCACCGAACACAGCGTGGGGTTTGAACCGGCCGACCGGCTGGCGCAGGACCGCGAAAGCGTTCGCAAGCAGTTCTGGCGCAAGCTGAAGCGGCTGGCCGTGAAGCTGCCCTTCATGGAAGACCTGCTCGCGGCCTATTACTGCGCCTTCGACCGGCAGACGCCCCGCCATGTGCAGGCGGCGCTGCTGGGCGCACTCGCTTATTTCGTCCTGCCGTTTGACTTCGTGCCGGATGTGCTGCCGATCCTCGGCTTCGGAGACGACGCCGCGATCCTCGCGACAGCGCTGCGCATGGTGGCGACGCATATCAATGAGGATCATCGCGAGGCCGCGCGACGTGCAATCGCGCGCGGCCTTAGTGAGGAGCCAGACGAGGGCTGATCCGCTTACGGATGCAAAATCACCTTGCCCATGGCCTGACGTCCGGCGAGCACTTTCATCGCTTCTGCCGTCTTCTCCAGCGGGAAGGTGCGGTCCACATGGGCTGAGATCTTGCCCTCGGCGGCCCACTTCAGCAACTTCTCGATGCTCGCGCGATATTTGTCGTGGTTTTGCCGCACCCATGCGCCCCAGAACACGCCACGGATATCGCAGCCCTTCAGCAGCGCCAGATTGAGCGGCATTTTCGGAATGTCGCCGGCCGCAAAGCCGATCACCATGAAGCGGCCCTCCCACGCAATCGCGCGCAGGGCGGCTTCCGCATATTTGCCGCCGACCGGGTCGAAGATGATGTCGACGCCCTTGCCGCCAGTGAGATTCTTGAGGCCTTCCTTGAGATCTTCTTTCGCGTAGTTGAAGCCGATCTCAGCGCCATGCTTCTTGGCGAATTCGAGCTTCTCGTCCGACGACGCGCAGGCGATCACCTTGAGACCGAGCAACTTGCCGAGTTCACACGCGGCGAGGCCGGTGCCGCCGGCGGCGCCGAGAACGGCCAGCGTTTCACCGGGCTTCGGCGAGGCGCGATCTTCCAGCGCATGCAACGCGGTGCCGTAGATCACGATGACACCGGCGGCGCGGTCGAAATCGAGATTGTCGGGAATTTTGATGACAGACGCAGCGGCCGCAGCAACCTTTTGCCGGGCGCCGTTGTGACCGATCGAAGCGACGACGCGATCACCAACCTTCAGCGAGGTAACGCCAGCACCGACGCTCTCGATCACACCAGCGACTTCTGCAGCCGGTGAGAACGGGAATGGCGGCTTGACCTGGTATTTGCCCTGAATCATCAGGATGTCGAAGAAATTCAATGCTGCCGATTTGATGGCAATGACTACCTGCCCCTCGCCAGCGACGGGATCCTCCACATCGGCAAAAACGAGATCGTCGGGTTCGCAATATTGCGAGCAGAGAATAGCTTTCATCGATGCACCCTGGCCTTCGGCTTGAGACAGTTGGGGGATTCATGAAGGATTTAGCCGGGGCCCGCAACCGTCATCAACGGGACGCATTCCGCTTTACGGGCAATGCAGGAAACGAACAATGTTTGAAAAAGGTCTCCTCGCGGGCAAGCGCATTCTTGTGACCGGCGGCGGCTCCGGGCTTGGTGCGGCGATGAGCCGCCGCTTTGCGGAGCTCGGCGCGGAACTGGCGATCTGCGGCCGACGCAGTGTGATGCTGAACGAGGCCGCAGCGCAACTTCACACCGAGTGCGGAGCGAAGGTGAGCGCCTTCACCTGCGACATCCGTGACGCCAACGCCGTCGCCGACATGATGACTACGATCTGGCAGGATGGCCCGCTCGACATCCTCGTCAACAATGCAGCGGCGACCTTTATCGCGCAGAGCGAACATCTCTCCGCACGTGCTGCCGATGCGATCCTCGCGCCGACGCTGCATGGCGCGATGTATTGCACGCTCGAAGCAGGACGGCGCTGGATCGAGTCGCAGCATAACGGCGTCGTACTCAGCATCCTCTCGACATCGACGATCACCGGCCGCGCTTTCACCATGCCGTCGGCAATGGCGAAATCCGGTCTGCTGGCGATGACCAAATCGCTCGCCGTCGAATGGGGGCCGAAGGGCGTTCGTCTCGTGGCGATTGCACCGGGTCCTTTCCCCACCCCGGGTGCGGACGGACAGTTGCATCCCGAGGGTCGCGGCTCCAGCCCTGCGGCGCGCAATCCGCTCGGCCGTGCCGGCGAACACAGCGAACTCGCCAATCTCGCCAGCTTCCTGATTTCCGATCAGGCCGGCTATATCAATGGCGAGATGGTGGTGCAGGATGGCGGCGCCCATCTACGCTCATCCGGTGCGGAAGATCTGCTGCATTGGACCGACGCGCAATGGGCAGCACAGCGTGCGGCCCGTGCGAAAAGTTGAGGACGACGCTTCGCACACCACATGCAGTCCATCGCGAACCTGCTATCTTTCGGCGCAGCGCCTCAACCTTTTCAAACAAGGTTGATGTGTTTATCTGCAAGTCAGTTGGCGCGTGTGATTCCAGGCCATCTTCCAGTCACAAAGATAGAGGATCGACACCTGATGTCCGTGCGGCGAATCCTGAGAATTGCGTTGATGGGTGGTGTGATGATCGGCATTGCTGGTCATGCGCAAGCGCAATCATCCAAGGGCAAGGCCGCTCCCGCCAAGCAGGCGGCTGCACCGGCCGCTGCGGGCGGAGCCGAGCCGACATTGCTGGGCCAGTTCGGTTCATGGGGCGCCTACACTGCCGCACCGGGTGGCAAGAAGGTTTGCTTCGCGCTCGCCAAGCCCGCCTCATCCAAAACCAATCCCGCCAACCGTCCACGCGACCCGGCTTACGCCTTCATCTCGACACGTCCCGCCGAAAAGGTGACCAACGAAGTCTCGATCATGATCGGCTATCAGCTAAAGCCGGGCTATGAATCGACACTTGATGTCGGCGGCGCGAAGTTTGCAATGTACACTCAGGGCGACGGGCTCTGGATCAAGAACGCTGCGGAAGAAGAACGTCTGGTCGAGGCGCTGCGCAAGGCCGGCGACGTGACCGTGAAAGGCCTTTCTGCCAAAGGTACCGAGACCATCGACTCTTTCTCGATGAAGGGCCTGTCGCAGGCGCTCGACAAGGTCGCGCAGGAGTGCCGGCGGTAATTGCCGGCGGAACCCACCCTAAATCCTTGCCGCCGTTAATATTGCCGCATTTGGCGCCTTTCCATTCGGGCGCGAAAAGCCTATTTGAGGCGGGATTTCCCGCGACATCAGTGATCGAATGCCATGACCCCCGCTTCTGCCGAGGCTGCCGCTGTCGTTGAGACCGCCCGCTCCTTCCCTTTGGAGAAGGTGGCGACGGAAACCTATGTGCCGCTGGCAAAGCCGTCGCTGATCGGTCTGTCACGGGCACAGATCGCCGAGAAGCTCGGTTCCATCGGCGTCAAGCCGGCGCAGCAGAAGATGCGCAGCCAGCAGATCTGGCACTGGCTGTATTATCGGGGAGCCCGAAGCTTTGCGGAAATGTCCAGCATCTCCAAAGACATGCGGACGGAGCTGGAGCAGCATTTCACGGTCGACCGGCCGGAAGTGGCCGTCGAGCAGATTTCCAGCGACGGCACCCGGAAATGGCTGCTGAAGCTGCCCTCGGGCACCCATGGCGAGCGCGCCCATGAGGTCGAGTGTGTCTATATCCCCGAAACCGACCGCGGCACGCTCTGCGTCTCGTCGCAGGTCGGCTGCACGCTGAACTGCTCGTTCTGCCACACGGGAACCCAGCGGCTGGTGCGCAATCTGACCCCGGGCGAGATCGTCGGCCAGATCATGGTGGCGCGCGACCGCCTCAACGACTGGGCCGACCGCGACCAGCCGGGCACGAACCGCCGCATCACCAATATCGTGATGATGGGCATGGGCGAGCCGCTCTACAATTTCGAGGCCGTGCGCGACGCGCTGCTGATTGTCTCGGACAATGAAGGCATCGGCATTTCGCGCCGGCGCATCACGCTATCCACGTCGGGCGTGGTCCCGAACATCGCGCGCACCGGCGACGAGATCGGCGTGATGCTGGCGATCTCGCTGCACGCGGTGCGCGACGAGCTGCGCAACGAGCTGGTGCCGCTCAATAAGAAATATCCGCTGAAGGAGCTGCTGCAGGCGTGCCGTGATTATCCCGGCGCCTCCAATGCGCGGCGCATCACGTTCGAATATGTCATGCTGAAAGGCGTCAACGACTCGCTCGAGGATGCGAAGCTCTTGGTGAAGCTGCTCAAGGGCATCCATGCCAAGATCAATCTGATCCCGTTCAATCCGTGGCCGGGCACGCGCTACGAGTGCTCGGACTGGGCGCAGATCGAGAAGTTCTCCGAATATATCTTCAATGCCGGCTATTCCTCGCCGGTGCGCACGCCGCGCGGCCGCGACATTCTCGCAGCTTGCGGGCAGCTGAAGTCGGAGACGGAGAAGCTGAGCGCGCGTGAACGCCAGGCGCTGCGCGCAATGGCGATGACGGATTGATGCTCTTCTCGCTCCGCCCTCATGGTGAGGAGGCGCGAAGCGCCGTCTCGAACCATGTGCTCCACACGCATCCTTCGAGATGCGGCCGGTGGCCGCTCCTCAGGATGAGGGGAGAGTGTGGGGCAATGGCGAAAAGAAAGATGCCATGTCCCTGATCGGCCGCATCATTGTCATCCTCTTCGCATTCTGCGTGGCTTGCATGGTCGGCGGCGCGATCGTCACTTTCTCGATCCTGTTCCCCGAACTCAGCGCCATGGATACCGGGATCGTAAATCCCGATGCGATCAATATCCTCGTCGGCTTCGGCTTTATCTTCTTCTCGGGCTTCGCGCTGATCCCGGCTTTGATTGTTGTCGTCATCACCGAGGCCTTCAACATCCGCAGCGTGCTTGCCTATGCACTCGGCGGCGGCGTGGTCGGCCTCGCCTGCTATCTCGGCCTGATTCCTTACGACACCACCACCATGACATTCGACGGCATCGTGCGCCGCCATCTCGAAGTCGTGACCGGGGCGGGCATCGTCGCCGGGCTGATCTACTGGGTGATCGCCGGCCGCAATGCCGGCGCATGGAAGCAGCCGCGGCGGCTTCCGCCGCAGCCGGATGCCGCGGCAAAGTTATAGTCCTTTAACTTTCCTTCCTCCCCGGCCTCGGATAAACCGCCCGCCATGAACCGGACTGGCCTCCTCATCGCGCTCGCGCTGCTCGCGGCGATCCTCGTGACTTTCGGCATCTGGCCCGAACTCGATCTCAAGCTCGCGGCGCTGTTCTACGATCCGGAAACCCGCAATTTCCCCGCTTCGGGCCTGCCCTACGCGCAATTCGCGCGGAACGCGGCCATGTGGATCGCCTGGGCGTTCGTGGCGCCATCCATCCTTGCGTTGATCGTCAAGCTGATCTGGCCGAACCGGCCACTGCTGGTGAAGGGGCGCACCATGGCTTTCCTGGTCATCACCATGGTGATGTCGGCAGGCTTTCTCACCAATTTCACCTTCAAGAGCTTCTGGAGCCGGCCGCGGCCCGTGGCGGTGACCGAACTCGGCGGCCCCTGGCAGTTCAAGGCCTGGTGGGATCCGACCGGACAATGCGCACGCAATTGCTCGTTCTTCTCTGGCGAAGGCGCCACGGCGTTCTGGACCTATGCGCCGGCCGCACTGGCGCCGCCGGCGATGCGCCCCGCGGCCTATGCGATGGCGACGGTGTTCGGCCTCGCCACCTCCGGCTGGCGGATGGCCTTTGGCGGCCATTTCTTCACCGACGTGACCATTGCCGGACTCGCCTCCTTTCTGGTGATCTGGCTCGTGCATGGGTGGATTTACCGCTGGCCGCGAACCCGGATGACGGACGAGGACGTCGATCGCTGGCTGACCAAAATCGCCTGGCCGGGCTATCGCTGGCGGCTACGGATGATCGGGCGGCAGCCGAAGCCGGGCTTCGTGAGCCGTATCACCGAGCACCAGCACGACTGAGCCCTGCCTGTCGTTGCCCGGCCGCACGCGCCATTGCGCGCTAGGACCGGGCAACCCAGTACACACCGGCCGGAGTTTACTGGATCACCCGGTCAAGCCGGGTGACGACAGCAAGGAGCCAAGCGACAAGAGAGTTGTTCCCGCGTTGACGCCCTTTGCCCTGCCGGGCTATCGCTGACCGCGAAAAATAGCCTCGATTGGACGCCCCATGACCACGATCTTGAAGAGCCTCCCCACCGGCAAGAATGTCGGTATCGCTTTCTCCGGCGGCCTCGACACGTCGGCGGCGCTGCTCTGGATGAAGCAGAAGGGCGCCAAAGTCTTCGCCTATACCGCCAATCTCGGCCAGCCCGACGAGGCCGATTACGACGAGATTCCGCGCAAGGCCATGGAGTTCGGCGCCGAGAAAGCCCGCCTCGTCGATTGCCGCGCCCAGCTGGTGCATGAGGGCATCGCCGCGATTCAGGCCGGCGCGTTTCACGTCTCCACCGGCGGCATCACCTATTTCAACACCACCCCGCTCGGCCGCGCTGTGACCGGCACGATGCTCGTCTCCGCCATGAAGGAAGACGGCGTCAATATCTGGGGCGACGGCTCGACCTTCAAGGGCAACGACATCGAGCGCTTTTATCGCTACGGACTGCTGACCAATCCCGAGCTGAAGATCTACAAGCCCTGGCTCGACCAGCTATTCATCGACGAGCTCGGCGGCCGCGCCGAAATGTCGGCCTTCATGACCGCCAACGGCTTCGCCTACAAGATGTCGGCAGAGAAGGCCTATTCCACCGACAGCAACCTGCTCGGCGCGACCCACGAGGCCAAGGATCTCGAACATCTCGACACCGGTATCACCATCGTCAATCCAATCATGGGCGTGCCATTCTGGAAGGACGACTGCGCGGTCAAGGCCGAGCGCGTTTCGGTGCGGTTCGAAGAGGGCCAGCCGGTCGCGCTGAACGGCAAGACTTTTGCCGATCCCGTCGCGCTGTTCCTGGAGGCCAATGTGATCGGCGGCCGCCATGGCCTCGGCATGAGCGACCAGATCGAGAACCGCATCATCGAAGCCAAGAGCCGCGGCATCTATGAAGCGCCCGGCATGGCGCTGCTGCACATCGCCTATGAGCGCCTCGTCACCGGCATCCATAACGAAGACACCATCGAGCAGTACCGCATCAACGGCATGAAGCTCGGCCGCCTGCTCTATCAGGGCCGCTGGTTCGACTCGCAGGCGCTGATGCTGCGCGAGACCGCACAGCGCTGGGTCGCCCGCGCCATCACCGGCGAAGTGACGCTCGAACTGCGCCGCGGCAACGACTATTCAATCGTCAACACCGAAAGCCCGAACCTGACCTATGCGCCGGAACGCCTGAGCATGGAGAAGGTCGAGGACGCCCCATTCACACCGGCGGATCGTATCGGTCAGCTGACCATGCGCAATCTCGACATCACCGATACGCGCGCGAAGCTGGGCATCTATTCGAAGACCGGCCTGATCAGCGCTGGCGAGGGCGCGACGATTCCGAAACTGGGCAGCGACGAGAAGTAAGAAAGTGATGCGGGACGGATGAGAGCATCATCCGCCCGACGCATTCACATCCGCATCGAGAGTTCGACATCGTCGCCGAACGGCACGGACAGATAGCTGTTCGCGGGATTGCGGACATAAGCGAGATAATCCGGGCTGTAGTCCGCGTTGTCCGCGATGATAAAAGCACCCTTCTTGAGGCGGCTTTCGATGATCGACAGCACCTCTGGATAGAGCGCCTTGGCGCCATCCAGCAGCAACAGATCGACGGTGTCTGGCAAATCCGTCCGCAATGTTTGCAAAGCATCTCCTGCACGGAATTCCACCAGATCAATCAGACCGCCTTCGGCGAGATTCTGCCGCGCTATCGCGAGCTTCGATGGCTCGAATTCGCTGGTGATCAGCTTGCCGCCGCCATTGTCCTTGAGCGCTGCTGCCATATGCAGCGTCGAGGTACCGAATGACGTGCCGAATTCGACGATCGACCGGGCTCCGGTCGATCGCACCAGCATATAGAGCAGAGCCCCTGTCTCGCGCGACACCGCCAACGGGACATCCCTGAACCGGCTGTAGAGTTCGACATAATCTTCCCTGCTCGTCATCATTCGCTGCTGGTCGTCATCGGACAGATCGGCAACTGCCTGTCTTGTATATGGTCTCGCAGCTTCCGCCTCGTCGAACAGGCGGCGAAGAACAGATGCGACGGGATCCGTCGTGAGTGTGCTCATGAGTTTTCCTGCAAAAGAGCGCTTGATTGCGCTCGTCTGAAATACGAATATTTATTCGCATTTACTAATCGCATTGACGAGGCCACCGATGGCGCGCCGCGTAACCCCTTTGATTCATTCGAGAAAACAGCCGCAACAGGCTCGCTCCGAAGAGCTGGTCGGCGCCATTCTCGAGGCGGCTATTCAGGTTTTGGCGAAAGAGGGATTTCACCGTTTCACGACTGCCCGCGTGGCTGAGAAGGCGGGCGTCAGCGTCGGGTCGCTATATCAGTACTTCCCGAACAAGGCGTCGATCCTGTTTCGGCTGCAGAGCGACGAATGGCGCGACACCAATGACATGCTCCGCCAGATCCTGGAGGATCACAGCGCGTCGCCATCGACACGGCTGCGCAGGCTGGTCCATGCCTTCATCAAATCGGAATGCGACGAAGCCGACATCCGCCACGCGCTCGATGGCGCGGCGCCGCTCTATCGCGATGCGCCGGAGTCGCGCAAGGCGATGGCCGCTGGGCGACGTACCTTTGCAGACTTCATCGCGCATGCGCTGCCCACGGCGACCGAAGACAAGAGAACGCTGGTCGTCGATGTCATCACCTCGACCTTGAGCGGGGTGGGAAAGGATTTCTCCATGCGACCGCGATCTACCGCAGAGATCACGACGTTCGCGGATGGGTTGGCGGACATGCTCTGCAGCTATCTCGAAAGTTCAAGGCGATGAGCGTCGACATCATCGCACGTCACCCGCCAGTCATCCATTCGTCGTAATGCCAAATGAGCGCCGCCCGCTGGCGCTTTAGGGGAAAATTTCGTCATGACGAAGACATTCATTGCAGTTGCAAGCGTGCTTCTGCTGACCAGCACGGCGCTGTCGGCCCAGACCATTTATCCGATCGATCGCGCAGAGATTCTCGCTGGCTCGAAATTCGACTTCAAGGTTGAACTGCCCGAGAAGATCGCAGCCTCTGATATCAAGGTGACGATCAACGGCACCGAGCAGAACGCGGCCTTCGGCAAAAGTGCCGACTATATCGAGCGCGAGGATGGCAAGGATCAATCGGCGCTGCTGCTGCGCGATGTGGCGCTCGACAAGCCCGGCGCCTACACGATCGAGGTGACAGCGGGCAGCCTCACAAAATCGGTGACGTGGAACGTCTATGACACCGGCGCCCGCAAGGCGAAGAACGTCATCCTTTTCGTCGGCGACGGCTTGTCGTTGTCGCATCGCGTCGCCGCGCGCATTCTTTCCAAAGGCATCAAGGAAGGCAAGAGCAGCGGCAAGCTCGCAATCGACGACATGCCGAACATGGCGCTGGTCGGCACCGCCGGCACGGATTCAATCATCACGGATAGCGCCAATTCGGCAAGCGCCTACACGACCGGCCACAAGAGCGCGACCAATGCGCTCGGCGTCTATGCCGACCGCACGCGCGACGTGTTCGACGATCCCAGGGTCGAGACCATCACCAGCCTCGTCAAGCGCAAGCTCGATCTCGCTGTCGGTATCGTCACCAATACCGAGATTCAAGACGCTACGCCGGCTTCGATGGTCGCGCATACGCGCCGTCGCGCGGCCTATGACGAAATCGTCGCACAGATGTTTGCAGCGAAGCCGGATGTCATCCTCGGCGGCGGCGCAGCGAATTTTTTGCCGCAAGCTGCGGACTCCTCGAAGCGCCGCGACGATGTCGATTACATCGCCAGGTTCAAGGAAGCCGGCTATTCCTACGTGAAGACCGCAGGCGAACTGAAGGCGACCGCCGACAAATCTGACACCACAAAGCTGCTCGGCCTGTTCACGCCGGGCAATATGGACGGCGTACTCGACCGCAAATTTCTCAAGGGCGGCGGCGTGAGGAAATACCCGGAGCAGCCGGATCTCACTGAACAGGTGCAGGCCGCGCTCGACGTGCTGTCGCGCAACGACAAGGGCTTCGTCCTGATGGTGGAGTCCGGCATGATCGACAAATATGCGCATCTGCTCGATTTCGACCGCGCGGTCTATGACGTGATCATGCTCGACAATGCGGTGAAGCTGGCCAAGGACTGGGCGACCAAGCGCGGCGACAATACACTGATCCTCGTGGTGTCCGATCACAGCCATCCGAACAGCCTGGTCGGCACCATCAATGACGACATGACGACGGAAACGAATCTGCCGCTGCGCGAGCGAATCGGCGTCTATGACAAGGCCGGCTTCCCGAACTATCCGGTACCGGATGCGGAAGGCTATCCGTCCCGCGTGGATGTGAGCCGGCGGCTGGCGATCATGTCGGCCAGCCTGCCCGATCACTACGAGACGCTGCGACCGAAGCTGGATGGCCCGTTCGAGCCGACCCAGAAGGGCGAAGCGCCGAATACATTCATTGCGAACGAGAAATACAAGAACGCGCCGGGCGCCATGCTGCGGCTCGGCAATCTGCCGGCGATGATGAATGCCAGCGTGCATTCCGGCGAGGACGTGATCCTGACGGCGACGGGCCCGGGCAGCGATCGCGTGAAGGGGCAGATGGACAACACGGAAGTGTTTCGCGTGATGGCGGATGCGTTGGGGCTGGCGGAGAAGAAGTAGGAAGCTCCGCTTCTCCCTCCCCCAAGCGTGGCGTAGCCACGCGCAGTGGGGAGGGTGGTGAGAAGCGAGCGTTCAGCGAGCTTCGAGACGGGTGGGGTCTATCCCCACGAAGGACCTCACGTGGGGCTCCCCACCCAGCGCTACGCGCTACCCTCCCCGCTGCGCCGCTACGTGGCTTGAGGGAGGGGGTCCACGCCCTTCGGTGAACCAAACTATAAAACAAAAAGGGCGGCCTTTGGGCCGCCCTTTTTTCATTCGCTTATAAAGAGCCTACTCAGCTGCAGGAGCGGCTTCGCCTTCGGCCTTCTGCTTACCTTCAAGGTCTTCGCCGGTCTCCTGATCGACAACCTTCATCGACAAACGCGTCTTGCCGCGATCGTCGAAGCCGAGCAGCTTGACCTTGACCTTGTCGCCTTCCTTGACGACATCGCCGGTCTTCTGCACGCGGCCGGCGGCGAGCTGGCTGATGTGAACCAGACCATCCTTGGCGCCGAAGAAGTTCACGAACGCTCCGAACTCCATCACCTTGACGACGGTGCCTTCATAGATCTGCCCGATTTCCGGATCGGAGGCGATCGACTTGATCCACTTGATGGCGGCCTTCATGGCTTCACCATCCGAAGAGGCGACCTTCACGGTGCCGTCGTCTTCGATATTGACCTTGGCGCCGGTCTTTTCGACGATCTCGCGGATCACCTTGCCGCCGGTGCCGATCACTTCACGGATCTTGTCGGTGGCGATCTTGAAGGTCTCGATGCGCGGCGCATATTCGCCGAGCTCGGCGCGGGCATTGGTGAGTGCCTTCGCCATTTCGCCGAGGATGTGGATGCGACCATCCTTCGCCTGGCCGAGAGCGACCTTCATGATCTCCTCGGTGATGCCTGCGATCTTGATGTCCATCTGCAGCGAGGTAATGCCCTGCTCGGTGCCGGCTACCTTGAAGTCCATGTCGCCGAGGTGATCTTCGTCACCCAAGATGTCCGACAGGACCGCATAGCGCGAACCTTCGAGGATCAGACCCATGGCGATACCCGCCGTCGGGCGCTTCAACGGCACGCCGGCATCCATCAGCGCAAGTGAAGCGCCGCAGACCGAGGCCATCGAGGACGAACCGTTCGACTCGGTGATCTCCGACACCACGCGGATGGTGTAGGGGAATTCGTGGTGACCCGGCAGAACCGGATGGATCGCGCGCCAGGCGAGCTTGCCGTGGCCGATTTCGCGGCGCTTGGTTCCGCCCAGACGACCTGTTTCACCGACCGAATAGGGAGGGAAGTTGTAGTGCAGCAGGAACGTCTCTTTGTACGTTCCCGACAGCGAGTCGATATACTGCTCATCTTCACCGGTGCCGAGCGTGGTAACGACCATCGCCTGGGTTTCACCGCGGGTGAACAGCGCCGAACCATGCGCACGTGGCAGCACGCCGACTTCGGCGAGAATACTGCGGACGGTCTTGGAGTCGCGGCCGTCGATACGCTTGCCGGTGTCGAGGATGTTCCAGCGCACGATCTTGGATTCGAGCTCCTTGAACACGCCGGCGACGCGCAGCTTGTCGTAAGTAGGCTCCTTCCCTTCCGGGAAGTAGTGCGCCATCACCTTTTCCTTCACGGCGCCGACTGCTGCGTAGCGGTCCTGCTTCACCGGGATGGCATAGGCCTTGCGCAGGTCCTGCTCGACGAGGCCAAGCATTTCCTTTTCGAGCGCGCTGTCATCGACGACGGTGACTTCGCGCGGCTCCTTGGCGGCCTTCTCGGCGAGCTCGATGATCGCCTTGATCACCGGCTGGAAGTGGCGGTGGCCGAACATCACGGCGCCGAGCATGATTTCTTCCGAAAGCTCCTTGGCTTCCGATTCCACCATCAGTACCGCATCGGCGGTGCCGGCGACGACCAGCTCAAGCTGAGTGTCGGCCATCTCGTCGAGGGTCGGGTTGAGGATGTATTCGTCGTTCTGGAAAGCGACGCGGGCAGCGCCGATCGGGCCTTTGAACGGAGCACCCGACAGGGTCAGCGCAGCCGAGGCGGCGACCATCGACAGCACGTCGGGATCGTTCTCCATGTCGTGCGAGAGCACGGTGACGATCACCTGGGTCTCGTTGCGCCAGCCATCGGCGAACAGCGGACGGATCGGACGGTCGATCAGGCGAGAAACCAGCGTTTCCTTTTCGGTCGGACGGCCTTCGCGCTTGAAATAGCCGCCGGGAATGCGGCCGGCTGCGTAAGCCTTTTCCTGATAATCGACGGTGAGCGGCAGGAAGTCGACGCCGTCGCGCGGCGACTTGGCGGCGACGACGGTCGCGAGCACCACGGTCTCGCCATAGGTGGCCATGACGGCGCCGTCAGCCTGACGGGCGATCTTGCCGGTTTCCAGCTTGAGCGGACGGCCGCCCCAATCGATCTCGACGGAATGAGGATTAAACATCTTGGGATTCTTTCATTGGGTTCACGGAAGACGTGGCACCGAAGACAAAAAGGCCAGACGTCCGGAAGGATTGCGCAAGACGGCAAGAAGCTGAGCGCATCGAAGCGACATCAGCGTCCGGCGATCCTGCCAAACCTTCTGGAGTTCTGGCCTTTGAGTTTCGAATGGCGTCCATCCTTCCGATGGTCGCAGGCGAGGCTTTCTGGCTTCGCGCCGCGCGACGGGCTCCTTGCCCGTCATCGCCCAGCCGCCGGATTGCCGCTGGACGCTATCGTGCAGGCCACTTCGGCCTGCACTACGTGATGGCATGGGAGGGTTATGTGAAACCGGTCCATGCGAAAACGCGCGCAGGAGCTGCGCGCGCTGGTTCGCTTAGCGGCGAATGCCGTGCTTCTCGAGCAGGGCCTTGTAGCGAGCCTCGTCCTTCTTCTTGATATAATCGAGAAGCGAACGACGGGTGGACACCAGCTTCAGCAGGCCACGACGGGAATGGTTGTCCTTCGTGTGGGTCTTGAAGTGTTCGGTGAGATTTGCGATGCGCTCCGAGAGGATGGCAACCTGAACCTCAGGCGAACCGGTATCGCCGGCCTTGAGGGCGCTGTTCTTGATGACTTCCGCTTTGCGTTCTGCGGCAATCGACATCGTCAATGACTTTCTTTTTGGACCGGATTGGCAGTCAATCCGGAAAGGTTGAACACGCGCTTGGGGATGAGCTCACCATTGCTGAGTTCGGCGAGGGCCAGCAGGCGGCCCGACACCGTGACATAAACCGTGCCATTGCAATGAGGCGCATCCCGTCCGCGCAACAAGACGGCCTGGCCCCGATGGAGCCTTGCCGCATCCGACCGTGTGACGGCCAGCGCCGGGATGTCGTCCAGCGCGGTCTCAACGGGCAGTAGCGCGTCGGCGAGGCTTCCCTCGCCAGACGCGGCTCTATCGCACAAAGCCTCCAATTCTGCCAGTGGAATCATGTCAG
>JASBVG010000017.1 GCA_030147505.1 Tardiphaga sp.
GTGCGCGCCGTGCTGGAACGCATCGACGCCATCGAGGCGCTGGGCATCGCGCCCGTCGCCGTCTCGCCCGCGTACTGGCGCACGCTCGCCAACCGGCTCGCCGCGCGCCTGCCGCTGCCCGAATACACCGCCGAGCGGCACACCGCCTGGCTGGCCGGGAGGGTGCTGTCATGACCGCCGTTTCCACTGGCGGCACCGCGCCGCGTCCTCGCTCGCACGCCCGCTCACGCTTGGGCGCTCGCATCGTACTGGTGGGCTTGTCCGCCTGCGGCCTCGCTGCGCTGGCCTGGGCGTCCTTCGTGCATCCGCTGCCGCGCCTGATCTACAACCCATCCGACAGCGTGGCGGTCGGCTGGTATCGCGTCGATCCGTTGCACCATCGGCCCGGCTCGCCGCCACGTCCGTTGTCCGTGGATAGCATCGTCCTGACCACGCTGCCGCCAGACGCCGCCGCGCTGGCCGCGCAGCGCGGCTACCTGCCGGCGCGCGTGCCGCTGCTCAAGCGAGTGGGCGCAGTCGCGCCGCAGCACGTTTGCGTTTTCGATGCACTGGTGTGGATCGACGGCGTGCCGGTGGCTGCCGTCCGGCCCGCCGACCGGCTGGGCCGTCCGCTGCCATCCTGGCCGCAGTGCCGGCAGCTTCGGCCTGGCGAACTGTTCCTGCTCAGTTCGACCAATCCGGCGTCGTTCGACAGCCGGTATTTCGGGCCGGTCAGCGCATCCGCCGTGATCGGCGTCGCGCACCCGGTCTGGTTGGAGAAGCGCCCATGATCGCCGCTGATTCGCTGCACGTTGCCGTGCATCTTGTCGTGCCATCGGGCGTGCCGATCCAGTGGCTTTCTGCATGTCGTCGCGCGTGTAGTGCGAGCGCCGATCCTGCGTATCGGGCGCCGCACTTCGCGCTGCCTTCCCATGTGCAGGCGTCTTGCCTCGAACGCTGCCGGCCTATGGCCGTCGCCGCGTTCGCCGGCGCGCTGCCTGCTCGCGCAGCAGCGCCGCCGGGCCGTCGCTGCCCGGAGCGCCAGCGAGGGGCAAAGGCGGAAGGCAAGACAAAAGGACGCGGCACCGGGCCGCGTCGAAAGCCAGTCTGCACGTGGGGTTGGCGCAGCACGGCGCGGCTTTGCCGCCGTGCCGCTTGTGGCGCGAGGCCCGCGCCAATACGGGCATGTCCGCGTGCTTCGCACGATCAGACACGCCAGAGCTTGCAGGGAGAACGACCATGACTGACCGCCGCGATGACGATTTCCGCGTGCGCCCCAGCGCCCCGAAGAACCGGGGCAAGGGCCAAGGCCAGAGCTTCGTTTCCAAGGTGCTCAAGCAGGCAGGCAAGGCCAGCAGCGGCAAGTCCACGATGCGCCGTCCTGGCGCGACGGGTGGCACGGGCCAGCGGCCCGGCTCGCGACTGGGGCGCGGCTACACAGCGGCGCGCTTCGCCGGGGCGAAGCTGACGCCCATGTCTCGGCGCGTGACCATCAAGACGCTGTTGGTGAATCACCAGCGGGCCAGCCCGCAGTCGCTCGCCAAGCACCTGCACTACATCGAGCGCGACGGCGTGGGCCGCGACGGCGAGCCGGGCCAAGCCTACGGGCCGCAGACCGACGTGGCCGACCTCGACGCCTTCAAGGAACGCTGCGCCGACGACCGGCACCATTTCCGCTTCATCCTCTCGCCCGAGGATGGCGCGGAGCTGGAAGACCTGCGTACCTACACGCGGCATCTCATGGGCCGCATGGAGGCCGACCTGGGCACGGACCTCGATTGGGTGGCGGTCAACCACTGGAACACCGACAACCCGCACACGCACATCGTCGTGCGCGGGCGCGACGACACGGGCAAAGACCTCATCATCGCGGGCTACTACATTGCCGATGGCTTCCGCCATCGCGCCGCCGAACTGGCGACCGAATGGCTGGGGCCGCGCACCGAGCTGGAGATCCAGCAGACCTTGCAGCACGAGGTAGAGCAAGAGCGGTGGACGAGCCTGGATCGCACCTTGAAGCGCGAGGCCGGCGACGATGGCCTGGTGCATGTCGAACGGCTCAACGAACCCCGCCTGCAACGCCAGCGCCTGCTGCTGATCGGCCGCCTGCAACGCTTGCAGCGCCTGGGCCTGGCCGACGAGACGCAGCCCGGCACCTGGGCCGTGCATGCCGATGCGGAAAAGACCCTGCGCGCCCTGGGCGAGCGCGGCGACATCATCCGCACCATGCAGCGGGCCATGCGCGGCGAGCCGCGCGAGCTGGCGGTGTTCGAGCCAGGGCAGGACGCGGATGGAAGTGGCCGCAGCATCCTCGGGCGCGTGGCCGCGAAAGGACTGGCCGACGAACTGCGTGATCGGGGCTATCTGGTCATCGACGGCGTGGACGGCAAGGCGCACTACGTCGCGCTCAACGCCCACGACGAGCTGGCGAATTACCCGACCGGCGCCGTGGTGGAGGTCAAGGGATCGGCCGACGTGCGCGCGGCCGACAAGAACATCGCCGCGCTGGCGAGCGATGGCCTGTACCGCACCGACCATCACCTCGCCATCGCGCAGGGCCAGGCCGTGCCCGGCCGCGACCCGCAGGAGGTCGTGGCGGCCCACGTCCGCAGGCTGGAAGCCCTGCGCCGGGCGGGCATCGTGGAGCGGGTGGCCGAGGGGCTATGGAAGGTGCCGGGCGACCTGCCCGAGCAGGGCCGCCGCTACGACGCGCAACGCCTGGGCGGCGTAGCCGTGGAGCTGAAATCGCACCTGCCCATCGAGCGGCAGGCCCGCGTGATCGGGGCCACCTGGCTCGACCAGCAGTTGATCGGCGGCGGCTCCGGCCTGGGCGACCTGGGCTTTGGCGGTGAGGCCAAGCAGGCGATGCAGCAGCGCGCCGACTTCCTGGCCGAACAGGGGCTGGCCGAGCGGCGCGGGCAGCGCGTGATCCTGGCGCGCAACCTGCTGGGCACGCTGCGCAACCGGGAACTGGCGCAGTCCGCCAAGGACATTGCCGCCGACACCGGCCTGGAGCATCGACCCGTGGCCGACGGGCAGCGCGTGGCCGGCATCTACCGGCGCAGCGTCATGCTTGCCAGCGGGCGCTACGCGATGCTGGATGACGGCATGGGATTTAGCCTCGTGCCGTGGCGGCCGGTGATCGAGCAGCGCTTGGGGCAGCAAATCGCCGCAACGGTGCGCGGCGGGCAGGTGTCCTGGAGGTGGGGACGGCAACTCGGCCCAACAATTTAGCGGATCAACCGAATCGTTTTTCCAGTTCGGCGCCTCTTATAGGAAAAATGGGAGCAGTCGGTGCCTCCATCCAATCCGGGATCAACGATCCCCAACCTTGAGGAGCTTGTAACCATGTCTTGTTACGTTCGTTCGATGGTGGCTGGATTTGTCGCCACTGTAGCGCTGTCGCTGCTGATGCTGATGAAGGGCGCCATGGGCTTGATGCCCGAATTGAATCCAATCGCCATGCTCACGGAGATGGCGCACGCAAAAATGGGTATGCCGGCTTCGCCCATGGTCGGATGGGTGGCGCACTTCATGATTGGCACCGTCGTGTGGGGCATCCTGTTCCAACTGCTGTATGGCAGGCTGCCAGGGCGCAGTGCGCTGCTCAAGGGAATGTCGTTTTCCTTGCTAGCTTGGCTCATGATGATGATCGGTCCGATGCCAATGGCCGACGCAGGCCTGTTCGGGATGAACCTGGGGATGATGGCGCCGATGATGACCCTGATGATGCACCTCATTTGGGGCGCAGTGCTGGGCTACACCTATGGTCGGCTCAATGCCAATTCGTGCGCTGTTCGGACTGCAACTTCTTAATGAGCAGAAATTGCCATATTGAGGATACGAAAATGATGAAGGACACAGAGGCTACGGCGGAACGCGAGATTCCGCCGGATAACAGTACGCTCTACGTCGGGTTGGGCCTTGGACTGGGTAGCTATGTGACAGCCACCAGCGTTTTAGCAGGCTTTGTCTGCCCGGTTTGCGTTGTAGCAGCTCCCGCTTTGCTTGCGACAGGTGTTTATCAGAAAATTAGGAATCGTAGCCGAAGACCCGAGAATCGGAGCGAAATACAAATAAAGGCTCGCTGAATTAACCAATCATCGAGTCAGCACAGGAGATCAGCATGGGCACCCCTGTTGGCGACCGCAACAATTTAATCATGGCGGCACAGACTGGAGACGCGGCCGCCCTTTCCCGTCTGCTGGCAGTGTGCCAAGCCGATGCACGCCGCTATGCGTACAAGCACTGCCATGCGAGCGACGTTGATGATGCGGTTCAAGAATCACTACTCATCATTTCTCGCAAGGTCAGCGGGCTAAAAGCGGCTGCGGCCTTTTCATCGTGGCTGTTCACGGTCATCAAGCACGAATGCCGCAAGCTCGCGCGGATGATGTTCAAGCACGAGCCACTGCCTGATGAAGTAGCCGAGGAGCTGCTGCTTCATCGTCCCGACGATGAATTGAGAATCGATCTTGCCAATGCCCTGGAGTCGTTGCCTGCCCATTACCTCGAAGTGGTACTTCTGCGCGACTTCGAGGAATTGACCATTGCCGAGATCGCTGCTCAGTTGGGTGAGCAGCCCGGCGCGATCAAGAGTCGGCTCCATCGTGCCCGCGAGCTAGTGCGCGAATACATGCTCAGTTCAGAACCATCCTCGGGGCACGGACACCGCACACCGACGAAATAGCCAAGCTGAGTCCTCGTCCGGGCCGCCTCGCCAAGCGAGGCGGCAATTTCTTGCGCATTGTCATGGATAACCCTCAATTGCTAGGCCCAGGCCAGTGATTGAGGTTTTTTTGCTTTCTACCGAACCGTTTTGCACGGCGGTCGCCTCTTAGGAAATGAGGCTGGCGATTGCTGGCCGATTACCCGCAGCTCACTCGGCTGCTTCTTTCCTATCAGGAGATCACAATGTCAAACCGTATGTTGTCCGCCGCCGTCGCCACGGCGTTTGTCGCAGCCTTCGCCGCCCCCGCCTTTTCGCAGGGCATGAGCCAGGCCGACATGCAGAAGAAGATGCAGGAGAACCAAGCCAAGAGCATGGAGATGATGAAGACCGGCAAGTTCGACAAGTGCTATGGCGTTGCCCTGAAGGGGCAGAACGACTGCTTCGCCGGCGCCGGCACAAGTTGCGCGGGTACCAGCACCGCCGACTACCAGGGGAACGCCTGGAAGCTGGTCGCCAAGGGCACCTGCACCACGATCTCGACGCCCAACGGGCACGGCAGTCTCAGCGCCAAGTCCTGACGCGAGCATTCACCTTGGTGGGCGGTGGCCTGTCGCCCCGCCCGCCAGCTTGTGACAACGAGGATCAACATGGGCATTCACCAAACTGCGCACGCCGCCGGGCGGGGAATCCCTGCGCGAGCCGGCGTAGGCCTTAAGGCCGACCACTACCGAACCATCATCGAAACGCGGCCGGATATGGGCTTCTTTGAAGTTCATGCGGAAAACTACATGGGCGC
Organism: Tardiphaga sp.; assembly: GCA_030147505.1. Lineage (GTDB taxonomy): Bacteria > Pseudomonadota > Alphaproteobacteria > Rhizobiales > Xanthobacteraceae > Tardiphaga. The sequence goes on from JASBVG010000017.1 coordinate 5,448, forward strand.
TGGCGGCCCGCCCCATCGCTACCTGACGGCCATCCGAGAACACTATCCCCTGTCGTTGCACGGCGTGGGCCTGTCCATCGGTGCCGACAGGCCACTCGACCAAGCGCATTTGCTGCGTCTCAAGGCGCTGAACGAGCGGTACGAACCCGGCCTGCTTTCCGAACACCTGGCATGGTCTTCACATGGCACCAGCTACCTCGATGATCTGTTGCCGGTGCCGTACACCGACGACACGCTGAACCGCATCTGCGAGCACATCGACCAGGTGCAAACAGCTATGGCCCGGCAAATGCTGCTGGAGAACCCCGCGACCTACATCTGGTTCAAGGAGAGCACATGGCGCGAGACGGATTTCATCAGGGAGATCACCCGGAGAACCGGGTGCGGTCTGCTGCTGGACGTGAACAACGTCCACGTGGCGAGCACGAATCAGCAATGGGACGCGCGCGCCTACATCAACGATTTCCCCCTCGACCATGTGCAGCAAATCCACTTGGCCGGCCACTCCCTTCAGACGGACGAGAAGGGACGCCCTTTGCTGATCGACTCACACGACCAAAGAGTGGATGAGCGGGTGTGGAACCTCTTTAGGCAGGTCATCCAATGCATCGGGCCAGTCCCTACGCTGATCGAGTGGGATTCCAACATTCCCGCATGGCCCGAGCTGCAAACAGAGGCCGTGATGGCCGATGTGCTGATGGGCATGTCCAACGTACAGGAGCGACGCCATGGCACGCTTGGCTGAACGCCTGGAGGAATTCGCCTCGGCGCTGCTCGACCCGGAACGCGCGGTGCCCGAGGGGCTGGTCGGCCCCGACGGCGAGCCGAGCGCACGGCGCTTTGCCGTCTATCGGAACAATGTGTTCGTTGGCCTGACGGACGCGCTGCGCGCGGGCTTTCCCTGCGTCGTCAAGCTGGTGGGCGACGAATTCTTCGCGGCGATGGCCCGCGTCTTCGCGGCCGCCACGCCGCCCAGCTCGCCGGTGCTGCTGCACTACGGCGCCGAGTTCCCGGACTTCATCGCGTCCTTTCCACCCGCGGAACCCTTACCCTATCTCGCCGACGTGGCCCGCATCGAGCGCGCCGCGACCGAGGCGTACCACGCGCACGAGGCAGAACCCTTGGCGCCCAGCGTGCTTGCAGGAGTACCGCCTGACCAAGCTTCCATGCTGCGGTTTCGGCTCCACCCTTCCGTGCGCCTGGTGCGTTCGCCATTCCCAGCCTTCACCATCTGGAGGATGAACACCTCGGATGGCACGCCAGCACCCGTTGACCTCTCCGAAGCGCAGGACACGATGGTGCTACGCCCCGACGCCGAGGTGGACGTGCGCAAGATACTTCCCGCGAGCCATGACTTCGTAGCCGCGCTCGGCCAGGGCCTGACGCTATCGCAGGCCATGGAAACGGCCCTCGCCACCGACGGCGATTTTGACCTGTCGGAGAACTTGCGGGAATTGATCCAGATGGGCGCCTTTGTCGGCTTCGCGTTGGAAGCCGGGGAGAACGATCATGAGTAACTTCCAAGTGCCGAAAGGTTGGCCCGGAATACTTGGCGCGGCGAACTGTGCATTGCACTGGCTGGCAAAGATCGCCGGCATGGCCGCGCCGCTGTTCCTTCGGGTGGCGCTGGCCTTGCCCTTCTTCAAGTCGGGCCTCACCAAATGGGACGGTCTCCTGTCGCTGTCGCCAGCGGCGAGTTTTCTGTTTGAAGATGAATTCAAGCTGCACATCCTGGGGAAGGTCTATGACCTGCCTGCGCCGGACGTACTCGCCTTCGCCAGTGGATCGGCCGAGATCATCTTTCCGATCCTGCTGATTCTCGGACTTGGCACGCGCATGAGTGCCCTGGGCTTGCTCGGCATGACGGCGGTGATCCAGCTCATCGTGCCGGACGGGTGGGCGAACTTTCATTTGCCCTGGGCGACGATGGCGATTGCCCTGATCGCTATCGGGCCGGGCCGGCTTTCACTCGACCATGGGATTCGCGGCTTCTTGGAGCATTGCGAGGCTTCGGCCTGACAAGGAGGTCAGCATGCTTGCATTGCGCGCCATATCCCTCGTGATGGCAGGTTTCTTTGCTTCGGGGGCCGGAGCTGCCGATGGGCTGATTGCGGTACAAAGCCCGTACAGTGTCAAGGAAACGATTGACCGTTTCGAGACGGCCGCCAAGTCTCGGGGCATCTATATCTTCCTGCGCCTCGATCACGCGCAGGGCGCGAAGAAGGTCGGCAAGGACTTGCGGTCGACCGAGCTTCTGGTGTTCGGCAATCCCCAGGGCGGCACCCCCTTGATGGAATGCGCGCAGACTGCCGGTATCGACCTTCCGCTCAAGGCCTTGGCCTGGCAGGACGCGACTGGGCAAGTGTGGCTTGGCTACAACGATCCGAAGTATCTCGCATCGCGCCATGGCGCCGACAACTGCGGCCCCGTCGTGGAAAACATCTCCAAGGCGCTGGGCGGCATGACGCAGGAGGCGATTCGGAAGTGAGCGCGCTCGTCCGTCTTGGCCTCACCGTCAGGGCAGTGAAGCGCCTGTTTTGCTCCGCCTGCGCCATACTGGGGGCAGCATGTTCAGAGACAAGGCGCCAATGTCCACAGAGCCTGCGAATCGGCAATCGAGGGCGGTACTGACGAACGCTGCGATCACGCCGTAGTGTCAGCAGCCGTCCATATGCCAGTTCAACCGCCATGCAGCGCGTCAATCAACGGGCAGGACACATGGCCCTCATGCGCACAGCATTCGTTCACCAATTTTGACAGCGCCTGTTCCATCCGCATAAGGTCGTTCAGGCGGGTGCGAACATCGGCCAGCCGCAGTGCGGCAAGGTCGGCTGCTTCACTGCAATGGGTGCCGTCCTCCAGCTTCAGCAACTCCCCGATTTCATCGAGGCTGAATCCCAGCCGCTGCGCCGCCTTCACGAACTTCACCCGCGCCACGTCGGCGCTGCAGTAGCGTCGAATGCTGCCGTAGGGCCGGTTCGGCGTCGGCAGCAGCCCTTTGTGCTGATAGAAGCGGATCGTCTCCACGTTGACCCCGGCTGCCTTGGCGAAGGCGCCGATGGTCAGGCTTTCCAAGGTGTTTTCCATTCCGCTTGACTCCGTAGTTGACTACGGAAGTAACGTTACTCCAACGAGCAAATCCTCGAAAGGAGAACCTGATGTCGGAATCGCAAGACGGGCGCGGCGCCCTCGCCGCCGGCGGGCTGGCCGCCATCCTCGCTTCGACCTGCTGCCTGGGGCCACTGGTTCTGGTCGCTCTGGGCTTCAGCGGTGCCTGGATCGGCAACTTGACCGCACTGGAACCGTATCGCCCGATCTTCATCGGCGCGGCGCTGGTGGCGTTGTTCTTCGCCTGGCGACACATCTACCGGCCGGCAACTGCCTGCAAGCCGGGCGAGGTGTGTGCGATCCCGCAGGTTCGCACCACCTACAAGCTGATTTTCTGGATCGTGGCAGCGCTCGTTCTGGTCGCGCTCGGATTTCCCTACGTGTTGCCTTTCTTCTATTGATCGGGAGTTCACCATGAAAAAACTGCTTGCCTCCCTTGCGCTCGTTGCCGTCACCGTTCCAGTGTGGGCCGCTACCCAGACCGTCACGCTGGCCGTGCCCGGCATGACCTGCGCCGCTTGCCCGATCACCGTCAAGAAGGCGCTCTCCAAGGTCGAGGGCGTCAGCCAAGTCGATGTGACCTTCGAGAAGCGCGAAGCGGTCGTCACCTTTGATGATGCCAAGGCCAGCGTCCAGAAGCTGACCAAAGCCACCGAAGACGCGGGCTATCCGTCCAGCGTCAAGCGCTAAACCGGGAGCGATGCCATGAAACCGATTGCGCGTATCGCCGACAAAGCCGGGGCATTGGGCACCCTCGTCTCCGCGATGGGCTGCGCAATGTGCTTTCCCGCACTCGCCAGCCTAGGCGCGGCCATCGGGCTGGGTTTTCTCCAGCAATACGAAGGCTTGTTCATTTCCAGGCTGTTGCCATTGTTTGCTGCATTGGCGCTTGCGGCCAACGCGCTCGGTTGGCTACGCCACCGGCAATGGCACCGGAGTCTGCTGGGTATGGTCGGTCCCGCCATCGTTATCGTGGGCGCGGTCTGGCTGCTTGGCACCGCTTGGATGCGGCCCCTGGTCTATACGGGGATCGCCTTGATGGCCGTCGTTTCGGTCTGGGATTTGGTATCTCAGGCCAACCGCCGCTGCGGTCCTGACGGCTGCGAACTGCCCGCGAAACACGGCTGACTGGCTTGCGCCACAACGAATTGAAAGGAATGACTTCATGACACAGTTGAAGATCACCGGCATGACCTGCGACTCCTGCGCGGTCCACGTCAAGGAAGCACTGGAAAACGTGCCTGGCGTGCAATCGGCCGAAGTGTCCTACACCAAGGGCAGCGCCCAGCTCGCCATCGCGGCCGGCACTTCACCCGATGCCCTGATCGCGGCTGTCGCCGGACTCGGCTACCGCGCGGCGCTGGCCGATGCGTCGAACGCGCTTCCCAAAGGCGGACTGCTCGACCGCATGCGCGATTGGGTCGACGGCGGCGACAAGGCCAGCCACGACGGCGGCCTGCATATTGTCGTCATCGGCAGCGGTGGGGCCGCGATGGCGGCGGCGCTGAAGGCCGTCGAACGCGGCGCACGGGTGACGCTAATCGAGCGCGGCACCATCGGCGGCACCTGCGTCAATGTCGGCTGCGTGCCCTCGAAGATCATGATCCGCGCCGCCCACATCGCCCACCTGCGCCGCGAAAGCCCGTTCGATGGCGGCATCCAGGCGAACCCGCCGCTGATCCTGCGCGAACGGCTGCTGGCCCAGCAGCAGGCGCGCGTCGATGAGTTGCGCCATGCCAAGTACGAAAGCATCCTGGACGGCAACCCAGCCATCATGCGGCTAGCGGGCGAAGCCCGTTTCAAGGACGGCCGCAACCTCACCGTGCGGCTGAACGAGGGCGGCGAGCGCGTGGTTTCGTTCGACCGCTGCCTGATCGCCACCGGCGCGAGCGCGGCGGTGCCGCCGATCCCAGGCCTCAAGGACACGCCCTACTGGACTTCAACCGAGGCGCTGGTGAGCGACACGATTCCCGCACGCCTAGCCGTGATCGGCTCATCGGTAGTGGCTGTTGAGCTGGCGCAAGCCTTCGCCCGGCTTGGGGCCAAGGTCACGATCCTGGCGCGCAGCACGCTGTTCTTTCGCGAAGACCCGGCCATCGGCGAAGCCGTGACGGTGGCGTTTCGCTTGGAGGGCATCGAGGTGCTGGAACATACGCAAGCCAGCCAGGTCGCGCACGTGGACGGCGAGTTTGTGTTGACCACCAACCATGGCGAACTGTGTGCCGACCGGCTGCTGGTGGCGACGGGCCGCACACCTAATACGCGCAGCCTCAACCTCGAAGCCGCCCGGGTGGCGGTGAACAAGCAAGGGGCCATCGAGATCGACCTCAGCATGCGCACCAGCGCCCCGGACATCTACGCCGGCGGCGACTGCACCGACCAGCCGCAGTTCGTCTACGTCGCGGCGGCGGCTGGTACCCGCGCCGCGATCAACATGACCGGCGGCGACGCGTCGCTGGACCTGACCGCCATGCCAGCGGTGGTGTTCACCGACCCACAGGTCTCTACCGTGGGCTTGAGCGAGCAGGAGGCGCACCACGCCGGCATCGAGACCGACAGCCGCACGCTCACCCTCGACAACGTGCCGCGCGCGCTAGCCAACTACGATACGCGCGGCTTCATCAAGCTGGTGATCGAGGAAGGCAGCCACCGTTTGATCGGCGTGCAGGCGGTGGCCCCAGAAGCGGGCGAGTTGATCCAGGCAGCGGCGCTGGCGATCCGCGCGCGCATGACGGTGCAGGAACTGGCCGACCAGTTGTTCCCGTATCTGACGATGGTCGAGGGCCTGAAGCTCGCCGCGCAGACCTTCAGCAAGGACGTGAAGCAGCTATCGTGCTGCGCTGGATAGCAAAAGCTAAGAAGGTTGCGCCCCCTCAGGACGGTGAAAGGCGCATCCTTCTCAGCCTGCCCCATACGAGGAACAGCATGGTCAGAGTTAAGGTGCCAATGCCCACGGAGGCCGCGAATCGGTAATCGACGGCTGGGATGATAAACGGCAGCAGGCCCACGGCGAGCGCCGGCGGCACGTGCAGATCGAATAATCGCAAGATTAGGATGCCGCATGCCGCGCTGGAGATCACCGCCAGCGGGGCGCCCCCGAACGTCGTGACCAGTGCAACCCCGATCAATGCGCTCAGGGTACACGCGACCGGCAGCAGCAGCGGCTTCTTGACCCAAGGGCAAACGTCCGCATGGGCAAACATTTCAAAGCCGATCACGATAAGCGGCGGGAACAGGATCAACCGCCAACCCGTGGCTTCGGCCAGAATCGCCGTGCCTACCAGAAACACCAGAAAGAACGGGAGCCACGAGTAGGTGCTTGGAGTTTCCTCGGTAACGTCATCGGCCACATCGGAGGCGGTTCGCACCGGCGGTAGCGGGACGAAGCGAGGCCAGACAAGGGAGATCGCGGCGAGCAATATCAGGCCGACCAGCAACGATGCCGGGTAGTACCAGCTTGTGATGTTGAGTGAGATTGGCAGCACGCCCGCCGAAATGGCCGGGGCAATCGATGACTTCAATATGCGGATGATGAGCATCGCGGCTGCGGTCGCCAGCAGGATCGGCACGATCCCGCTGCCCATGCTTCGGGCGAAGATCGTGCCTACCAGCCCGGTAAGAAGCGGTGTGAGAACCAGCATCCCCGGCGCTTTGGCCCAGGTGCCGTGCGGTCGCTTGATGATGTCATGGGCCAGGGCGCCTAGTTCGGGAAAAAGAATGTAGTGAACATGCGTGGCCGCCGCGATCCACGCGATGACACCCATGTAGAGCGCCGTCAGCAACTCCCCAAAGAATCCCCACGGCAGCGACGATCGCCGTATACCAAACAATCTCATGCCTTCCATCCACGACATCCATTTTCTTGAAGGCCCACCTCGGGCAAGTGATGGTTGACTCCAAGGTGGGGCGCCGTACTTATTTCGTCCCTATCGGCAGAGCGTAGGACGCAAAGGCCGCGTCCACGGGTGTGTCGAACAGGTGATTGGTGTAGTTCGAGATCGTCTTGACGGCGATGGCGAGCACCACCTGTAGAGCCTGCTGCTCGCTGTAGCCCGCGTCGGTGAAGGTCTGCAAACTCGCCTGCGACGGATTGCCCCGCGTCTGCACCATGTCCTTGACGAAGGCGGTAAGGGCGTGCAGCTTCGGGTCATCCATCGGCGTGCCCTCACGGATTGCCTGGAGCGCCTGCGGCGGCACCTTCGATACCTTCTCGGCGATCATGCTGTGAGCGGCCACGCAGTAGTGGCAGCCGTTTTCCCGACTGATGACCAGCAGCACGACTTCCTGCTCGGCCGGCGTGAAGCCGGATTCCTTGCGGAACCAGTCATACCCATGGAGGTAGGTCGAGAGCGCGCCAGGGGCGTGGGCCATTTCTCCATACATGTTGGGAACAAATCCCTGCTTCCTGCGCGTGTTACTCAGGAACTCGCGGCTCCTTTCAGGGGCGGTGTCTTCGGTAAGAAGAGGCAGTGTCAGCTTGGCGTTCATGGAGTGCTCCTAAGTGGAAATATTCCGGCTTCCAGATTGGGTTTGATGATGGCGAAGTTGGGCGAGACGTCGAAGTCGCGCGGGGCGAACAGGCTGTGGTGCCGCACATGAAGAATCTCGGCCACACAGCCGGGGCACATCGGGTCCTGCGACGGCACGGTCTCGATCAGCGGCAGGATCGGATAGCGAATCGACTGGAAAGCTTGGGCGATCAGCGTCGAGCAGATGGCGCGGGTGGGGTCGCCGCTGCCCAGGCCGAGCATGCGACGGCGCCAACGCACCGGCACCGGCGGCGTGGGCAACAGATATCGGGCCAGGTCGATCACGTTCTTCAAGTCGTACTGATGGCCCAGCCGAGCCACCGCCGTGCCGACCAGGGTGTCAATCTCGGCAGCGGTCAGGCCCACGGGCCGGCACACTCGGGTATGCAGATCGGCGAACTCGGCCACGCTGACCAGACGCACGCCTTCGCGTAGATCGGCTTCAAGAAAGCAACGGGGCCGCCCTTCGGCATCGGTCGGCCTGCCGGCCGTGCCGACAAACAGTGCCGCGTGCGACCAGGTGGATTGGGTCAGGTACTTGATGGCCACGCTGACCCGGCTCTGACCTTCGACCAGCAGCACGTCGCCGGGCTGCAGGCACGCCATGAGAAGGTCTGGATCGGTCGGCGGGGCCACGCTATGCACATGGTGGGGCCGACTGAGGTAGCGGCTCAGTCCTTCTCCACAGCGGCGCGCGATGCTGTCCAAGATGTTTCCCACGGCGTCACCCTGTCGAAACGAAGGTGAAATTCGGGCGCGGCATGGCTCAGAACCTCGTCGTCAGTTGTGTGAGCCAGGCCGGTGAATGTTCCACAAGCCATGCTTCCATCGGCTTGTCGGCGCCTGTCAGGATCAGGGCGGCCAGGGCAAGCATGATCGCGCCCAACAGGACTTTCCCGGCCTTGCCGGCGTGCAGGAGCTTGGATCGCGTGCGGCCGATCGCGCTGCGCGACACATAGGCCAGTGCAACCAGGGGCAATGCCGCGCCGATACCGAACACCGCCATCATCGAGCCTGCTTGCGCCAGGTTCGTACCCTGGCTGGCCAGAACGATGGCCGCGCCAAGCGTCGGCCCCACGCAGGGACTCCAGACCAGCCCCAGCACTAGGCCCACCACGAACTGCCCCGTCAGCCCGTCCAGTTGGACACGCGCAAGCAGGTCGTTCCCGGCATTGCCGATGCCGGCCGTCAGCGACGCAAACAGCTGCTGGAGGGCGCTGGACATGAGCACCACGCCTAACAGTCCCAGGACGGCCGCGCCCACGCCCCGGAAGATCGTTGTGTCGATGCCGAGCGAGGCGCCTGCCCAGGCCAGCGCCGTGCCGACAATGGCATAGGACAGAGCGAGGCCGCCCGCCAGGGCCAACGGCGCGTGCCGATGGGCGTTGACCGCCGAGCCAATCAGGATCGGTACGATGGGCAGGACGCAAGGCGACAGCGTGGAAAGCACCCCCGCGAGCAGTCCGAGGCCGTAGGAACCGAGGCCGAGCGTCATCAGCGCGTGGTCTTCTGAATCAGGCCCTCGATGCCGGCCTCGGTGGTGTCGCCCACGGAGCGGGCCACTTCCTGGGTGCCTTTGAAGCCTACCAGCGTACTTTGCATGCTGACCTTGAAGGCCCGGACGGTGCTCTTTTCGCTGTCGAAGTCCACGGTCAGCAAGGTCACGTCCTTGTAGGCGGGCTGCTTCATTAGGGTTTCCAAGATCGGCTTCTGCGCCTTGCAGGTCGGGCACCACGTCGCGCTGACGTCCACTACCACGGGCTGGCCAGCCTGCGTCAGACGGTCGAACTCGGCTTGGCTGAACGGTTTGATCTCCCCGGCGCTGGCGATGCTGGCGAACGTGGCAAGAGCGAGAAAGGCGGCGGTCATACGTAGTTTCATGGGCGTAATCCTGAATAAGGGGAGAACCGCCCAAGGCGATGACTCGCGCGGGCGAACACGGTCGCCAAGAGTGACGGCCTCTTCCTAAGAGGCGGGGAGTCGTCAAGATGGTTCGCATCCGAGCGAAAAAAATCTGCGAGGCCGCACTGCGGAATCTGTCCCCGCTTTTGGCAGGGCCAGCTTTTTTGCACATGCGGCGAACCGTTTTGGCGGTTGCGCCCCTCTTATTGGCAGGAGGGAGTAGTGCGGCCGCCCAAGGGGGGCGTCCTCAGCATCTCTCAGTTCTTCCCGTCGCACCGTTCCCAGGTGATAGGAGCGCATCATGTATTGCAGCACTTCTGTTAAAGCGCAATTGGTTCGTGGCGCATTGGCCGTGACATCCATTGCGGGCGCCATCGTTTTAACCCCTAACTTTTGGCCTGCGGCAGGGCTATTTGGTTTGGCCATCTATCTTATGCGCGGGTGTCCCGCCTGCTGGCTCGCGGGACTAATGGAAGCCATTCGGGTTCGCAACGAGCGCAAGTCGCTGCTGTAGCTCGATCCACGAACATGGAGCTACGTCATCTACGATGCTTTCTTGCGGTTGCGGAGGAACTCCACTTCGCTCGTGCCGCCGAACGACTGCACATTGACCAGTCGCCGCTATCCCGTACCATCAAGGAACTAGAGGAAGAACTTAGCGCACGCCTTTTCGTTCGCACCACCCGCAGCACGCAATTGACCCGCGCTGGCCGACTACTCTTGGAGCACGTGCCGCGCATCTTCGCTGCATTGGAGCAAGCGCGCGATAGCGTCAAATCCGCTGCCAACGGCTTTCACGGTCAGTTGCGCATCGCCTTGTCCGATGGTGTGACGCCTTCGCGCTTGCCGGCCTTGCTGGCACGATGCCGTGAAGAAGATCCCGAAGTAGAGATACGGCTGTTTGAAGTGCCACTAGCCCAGCAGATCAAGGGTCTTCACGATGACCTATACGATGCTGGATTTTCGATGGCAGATGACGTGGGTGATGGCATCTTGGTTGCTCCCGCCTGGGAAGATGAATTGATGCTGGCGGTGCCGGCACGCCATCCGGTGCTGGCCTATAAGCGCGTTCCGTTGGAAGAAGTATTGCGCCATCCGCTGGTTCTGGGCGATCCAGCCGTATGCGAGGGCCATGCACGGCAGGTCGAACGTATCCTGCGCAAACATGAACAAGAGCCGTTGATCGTCCAGCACGTCGCCAGCTTCGATCTGATGATGACACTCGTTTCTGCTGGAATTGCATTGGGGTTGGCCGGCACGGCGCACATCACAGGCAGCCGCGAGCCTGGCGTCATAGGTCGGCCGTTAGCGGGACAACCACCGATGTTGACAACCTATCTACTTCGCCGCGACATGGAGCCATGCGAGATGTTGACTCGCTTCATTGAACGAGTTGCTTGCCTCGATTCAACAGATGACATTGGCACTGCCTAAGATTTCCAGAACTGCGATGAAAGGACTGGAGCCATGAACAAATTGCTACCGCTGCTGATGATCGCCGCCGCATTGGCGGCATGCGGTCAATCCCAACCTTCGGAAACTGTGGACTACCTTGTGGCCCATCCTGAGCGCATCAAGGAACTCCAGCGCCAATGCAAGGAGGATCGCGCGAAGGTCGGCGACGAACTCTGCGTGCGCGCGGCCGAAGCCGCCAATCGGCGCTTCTTCGGTGATCGACCCGAGCAGAAATCCAAGTAGCGCCCCTCGCAGTCGCTACGCCGCGACAGAATTCGCGCCGTTACCTCATCACGCCGCAACGCGCTCGCGTTCGCGGCGTTTTTATTGTCTTCGCCCTTGCAAGAAATCTGGCCTTTTCAGCCTGAATTGCCGCCAGAACGGCCTTTGACCGACCTGCGCACGCGCCTTGATCCTCAGTGCTGCGGCACCTCCGTGTGCCGTGATTGGAGACAAGGTCATGCAAGGGACGAACGTGCTGTTCGGTCAGATTGCCGTCGTATTCGGCATCGTGATCGCCGGCGTGTGGGCAGCCACACAATGGACGGCAGCAGCCCTTGGCTATCAAGTACGCCTTGGCTCGCCCTGGTTCGACTTCCTGGGCACGCCGGTCTATCACCCGTGGCGGCTGTTCGAGTGGTGGTTCTTCTTCGACGCCTACGCACCGCGTGTCTTCGACATTGGCGGCGCGATTGCCGGCGGCAGCGGCCTTGTCGCCGTGCTGGTTGCCATCGGCATGTCGATCTGGCGCTCGCGCCAATCACGCCTCGTCACCACCTACGGCTCGGCCCGCTGGGCGAACGCGGAGGACATTCGCAAGGCGGGTCTAACGCAGCCAGCCGGCGTGTTCCTCGGCCAGCATAACCGGCAGTACCTGCGCCATGAAGGCCCAGAACACGTCTTGACCTTTGCGCCCACGCGCAGCGGCAAAGGCGTTGGCCTGGTGGTGCCGACACTGCTTTCCTGGCCCGCGTCCGCCGTCATCCACGACATCAAGGGCGAGAACTGGCAGATCACCGCCGGCTGGCGCTCGCGCTTCTCGCATTGCCTGTTGTTCAACCCCACGGATGCGAAGTCGGCGGCCTACAACCCGCTGCTGGAGGTGCGACGCGGCGCGCATGAAGTGCGCGACGTGCAGAACATCGCGGACATTCTGGTCGATCCCGAAGGCGCGCTGGAGCGGCGCAACCATTGGGAGAAGACTTCGCACGCGCTGCTGGTCGGGGCCATCTTGCATGTGCTCTACGCGGGCGAGGACAAGACGCTGCGCGGCGTCGCCAACTTCCTCTCCGATCCGGCCAGCCCATTCGAGCTGACCTTGCACCGGATGATGACCACGCCCCATCTGGGCGATGGCCCGCATCCGGTGGTTGCCTCTGCGGCGCGCGAAGTGCTCAACAAGTCGGACAACGAGCGCTCGGGCGTCTTGTCCACGGCCATGTCGTTCCTCGGCCTGTACCGCGACCCGACGGTGGCCGAAGTCACCTCGCGCTGCGACTGGCGCATCGCCGATCTCATTTCCGTCGAGCACCCCGTATCGCTGTACCTCGTGGTGCCGCCTTCGGACATTTCGCGCACCAAACCGCTCATCCGCCTGATCCTCAACCAGATCGGCCGGCGGCTCACCGAATCACTCGACGGCAGCGATGGCATCGAGCGCCGCCACAAGTTGCTGCTGATGCTCGACGAATTCCCGGCCTTGGGCCGGCTCGACTTCTTCGAGACGGCACTGGCCTTCATGGCGGGCTACGGCATCCGCAGTTTTCTCATCGCGCAGTCGCTCAACCAGATCGACAAGGCGTATGGGCAGAACCATTCGATTCTGGACAACTGCCATGTGCGCGTGACGTTCGCCACCAACGACGAACGCACCGCCAAGCGCATTTCCGAAACGCTTGGCACCGCTACCGAGCTACGCGCGCAGCGCAACTACGCTGGTCATCGGCTCGCGCCGTGGCTGGGCCACCTGATGGTGTCGCGGCAGGAGACGGCCCGCCCGCTGCTGACGCCGGGCGAAGTCATGCAGCTTCCGCCCGACGAGGCCGTGGTGATGGTCTCCAGCGTCGCGCCGATCAAGGCCAAGAAGCTGCGCTACTACGCAGACAGCAATTTCAAGCGGCGCGTGCTGTCACCGCCTGTGCTCGCTGCCGGGCGCTATGCCGATGTTCCTCCGGTACGCCCCGACGACTGGAGCGGACTGGCGATTCCGCCGACGCCTGCCGCACCGGCTACGTCATCCGCCGATGGCCTGGAACACCTGGGCACGGCCGACGACGGCTGCCCGCGCCGCCAGCCAGAGCTAACTGAGGCCGTCGCCTACGACCCCGAGAGCGCCGCGCCCGCGGCCGACCTCGGCCTGCTCGATGACGACGACGACCTGCCGCTTCCCCTTCCGCGCCAGCTTGATCCGGCCATGCAGCGCACGGCCCGGCTGGCATCCCTCGACCCCAACGACGGAATCGAGCTATGAGCCACTACCGCCTGAACCTCTTTATCCAGCCCGAGCACGCCCAGCGGCTCGATGAACTGGCCGCCAAGAAAGGCGTGTCCAAGTCCAGCATCGTCGCTGCCGCCTTAGCGTCTTGGCTGTCGCCGGACGCGGCCGACCAGCGCGAAGCGGCCATCGCCAAGCGGCTGGATCGGCTGTCGCGCCAAGCCGAGCGCATGGAGCGTGACCAGAACATCGCCATCGAGACGCTGGCGCTGTTCATCCGCTACTACCTCACGGTCAGCACGCCGGTTCCCGAGGCCCACCAAGACGCGGCCCGCGCCCAGGGCAAGGCGCGCTTCGAGCAGTTCGTCGAACAGCTCGGCCGCCACCTGCTGCGCGGGCGCAGCCTCGTGCGTGACGTGGTGGAGGAACTGCATCCCGACCCGATGCGAATGGGGGGCACGGCGGCAGCCGCCCAGGCCCAGGAGCGTGCGTCATGAGCACCACTCCCCAATCCATGACCACTGCGGCGCTTGACCGACGTATCCAGATGCTGCGCACGGCAATGGGGCCGCTGATCGCCGCCGCGCTCGAAGACCCGGACGTGGTGGAAATCATGCTCAACCCGGATCGCACCCTCTGGGTGGATCGCCTGTCCTCGGGTCGCGCCCCGATGGGCGTGGAGATGCCCGAAGCCGATGGCGAGCGAATCATCCGCCTCGTCGCGGCCCATGTCGGTGCGGAAGTGCATCGCGGCCAGCCGCTGCTATCGGCCGAGTTGCCCGAAACCGGCGAACGCTTCGAGGGCATCTTGCCGCCCGCTGCACCGGGGCCGGCCTTCGCGCTGCGCAAGCGCGCCATCGGCGTCATTCCGCTGGAGCGGTACGTCGTGGAGGGAATGATGACGGCCGCACAGGCGGGCTTTCTGGTTCGCGCTGTGCGCGAGCGCAAGAACATCCTGATCGCCGGGGCCACCAGCAGCGGCAAGACGACCCTTGCCAATGCTCTGCTCGCCGAGATAGCCGCCACGGGCGACCGCGTGCTGGTGCTCGAAGACACGGTGGAACTGCAATGCGCGGCCCGCGACCACGTACCGCTGCGCACCCGCGCTGGCGTGGTGTCCATGACCGAGCTGGTGCGCTCATCCATGCGCCTGCGCCCGGATCGCGTGGTCGTTGGCGAGGTGCGCGGCGCCGAGGCGCTGGATCTCATCAAGGTATGGGGCACGGGCCACCCCGGCGGCATCGCCACGATCCACGCCGGCTCCGCACTGGGCGCGCTGCTGCGCCTGGAGCAACTGATTCTCGAAGTGGCGGTGAACCCGCCGCGTGCGCTGATCGCCGAGGCGGTCAACGTGGTGATCCACATCGCTGGGCGTGGGCGCAAGCGCCGCATCGAGAGCATCGCCCGCGTCGTCGGCTTCGACGGCGTGGGCTACCAACTGGCGGACGCACTGGAGACGCCGTTCCCCGAGCTGCTGCCACTTCCCGATGCCGCACCCGCTGCGGCGATTTCCCCGTCCCCTGACCAACCTGGAGAACTGCCATGACGCAGATGATCGTTCCTGCTTTCCGTTTTTCTGCAAATCCGGCTTTGCGCCTGCCCACACGGTCGCGGCTGCACAGCCTGGGTCGCCCTGCGGCGCAAGGGCTGCTGCTGTCCGCGCTGCTGCTGTTTCTGGCCGGCACCGCGCAGGCCGCCGGCTCCTCGATGCCCTGGGAAGGCCCGTTGCAGTCGATTTTGGAGTCGATTCAAGGGCCGGTGGCGCGCATCGTCGCGGTCATCATCATCATCGCGACGGGCCTGGCGCTCGCCTTTGGCGACACGTCGGGCGGTTTTCGCAAGCTGATCCAGATCGTGTTCGGCTTGAGCATCGCCTTCGCGGCTTCGAGCTTCTTCCTGTCCTTCTTCAGCTTCTCCGGCGGAGCTGTCGTATGAGCGGGTCTGACACCTTCGCGGCCGGGTTCGAGGTGCCGCTGCATCGCTCGCTGACCGAGCCGATCTTGATGGGCGGTGCACCGCGCACCGTGGCGATTGCCAACGGCACGCTGGCCGCCGCCGTCGGGCTGGGCCTGCAACTGTGGATTCCGGGCGTGGTGCTCTGGATCGTCGGCCACGCGCTGGCGGTCTGGGGTGCGCGTGTCGATCCGCAGTTCATGGCCGTGTTTGCCCGGCACATCAAGCACCGCCCGCTGCTGGACGTGTGAGGGGACGCCGCCATGCTGAACCTTGCCGAATACCGCCAGCGGCCCGCGCTGCTGGCCGACTGGCTGCCCTGGGCCGGGCTGATCGCGCCGGGCGTCGTCTTGAACAAGGACGGCAGTTTCCAGCGCACGGCGCGGTTTCGCGGGCCTGACCTCGACAGCGCCACGCAAGGCGAGCTGATCGCCACGTCGGCCCGCTTGAACAACGCGCTGCGCCGGATGGGCTCGGGCTGGGCGCTGTTCATCGAGGCCGAGCGCCGCGCTGCGGCCGACTACCCACATTCCGACTTTCCCGAACCGTTGTCTTGGCTAGTGGACGAGGAACGCCGGGCAGCGTTCGAGGAATCGGGCAACCATTTCGAGAGCGGCTACCACCTGACGCTGGTGTACCTGCCGCCCGAGGAATCCCGCGCCCGCGCGGCGGGCATGTTGTACGAGAACCGTCCCACCGAAGGCGTGGACTGGCGCGAGCGACTGACCGCCTTCATCGCGGAAACAGATCGCGTCTTTGACCTGCTTGATGGCGTGATGCCGGAGATTGCCTGGCTGGACGACAGCCAGACGCTGACCTACCTGCACGCGGCTATCTCGACGCGGCGCTACCGTGTGGGCGTACCTGAAGTGCCGTTTCACCTCGATGCGCTGCTGGCCGATGCCCCGCTGGTCGGCGGCCTCGCGCCGATGCTGGGCGACCAGCACCTGCGTATTGCGACAGTGCGGGGCTTCCCGACCTCGACCTGGCCGGGGATTCTGGACGACCTCAACCGCCTGGGGTTTGCGTACCGCTGGAGCACGCGCTTTCTCTGCCTCGACAAATCCGAGGCGGAAAAAGAACTCGCCCGCCTGCGCCGCCAGTGGTTCGCCAAGCGCAAGAACGTCATCGCGCTGCTGCGCGAAACGATCTTCCAGCAGGAAAGCCCGCTGGTGGACACGGATGCCAGCAACAAGGCCGCCGACGCGAACGCCGCCTTGCAGGAGCTGGGCAGCGATCAAGTGGCCTTCGGCTACCTCACCGCCACGGTAACGGTGCTCGATGCCGATCCCGCCGTGGCAGATGAAAAGCTGCGCATGGTGGAGCGCGTCATCCAGGGTCGGGGCTTCGTGACCATCCCCGAAACGCTCAACGCCGTGGATGCGTGGCTGTCCTCGATCCCCGGCAACGCCTACGCGAACGTCCGCCAGCCCATCGTCTCGACGCTGAACCTGGTGCACCTCATGCCGGTGTCAGCGGTATGGGCCGGGCCGGAGAAGAACGACCATCTGGATGGCCCACCGCTGATCATCACGCGCACCGATGGCGCCACGCCGTTCCGGCTGGTGACGCACATCGGCGACGTGGGCCACACGCTGGTCGCCGGCCCGACGGGCATGGGCAAGTCGGTCTTGCTCGCCACGCTGGCGATGCAGTTCCGCCGCTACCCCGGCTCGCGCATCTTCGCGTTCGACATGGGGCGCTCGATGCGTGCCACCATCCTCGGGCTGAGCGGCGAGCACTACGACCTGGGTACGGATGGCGAGATTGCCTTCCAGCCTTTGGCTCGCATCGACCGGGAGGGCTACCGAACCTGGGCCGCCGAATGGATCGAGGGCCGCTTGCTGCACGAAGGTGTCGCCGTCGGCCCCGAAGAAAAGGCGGCGGTCTGGTCGGCACTTGGCAGCCTTGCCGGTGCGCCGGTGGAACAGCGCACCATGACCGGCCTGTCGGTGCTGCTGCAATCGAACGCGCTGCGCCAGGCGCTCGCGCCCTATGTGCTGGGCGGTGCCCACGGCAAGCTGCTGGACGCCGACCGCGACCGACTGGGCATGGCCGACGTGCAAGGCTTCGAGATGGAAGAGCTAATGCACAGCAAGGCTGCGGTGCAGGCGGTGCTGCGCTATCTGTTCGCCCGCTTCGATGAGCGCTTCGACGGGGCGCCGACGCTGCTGATCCTCGATGAGGCGTGGCTGTTCCTCGACGAGCCCGCGTTTGCCGCGCGCATTCGCCAGTGGCTCAAGACGCTGCGCAAGAAGAACGTCAGCGTCATCTTCTCCACGCAGTCGCTCGCGGACATCAAGGATTCGAGCATCGCGCCGGCCATCATTGAGAGCTGCGCCAGCCGCATCTTCCTGGCCAATCCGCAGGCGACAGAACCGCAGATTCGCACGATCTACGAAGGCTTCGGCCTCAACAGCCGGCAGATCGAGATCGTCGCCACCGCGCAGCCCAAGCGCGACTACTACTACCAATCCCGTCTCGGCAATCGCCTGTTCGACCTTGACCTGGGGCCGGCGGTGCTGGCCTTCGCGGGCGCTTCCACGCCGCAAGACCAGCGCGACATCGACGCGGTGCTCACCGTGGCTTCCACCGCTTCTTCCACGTTCGCAGCCGCATGGCTGCGCCACCGCAGCCTCGATTGGGCGGCCGAGCTGCTGCGTGACTTCCCCGGCACGCCGCCGGGCGCCGCCTTTGTTCCCACCCATCCGCAGGAGAACCACCCATGAAAACCCATGCTCCCAAGCTCGCCGCGTTGACCGCCGCCTGCGTGCTCGCCTTCGGCATCGCGCAGCCCGCGCACGCGCTGTTCGGCGTCGGCGACATCGTGCTCGACCCGACCAATCTGGTGCAGAACACGCTCACCGCCGTTCGCACGCTGGAGCAGATCAACAACCAGATCCGCCAGCTCCAGAACGAAGCGCAGATGCTCATCAACCAGGCGCGCAACTTGGCCAGCCTGCCGTCCAGCGTGGTGGGCCAGTTGCGCGCGAACCTGGCGACCACCCAGCGCCTCATCGCGCAGGCCAAAGGCCTGGCCTACGACGTGACGAACATCGACCGCGAGTTTTCGCGCCTGTACCCCGAGAAGTACGCCGCCACGGTGAGCGGCAATCAGATGTACCTCGATGCGCAGGAGCGCTGGAAGAACACGCTCAACGGCCTGCAGACCACCATGCAGATGCAGGCCCAAGCGTCGCAGAACCTGAGCGACGACGAAAGCGTGCTGGCCGACCTCGTGGGCAAGAGCCAGTCGGCGGAGGGCGCGTTGCAGGCGATGCAGGCCATGAACCAGTTGCTCGCCCTGCAGGCCAAGCAGTCGATCCAGACGCAGCGGCTCCAGATCACGCAAGACCGGGCCGCCTCGCTGGAGCTGGCGAGGCAGGCCGCGGCCACGGAGCGCGGGCGCGAGGTGACGCGCCGCTTCCTGGGCGAAGGCACGCCGTACACGCCGCAGCCCGTCCATTTCTACAACCGCTGACGGGGACGGCCATGAAGAACGCGCCCGTCCTGTTCGCTCTCACGTCCCTGTTGGCCGGCTGCGACCGGCCGCCCGCGGTGGATGCACTGGCCGCTGACCCGTCCCGGCTGCACACGCTGCGCGCGCAATGCCGTGCGGGCGAGCACGGCGGCGCGTTCTGCGCGCAGGTGGCGCAAGCCGACCTGCGCCGCTTTCTCTCCGGCAAGGCCGGCCCCGGCGAGTACCAGACGCCCGCCGACCTGCCGCCGATTCCGCCCAGCTTCGATGAGCCCGCCGATGGCAACGGGCCAGGGCAGGAGGACTCGCCATGAACGACGTGACCATCATCGACCGTTTTCTCGATACGTTCTCGCGCTACATCGACTCGGGCTTTGGCCTGCTGCATGGCGAGGTGGCCTTTCTCACTGCCACGCTGATCGTCATCGACATGACCATCGCCGGGCTCTTCTGGGCGATGGGACATGCCACCGGCCAGGGCGAGGACGTGATCGCCAAGCTGATCCGCAAGGTGCTGTACGTCGGCGCCTTCGCCTACATCATCGGCAACTTCAACTGGCTGGCCGGCATCGTGTTCCGTTCGTTCGCGGGCCTGGGCCTGACCGCCAGCGGCTCGACCCTGAGCATGGAGAACTTCCTGCAACCGGGCAGGCTGGCCAAGGTCGGCATCGACGCCGGGGCGCCGATCCTCAAGCAGATCGGCGACATGGCGGGATTTCCTGAGGTGTTCGTGAACATCACGCCCATCGTCGTGATGTTCCTCGCCTGGCTGATCGTCCTGCTGTGCTTCTTCGTGCTGGCGATCCAGCTTTTCATCACGCTGATCGAGTTCAAGCTGACCACGCTCGCGGGCTTCGTGCTGGTGCCGTTCGCGCTGTGGAACAAGACCGCGTTCCTGGCAGAAAAGGTGCTGGGCAACGTGGTGTCCTCGGGCATCAAGGTGCTGGTGCTGGCCGTCATCGTGGGCATTGGCTCGGGCCTGTTCGCCGAGTTCCAGGTGCAGCCGGCCGAGCCATCCATCGACCATTCGGTCGTTGTCATGCTGGCCTCGCTGACCCTGCTGGCGCTGGGCATCTTCGGGCCAGGCATTGCGGCCGGGCTGGTGTCGGGTGGCCCGCAGCTCGGCGCGGGCGCGATGGCCGGTGCCGCGCTGGGCGCGGCCGGCGCTGCGGTTGCCGTGGGTGCAGCGGCCACGGGCGTCGGCGGTGCTGTCGCAGCCGGCGCGCGCATGGCTCCGGCTGCGGCCAAGCTGGCCGGCAGCGGTGCACGTGCCGCCGTCGGGGCCGCCAGCAGCGCGAAGTCGGCGTTTCAGGCCGGCTCCGCGTCCGCTGGCGGTGGCTTCAAAGGCGCAGCCGCCGGCGTGGGCAATGTCGCCAAGACCGGCGCGCAGGCCGCCGGGCAGAAGGTGGCCGATGGCGCGCGCTCGATGAAGGAGCGTGTCGCCGCTGCCTTCCGGCCGGATGACGCCCCTGCATCCAGTGGCCCGCAGAGCGCAGCCGATTCGGCAGCGCCTACCGCTGCCGAACAGCCCGCCTGGGCCAAGCGCCTGCATCGCAGGCAGCAACTGACCCATGCCGCGACGACTGCCGCCCACACGCTGCGCGGTGGCGATGGCGGCAGCTCCAGCCAAGGCCCCAGCCTGCGCGATTCCGACTCATAAGGAGATAGACCATGCGATTCAAAAGACCCCAGGTGCGCTACGCCGACACGTCGCAGCCCGCCACGCCGTACCAAGCCGCAGGCCAGGTCTGGGACGAGCGCATCGGCTCGCCGCGCGTGCAGGCGAAGAACTGGCGCCTGATGGCCTTCGGCTGCCTCGCTCTCGCATTGCTGATGGCCGGTGGCCTGGTCTGGCGCTCGGCGCAGTCCATCGTGACGCCCTATGTGATCGAGGTCGATCAGGCTGGGCAGGTGCGTACCGTGGGCGAAGCCGCCACGCCGTACCGGCCCAGCGATGCGCAGGTGGCCTACCACCTGGGCCGCTTCATCGGCCTGGTGCGCTCGCTGTCCATCGACCCCATCGTGGTTCGGCAGAACTGGCTCGATGCCTACAACTACACCACCGACAAGGGCGCCGTGGTGCTAAACGACTACGCCCGCGTGAACGATCCGTTCGCGCGCATCGGCAAGGAGTCGGTGACGGTGCAGATCACCAGCGTGACCCGCGCCAGCGACACGTCTTTCAACGTGCGCTGGACGGAGACGCGCTACGTCAACGGCGCCCTGGATCGCACCGAGCGCTGGAACGCGGTGATTTCCATCGTGCAGCAGACCCCGCGCACCGAGCAGCGCCTGCGTAAGAACCCCTTAGGCATCTACGTCAACGGACTGTCGTGGAGCCGCGAACTGGAAGGAAACGAAGGAGCAAAACCATGAATGCGATTTTCCGTAAATCCGCCTTGCCGCTGATCTTGCTGGCATCCAGCGTCTTGTTCTCGGGCTGCGCCACGCAGGGCAAGCCGCCGCCGGTCATCTCGCTCGACGAGCCGGTGCAAGCCCAGCCGCTGCCCGAGGCGCCGAAGCCGGTGGAGGTCGTGACCGTGCCCGAGGTGTTGCCGATGCCGGCGCAGATGAAGCCCGTACCGGATGCCAAGTCTGCGGTGGAACCCGCCGATGAAACCGTGCGCGTGGCCCGCGCCAATGCCGAGGCGCGCATCGCGCCCACGCGCGAGGGCTACGTCAATGCGATTCAGGTGTGGCCCTTCACTGATGGCGCGCTGTACCAGGTCTATGCGGCCGTGGGCCGTGTGACGGTGATCGCGCTCCAGCCCGGCGAGGAACTGGTGACGGTCGCCGCTGGCGACACGGTGCGCTGGATCGTGGGCGACACATCGAGCGGCAGCGGTGAGGCGTTGCGCGTCAACGTGATGGTCAAGCCGATCCGCTCGGGCCTGAAGACGAATCTCGTCATCACCACAAGCCGACGCACCTACCTGCTGGAGCTGACCTCGACCGAGAAGACGTGGATGGCGTCGGTGTCCTGGGAGTACCCCAAGGACAAGATGCTGGCCCTGCAGCGCCAGGCGCAGGCGGCCAGCGCCGCTGCGCCGGTCGATGCGGGCCTGTCGCTGGAGAAGATCCGTTTCCGCTACGCGGTCAGCGGCAGCAATCCGCCGTGGAAGCCCCTGCGTGCCTTCGATGACGGTGAGAAGGTCTACATCCAGTTTCCGCCGGGCATTGCCCAAGGCGAGCTGCCGCCGCTGTTCGTGATCGGCGCGCAGGGCGACGGCCAGCTCGTCAACTACCGATTCCGCTCACCGTACTACATCGTGGATCGGCTGTTTGGCGCGGCCGAACTGCGCCTGGGCGGGGACAAGGGCGACGTGGTGCGGATCGAGCGCACGGATGGCACGCGGAGGAACTGACCATGAGCCAGGACGACATTCCCGACCATGCCGCGCCGCAGACCGGCAAGGTGGCGCCCGAGGCAATGGCGCTGCGCGCGCAGCCGCGTCCGGTGACTCGGTTGAATCGGCGCACGCTAGCCATCCTCACCGGCGGCCTGTCGGTCGCCGTGCTTGGGGCCACGATCTGGTCGTTGCAGCCGCATCGGCGCGGCGCGGGCGAGCAAACCGAGCTGTACAACGTGGATCGCGTCTCGAAGTCCGAAGGGCTGGACGGCCTGCCTTCCGACTATTCCAAGCTGCCGGCGAAGGTGCCGGAGCTGGGGCCACCGCTGCCGGGCGACCTCGGCCCGGCCATCGTGAAGTCACAGCAGCCGGTGACACCGGCCTATGCGCCGCCAGGCCACGACCCGGAGGATGCTCGGCGCAAGGAAGCCGATGCCGCTGCGGCCTCGACGGTGTTCTTCCGCTCGGGCAATCCAGGCAAGACCGCTGCACCGGCGACTGCGCAAGCCGCTGCGGCGGGCCCGGCATCGGCCTTGGCGGGCTTTGATCCGCTCGCCGCCGGGCCGGCCTCGACGGCGGCACAAACTCAACAATCCGCGTCCGACCCGACCGCCGTGCAGAACCGACAAGACCAGAAAGAGGCTTTCCTGAAAGGCGCTTCTACGGAAACCCGCAATTCCGGCCAACTGACCCTGCCGGCTTCGCCGTACCAGGTCATGGCCGGAACGGTGATCGCTGGCGCGCTGGTGACGGGTATCAAGTCCGACCTGCCGGGCGACGTGATCGGCACGGTGACGGAGCCTGTCTACGACTCGGCCACGGGTAAGTTCCTGCTGATCCCGCAGGGTTCGCGCCTCATGGGCAAGTACAACAGCCAGGTGAGCTACGGGCAGAGCCGCGTGCAGGTGGTGTGGAACCGCATCATCCTGCCGGACACGTCTTCGCTGACGCTCGACAACCTGGCGGGTACCGACCCGGCCGGCTATGCCGGCCTGGAGGATGGGGTCGATTGGCATTGGGATCGCGTTTTTGCCGGCGCGGCTCTGACCACGCTGCTGGGCGTGGGCGCCGAGCTGGCCGCGCCGCAGAACCGGCAGGACGGCAACCGCGTCATCATCGCCGGACAGGGCAGTTTGCAGGACAGCGTGAACCAGGTAGGCCAGGAGATGACCCGGCGCAACATGAACATCCAGCCGACGTTGACCGAGCGGCCGGGCCTGCCGGTTCGCATCATCGTGAACCGCGATCTCGTGCTTCGGCCGTACCAACCGTTGTTCTTCAACCGGGGAGCGATGCGATGAGCACGACCAAGAAGCTGCGGCTGGGGCCGCTGCCGAAGACCGAGAGTGTCAAGCTGACCTTCGCATGTCCCGCTGGCTTGAAGACAGACCTTGACCGCTATGCCGCGCTACATGCGCAGACCTACGGCGAAACGGTCGATGCGGCGACGCTGATCCCGCACATGCTGGAGGCATTCATGGCGGGGGATCGTGGATTCAGGAAAGGAACGACCGCCAAGGTCGTTCCGCAGAAACAGACCTGACGACCTTGCCGCCACTTCAACGACAAAGCGCAGCCTGAGGCTGCGCTTTGTCGTTCCGGGGGCAGTTGGGCTACTATAGAGAAAGGAGAAAGGCAAGTCGGCCTGCTGTTGGGAAACGTCCCCCGATGCAACGCGCTCCGGCTTTCTTCCTCATCGCTCTTATGTGGCACCTAGCCCACAACGCAGCAGTCAATCCAAACTGCCCGAAACAGAGCTAACCTCGCGTCCCATATAGAGTTTCAAGCCCTGGGCGATTTGCGCTCAGGGCTTGACACGAGCAGTTTTTTATTGCCTGAACGATATACGAACCAACCAGACCTCATCGACCACAGCGCCAAGGGCGCATCCGGAGCCGACCATGAGCGACAGCAAGCCCCACGATCCCATGCAGATGACCGGCGCCGCCATGATCGTGCGTGCGCTCGCGGATCACGGCGTGAAGCATCTGTTCGGCTATCCCGGCGGCGCCGTGCTGCCGATCTATGACGAGATTTTCCAGCAGGAGGAGGTCCAGCACATCCTGGTCCGCCACGAGCAGGGCGCCGGCCACGCCGCCGAAGGCTATGCCCGCTCCACCGGCCTGCCGGGAGTCGTACTGGTCACGTCCGGTCCCGGTGCCACCAACATGGTCACTCCGCTGGCCGACGCGCTGATGGATTCGATCCCGCTGGTCTGCATCACCGGTCAGGTCCCGACCCATCTGATCGGCAATGACGCTTTCCAGGAATGCGACACCGTCGGCATCACGCGGCCCTGCACCAAGCACAACTGGCTGGTCCGCGACGTCAACGATCTCGCCAAGGTCCTGCACGAAGCCTTCTATGTCGCCACCACCGGCCGTCCCGGTCCGGTCGTCGTCGACGTTCCGAAGGACGTGCAGTTCGCCACCGGCACCTATCATCCGCCGCGCAAGTCGGACGTCCATGTCTCCTATGCACCGCGCCTGAAGGGCGATGCCCATGCGATCCGCAAGGCCGTCTCGCTGCTGGCCGGCGCGAAGAAGCCCGTCATCTATTCCGGCGGCGGCGTCATCAATTCCGGACCGGCGGCCACGAAACTGTTGCGCGAACTCGTCGAGGTCACCGGCTTCCCGATCACCTCGACACTGATGGGCCTCGGTGCCTATCCGGCCTCCGGTCCGAACTGGTTGGGCATGCTGGGCATGCACGGCACCTACGAGGCCAATATGGCGATGCATGATTGCGACGTGATGCTGTGCGTCGGCGCGCGTTTCGACGACCGCATCACCGGCCGCACCGATGCATTCTCGCCGAATTCGAAGAAGATCCACATCGATATCGATCCGTCCTCGATCAACAAGAACATCCGCGTCGACGTGCCGATCATCGGCGATTGCGCCAATGTGCTCGGCGACATCCTGCAGGTCTTCAAGGCCGAAGCGAAGAAGCCGGACACCAAGGATTGGTGGCAGACGATCGCCAAATGGCGCGCGCGCAATTCGTTGGCTTTCAAGAAGAACAACGATGTGATCATGCCGCAGCACGCGATCCAGCGCCTGTTCGAGCTGACGCGCGGTCGCGATACCTACATCACCACCGAAGTCGGCCAGCATCAGATGTGGGCCGCGCAGTTCTTCGGCTTCGAGGAGCCGCATCGCTGGATGACATCGGGTGGTCTCGGCACCATGGGCTACGGCCTGCCGGCGGCGATGGGCGTGCAGGTCGCGCATCCGGACGCGCTGGTCATCGATATCGCTGGCGACGCCTCGGTGCAGATGACCATGCAGGAATTCTCGACCGCGGTTCAGTACGAGCTGCCGATCAAGATCTTCATTCTCAATAACCAGTATATGGGCATGGTGCGCCAGTGGCAGCAGCTGCTGCACGGCAACCGTCTGTCGCATTCGTACTCTGAGGCGCTGCCGGATTTCGTCAAGCTCGCCGAGGCCTATGGCGGTGTCGGCCTGCAATGTTCGAAGCCGGGCGATCTCGACGGTGCGATCATGGACATGATCAAGGTGAAGAAGCCGGTGCTGTTCGATTGCCGCGTCGCCAATCTGGAGAACTGCTTCCCGATGATCCCGTCGGGCAAGGCACATAACGAAATGCTGCTGCCGCTGGAAGCCAATGACGAAGCCACCGCAGCCGCCTTCGCCGGCGGCAAGGCGCTGGTGTGATAAGTTAAGAGCGAGCCCGACACTCCACTGTCGTTGCCCGGCCGTGCGTGCAATTGCGCGCTAGGACCGGGCGATCCAGCAGACACTGACGGCGCGGTTTATTACCGCGGCCTGCGTTTACTGGATCCCCGCATTCGCGGATGACAATCGGAGCGGAGGCGATCACCGAGATTCCCGGCGCAAGCCGCCAAGATTTCGACAGGAAACGACAATGGAACAGCCTGCCTCCGCCTATTTCATCGAAGAGCGTCACGATCCCAACGAGACGCATACGCTCTCGGTGATCGTCGCCAATGAACCCGGCGTTCTCGCGCGCGTCATCGGTCTGTTCTCCGGCCGCGGCTACAACATCGAGAGCCTCACCGTGTCGGAGACCGAGAGCCAGAAGCATCTCTCGCGCATCACCATCGTCACCACGGGCACGCCGATGGTGATCACGCAGATCAAGCACCAGCTCGATCGCATGATCCCGGTGCACCGCGTGGTCGACATGACGCTGACGGGCCGCTCCATCGAGCGCGAACTGGCGATGGTCAAGCTGCGCGGCACCGGCGATCACCGCGTCGAGGCGCTGCGTCTCGCCGAAGCCTTCCGCGCCCGCGTGATCGACGCCACCATCGAGAGCTTCGTGTTCGAGATCACCGGCAACACGGCGAAGATCAACCAGTTCATCGAGCTGATGCGTCCGCTGGGCCTGGTCGAAATCTCCCGCACCGGCGTCGCCGCCATCACCCGCGGCACGGATGGGATGTAAATTCCGCGCATCGTCGACATGAAACCTCTCGACATCTTTCTCGCGATTGCCGTCGCCGTGATCTGGGGCGTCGGCTTCGTGCTGACCCGCATGGCGGTCGACGAGATGTCGTCGACACTGCTCACGACGCTGCGTTTCGGCATCACGGCACTACCATGTCTGCTGCTGCCGCTGCCGAAAATGCCTTGGCAGGTCGTTGTCGCGACGAGCTGGCTCCTCGTTGCGCAGTTCCTGGCGCAGACCTATGGCATGGCTCATGGCGTGCCGGCGGGGCTGACATCGGTGATCGTGCAGAGCCAGGCGCTGTTCACGGTCGCCCTGGCGGCGCTGCTGCTGAAGGAGTTGCCGACGCGGCAGCAGGTCATGGGCATCGTCGTCGCCATGGGCGGACTCATGATGATCTGCTTCACCGTCGGCTATGATTTCAACGTATTTCCCTTCATCGTGCTGATGACCGCACCGATCAGCTTCGCCTTTTCCAATCTGCTGCTGCGCCGTGCACAGGGCGTGCCGATGCTCGATCTGTTTTCCTGGATCAGCCTTGTCGCACTGGCGCCGCTGCTGGTCGTGCTGTTCACCGTCGATGGCGCGGCCACGACGTGGCATTCGCTGACCCATGCCTCACTGAAAGCAATCGCCTGCGTGTTGTTCCTCGCAGTGATCGGCACAACACTCGGCTACTGGATCTGGGGCCGGCTGCTGCGCGATTACTCCGCTGCGCAGGTCGTGCCGTTCGCGCTGCTGGTGCCCTTTGTCGGTGCTGCTGCGTCGAGTCTCACTTTCGGCGAGACATTCGGGCCGCTGCGCTTCTCCGGCATGATCGTGGTCGTGCTGGGCATCGCGGTGATGCTGTTGTCGCGCCGTCCGCCTGTTATGCGCGAGGTCGCGTGATGGAACTGTCGTCGCACCTGCTCTGGGCGTTTCTGGTGTTCGCCGTGGTGATGTTCTTCACTCCCGGGCCGAACAACATCATGCTGCTCACCTCGGGTCTCAATTTCGGTTTCCGCCGGACATTGCCGCATTTGGCCGGCGTGACCTTCGGCTATGCTTTCATGATCGGTGTCACCGGGCTCGGCCTTGGCGCCGTCTTCGCCTCGCTGCCCTGGCTGCAGACGGCGCTGAAATATGCAGGTGCGGCCTATCTCGTCTATCTTGCTTACGCCATCGCGCGTTCCGGTCCGCCTGAGCCGGGGGAGGCGGAGCAGCGGCGGCCCATGAGTTTCATCGGCGCCGCACTGTTTCAGTGGGTCAATGCCAAGGGCTGGGTGATGGCCATCAGCATCATCACGGCCTACGCGGCCATCGCCGGCTATCCCTGGAATGTCGGGCTGCAGGTCATGCTGTCGCTGTTCATCGGCGCGCTCTCCTCGGTGGCCTGGGTGCTGTGCGGCACCGCGTTGCAACCGCTGGTCAAATCGCCGCTGGCGGTACGCATCTTCAACGTCACGATGGCAATTTTATTGCTCGCTTCGCTGTATCCCGTGCTGGCCGAGATATGAGTGCAAATTCGCCAGCAAAATCACCGTCGCGGGCTTGTCTCGCGGCATCCGTCGCCCTAGAAACCGGCGGCAATTCACGGTCATTGGCCAGCCGGCAATGATCTTTCGACCGGGCGCTTGAAATAAAGTTGCCGAACAGAGGAACGACCCCCATGCGTGTTTATTACGATCGCGACGCCGACCTGAACCTGATCAAGGGCAAGAAGGTCGTCATCGTCGGCTATGGCAGCCAGGGCCACGCCCACGCGCTGAACCTGAAGGACAGCGGCGTCAAGGAAGTCGTGATCGCGCTCCGCAAGGGATCGGCTTCGGCCAAGAAGGCGGAAGCTGCCGGCTTCAAGGTGATGGAAGTCGCCGACGCCGCCAAGTGGGCCGACCTGGTCATGATGCTGACCCCGGACGAATTGCAGGGCGATATCTATCGCGAGCACCTGCACGATAACATGAAGAACGGCGCTGCGCTGGTTTTCGCCCACGGCCTCAACGTGCACTTCAACCTGCTCGAGCCGCGCGAAGATCTCGACGTGCTGATGATCGCGCCGAAGGGCCCGGGCCACACCGTGCGTTCGGAATATCAGCGCGGCGGCGGCGTGCCCTGCCTGATCGCGATCCACAAGGACGTGTCGGGCAATGCTCATGACCTCGGCCTGAGCTACGCTTCGGCCGTCGGCGGCGGCCGCGCCGGCATCATCGAAACCACCTTCAAGGAAGAGTGCGAAACCGACCTGTTCGGCGAGCAGGCCGTTCTCTGCGGCGGCACCGTCGAGCTGATCCGCGCCGGCTTCGAGACGCTGGTGGAAGCCGGCTACGCGCCGGAAATGGCCTATTTCGAGTGCCTGCACGAACTGAAGCTGATCGTCGACCTGATCTATGAAGGCGGCATCGCCAACATGAACTACTCGATCTCGAACACGGCCGAGTACGGCGAATACGTCACCGGCCCGCGCATCGTCACCTCGGAAACCAAGGCCGAGATGAAGCGCGTGCTCACCGACATTCAGTCCGGCAAGTTCGCGCGCGACTGGATGCTGGAAAACAAGGTCAACCAGGCCTCGTTCAAGGCGACCCGCGCTCGCAACAATGCTCATCCGATCGAGGAAGTGGGCAGCAAGCTCCGCGACATGATGCCGTGGATCAAGGAAAAGGCGCTGGTCGACAAGACCAAGAACTAAGCGCTAGATCATACGCAGCTACCAACGGGACCGTGGCGACACGGTCCCGTTTTCGTTGGTTTCATGCGATCTACATGCAGGGTGTTCCCATGCGCTCCGTCGTTATCACCGGCGTTTCCACCGGAATCGGTCACGCCGCGACCAGGCTTTTGCTTGATCGTGGATTCCGCGTGTTCGGCAGCGTCCGCAAATCAGCAGACGCCGAGCGTCTCCAGGCGGAGTTCGGCGCGCATTTCACGCCGTTGATGTTCGATGTGACGGATGAAGCAGCGGTGAGGGCAGCGGCCGATCAGGTCGGCACGGTGTTCAATGGCGAAACACTTGCCGGCCTCGTCAACAATGCCGGTGTCGTCGTGCCCGGCGCATTGCTGGATCTCGACGTCGGCGAGTTTCGCAAGCAGATCGATATCAACGTACTCGGTCCGGTGATCGTCACTAAGGCGTTCTTGCCGCTGCTCGGCGCCGATCCCGCGCTGAAGGGTGCACCGGGGCGCATCGTGATGATGAGCTCCGTCTCCGGCCAGTTCGGCAATCCGCTGCTGTCGCCCTACAGCACTTCGAAATTCGCGCTGGAAGGGCTGAGCGAGAGCCTGCGCCGCGAATTGATGTTGTTCGGCATCGACGTCGTGACCATCGCGCCCGGTCCGGTACGCACGCCGATCTGGGAAAAGGCGAAAGCACTGGACATCGCGCGTTTTGCGAACTCGCCATACTTGCCGGCGCTGACGAAGCTGCGCGGGATGCTGGCTCAGATGTCAGAGAAGGGGCTGCCGCCGGAGCGGATCGCAGCGCTGGTGCATCATGCGCTGACCGAGGCAAAACCCGGAGCCCGCGTGGTCATATCGCCCGAGCCGGTCCAGACTTTTATCGCTGGACTACTGCCAAGACGTTGGGTGGATCGGATCGTGGCGAAGCAACTCGGGCTAGGGGCGAAACTGCACAAATGAGCCGCGGCCAGCTACTGTTTCGTTGCTTTCTTCTGTGTTGTCGCTGAGTGAATCGCTGATGGTGCCGGGCTGCGCGTCACGATGATATCTCGCCAGGCGTCATAAAACTCCGCGTTCAGACTAAACGGCTTGCATTTCATCAACTCAGATGCGGTGCTTGTCGTCGCCGTCCGGCCATAGCCCGACTTGTCTTCGGATGTGGGAGGCTCGCTGATGCTGCCATCACGCTCAAGCTTGAGCCGGAAACTGTAGCTTTCGCGCGTCGGTGCAAGCACGCATTGATTGATGTGTGCCGTTAGCGATTTTTCAACGGAAGGTGAAAGAGTTTTCTCGGCAGCCGCCGCCTTGACCTCAATGATCGTTACAGCCGGGGGAGGCTGAGTTTCAGCGGGCCTTATGACGGGCATTGCGACCTCGAAAGCAATTGGTGCTGTGAAATCTGCCTCCCGCAGCGTGAATGCGGGTGGAGCAGCAGGAAAAGGATCTGCTGCCCGGATGGCCCGGACAGCTGCCTCATCGAAAGCGGGGTTTCCGGATGGCTCGCGAAGCCGAGTTCTGAGCACGCTGCCGTCGCGTGTGATCCTGAAATCGACTAATGTTTTGCCTTTGCCGCCGCCAGCGAGGATTTGCGAGAGCGGATACTTCGCGACGCGAGCAATATGCGTCGAAATTTCCGCGTGCCATTTCTTCACCTCCGGCAGCTTGTGAACTCGCTCCTGCTCTTTGGTCGACGGGGCGTCGAAGTCGTCCAATTCTTTGGCCGCTGATGGAATTGTCTGCGCGTTCGCGGCGGTGGCCAGCAAGCACAAAGCGATCATCGTCGCGGGTCCGCTGCGCGCCCAATAATTCCAGAACAGCATTTAACGATGGCCTCTGCTGAAACACTAAATGGTACAATAATCCTCCTTGGGTTGCATCACAACGATAGGGCCGCATTTGGTGGCCGCGCCCCTACGCCGCATCTCCCGCCCTTGTTCTGGTAGGGCCAGATTGGTAGGGTCATTGTCATGACCCAGACCCTGACCTCCGAAACCTCCGATACCGTTCGCAAGACGCTGGAATATGTCCGGCACCACCGGCTCGCCAAGGGCGACCGGCTGCCGTCCGAGCGCAATCTGTCGGATCGGTTCGGTGTCACCCGCAGCTCTGTCCGCGAGGCGCTGGCGGTGCTGGATTCCATGCGCATCACCGAGCGCAAGGCGAAGTCCGGCATCTTCCTGCGCACCACGCCGGATGATGGCGGGCTCGACGCGCTGGTGCTGCAGGCCGATCTCGGCGTCCCTTTCGATGCGCAGCTCACCCGCGATGCCATCGAGGCGCGTATCATCTGCGAGGAACAGGCGTTTCGTCTCGCCTGCCAGCGCCGCACCGAGGCCGATCTCGCCAAGTTGAGCGGCCTGCTCGACACCTATGCCGTGCTCGCCGCCAATGGTCGCAACATGGCCGACGAGGATGTCGAATTCCATCTCGCAGTTGCCGCCGCGAGTCAGAACCGCATTCTCGTGCGCACGATCACGCCGCTGATGCTCATGAGCACGCGCGGGCGTCGTCGTTATTTCGCATCGGCCGAGCTGCGCCAGCGTTCGCTCGACGATCACCGCGCCTTCTTCGCCGCCATCGAGGCCCGTGATGAGGCCCTGGTCGTGAAGCTCGTGCACGACCATGTGCACACCGCCGCCGCCGATATCCAGGCGCTGAACGAGGCCGTCGCCGAGGCGCAGGACGCGGGAACTTCAGACACAACCACCTGACAGGGCCGCCGATAAATCCCGACCAACGGGAAGGCCATTCTTCACGCGGCAAGGTCCGCATCCCAGGAAACGCAAAAGAAGGATCAAAAAATGCGTATCTCCACGACCCCCGTGGCCGCGTCAGCGGCCATTCGATGCATTGCCGTGCTCGCTGTTGCGGGCATGATGGCGGCCAGCCCGGCGCTGGCGCAGAAAAAATATGGTCCCGGCGCCAGCGACACCGAAATCAAGATCGGCAACACGGTGCCCTATAGCGGTCCGGCGTCGGCTTACGGCATTCTCGGCAAGTCCTATGCGGCCTATTTCAAGCTGATCAACGACCAGGGCGGCATCAATGGCCGCAAGATCAACTTCATCAGCTACGACGACGGCTATTCGCCGCCGAAGACCGTCGAGCAGACCCGAAAGCTCGTCGAGAGCGACGAGGTGATGGCGATCGTCGGCAATGTCGGCACCGCAGCCAATGCTGCGATTCAAAAGTATCTCAACGCAAAGAAGACGCCGCAGCTCTTCCTTGCCACCGGCGCGACGCGCTGGAACGATCCGAAGCAGTTTCCATGGACCATGGGCTGGTTGCCGAGCTACCACGCCGAAGCGCTCGCCTATGCAAAGTATCTGCTGAAGGAAAAGCCGGACGCGAAAATCGGCGTGTTCTTCCAGAACGACGACTTCGGCAAGGACTACGTGAAGGGCCTGAAGGAAGGTCTCGGTGACAAGGCGGCGTCGATGATCGTGATGGAGACGAGCTATGAGGTCTCCGAGCCGACGGTCGACAGCCACATCGTCAAGCTGAAGGCGGCCGGCGTCGATACGATCTTCTCCTTCGCGACGGGCAAGTTCGCCGCGCAGTCGATCAAGAAGGTCGCCGAGCTCGGCTGGAAGCCGCTGCATATCGTGCCGAATGCCTCGTCGTCGCTCGGCAGCGTGATCCGTCCGGCGGGATTCGAGAATGCGCAGGACGTGGTGTCCGCCACCTTCGCCAAGGATCCGACCGATCCGCAGTGGAAGGACGATCCGGGCATGCAGAAGTTCTACGCCTATGTGGAGAAGTACATTCCCGAAGGGAAAGCGATGGAGAGCACCGTGCTGTCCGGCTACAGCATCGCCCAGACCATGGTGGCCGCGCTGCAGCAGTGCGGGGACGATCTCACCCACGAGAACCTGATGAGGCAGGCCGCCAATCTGAAGGGCCTGCAGCTCGATGGCTTGCTGCCGGGCGTGACCGTCAACACGTCAGCGACTGACTTCTCGCCCATCGATCAGTTTCAGATGATGAGCTTCAAGGGCGAGCGCTGGCAGCGCTTCGGCGAGATCATCAAGGGTGAAGCGCCGGCAGTCGCAGGTCGCTGATCCTTCCTCGTCTCCGGATGTAGCGCGGCGCAGCTGTACCGGGACGACATCGAGCAGGCGGGGCCCGGACGCGCCGCCTGCGTCGAAAGGTTCATTGTCCATTCATGACGATAAGATTACGATTTTGTGACATGTCCGCGGGTCCGGTTGCGGCGTGAGCCCATCGGCGCTGGCCGGGGAGGGCAGTGTCCTTGCCGGGTGTTCGCAGGCAAGCCATGCTGTCGTCGTCGATCCCAGACTCTCCGGCGCAGGCCGGCAGTCGCCCCAGGGCAGGTCTGGCTGCCTGCTGGCGGATGGCATGTCACGCGCCGCTGCGGACCGCGCTGATTGCGATCATTCACATCCTCGCATTCTATGTGCTCGCCTCTGTCGAGTACGGCCCTTTCGCGATGGCGATGGCAGGGCTGACCTGGGCGCTGCTGAACTTTCTCTTTCTTGCCGTTTTCAGCCGGCCCGGGGTCAGCGCCGTCCTGGCGCTGTTGCTGGTTGCGGCACTGATCGTGCTGTCGCAGTTCAAATACGGCATCACCCAGCTGACGCTGACCTTCCTCGATTTCCTGATCGTCGACCGTGACACGATCTCCTTCCTGCATTCGATCTTTCCGCAGCTGCGCAGCTGGCTGCTGATCGCTGCGGCGGTCGCGCTGCCGCTGCTGTGGACGATATGGCGTGCCGATCCCTATCGTCTGCGCCGTCGCACGGCGCTCGGCTGTGCTGGCGCCTGCATGCTCGGCATTGTCGTGATGTCGGCGGCCCAACCCGAAAAGCCGTGGGAGCCGTTCCAGGGTGTCAACCACATCTCCAATCTCGCGCGCTCCGGCGTTGTCGCCGTATCGCATCTGACGGCCACCGGCTGGATCGAAGCCGATGCCAAGAGCCTCGTCAGCTCCGCACAGGCGGCGCCGATGACCGAATGCGAGCCGGGCGTGAAGCGACCGAACATCGTGATGGTGCTGGACGAGTCGAGCTTCGACATTTCCGCAGCGCCGGGCATCAAGGTGCCTGCGGGCTATCATGATTTCTTCGCCTCGGCCGACGGCCAGCACCGCAGGCTCATCACCGAATCCAGCGGTGGGCCGACCTGGTACACCGAGTTCAACATTTTCACCGGCCTGTCAGCGCGCTCCTTCGGCGCGATGAAGTTCTACGTCACCCGCATCGCCGCCGGGAAAATCTCGCGCGGCCTGCCGCAGGCGCTGCAGCGCTGCGGTTACAAGACTTTTTCGCTCTATCCGACCTTCGGCAATTTCCTCAGCGCCCGCAGCTTCCAGCAGGGCGCAGGGATCGATGGCTTCATCGACATGGCCGCCATGGGCGTCACCGAGGACATGCAGCCCGACAGATTCTATTTCGATCAGGCGAAGGAGCTGATCGCGCGCGAGAGCAAATCGGATCAGCCGATCTTCGTGCTGGTCTATCTCACCGCCAATCATTTCCCGTGGACGACGACCTATCGCGACGACCTGACCCCGGCCGGCTGGCAGGCGCCGGGCAACGCGCCGGAAGTGGACGAATATATTCGCCGCCAGGCGATGACGGCCGCCGACTACAATGCGTTTGTCGCGCAGTTGAAGAAGGATCATCCGAACGAGCCGTTCCTGCTGGTGCGCTTCGGCGATCATCAGCCGGCCATCGCGCAGAAACTGCTGGAGCCGGAGATCAAGCAGACCAAGCGCGCCGATCGCATCATGAATCACGACCCGCGCTACTACACGACCTACTATGCCATCGATGCGCTGAACTATCGGCCGGAGCTGTCATCGGCATTGCCGACGCTGGATGCCGCCTATCTTCCGCTCATGGTGCAGGAGGCCGCCCGTGTGCCGCTCGATCCGTCCTTTATCGAGCAGAAGAAGATCATGCAGCGCTGCAAGGGCGTGTTCTATGGCTGCAAGGGTGGCGATGAAGCGAGCCGATTCAACCGCATTTTGATCGATGCGGGAATGATCAAGAATTTGTAGCTCTGACCCTCACCCCAACTCCGCCCCTCATCCTGAGGAGCCGCGCAGCGGCGTCTCGAAGGATGGCCGCAACTCCGTACGTCACAGCTCATGGTTCGAGACGCGCGCAAGGGCGCGCTCCTCACCATGAGGGACTGAGCTTTCACTTCCCGATCCGCTCCCACATCCACCGCGCCACGCTGTCCGGCGAACTCGTCGCATCATTCCCTGCGGCGCGCAAATTTGCCTCCCGCATCAGCGGCAGGTCGATCTTGCCCAGCAGCGGCTGCAACGCGCCGCGCAGCTTCTCATCGCCCGCACGTTTCGGCGACAGCAGCATGATCGCATCATAGGGCGGGATCGCATGCCGGGGATCATCCAGCACCACCAGATCATATTTCGCGATCAGCCCGTCGCTCGTATAGCCGGCGATCACGTCGACCTCGCCGGAATTGACCGCGGCATACATGAAGTCGGGCTGCATCACGCGCTGCGCCTTGAACGACAGGCCGTAGGCTTTCTGCAATCCGGCCCATTCCGGCCGCGAGAAGAACTCGTAGTCGCCGGCTATCGTCATGTTGCCGGCCCGCGCCGCGAGATCGGCCGCCGATCTGATTCCGAGCGATTCCGCCTTCGCCCTTGGCATCACCAGCGCATAGGCATTGGCGAAGCCGAGTTCGCCGAGCAGCGTGATGTTCGATTTTGCCAGTGTCGCCTTCAGTTCGGTCAGCAACTGCTCGCGCGGCAGGATCTCGCTGCGATGAAACTGGTTGGCCCATAGGGTGCCGGAATAATCGACATAGACATCGATATCGCCCGAGGCGAGCGCATCATAGATCACGCTGGAGCCGAGCCCTTGTCGCGTCGATGTCGCCAGCCCTGCTGCTTGCAGACGCTGTGACATCAAGGCCGCGAGAACATATTGCTCGGTAAAGGTCTTGGCGCCGACCATGACGCGCGTGCCGGAGCGTGCCAGGGACGGCACCAGCGTTGCGATCACCAGCGCAGCGATGCCGAGGACACCCGCCAGCATGCGCGGGCGACTGCGCTGGCGAATGCCCGCTTCGATCAGGGCCAGGAATTGATCGACCGCGAGCGCGAGCACCGCAGCCGCCACGCAGCCAAAAATCACCAGCACCCAGTTCTGTGTCTGCAGGCCGGCAAAGATGTAGTTTCCCAGCGAGGTCTGCCCGATCGGCGTGGAGAGCGTCGCCGTGCCGATTACCCACACCGCCGAGGTGCGGATGCCGGCCATGATCACCGGAAGCGCCAGCGGCAGCTCCACCATCACGAGCGATTGCCGCGGCGTCATGCCGACGCCCTGCGCCGCTTCCGTGAGCGCGGGATCGATGCCGTTGAGCCCGGTGACGGTGTTGCGCAGCACGGGCAGCATTGAATACAGCGCCAAGGCCAGCACCGCCGGCAGGAAGCCGAAGGCGGAGAAGCCGGCGCCGAACCAGTTCAGGGACAGCGAAGCCAGCGCCAGCAGCAACGGATAGAACAGTGCCAGCAGCGCGAGGCCCGGCACGGTCTGCACCACGCCGGCGATGCCGAGCAGGGTGCCACGCAGGAAGGGATGACGGCGCACCGAGATGGCGAGTGGCAGGCTGATCGCGAGACCGAGCGCCAGCGCGGAAAGGCTGACGCGCACATGGCTGCCGAGATAATCGGGCAGGTGACCCAGTGCCTCGCTCCAGCGGGGATCGCCAGCAAGGGTCATGAGCGGCCCTTCGCCATCAATTGCTGCAGCCGTTCCGCCTGGCGGCGCGGTGTGCTCAGCAATTCGCCGACGAAGGCATCGCCACTGGCCGCCAGTTCCTTCGGCGTGCCTTGCGCGATCAGCCGACCGGCTTTCATCACTGCGATGCGATCGGCCAGCAAGATCGCTTCGGTCATGTCATGGGTGATCATGACGGTGGTGAGCTTCAGATTGCGATGCAGCGCGCGAAAGTCATCGCTGAGCGCATCGCGCGTCAGTGGATCGAGCGCGCCGAAGGGTTCATCCATCAGCATGATGCGCGGGTTCGCCGCGAGCGCGCGGGCCACGCCGACGCGCTGGCGTTGGCCCCCGGAGAGTTCATGCGGATAACGGTCGCGGTGGTTGCGGTCGAGCCGCACCAGCGTGAGCAATTCATCGACCCGCGCGGAAATCTCCGGCGCTGCCGTGCCCATCAGCTTCGGGGTTATGCCGATATTGCCCGCAATCGTCATATGCGGGAACAGTCCGCCATTCTGCACGACATAGCCGATACCCCTGCGCAATGCGATCGGATCGGCATTGGAAACATTCTCGCCGGCGACATGGACCTCGCCGCCGTCAGACGTGATCAGCCGGTTGGCGAGACGGAGCAGGGTGGTCTTCCCAGAGCCGGAACTGCCCACCACTGCGAGCAGTTCACCATCCATCACGTCGAGCGAGACATCGTCCAGCGCCGT
This sequence comes from Tardiphaga sp., assembly GCA_030147505.1. Lineage (GTDB taxonomy): Bacteria > Pseudomonadota > Alphaproteobacteria > Rhizobiales > Xanthobacteraceae > Tardiphaga. The sequence goes on from JASBVG010000017.1 coordinate 43,186, forward strand.
GACGCGGCCGTCATCGAAGCGTTTGGTGACGTGCCTGAAGCTGATCGCAACGGAGCTCATGACTTCGACTAACACGGCGGCGTGTGGCCACCAAGCCAGGCCGGGCGTTGAAAAAGCCGCGTTGCAGCGCTACAGCGGAAACAACGGGACAGTCTCTTGGGGGAAACGCGCGTGCAGACGACGGAAGCCGCGGCATCGATGGCGGTGGCGCTGGATGACGCGACGGTGGCATTCGATGTCGCCGGCGGCAGTGTCTATACGGCGGTGGAGACGGCGACCTTGCGCGTGGCGGATGGCGAATTCGTCGCCATTGTCGGGCCCACCGGCTGTGGCAAGTCCACACTGCTCAATGTCGCTGCCGGCCTGCTGCAACCGGCATCGGGCAGCGTCCGCATTTTCGATCAGCCGCTGAGCGGCCTCAACAGCCAGGCCGGCTATCTCTTCCAGGCCGATGCCTTGTTCCCGTGGAAGACGGCGCGGGACAATGTCGCCATCGGGCTCGAAGTCGCCGGCGTTGCAAGGAATGAAGCCGCCGAGCGTGCGCAGGGCTGGCTCAATGCCGTCGGCCTCGGCGCCTTCGCCGCCCGCTATCCGCATATGCTGTCCGGCGGCCAGCGCAAGCGCGTGGCGCTGGCGCAGGTGCTGATCCGCGATCCCAAAATCCTGCTGATGGACGAGCCGTTCGGGCCGCTCGACGCGCAGACCCGGCAGGTGATGGGCAATCTGCTGCTCGATCTCTGGACCAAACACCGCAAGGCCGTGCTGTTCGTCACCCACGATCTCGAAGAGGCCATCGCCTTGGCCGACCGCGTCGTCATCATGTCGGCTGGCCCGAGCGCGCGTATCATCGGCGACTGGCGCGTGCCGCTACCGCGGCCGCGCGACATTTTCGAGGTCCGTCTCGACAAGGACTTTCACGCCCTGCATCGCGAGATCTGGAGCGTGCTCAAGGACGAGGTCATGAAGACCTATGCGCAGGCCGCCGGCACCGGAGGCGCCGCATGAAGCGCTCGACCTTGCTGCTCTGCCAGATTTTTGTCGCCGTCGTCGCCATGGCCCTGTGGCATGTGCTCACCAGCGTCGAGATTTTCGGCCGCATTCTTCTGCCGCCATTCTTCTTTTCGACGCCATCGGATGTGTTCAACCAGGTCGTGGCCTGGTTCGTGTCCGGCATGATCTGGAAACATCTTGGGATCACGCTGCTGGAATCGCTGCTGGCTTTCTTGATCGGCTCGACGCTCGGCGTCCTGATCGGTTTCTGGTTCGCGCGCCAGCCGCTGCTGGCCGCGATCTTCGATCCCTATGTGAAGATGGCCAATGCGCTGCCGCGCGTGGTGCTTGCGCCGATCTTCGCGCTGTGGCTCGGCCTCGGTATCTGGTCGAAGGTGGCGCTCGGCGTCACGCTGGTGTTCTTCATCGTGTTCTTCAACGTCTATCAGGGCGTCAAGGAAGTCTCACCCGCGGTGCTCGCCAATGGCCGCATGCTCGGGATGAGCGAGCGGCAGTTGATGCGCCACGTGTTCTGGCCTTCGGCGCTGTCCTGGATGTTCTCCTCGCTGCACACCTCGGTGGGGTTTGCCGTGGTCGGCGCCGTCGTCGGCGAATATCTCGGTTCGGCCGCCGGTCTCGGCTATGTGATTCAGCAGGCGGAAGGCACGTTCGATGTGGCCGGCGTGTTCGCTGGCATGTTCGTGCTCGCGGTATTCGTGATCGCCATCGATCTCCTGGTCAGCGTGGTCGAAAAGCGGCTGCTGGTGTGGAAGCCGGATGCGCGTAGCTGAGCCGTCGGCGGATTAGCCAAAGGCGTAATCCGCCGCAGAGCTTCAACTTTGCAGTCGGCTGGCGGATGACGCTGCGCTAATCCGCCCTACGGCTGAGCAGATCTCTGTGCTAGGAGAGGTGGGCACGCTTCGCGTTGTCCACTCTGCAGAAGAAACCATCGGGAGACCCGCATGCTGCGATTTGTATTGGCGCTCATCGTCACGCTTGGCTTCACCCAGACCGCCGCCGCGCAAACGAAGGTCACCATCGCCATCGGTGGTGGCGCATGCCTCTGCTATCTGCCGACCGTCCTCGCCAAGCAACTCGGTGAATATGAGAAGGCCGGGCTCGATGTTGAACTGGTCGATCTCAAAGGCGGCTCCGACGCATTGAAGGCCGTGCTCGGCGGCAGCGCCGATGTGGTGTCCGGCTATTTCGATCACTGCGTCAATCTCGCCGCCAAGAAGCAGGAGCTGCAGAGCTTCGTGGTCTATGATCGCTATCCCGGCCTCGTGCTCGTGGTATCGCCGAAGCAAACGGGCAAGATCAACTCCATCAAGGATCTGGCCGGCAAGAAAGTCGGCGTCAGCGCGCCCGGCTCATCCACCGACTTCTTCCTCAAATATCAGCTCAGGAAGAACGGGCTCGATCCGGCAGGCACCGCGGTGATCGGCATCGGTCTCGGCGCCACCGCGGTGGCGGCGATGCAGCAAGGGCAGATCGATGCGGCCGTGATGCTCGATCCCGCCGTCACCGTGCTCCGGGGTAGCCACAAAGACTTCAAGATTCTCAGCGATACACGCACCCAGAAGGACACGCTGGATGTATTCGGCGGCGAATATCCAGGCGGTGCGCTCTACACCACCGTGGCCTGGATCAAGAGCCACGACAAGGAAGTGCAGGCGCTCACCAACGCAATGATGAACACGCTGAAATGGATCCACACCCATTCGCCGGAAGAAATCATGGCGAAGATGCCGGAGACAATGGTGGGCAAGGACAAGGAGCTCTATCTTGCCGCGCTCAGAAACACGATCCCGATGTATTCCGAGACGGGGCTGATGGATCCCAAAGGCGCGGCCGCCGTGCTCGCGGTGTTCAGCGAAGGCTCGCCCGAGGTTGCGAAGGCGAATATCGATGTCAGCAAGACCTATACGAACAGATATGTCGAGCAGTACAAGGCGAATGCAAAATAGACTTCGGACGAGAGTGGGACGCTGATGATATCGCAGGACGTCCCGCATCGGGTCAGCCGTCTCGAACTCAACCTCATCGACTGGCAGTGGCCGTTTGCGGAAGCGCGGCGTGGCCAGATTGACGCGCATTTCACCGATGCGCTTCGCGACAAGCCATCCATGTTCAACGGCCGCATCCTGCTCGCGCGGGATGCGCGCTGTGTCGGCGATGTATTTCGGGCCAATTATTTCGAGACCGACTTCGCCAGTTTCCTGGCCTGGCGCGACTGGGGCTTCCCCGATCGCGACATCTTCAACGGCTTCGGCGCCGGCGCCTTGCGGTCGAACGACGGCATCTATGCGCTGGGCGAAATGTCGGCGCACACTGCCAATGCCGGCAAGATCTATTTTCCCGCCGGTACGCCTGATCTCAACGATATCAGAGGCGACCGTGTCGACATTCCCGGCAGCATTTTTCGCGAGACCGAGGAGGAGACAGGTCTCGCATCCGATGACTATCACGCGGTCGATGGATGGGACATCATCCTTGATGGCCAGATGACGGCGATCATCCAGACACTGGATGTCGATATGCCCGGCGATGTCCTGCGTGCAACGCTGGAGGCGAATCTGGCGGAGCAGAAGGAGCAGGAGCTGAGCGGTATCCATCTCGTCCGCACGATTGCGGACTTCACCGATGCGATGCCGCGCTATGTCCGGACATTCCTCACTGCGAGGTTGTGAGCACTGGTCCTCCCGCACATGGCGCGCTACGGTTCCGGATCATTCCGGAGTGCCCGATGCCCGTCAAGTCCGCCAAGGCCATCTTGAAGTCCTATGTCGATCCCTATCGTGTCGATGGATCGAAAACATTCCGTCTCAAGGATCACGACACCAATGCCAGCGGGGGCCTGCACAAGGAGACCGGCAAACGGATCATCGAGGTCAATCGCCGCCGGCTGCAGGAGTTGCAGGAGAAGCTCTATGCACAGGACCGCTGGTCGCTGCTCCTGATCTTCCAGGGCATGGATGCCGCCGGCAAGGACAGCGCCATCGAGGCGGTGTTCGACGGCATCAATCCGCAGGGCTGCGAGGTCACCTCGTTCAAGCAGCCGTCGTCGAACGAACTCGATCACGACTTCATGTGGCGGAGCACCATCGCGCTGCCGCAGCGCGGGCGCATCGGTATCTTCAATCGGTCCTACTATGAAGAGTGCCTCGTGGTGCGCGTGCATCCGGAGATCCTGGCCAAGCAGAAGATTCCGCAGGAGCTGGTATCGAAGCATATCTGGAAGGAACGCTTCGAGGACATCGCGGCGTTCGAAAAGTATCTCGCGCGCAACGGCACCGTGGTGCTCAAATTCTTTCTCAACGTCTCCAAGGAAGAGCAACGCGAGCGCTTCCTCGATCGTCTCGACGAGCCTGCCAAGAACTGGAAGTTCTCCATGGCTGATGTTTCCGAGCGTGCACTGTGGGACCAGTATCAGCACGCTTATGAAGACATGATCGGCCATACCGCGACGGCGCATGCGCCATGGCATGTGGTGCCGGCGGATCGCAAATGGTTCGCGCGCGTGGTGATCGGGTCGAGCATTGTGCATGCGCTGGAGCAGCTCGACCTGAAATTCCCGGTGGTCGACGGCGATGACCTCAAGGAATTCAAGATGGTCCGTGAAGCCTTGGAGAAGGAAGGCGAGCCGGTGGTGAAGACGCCGGTGACGCGCGCTCGTGCGAGAAAGGCGACCGGGAAGAAGGTGGCGAAAAAGAAATAATCCGCAGGAGGGGAGCGCGGGCGCGCCGGTGGGGAAAGCCCCCGATCAGTATTTATTCCTTTTATCCTTGACAGCTTTGCAGTCAGGAATAATATCCGCGTCGTTCGGTTCGTGAGGGGCGCTTCTAGAGGCGTCTTGAAGCGGAGCCGGACGCGGCGCCTGCGGGTGAGGGAGGACGTATCCTTCACACTCGGGCGGTCGAGGGTCACCGTCCGGGCCCATTACGGGGCTCTGCCGCTAGCGCGGCTGGACGTGGTGCGGGCGAAGGCAGGGAAACCTGTCGGATGGCTTCCTTGTGCGGAAGCGCCCAGTACCCGGAAGAACGGTCCTTCGACTGGAAAAACGTCGCGGTGGCGCGCCGTAAGGCGTTGCGCGGCCGGCCAGCACTGGCGATCCAGCGCGCGCCGATCGCGTCAAGTCCACTGAAGTGCGCCTTACGGCGTGCTGCCTCCCCTCATGTCTTGAGGGGAGAAATGCTCACACCTCGGACGCCTTTGGCGCCGCGAGATTGCGCGAGCGTGGCTGTTCGAGATGTTGATCAGCAACGACGCACGAACAGATGTGCTCCCTCCCTCAAGCCGCGCAGCGGCGCAGTGGGGAGGGCCGGGGCGGGTTGCTTCCTCCAAGCTCTATCGTCACGTGGGGATAGACCCCACCCGTCCTTCGCCATAACGAAGCTTCGCTTCGTCAGGCTCAGGCCATCCTCCCCACGGCGCCGCCGCGCGGCTTGGGGGAGGGAGAAGATCAGCTCAATGCCAACTCCTTCAGCACCGCCGCTACCTTGTCCTGCGCGGCATCGGGCAGCGGCAGCACCGGCTTCGGCGGCTTCGCATCGGTGATGCCCAGAATATCCACCGCCGCATACATCACGCGCAGGCTGGAATACTGCTTGAACAGATCCCACAGCGGCTGCAGTGCGCCGTTCAGCCGCCGCGCCTCGGCGGCATCGCCCGCCAGCGCCGCGCGGGTGAGGGCGAGGCAGCTCTGCGGAAACATCCCGGCCGCGACCGAGTACCAGGCATCGCCGCCAGCCAGCAGCGCCTCGGTCACGTTCCAGTCGCCGGCATAGCCGATCGGAAAACCTGCGGGGACCGCAGCGCGGCGCTGCTTGAGATGATCCGCGATCGCATCGGCATCCGGCGCCGTTCCCTTCAGCGTCGCGACGCCGGGGATGCGTGCGATGCGTCCGACCAGCTCCGGCGTGAAGGTGAAATGCGTGGTGGCAAAGTTGTCGTAGATCACCAGCGGCAAGCCGCTCTCGCCGGCAACGGTCTTGAACAGCTCATAGACCTCGTCGCCCGTGAGCGGCGTATAGGACACCGCCGCCAGCAGGCCGGCAGCAGCACCCGCAGCCTTCGCATCGCGCGCCAGATGGACCACCTCATCCGTCCGCAGCGCGCCGATGCCGACCAGCACCGGGACGCGGCCATTCACCTCGGCAATCGCCGCGTCCGTTGCCCGGCGCCGCTCGTCGCGGGTGAGGAACGGATAGGAGCCGGTGGAGCCGAGCAGGCCGATGGAGTCCACCCGGGCCGCCGCCAGCGGCGCCACCAGGCGCTGCAAGGCCGGTGTATCCACCCGTCCATTGGCATTCATGGGCGTGATCGGGAAGGCGGACAGGCCCTTGGTGAAGCTCATGATCGATCCTCGCAGTTGCAGCATACGGATAGCATATCGGGTGGATTAGGTCAGTCTTCCTGACCCTCTTAGCCGTTGCGACGCGGCGGTGTTTGCGTTTAGAACAAGCCCGTCGCGTCCGGCAAGGAACCGTCAATGGTTTCGGCCGACACTCACAGGCGCGGCCTCGAAGGAATGCAATGCTGATTCGGAATGACAGTGCTGACATGGACACGGGAGCGATCATCGCTGCCCCGCGCGCCATTACGCCTGCCTCCTCTCCAGCCCTCCTTCTCGGCGGTCTGCTTCTCCTTATCGGCCCCTGAGCGCCGGCTGGGCAGTCATGCCTGGGCACTTAGGGGATGCGAACTGAACCAAGCAAACCTCCCGGCGCCCCTACAGACCGCGCCCCGACCTTTAGGAAGATCCAATGACCACGACCCAAAAGTCCGAGAAGGACCGCGTCTTCATTTTCGACACCACCCTGCGCGACGGCGAGCAGTGCCCCGGCGCCACCATGACCTTCGAGGAGAAGTTGGAAATCGCCGAGATGCTCGACGACATGGGCGTCGACATCATCGAGGCCGGCTTTCCGATCTCGTCGGAAGGCGATTTCGAGGCCGTGCACGAGATTGCCAAGCGCTCGAAGAAGTCGGTCATCGCCGGCCTGGGCCGCGTCAATCCGAAGGACATCGACCGCTGCGCCGAAGCGGTGAAGCCTGCCGGTGATCGTGCCCGCGTCCATATGGTGATCGCGACCTCGCCGCTGCACATGCGGGTCAAGCTGAACATGACCCCGGAGCAGGTGATCGACGCGTCGGTGGCTGGCGTGACCCGCGCCCGCAACATGGTGAGCAATGTCGAATGGTCGGCGGAAGACGCCACCCGCAGCGACATCGATTTCCTGTGCCGCATCACCGAAGCCGTCATCAAGGCCGGCGCCACCACGGTGAACCTGCCGGACACCGTCGGCTACACCACGCCGGAAGAATATACCCGCATGTTCCGCACCATCCGCGAGCGCGTGCCGAATTCCGATCAGGCGATCTTCTCGGTGCATTGCCATAACGATCTCGGCATGGCCGTCGCCAACACGCTGGCCGGCATCGACGGTGGTGCGCGTCAGGTCGAGTGCACCATCAACGGCATCGGCGAGCGCGCGGGCAATGCGGCGCTGGAAGAAGTCGTGATGGCCATCAATGTGCGCAACGACAAATTCCCGTACTGGAATAACATCGATCCGACCTGGCTGACGCGTGCGTCGAAGGTGGTATCGGCGGCGACCTCGTTCCCGGTGCAGTACAACAAGGCCATTGTCGGCCGTAACGCCTTCGCCCATGAGAGCGGCATCCATCAGGATGGTGTGCTGAAGGACGCCTCGACCTATGAAATCATGACGCCGGCATCCGTCGGCCTGAAGCATTCGTCGATCGTGCTGGGCAAGCATTCCGGCCGCCATGCCTTCATTCATCGTCTGGAAGAGCTGGGCTACAAGCTGGGCAAGAACCAGATCGAGGACGCCTTCATCCGCATGAAGGCTTTGGCCGATCGCAAGAAGGATATCTATGACGAGGATATCGAGGCGCTGATCGATCAGGAAATCGTGCAGGCCCATGATCGCATCAAGCTGACCTCGCTGACCGTGATCGCCGGCACCCATGGTCCGCAGCGCGCGACCATGAAACTGAATGTCGATGGTGTCACCAAGATCGAGGAGGCCGAGGGCAACGGTCCGGTGGACGCGGTGTTCAACTGCATCAAGGCGCTGGTGCCGCACGAGGCGACGCTGGAACTGTATCAGGTCCATGCTGTCACCGAAGGCACCGACGCCCAGGCCGAAGTCTCGGTGCGTCTCGCCCATGACGGCCGCTCGATGACCTCGCGCGCCGCCGACCCGGACACGCTGGTGGCTTCGGCCAAGGCCTATCTCGGCGCGCTAAACAAGATCGTCATGAAGCGAGAGCGCGACAAGCCGGCGCCGGTCGCAGCGGCGAGCTGACGCGGCTGACATCGCTACAAACCGAAAGGCGCGGCGTCGCAAGACGCCGCGTTTTTTGCATTGCAGTAAAGCTTTCTCTGCAACCCCTGACCAATGGAGCAGTGGTCATCGCGCGCCGTTGGCGATACATCTGCCTGTGGCATCCAAGCGCAGCGACGTTTTGCAACAGCTCGCGCGGCCAACAGGGAGAAAAAAATGCGCCAATTCATCGTCGCCGCAGCGTCCATCGCAGCGCTTGCGCTCATCGGGCCGGCTCAAGCCCAATCGCCCATCGTCATCAAGTTCAGCCACGTCGTCGCGCCGAACACGCCGAAGGGGCAGGGCGCCGACAAGTTCAAGGAACTGGTCGAGAAATATACGGGCGGCAAGGTGAAGGTCGAAGTCTATCCGAACTCGCAGCTCTACAAGGACAAGGAAGAGGTCGAGGCGCTGCAGCTCGGCGCCGTGCAGATGCTGGCGCCGTCGCTCGCCAAGTTTGGCCCGCTCGGCGTCAAGGAGTTCGAGGTGTTCGATCTGCCCTACATCCTGCCGGACAAGGCTGCGCTCAACCGCATCACCACCGGCCCGATCGGCAAGGGCCTGCTGGCGAAGCTGGAGCCCAAGGGCATCAAGGGTCTCGCTTACTGGGACAACGGCTTCAAGATCATGACCTCGAACAAGCCGATGCATAAGGTCGCCGACTTCCAGGGTCTGAAGATGCGCATCCAGTCGTCGAAGGTGCTGGAAGCCCAGATGCGCGCGCTCGGCGCCATCCCGCAGGTGCTGGCCTTCTCGGAAGTGTATCAGGCGATGCAGACCGGCGTGGTCGACGGCAACGAGAACACCCCGAGCAACGTCTATACGCAGAAGATGCATGAAGTGCAGAAGCACATGACGCTCTCCAACCACGGTTACATCGGCTACGCCGTGATCGTGAACAAGAAGTTCTGGGACGGCCTGCCGGCCGATGTGAAGCCGCAGGTGGAGAAGGCGATAGATGAAGCCACCGCCTATGCCAACAGCCTGTCGCAAAAGGAGAACGACGACGCCATCGTCGCCATGAAGAAGGCGGGCACGACGACCTTCTACGAGCTGAAGCCGGAAGAACGCGCGGAATGGATGAAGGCGCTTGAGCCTGTCACTGCCGACATGGCTTCTCGCGTCGGCAAGCAGTTGATCGCCGATTTCCAGAAAGAAGCGAACGCCAAGACGAATTGAGATTGAAATTACGAACTAACGGTCGTCATTGCGAGCGTAGCGAAGCAATCCAGAAAGCAAAGAAGCAAGAACTGGATTGCTTTGTCGCTTCGCACAGGAAAAAGCCTCCGGCCTTTTCCGACTTCGCAATGACGGAGTGGAAGACAGTGGGGTAGGGGACCGATCTTGAAATTCCTGTTACGCATCCTCGATCGTCTCGAGGAAACCCTGATCGCGACGCTGATCGGCGCTGCGACGCTGGTCATCTTCGTCGCCGTAGCCCATCGCTATACGACGGACTTTGTCGTCTCCAATCGCACGCTGCCCGGCGCGATGGCGGTCTATAAATTCCTCGCCGGCATTCACCTCTCCTGGGCGCAGGAGCTGTGCATCTATATGTTCGTGTGGATGGCGAAATTCGGCGCCGCCTATGGCGTGCGCACCGGCATCCATGTCGGTGTCGACGTGCTGGTGCTGAAACTGCCGCCGAAATGGCGCAAGGGCACCATCCTGTTCGGCCTGCTGTGCGGCGCGCTGTTCACGGGCATTATCGGCACCATGGGCGCGAGTTTTGTCATCGGGCTTTCCGAGACCGACCAGACTTCGCCTGATCTCGAACTGCCGAGCTGGATCGTCTATCTCTGCATCCCGCTCGGCTCCTATCTGATGTGCTTCCGCTTCCTGCAAGTCGCCTACAATTATTTCCGCTTCGACGACCTGCCGCATCACGATCATACCCATGTAGAAGGTGTTGAAGTCGATACCGCAGTCGGTCCGACGCCGGAGGGCGTGCGATGACCACGCTCATCATCTTCGCGCTGCTCATCGCGCTGATGCTCACCGGTATGCCGATCTCGATTGCACTCGGCCTGACGGTGCTCACCTTCCTGTTCTTCCTGACCCAGGTGCCGATCGAGGCGGTGGCGCTGAAACTGTTCACCGGCATCGAGAATTTCGAGATCATGGCGATCCCGTTCTTCATTCTCGCCGGCAACTTCCTCACCCATGGCGGCGTCGCGCGGCGCATGATCAATTTCGCGACCTCCATGGTCGGTCATTGGTATGGCGGCCTCGGCCTCGCCGGCGTGATGGCATGCGCCTTGTTCGCGGCGATCTCCGGATCGTCACCGGCGACCGTGATCGCCATCGGCTCGATCCTGCTGCCGGCGATGGTGGCGCAGGGATTCCCGAAGCGTTTTGGTGCAGGCGTCATCACGACATCGGGCGCGCTCGGCATCCTGATCCCGCCCTCCATCGTCATGGTCATCTACGCCGTGGCGACTGGCGGCAGCGTTGCGCTCGGGCCGGACGGTGCGCGCGTCACATCGGCTTCTGTCGGGCAACTGTTCATCGCCGGCGTCATTCCGGGCCTGATGCTGGCCTCGTTGCTCGGTGCCACCACGGTGTATCGCGCCTGGAAGTTCGATTATCCGCGCCTGCCGCGCGCAACCTGGGGCGAGCGTTTCAAGGCATTTCGCGAGTGTATCTGGGGCCTGTTGCTGATCTTCATCGTGCTCGGCGGCATCTATCGCGGCTGGTTCACGCCGACCGAGGCGGCGGCCGTCAGCGCCGTCTACGCCTTCATCATCGCCGTCTTCGTCTACAAGGACATGGGCCTGAAGGACGTGCCGCGGGTGCTGCTTGGCTCGGCCAGCATGAGCGCGATGATCCTCTACATCATCACCAACGCGGTGCTGTTCTCGTTCCTGATGACGTCGGAGCAGATTCCGCAGCAGCTCACCGCCTGGATCGTCGATATGGGTGTCAACTGGTGGACGTTCCTGATCTTCGTCAACATCCTGCTGCTGGTCGCCGGCAATGTGATGGAGGCCTCTTCGATCGTGCTGATCACCGCACCGATCCTGTTCCCCATCGCCGTGAAGCTTGGCATCCATCCGGTGCATCTCGGCATCCTGATGGTGGTGAATATGGAGGTCGGGATGTGCCATCCTCCGGTGGGCCTCAATCTCTATGTGGCGTCGGGCATCGCCAAGATGGGCATCACCGAACTCACCATCGCGGTGTGGCCGTGGCTGCTGACCATGCTGATGTTCCTCGTTGCGGTAACCTTCATCCCGGAGATCTCGCTATGGCTGCCGCGCGTGCTCGGCCTCCTGTGACGGCGTTCGTGTGTCGCGGCACGACTGTCGCATCACTAGCAACATCGCGACATGATATGGCCAAAGCGTAAGTTGAAGCGCGGCGGCGGGATCAGCATCTTCATGGCAAGCTCTTTCAAAGGAGGTTACCATGAAGAAGCTGTTGCTCGCCGGCGCCGCGGTTGCGGTGATTGCGGGATCCACCGCGGTCTATGCCCAGCATCGTCCGTGGATGCATCATCATATGCGCATGAACCCGGAGGATCGGGGGGCCTTTGTCGATGCGCGCATCGCCGCAGTAAAGGCCGGACTGAAGCTCACGCCTGATCAGGAGAAACTGTGGCCGGCGGTAGAGACCTCGGTGCGCGATTTCGCCAAGCTGCGCATCGACCGCGCTAATGCGCGCATGGAAGAGCGCAAGGCACGCGAGGCCAACGCGAATAGCGAGACGCTGCCCAATCCGGTCGAGCGTCTCCAGAAGCGCGCCGACAACATGGCGGCGACCGCTGCGGCCCTTAAGAAAATCGCGGGAGCTGCGGATCCGCTCTACAAGACCCTCGATGATGGCCAGAAGCGCCGGCTGGCCGTGCTGACCCATATGGGCCGCCTCGGTGGCGGTGAAGGATGGCGTCACCGCGGCGCGCGTCCGCCTGGCTTCGGCCCCGGCGGCTTCGAGCGCGGGAGTTTCGAGGGAGGGGGTTTTGGTCCTCCCGGTTTCGATGACCGCGACCGCGGGCACAATGGTCCGGGATTCGGCCAGGATGATCCGCCGAATGCGGGACGACTCTGAAGCGCGTCAGTTTTCCACCGCCTCAACGACGGAAAAGCCTCTGAATCCCGGCGGCTTTTCCGCGTTCTCGCAAAAGCGAAATTCGATGCATTTTTTATGACGGCATCGCTGGACATCCCCGGGGGGCTTTGGTACACGCAGCCGTCCCCGCGGGGATATCCGGATTGGATCCGGGCGCATAGCTCAGTTGGTAGAGCAGATGACTCTTAATCATCGGGTCCTAGGTTCGAGCCCTAGTGCGCCCACCAATGTTCCTCAAGCGTGATTTGACGGAATATTGAGTGGCCTTGATCGTCACTCTGGCCAATCGAACCTCAGATCAATCGATCTTCCGCATCACCGACAACGGCTGCATCGGCTCCTGCGCCATGGTCCCGCAACGGCTGCATTGTTCGAGGCGATCGGCCTGGCGGCGATAATCTTCCGATGCTTCCAGCAATCGCGCGACCGTTACGGCGTCCAGCACGTTGCGGGCCAGGCGTTCGGCGCGTTGCGCCTGTGCGCGAAGATGTTCGATCTGGGTCATCACCGTCCCCCTCACACTTGTCGAAACAAGTTGAGTCGAATGCGATCGTTCCCAGCCTCGCGCGACATGCTTAATGCCCGGTAACCGGCGACAGCATGCATGCGATTTGTGTTGTGGCGGCATGTCGCGATTCATGGCGATACCACCATGTAACCGCATATTCACGTTAAGCGCGGACTTCCTGCGCACGGCGGTAGACATGTAAATGCCCTTTACCCCTGACGCCGCTGCGCTGGGTATCCCCAAAAGAAAACGGGGAGTGGACGATGTCGGAAAGTGCCACCGCAGGAAAAAGGCTGGAGAAATTTCCGGCCTTCGACGGTTTTCGCGGGATCGGTGTGGTGGTGGTGATTTTCAGCCACTGCCCGCAAGTGCTTGAGAGCAGCATCTACAATGCGATCTGGCACCTGAACCAGCTGTCGCGCGTCGGCTATATCGCGCTCGACATCTTCTTCGTGATGTCCGGTTTCTTCATCACGCGCCTGCTGTTGCGTGAGCGCGCCAAGACCGGACGCATCTCGTTCAAGGATTTTTACATCCGCAGGGCGCTGCGCATCTTTCCCGTCTATTATCTCACCGTCATTGCTTGCCTGTTTCTGTTCACATTCAGTACGGCCGATACGATCAGTCTGCTCAGCTATACCTTCAACTTCTACCATCCCCTGCATCCGGTGCCGAACCCGCTCGAGCACACTTGGTCGCTGTCGGTGGAGGAGCAGTTCTATTTCTTCTGGCCGCTGTTGATCCTGCTGGTGGCGCCGCGCTGGCTCAATCGCGTCACCGGGGTCGTGGTGCCACTGCTAGCGATTGCCAGCGGTCTGGTAATGGCGGTGATCTTCATCGGCCACGATCCGCGCGAGGCCGGCGACGTCGTCTATATGTCGCTGTTTACGCGCATGCTGTCGCTGTCGCTCGGCGGCTGGCTGGCGCTGCGCGAATTCGAGAACAGGCCGCTGCGCGGCTGGCGCTGTCTCGCGCTGTTTCTGGGTGCGCTGCTGATTCTCACGCTCGACCGGATGGGGCGCAACTACGGCATCATCACATCTCAGCCGGTGTACTGGACCATCGCGCTGATCGCCTATGCCATGGTGAGCGTCTCCTTCGTCGCCACCATGGTGTTCGACCGCGGCGTCCTGAAGCGCGTGATGACCGTGATCCTGTCGGTCCCGCTGCTGCGCGGGCTCGGCCAGATGTCCTATGCGATGTATGTTTTCCATCTGCCGGTGCTGTTCTATCTCGGCATCAATGACGCTGCGCTAGGTGGCGCCAAGGTGCCTATCCTGCAGGTGGCTATCGTCTTTGCGGTCACGATCGGTCTGTCGATACTGTCCTACTATTTGCTGGAAACGCCGATGGCAAAGCTCAAGGAAAATTTCGGCAAGGTCCGGCTCTCCGAGCCCACCGGCACCAACGCGGTGCCAGAGGGCGGCGTGCTGGCCGGTTTTGCGCAGGTGGCCTTCATGTCGCCCGAGGACAAACAAGCCAAAGACGGACCACGGCGGCAAACCACCATCTGGCCAGGCGTTCGCCGCGATCAAGCCAAGTGACATGTAACCTGAGGCTGACGCAGGAACCGTCACGTCAGCCGCATTACGCTTGACTAAGCAAAGCAACTGCTTCCCATTGGCGCGCAAGGCGGCGGCGATCGACGCCAGCTTGTGGGGAGATGCCATCGAATGATCACGCTCTATCACTGCGCCCGCGCGCGCTCGTTCCGCCCGCTTTGGACGTTGGAAGAGCTCGGGCTGGCCTATGAGCTGAAGATGCTGCCATTTCCGCCGCGCGTGTATGCCAAGGAATATCTTGGCCTCAATCCGCTCGGCACCATTCCGCTGATGCTGGACGGCGAGATGCGGATGACCGAATCCGCCGCGATCGCACAATACCTGGTCACCAAATATGGGCCGACGCCGCTGGCTGTCAGCGTGGATGAACAGGATTACGGCGCGTTCCTGAACTGGCTGCATTTCGGCGAGGCGACGCTGACCTTCCCGCAGACGCTGGTGCTGCGCTATTCGCAGCTCGAACCGGAAGAACGCCGCAATCCGCAGGTGGTCGAGGACTATTCGCGCTGGTTTCTGGGCCGGCTGCGCATCGTCGAGACCATCACGGCGGCAAATGAGCATATCTGTGCGGGCCGTTTCACGGCGGCGGACATCTCGGTTGGCTATGCGCTGCTGCTGGCACAGCGCCTTGGTCTGGCTCCGCAGTTCGGGCCGGCCGTTGCGGCCTATTGGGCACGGTTGCAGCAGCGCGACGGTTACAAGCGGGCAGTTGAGGCCGAGAACCGCGCTGGGGACGAGCAGGGTTTGGCGCGGCGCGTGTGAGCCGCTATACCCGCGATATTGCATTTGAAAGAACGAGCACATCCGATGGCCAATGACAGCGTGATCATTGAGAAGAAGGACGCAGCACTCTGGATCACCATCAACCGTCCGGAGAAGCGCAATGCGATGAATGCCGACGTCATCGCCGGTATCGCGGACGGCTATCGTAAGGCTCATGACGATGCCGGAGTGCGCGCGATCGTGCTGACTGGCGCGGGCGAGAAGGCATTTTGTGCAGGCGCCGACCTTGCCAATTCCGGCTCCGCCTTCGCGCAGGATTTCTCCAGACCGAATGGCGATCTCGCCGATCTGATGCGGTTGTCGCAGAACGCCACCAAGCCAGCCATCGCGCGCGTCAATGGCGTCTGCATGGCCGGCGGCATGGGCTTGCTGTGCATGACCGACATGGCCGTGGCTGCCGACACCGCAATCTTCGGCCTGCCCGAGGTGAAGGTCGGCGTATTTCCAATGCAGGTGCTGGCGCTGCTGCAATCCATCGCGCCGCGCCGCCTCGTCAATGAATGGTGTATCACCGGCGAGCCATTTGATGCGTCATCGGCCCGAGACGCAGGTTTGCTCAATCACATCGTGCCAGCGCTCGAACTCGATGCCAAGGTTGAGTGGCTCATCTCGCGCATCACCGATAAGTCGCCGACTGCGATCCGCCGCGGTAAATACGCCATGCGTGCCATCGCGGCGATGTCATTCGACCAGAGCATTGCCTATCTGGAGGGCCAGATCTCGATTCTCTCGATGACCGAAGATGCGAAGGAAGGCCTCAAGGCCTTCGCCGAGAAGCGCAAACCGGTCTGGCCGGGAAAGTGAGGAGCGGGGAGCGGAGCGCGAAGCGTTTAACTCGCGCTGTTACCGAAATCCCATGCCAGTCGAAAGCTGAACGGCGATCAGAAACACGCTGCCGGCAAGCGGCAGGCTGATCAGACGAAATACCTGGTTGAATGAAATCATTTGAGCCATCCAATAAGTTAGCCCCGAGGCTGACTATCGGTGGTTATGCTTAATAGCCGGTAAATTCGTCGGCATTCTGTGGTTGAGGGACGATCGCCGCGGCGCTCGGTGACGGCTACGGTGTCTCGCACTTCAGGCGATGCAGCGTGACCTCCGGCGGACAGTTGAGGCGGACCGGTAACAGACTCGTACCAACGCCTACCGACGTGTAGCCGGCAAGATTCTCGTAGCGCCAGGCGCCTTTACCCATGTGACGCGGTAGCACGGCTTCCAGCTTGATGGCGTGGCCACCGGGCAGGCAGAGCTGTCCGCCATGGGTATGGCCGCTCAGCATCAGGTCGAAGCCGTGTTCGGCTGCCTCCTTGTAGGTCTCCGGCGTATGCGACAACAGGATCGAGAACGCCTCCTGCGGGACCAACGCTCCGACTTTCGGAATATCGTCGGCGAGATAGAAATGCGGATCGTCGACGCCGGCGAGATAGATGCTGGAATCGCTACGGCTGATCGTTTCGACCTCGTTGAACAGCATGCGGATGCCCATGGTCTCGAGCGTCGGTGTCATGCGGATGCTGTCATGATTGCCGAGAACGCCGAACACGGGACCGCGCAGCCTGACCCGGAGTTCTCCCATGCCATCGATGGCGCGTTGAAAGGGGCCGTAGGTCCGGCCCCGATAATCGCCGGTGAGCACGCAAATGTCGTAGCTGAGATCGCCGACGAAGGAGATCAGGTGCTTGAGCGCCCGCTCGCTCAGATCGACATGAAGGTCGCTGATATGCAGGATCGTGAAGCCATCGAAGCTCGTGGGAAGGCGGGGTGAACTCACCACATTCTCGCGCACGACCACATGATCGGCCTCGCGGCGCGCACGCTGATAGAGGCCGGCCAGCTTGAGACCGGTGCGGACGAGCGGGGGGGCCGTCAGCCAGTTCTCCAGATTGAAGAACAGGCGACCCTGGCCGAAGAGCTGGTGATCGTGATGCGTCTCGATCTCCAGACGTTTCGTGACATGCGCCACGCCGATGCGGTCCATCAGCGGGCGCAATGCGCTGTCGTCCGGCGGGATATGTGGTGGCCGGGCCAACACGCCGCGCGTCCTAGCCCGTCGAGGCCTTGAGGCCGGCGGCCTCGATGCCGGCGACGCAGCAGATTTCATCATTGTCTGAGGTGTCGCCGGAAATGCCGATGGCACCGAGCAGGCCGCCGGACTGGTCCTGGATCAGCACGCCGCCGGGCACCGGAATGAGTGCGCCCCGCGCCATGGTGTTCACGGCATCGATGAAGAACGGCTGCTCTTCGGCGCGCTTGAAAAGGGCCCGTGAGCCGAGGCCCATCGCCAATGCGCCATAAGCTTTGCCATGGGCGACTTCGCCGCGCATCAGGCTGGTGCCGTCCTGCGCAATCGACGCCTTCACGCAGCCGCGCGCATCGAGCACCGTGATGGCCATCGGCTTCAGCTTCATCTCGATGACCTTGGTGAGGGCGGCATCGAGAATCTTGCGGGCGGTGTCGAGCGTGAGGTCGGGCATGGTTCGGTCCTTCAATTGACGGAGGCAGATTGCAGCGAGGCGGGTGCGCTGTCGAGACTCATCGCGAGGACGCGCGCCACATGCAACGCTTCGCGTGACGCGCCGTCGGCGATCTGATGGCGACATGATGTTCCGTCGGCCACGATGAGCGTCGACGCGTCCGCCTTGCGCACGGCTGGCAACAGCGACGCTTCGGCCATCTGGATCGAGGCCTGGTATGTATCTGCGCCGTAGCCGAATGCGCCGGCCATGCCGCAGCAGCTCGATTCGATGGTTTCGACCTTGAGATTGGGTATCAGACGCAGCGCCTTTTCGACCGGTTTGAGCGCGCCAAAGGATTTCTGGTGGCAATGGCCGTGGAGGATCGCTTTTGGCGCGATCGGCTTGAGCGGCAATTGCAGCCGGCCGGCCTCGGCCTCTCGAACGAGAAATTCCTCGAATAGCAGCGCGTGAGCGCTGATATTTTTTGCGGTGTCATCCGAACGGAGCGACAGGAGTTCGTCGCGCAGCGTAAGCAGGCAGCTCGGTTCCAGTCCGATAATCGGCACCCCGCGCGCCGCAAAAGGAGCATAGGTGGCAACGAGACGATCGAGCTCGGTACGCGCGTGATCAACCATGCCGGCCGAGAGAAAGGTGCGGCCACAGCAGAGCGCACGTGAGGTGCCATCCGTTGGCTTCGGCAGATGTACGCGATAACCGCCGGCAACGAGCACGCGTAGTGCATCGTCGAGATTTTCGCGTTCATAGGCGCGGTTAAAGGTGTCGGCGAACAACACGACCTCGTGCCCATTGGTAGGGCCGATGGATTCGGTATCGCGGTGAAACACATCGCTCCGCCATGCGGGCAGGCTACGCCTGGCGCTGATGCCGGTGACGCGCTCGACGAGACTGCGCAGCACCGGGTGATCGTTGCGCAGATTCATCAGCGGCGCGAGTTTGGCAGCGAACGGCGCATAGCGCGGCAGATAACCGACGAGGCGATCGCGCAAGGAAAGACCATGCTTGGCGGCGCGCGCGGCCAATACCTCGATCTTCATCTTCGCCATATCGACGCCGGTGGGGCATTCGTGGCGGCAGGCCTTGCAGGAGACACAGAGCTTCATCGTCTCCATCATCTCGTCGGATGTCAGCGCGTCTGGTCCGAGCTGGCCCGAGATCGCAAGGCGTAGCGTGTTGGCGCGGCCGCGCGTTACGTCCTTCTCGTTGCGGGTGGCGCGATAGGACGGGCACATGACGCCGCCCTCCAGCTTCCGGCATGTGCCATTGTTGTTGCACATCTCGATCGCGCCCTGGAAACCGCCGCCAGCGCCGGGATAAGCGGACCAGTCAAGCTCGGTCTTCAATTCCCCGACGCGATAATCAGGCGCGTAGCGGAACAGCGAGCGGTCATCCATTTTGGGCGGGTCGACGATCTTGCCGGGATTGAGAATGCCGTTCGGATCGAAGCGTTTCTTGACCTCGGCAAAATCGGCGATGATGCGCTCGCCGAACATCTGCGCGTGAAATTCCGAGCGGACAAGGCCATCACCATGCTCGCCGGAATGCGAGCCCTTGTATTCGCGCACCATGTCGAACGCCTCTTCGGCGATGGCACGCATCGCCCTGACGTCCTTGTCGAGTTTCAGGTTCAGCACCGGCCGTACATGCAGGCAGCCTTCGGAGGCATGCGCATACATCGTTCCGGACGTGCCATGTTTTGCGAATACGCCGAGCAGGCGTTCGGTATAGTCCGCCAGATGCGGCAGCGGCACCGCGCAATCCTCGATGAAGGAGACGGGCTTGCCGTCCTGCTTCATCGACATCATCACGTTGAGACCGGCCGCACGAAACTCTGCGATGCCGGATTGCAGTGCGGGCTCGGTGACCTCGACCACGCCGCCCCATTTGCGTCGTGGATTGTCCCAGCTGAAGCCGAGATCGCCCATCAGCTCGCCAAGCTCTTTCAGCTTGGCAGCATTGGCGGGCTGATCTTCCTCGGCGAATTCGACGATCAGCAGCGCATCGGGATCGCCGCGCACGGCGCTCTTGATGATCGGCTGGAACATGGCGATGTCACGGCCGAGCGCGATCATGGTGCGATCGACGAGTTCGACGGCGATCGGCTTCAGCTTCACGAGATGTTGGGTCGCATCCATGGCCTCATAGAAACTGCCGAAGTGGCAGACGCCGAGCGCCTTGTTGCCGATCAGCGGCCACAGTTTCAGCTCGACCTGCGTGGTGAAGGCGAGGGTGCCTTCGGAGCCGACGAGCAGGTGCGCGAGATTGTTCGGCGTGTTGCGCGGGACCAGCGCATCGAGATTGTAGCCGCCGACGCGGCGCTGCACTTGCGGGAAGCGAGCGGCGATTTCCTGCGCCTCGCGTTCACCGAGTGCCAGCATCTCGCGGAACAGCGCCGGTGCATCGTCGCCGGGCGCGATCTCGCCGAAATGAAGCTTGGTGCCATCGGCCAGCGCAGCATTCATCGCGATGGTGTTGTCTCGCATGGTGCCGTAGCGTAGCGAGCGTCCGCCGCAACTGTTGTTGCCGGCCATGCCGCCGATGGTGGCGCGCGAGGCGGTGGAGACATCGACGGGAAACCATAGCCCGTGCTTTTTGAGCTGCCGGTTGAGGTCGTCGAGCACGATGCCAGGCTCGACGATGCAGGTGCGGTTCTCGACATCGACCGAGATCAGCTTGTTGAGATGCTTCGACAGGTCGATGACGATGCCTTCATTCACCGTCTGCCCGCATTGCGAGGTGCCGCCGCCGCGGGGTGTGATCACGCGCCCGTCGTCGCGGCAGATCGCCATGGCCTCGAGTGCTTCGTCAATGGAGCGCGGCACGACCACGCCGAGCGGCATGATCTGATAGAACGAGGCGTCGGTGGCGTAACGGCCGCGATTGAATGCATCAAAGAAAACGTCGCCGGTGGTCGCGGTTGCAAGCTTGGCGGCCAGCGCGCTATCGGCCGCCGAACTACGAATCGTCACGGCCTGCTTTGTCGCCATCGCGTGAGTCTCATGTTACGAAAGTTTGTCTTTGCATCGAGGTCCAGCCTTGGCAAGGGAGGGACAGTTCGGCAAGCCGGAGGCGGTAAGTCACCGGCATATTTGGTGCGCCGCGGAATCGAATCCGTCGCAGCCTGCCAAAACGGACTCGAACAATCGTCTGGCATAATGTATACCAATCCCCGGGACTTGGTCCTTCACAGGTGAATTCACGGGCATTGCATCAGGAAAAATCTCGGGGAGAGCGTCACTATGACCGTACATACCGGAAGGCATTTTCTGCAAATCCCAGGCCCCACCAACGTACCCGACAGGGTGCTGCGGGCCATGGATATGCCGACCCTGGACCATCGCGGTCCGGAATTCGCTGAGCTCGGCCTGCATGTGCTTGCCGCAATGCAGCGGGTATTCCGCACCACGCAGCCCGTGATGATCTATCCGTCGTCGGGCACTGGCGCCTGGGAGGCGGCCATCGTCAACACGCTGTCACCGGGCGACAGGGTGCTGATGGCAGAGACCGGGCAATTCGCCACGCTGTGGCGCAATCTCGCCGAAAAATTCAAGCTCGACATCGATTTCGTGCCGGGCGACTGGCGCCATGGTGCGGATCTCGCGGAGATCGAGAAGCGTCTCTCGGTCGACAAGGGGCATGCCATCAAGGCAGTCATGATCGTCCATAACGAGACGTCGACCGGTTGCGTCACCTATCCATTCGATGTGCGGAAAATCCTCGACCGCCTGAGCCATCAGGCGCTGCTGATGGTGGATACGGTGTCCGGCCTCGGTTCGCTGGAATATGAGCACGATGCCTGGGGCATCGACGTCTCGGTGTCCGGCTCGCAGAAAGGCCTGATGCTGCCGCCGGGCCTTGGTTTCAATGCCGTCTCCAAGAAGGCGCTGGCCGCCTCCAGGGCCAATCAATCCTTCCGCTCCTATTGGGACTGGGAAGATATCATCGCGGCCAACAAACAGGGCTCCTGGCCCTATACGCCAGCGACCAATCTGCTCTATGCGCTGAAGGAATCGGTGGCGATGCTCGAGGAGGAGGGGCTGGATAACGTGTTCGCCCGCCACAAGCGCCACGGCGCCGCCGCACGCGCTGCTGTAAAGGCCTGGGGCCTCGAGACCGTTCCAGTCCGCCAGCAGGACCACTCACCGGCGCTCACCGCCGTTCTGATGCCGGAGGGCCATGATGCCGACGCGTTCCGCAAGGTGGTGCTGGAGAATTTCGACATGTCGCTCGGCACCGGTCTCAACAAATGGAAGGGCAAGATCTTCCGCATCGGCCATATCGGCCATTTCAACGATCTGATGCTGATGGGTACACTGGCCGGTGTCGAAATGGGCCTCGAACTCGCCAAGGTTCCGCATCGCGCGGGTGGTGTCATGGCGGCCATGGATGTGCTCACCGGCAAGGGCGTGGTGCCGATGACGAAGGCCGTGAACGCCTGATGCCGCATGCCGCCCACGCGGCAGCGGCCTAACAATCCCGAAGGGGCTGGCGCATAATCGCGCCGGCCCTTTTTCATTCCGGCTGCCAAGAGAGATCGCTCATGACTGCGTCCGCCAGCGAAGACCTGCTGTATTCCGTCGAAAACGGCATCGCCAAGATCACCTTCAATCGCCCGCAGGCACGCAATGCCATGCTGTTCTCCATGTATGAGCGGATGGCGGAAATCTGCCAGGCGGCCAATGACGATCGTTCCATCAAGGCGATCATCCTCACCGGTGCCGGCGACAAGGCCTTTGCCTCGGGCACCGATATCTCCCAGTTCCGTGAATTCAGGACGGCGCAGGATGCGCTCGACTACGAAGCGCGGATCGACCGCGTGCTTACCGCCCTGGAAACCTGCCGCGCGCCAACGATCGCTGCCATTGCCGGCGCTTGCACCGGCGGTGGCGCTGGCATCGCCGCCTGCTGCGACCTGCGCATCGGCACGGCGGCGACGCGCATGGGCTTCCCTATCGCTCGCACCCTCGGCAATTGCCTCTCGATGTCGAATATCAGCCGCGTGATGTCGCTGGTCGGCCCGGCGCGAACCAAGGACATGATCTTCACCGCGCGCCTGATCGAGGCCGAGGAGGCGCTGGCGCTTGGGTTGATCAACGAGATCGTGCCCGATGTGGAGACGCTGCAGCGCCGCGCCCTCGAGCTAGCGCAACTCGTGGCGAGCCATGCGCCGATCACCCTCGAAGTCACCAAGGAGGCCGTCCGTCGCCTGCGCAAGACGCTGACGCGGGACGAGGGCCAGGATCTCGTTCTCAAGGCCTATATGAGCGAGGATTTCCGCGAGGGCATGGATGCCTTCCTCAACAAGCGCAAGCCGGAGTGGCAGGGTAAGTAGAGCGACCAAATATCAGGCAAGGGCCGTCCGCGTGGCGGCCTTTTGTTTCGACCCCTGACCAAAGTCGCCCCATTCATGCGTCTGGCGCGCTTGATGTCACTGAAAATACCCCTCAGAATAAACCAACCAAAAGAGGCGGGCGCCCAACAGCTCGCTTGGGGTCATAGGGAAGAAACAGATGTCCAAGTCTTTCGACGTCAAGTCGATCGGCGCCACAGCCGCGCTTGCGGCCATGCTGGCCGCTACCCCCATTCTCTCGCCGGCGTATGCGTGGGAGCCCACAAAACCCATCGAAATCGTGGTCGCGGCCGGTGCCGGTGGCGCGTCCGACCAGATGGCGCGCATGATGCAGGCTGCGATCCAGAAGAACAATCTTGCCAAGGTGCCGGTCGTGGTGTCGCTGAAGGGCGGCGCCTCGGGCGGCGAGGCGCTGATCTATATGAAATCGAGCGACGGCGATCCCAGCAAGGTACTGATCGCCTATTCGCTGATTTACATGCTGCCGCTGTCCGCAAAAATCCCGTTCAACTGGCGCGACCTGACGCCGGTATCGGTGGTTGCGATGGACCAGTTCGTGCTGTGGGACAATGCCAAGGGCCCGAAGACGGTGAAGGAAGTTGTCGAGGCGGCGAAGGCCGCGTCGTCGCCCTTCAAGATGGGCGGTACCGGCTCGAAGCGTGAAGATCACGTGCTCACGGTATTCATGGAAAAGAAGACCGGCGCCAAGTTCTCTTATCTGCCGTACAAGTCCGGCGGTGAAGCGGCAACGCAGCTGGTCGGCGAACACACGGAAGCCAACGTCAACAATCCCAGTGAAAACCTCGAAGTCTGGCGCGCCGGCCAGGTGCGGGCGCTCTGCGTGTTCGATAAGGAGCGCATCTCATACAAGACCAAAGTCACCGAAACGCAGTCGTGGAACGACATCCCGACTTGTAAGGAGGAAGGACTCGACGTGCAGTATCTGATGCTGCGCGCACTGTTTCTGCCCGGCAAGGTGACGAAGGAGCAGCAGGCCTATTATGTCGATCTCGCCGAGAAGGTGACGAAGACGCCGGAATACAAGGACTACATGGAGAAGCAGGCGCTGAAGCCGATTTTCCTCAAGGGCGAGGACATGACCAAGTTCCTCGAAGAGGATGACGCGCTCAACAAGTCGCTGATGACCGAAGCAGGGTTCGTCGCGAAGTAAGTCTCTCACTGTCGTGCCCCGCGAAAGCGGGGCATCCAGTAGACATTGGCGCTTTTGGATGACACTGGCATGAGCGTCTACTGGATCACCCGCTTTCACGGGTGATGACATGCTTTTATGGCGCAAGGTTATGTGTGCCTCCCTCGATTCATAGAAGCTCGTCATGTCCAACACCGATCTCGAAATCGTTGTCGAAGACCCCACTGCGCCCGACGATCAATCGCCATCCGTTGTCAGCCGTCGCATCATCGAAGTCGTGGTGTCGCTTGTGCTGCTCGCGCTCGCGGCGCTGCTCGGCTACGATAACTGGCGGACTGGTATCGAATGGGATTCCACCGGGCCGCAGCCGGGCTATTTCCCGTTCTATCTCTCGGTAATCCTCGGCGGCGCCAGCCTGTATGGCCTGATTTCGGCGCTGCTCTCGCAGGGCGCCAAGGTCGAGACATTCGTCACGCGCGCGCAGCTCCGCCGCGTGATGCTGGTCTTCGTGCCCACAGCGCTGTTCTGTCTCGCCACCCAGTTTCTCGGCATCTATGTAGCGAGCTTCACGCTGATTGCCGGGTTCATGCGGTGGATCGGCCAGATCGCTTGGTGGAAGTCGCTGCTGACCGCCTTTGTCTTCACCGCCATCATGTTCGTGACCTTCGATGTCGCCTTCGACGTGATCATGCCGAAGGGCCCGCTTGAAGCGGCGCTCGGACGCTGAGGGGAGGAGGTCGACATGGAAGCTCTTGGTCTCCTGCTGCACGGCTTTTCCGTTCTGCTCACCTGGAAGATTCTGGCGCTGATGATGGTGGGCCTCGTGCTCGGCGTCTTTGTCGGCGTGCTGCCGGGCCTCGGCGGCCCCAATGGCGTTGCCATCCTGTTGCCGCTGACCTTCTCGATGGATCCCACCTCGGCGATCGTGATGCTGTCCTGCATTTATTGGGGCGCGCTGTTCGGCGGCGCCATCACGTCGATCCTGTTCAATATTCCCGGTGAGGCATGGTCCGTCGCCACCACTTTCGACGGCTATCCCATGGCGCAACAGGGGAGGGCTGCTGAAGCGCTTACAGCGGCCTTCACGTCGTCCTTCATCGGCTCGCTGGTGGCGGTGATGCTGATCACCTTCCTCGCGCCGATGATCTCGTCCTTCGCGCTGAAATTCGGGCCGCCGGAGTTTTTCGCCGTCTATCTTCTGACGTTCTGCTCCTTTGTCGGCCTCGGCCGCGAGGCCAAGCACAAGACCGTCATCTCCATGACGCTGGGCCTCCTCATCGCGGGCATCGGCATGGACACGGTGTCGGGTAATCTGCGCATGACCTTCGGCTCGTCCGATCTGCTGCGTGGCATCAATTTTCTCGTCGCCGTGATCGGTCTGTTCGGCATCAGCGAGATCCTGCTGACCATGGAGGAGCGCCTCGCTCTGCGCGGCCATGCTGCCAAGATCAATCTGCGCACCGTGCTGAATGTCTGGATGGACCTGCCGCGCTACTGGGCCACGCTGCTGCGCTCCTCGGTGATCGGTTGTTGGCTCGGCATCACCCCGGGCGGTGCCATTGCTGCGAGCTTCATGGGTTACAATCTCGCCAAACGTTTCTCGAAAGACTCGGAAAGCTTTGGCAAAGGCCGCATCGAGGGTGTGTTCGCACCGGAAACCGCCGCTCATGCCTCGGGTACCGCGGCGCTGCTGCCGATGCTGGCGCTCGGCATTCCCGGCTCCGGCACGGCGGCGATCCTGCTCGGCGGCCTGATGGTGTGGGGCCTCAATCCGGGCCCGCTGCTGTTTGTCGAGCACAAGGATTTCGTCTGGGGCCTGATCGCCTCGATGTATCTTGGCAACGTCGTCGGCCTTGTGCTGGTGCTGTCCACCGTGCCCATCTTCGCCTCGATCCTTCGCGTGCCGTTTGCGGCCGTGGCGCCGATGATCGTCGTATCCTGCGCCATCGGCGCCTATGCGATCCAGAACGCGATGTTCGATATCTGGCTGATGCTAGGCTTCGGCGTAGTCGGCTACGTCTTCAAGAAGATCGGCATCCCGCTGGCGCCGTTCACGCTGGCGCTCGTGCTCGGCAGCCGCGCCGAAGACGCCTTCCGCCTCGCCATGATCGGCTCCGGCGGCAGCCTCGGCGTGTTCTGGTCCAACGGTCTGGTGGGCACCATCACCACGCTGGCGATTACGCTGCTGTTCTGGCCGGTGATTGATAGGCTGTTCAGCCAGGGTGGGCGGATGCTGCAGTCAGCAAGGCAAAACTGAGGAGGAAACAGAATTTTGCCAAGATGGCTGCGCGTTTGCGAAGGAGGCTCGAACGGGATGCTAGCGACCGACGGCCGTGATCGATTTGAAGATGAACTCCGCTGAGGCGCCGCCCGGCGTTGCGTTACGAATAACGAACATTGCGAGGTTCGGGACCTTCTCTTCAGCGATCGTCAGAGAGCCCGGTTTTTCACCAGCGGCGCAAACCGTTTCGTCGATGAAGGTCGACCCGTCGTCCTGAATAGCACCAATCCCGATCGATCCCGAGATTACGTCGACGTCGAATTGCATTGTGAGTTCAGTGACGCAGGTACGCACCGCCTTCGGTATCTTAAAGACGATACAGTAGGACCAGTGAATGTCGGATGAGACGCATATGATCCGGTCGGTCTCGCGCACGATGCGATCGACATTTTGAGCTTCACCTGCCCAAAGCGGGATGTTCCACGATTGCTTGTTTGTGTCCGTCATGCGATGTATGCAGCTACCTATATTGCTTTTAGAAGCTCTATAAGAAGATCGTGGAGCGCTCAACAGCTACTGTGTTCCGTCTGGAGCAACGTCCCGCGGGACGGTGCTATCCACGGAGAGGGCACGTAGATCATGCGCTCTTAAACTACCTTGGCTTCACGGAGGGTGTGAATCTCCTCCGAACTGAAACCGAATTCACTGAGCAGTTCGTTTGTTTGCTCGCCGAATTCCGGCGGCCGCGCGGCCATCTGACTTGGCGTACGTGACAACGTGAAGGGCTGGCTGACCAGGGTGATCTTGCGATTCTGGTCGTTTGGAACATCTTGGGCCAAACCCAGATGTTTGACCTGTGCGTCATTAAACATTTGGTCGATATTGTAGATGGGGCCGCACGGAACACCCGCAGCATTCAATGTTTCCACCCAGTGGTTCGTGGTGTTCTGCTCGGTGCGGCGCTGAATTTCAGCGTTCAGTGCGTCGCGGTTCTTGGAGCGGGCAGGTCCAGTGGCATAGTCGGGGTTGTTGACCAGATCAGGCGCGCCGATGGCCTGGGCGCAGCGCTCCCAGATCTTTCCACCGGTCGTCGCGATATTGATGTAGCCATCGGAGGTCTTGAACACGCCGGTCGGGATGCTGGTCGGGTGATTGTTGCCGGCCTGCTGCGGAACGTCGCCTTCCATCAGCCAGCGTGACGCCTGGAAATCCAACATGAAGATCTGCGCCTGCAGGAGCGAGGTCTGGACCCACTGTCCGCGACCGGACACATCGCGTTCAAGCAGCGCAGTGAGAATACCGAGCGCGCAAAACAGGCCGGCGGTGAGATCGGCGACCGGTATGCCCACGCGCATCGGACCGTCGCCGGGCGCGCCTGTGATCGACATCAGGCCGCCCATGCCTTGGGCGATCTGATCGAAGCCCGGACGCTTGTGATAAGGGCCGTCCTGTCCGAAGCCGGAAATGCTTCCATACACGATGGCGGGATTGATCGCTTTCAGACTCTCGTAGTCGATCCCGAGCCGCGCCTTCACGTCGGGCCGAAAATTCTCGACCACAACGTCTGCCTTTGTCACCAATCGTTTGAAGACACCGAGGCCACGTGGGTCCTTCAAATTCAGCGTCATTGCCCGCTTGTTGCGGTGCAGATTCTGGAAGTCTGAGCCTTGCCGCGGGCCGCCCGGCTGTTCCGAGCCGGCGTCGTCGCTCAAAGCATCAATTTTAATGACATTGGCTCCCCAATCAGCCAGTTGCCTCACGCAGGTCGGACCAGAACGGATGCGGGTAAGATCGAGAACCGTAAAGCGGGAGAGAGCAGCTGAGGCGCGCGGGAAAGGCATTTCAGGATACTCCAGTGGAGACCGAACTGGACGATATCCTGTCGCGTGCAACCCATCAGGCTCGCAAAGTCCGGCGGTCACGTCAGTGGTCAAACCGACCATGTATCGCGCCATTTGTTCACGAGTTTCCGGACGGTTGCAAGCCGCCGATATGCGATCACTGGGGCTGAACGCGGGTGAAATTTACGCGTCGCCCGAGCTGTATCGAAGGTGCTTCGATGAATTTGAGCGAAAGCCACGCGACCGGAACGGTGATGGCGATAATGAGGATGGAGACCGGAAATCCAATTTCCAGTGGTCGCGTCACCGCCCAAGGTTGGTTCCGAAGGTAGTGACAGATGACCTCCAGAAAAACGACATTGAACAGATACAGGCTGTAGCTGATCTGGCCCAGAAACACAGAGAGCGGTCTCTCGAAGAACGAGCCGAGACTGGCGCCCTTACCGTAGTAGAGAATGGCGACCAGAAACGCTGCAGCGACATGCTGCAGCGTGGACTTGAAAATGATGACCGTGAGCAATGCGACGACCCAGCTCCATGTGGGCAGCCGATCGATCAGCCATTCGCACGCTTTTGTGGGAATGAGGGCGCCGAGAGCGAAGCAGATCCAGAACTGCTTGAAGTAAACCATGTAAGGTTTCAGCCAAGGGGTCTTAAAGAGGATCGCCAGGCCGATGCATACGGCGAAGAGACCCCATTCACGGCCGAGGCGATAACCTAGGAATGCGAGCAGGAGAAAGGCCGCGGCAATGAACTCGACATTCAGCGTCCATGTCGCTCCATTGACCGTGATTTCGTAGAGCGCAGCGTTGCGCAAAAAACTGTCGAGAGTGACGGGAATGCCCGCGAGCGGCAAAACGATGGCGCAGGCCACCAGGCAGACGAACAGGGCAGGGTAAATTCTGAGGAAACGACGTATCAGGAACTCGCCTGCCAGTGGAATGAAGCGTTCCCTGCTGTTGCGCAGACTATTGAACAATACTGCGCCGCTCAGAACGAAGAAAATGACAACCGCAGTTTCGCCACTGAACAGTTTCAGCGCCACCTTGGTTACGCGGCCGTAAGGGTCGTCGATCTTCGAAAAGTCCTCATACAGGATGCGGTTGACCTGACTGGGATCGATACCCAAAATCGTATGAAAGACCACGACAACCAATGCGGCGTAGCCTCTGAGGCCGTCCAGTTGCTGGTTCCGGCCAGCGGTGGCGGCTCGACTATTCGCTTGCATCGTGGAGGGGCTCAATCGGATATAATTTGATCGGTAATCAGACCAGATTCTACTCGCTGGGCCAATGTGTCAAATCGCGGGTGTGGAGCCGGAACGTTAGATGAAGATGCAAAGCATTGTTATCGGAGCCAGTGGCGGCGTTGGTGGGCATATTCTTGATCAACTGTTGGTGTCGGGCGAAAGGCCTCTCGCTTTATCCCGATCGCCGATCGCAAATGATCCGCGTGACGTTCACTGGATCCGTGGCGACCTCACCGATCCGGCCAGTCTGAATCTTCCAGAGATCTCCACGGTCTATTGCACGGCGCATGCCGGTTCGCTAGCGCGCTCGCTGTCATATCTCGCGGAGCGCGGGATGCGACGTGTCGTTCTGTTCACGTCGTCCAGTATCATGACAAAGCTCAACTCCGAAGTCGGTTACGAGCGTGAAGGCCTTCAGCGTCTCGCGGCAGGGGAAGGGGAGGTCATCGCTTTCTGTAACGAGCGCGGGATTGCGTGGACAGTGCTTCGGCCTACGATGATTTATGACGAAGGGCGCGATGTGAATATCTCGCGGCTGGCCCGGCTCATCGCGAAATACGGCGTGTTGCCGCTGGCAGGATGGGGCAACGGTCAGCGCCAGCCCGTCCATGCGGCGGACCTGGCCGGGGGGGCATTGCAAGCGGCCCGCAGCGAGGCGGCGCATAACAAGATTTACGTGCTGCCCGGGCCAGACCAGATCAGCTATCGTGAAATGGTCGGCCGAATCTTTGACAGTCTCGGCAAGCCCCGACGGATCATTCCGCTGCCGCCGTTCTTATGGCGCATGGCCTTCTTTCTGATGCGGCGATGGCTGCCCAATGCCAATGCGGCGATGGGCACGCGCATGTCCAAGGACATGGTGTTCGACGCATCGCCGGCGCGTCAAGATTTTGGATGGAGCCCGCGCGGTTTTAGGCCTCGCTTCCCGCCTGCTTGAGCCGGGGGGCGTGATAGGGCCGCGCGGATTTCGATGAAGGTCAGAAGTCTTCCTTAAATGTCTGGTACGCCTCGTTCATCTCATCGACCGTTCCAGCGCCGCGGACCTGACCTTTGTCCATCCAGATCGCTTTGTTACACCAACGCTTGCAGATGTCGGGGCTGTGAGAAGCGAGCACCAGGACATTCGCGCTTTCGACGAAGGATTCGATGCGGTTCTGTGCCTTCGAAATGAAGCCGGCGTCGCCAGCGACGATCCATTCATCCATGAGAAGGATCTCGGGCGCAAAGCATGTGGCGACCGCAAAGGTGAGGCGGGTCATCATACCCGAAGAATAGGTGCGGACAGGGATATCGAGATAGTCGCCGAGTTCCGTAAATTCCACAATGTCAGCGATGCGTTCTTCGATCTCCTGCGCCGTCAAACCCAGGATAAGACCGCGGAGTCGGATATTGTCATAGCCGCTGATTTCACCATCAATGCCAAGGCTGATGTCGAACATCGGCGAAATCCGGCCTTTGGTGCGCACCACGCCGGCAACGGGTTCGTAGATTCCTGCCATGACGCGCAGCAGTGTCGTCTTGCCGGCGCCATTGGAGCCGATCAAGGCGACGCGATCGCCGGCCTCGATATTGAACGAGACGTTACGCAGCGCCTGGACGGTAATTCTTTGATTGGCGTCATTCGCCAATTGTCCGCCTGAGCCGCGAAACAACAGGCTCTTCTTCAGCGAACGCGAGCCGCCGTGATAGATCGGGAAAGAAATGCTGACATTGTCGAGCGACAGCAGAGTGTCCTGATTCATGGTCATTTCGCCGAGGCTCATGGCTGCTAGACCCAATATGAGATGCGGGAGCGGAAGCGGGTGAAGAACGCGCCGGCGACAACGAGGTTGATCACCGTAATCAACAACACGGCGATGTAGTTCTTCGTCGACGGTACTGTGCCGAGGAGAGGAGCGCGCACGATCTCGATGAGATGAAAGAACGGGTTGAAATCCGCGATCCAAGCACGGCTCTTCAGCAATTCCGGCTTCCAGAAGATCGGGGTGATGAAGAACACGATCTGCACCATCGAATTGATCAACTGCGGAATGTCGCGGAAACGCGCGGACAACATGCCGATCAGCAGTGTCGCGACGGCGCCATTGAGCACGACCAGCAGCAATCCCGGGATCGCCAGCAGCATCACTGCACCCGGCCACATCTCGAAATAGAGCAGAATGCCGAAATAGATCACGAAGTTATGCGCGAAGATGACCAACTTGCTCCAGGTCGAACGATACGCATAGACCGTATAGGGCAACCGGATCTGCTTGATATAGGACTCCGCCCCTGTGTAGAGCGTGCCACCTTCGGTCAGGAAGCTGGACAGGAAGGTCCAGACGAGCAGGCCGACGCACAGAAACGGCAGGAATTCGTGAATCGGCATCTTGAAGAGTTCAGCGTAGACGACGCCGAGCGCGACCACCATGATGGCCATGCTGGCGGTGAGCCAGAACGGTCCGAGCAGGGATCGTCGATAACGCTGCAGGATGTCGTTCCATCCCAAACGTACCCAGAGGCGCCACATGCGGAGTCCGGTGACGACGTCGGCGATCGCCATCGACGATGCGTTGTCTCGGCCGCTATATGTAACGATCGGTGGGTTGAGATCTTTTCTGATCTTGGCGGGCTGTGACATCTGCTCGAGATACCTGATCTGGATCAATTCGCGGAACGGCGTCGCTGGACGACGTCGTCATAAATGGCCTGCATGCGCGACTGGAAGCGTCCGCGGCTATATTCTTCTTGCACGCGTTTTCGGCCGGCCTCGCCGAGGCGGTTCGCCAGTGAAGGATCGTTGAGGATGCGTTCGATGGCCGATTTCAGCGCTGGCACATCGTTGACAGGAACGGTGATGGCTTCGCGGTCGTCTCGTGCGATATGCGGAACAGCCGTCGGAAGTGATGTATTGACGATCGGAAGCCCCGTTGCCATCGCTTCCAGTTGCGCGATGCCGAACGCTTCCGCAGGCGAGACCGACGGAAACGCGAACAGCTGGGCGGCGTGGAGATAGGACTTGATCTCGCTACGCGAGACCCGTCCGACGAGCTTGACGCGGTCGGCAACGCCCAGGTCGCACGACAGTTCTTCCAGTTCGCCTTTCAGCTCTCCTTCGCCGATCAGGATCAATTGTGCATCGATGTCCTTGATCGCGGTGATGAGGTGTCGATAGCCTTTGTAGGGCACGAGTCGGCCGGTGCCGACGACGAGCCGAGGATAGCTATTCCGCAGCTCCTCAACACGAGCGTTCTCTTCAACGGAGCACGTCGTCCAGTAGTCGACTTCGGTGCAGTAGGGCACGACGGCCCATTTATCGCGGAACTGAGCCAGAAAGGGAGAATGCTCTGCGGTCGCTTCGTGGCTGACGATAATCTTGTCGGCACGGCGCAGGGCGGCATTGATCGCGGGCGTCACCAGCTTTCCCAACAACGAGAAGCCGACAATATCCGCATGCCAATAGACGGCCAGTCCGACTTTTGAAGGCAGTTGCGCAACGGCGAGATCTGATAGCGGAAACGGAGCGTGATGCACGACAACGTCGGATGACCTGGCCCGTTGCAGCAACCTGATCGGGAAGGTTGGCGCGATCGGCATCGAGAACAAGGTGCCGAGCGACGTCACCGCTTCGACGTCGACGCCGTCATGCTGGTAGTTTCGCGCGAGGCCCTGACGCCTGGCGACGAGGATCGAGTTGCTGATCCCGATCTCCGACATCCTGCTGAGCTCAGCCATCACGAATGGGATTCCACCATCGACTTCAGGTCTGTAGACTTTGTAGCTGTGCAGAATCTTCATCGGGTTGGCTTTGCGGAAGCCGCAGGTTTGCCCTCCCGCAGCATTTTGATTGCACTTGCGGGAGGTGGCTTCCGCGCTGACGCTTAGCGGTTGAAGTAGCGGAAACCGTGCGTCTTCACGAGTTCGTCGCGCTTGGCGAGTTTTAGGTCTTCCGTCATCATCTCGGTGACGAGTTCCTGGAACGTCGTCTTCGGGTGCCACCCAAGTTTTTGCTTGGCCTTCGAAGCGTCACCCAGAAGAGTCGCGACTTCGGTCGGGCGGAAGTAGCGCGGGTCGACGGCGACGATGCACTTGCCGGTGGCGGCGTCGTAACCCTTCTCCTCGACCTCGCTGCCTTCCCAGCGAATCTTCATGTCGATGGCTTCCGCAGCGTAATTGACGAAGTCACGGACAGAGTGCTGCACGCCGGTGGCGATGACAAAATCCTCCGCTTCCTGCTGCTGCAGCATCAACCATTGCATTTCGACGTAATCGCGCGCGTGACCCCAGTCACGCTTGGCATCGAGATTGCCGAGATAAAGGCGTTCCTGATGTCCGAGATGGATACGGGCGAGTGCACGGGTGATCTTGCGCGTCACGAATGTTTCGCCGCGCAGCGGGGACTCGTGATTGAACAGGATGCCGTTGCAAGCGTAGATACCGTAGGCCTCGCGATAGTTGACCGTGGTCCAATATGCGTAAAGCTTGGCGATCGCATAGGGCGAGCGCGGATAGAACGGTGTCGTTTCCTTCTGCGGAATCTCCTGAACGAGGCCGTAAAGCTCCGACGTTGAGGCCTGGTAGAAGCGGGTCTTTTTCTCAAGTTTGAGGATACGGATCGCTTCCAAGATTCGGAGAGCGCCGAGCGCGTCGGAATTGGCCGTGTATTCAGGCTCCTCGAAAGACACAGCCACGTGGCTTTGCGCTGCGAGGTTGTAAATCTCGTCCGGCTGCACCTCGGCCACGATTCGGACCAGAGCAGAGGAATCGGTCAGATCGCCGTAATGCAGGGTCAGATTGAATTTCTGCTCGTGCGGATCGAGGTAAAGGTGATCGATGCGGTCGGTGTTGAACAGCGACGCACGACGTTTGATGCCATGCACCTCGTATCCCTTTGACAGGAGGAGTTCCGCGAGATAGGCGCCATCCTGGCCCGTAATGCCGGTGATCAATGCGGTTTTTGAAGACATGATGCGAGCCGCTCTGGTAGGGAATGCCGATAGTCGGGACAATGGTCCGGGGGCGCGGTGGTCGCGGCCCTGTGGATAGAGATTTGCCAGTCAAATCAAGCATTTTGATCGCGGCAGGGAAGGCCTTAGCATGGGCTCCGGATGCCGCGCAATCCTCGAGTTTTTGGCTGCGGGCATATGCCCGTGACAAATAAACGGATAAGGTTGTCGGTCGCTTCAGATTTGCCTCAATCATGGCGATCGACATTTTTGTCAATGAAACTAGAGAGATCGATGTCGTCGCAGCTCGGGTCCACATACAGCGGCCGGAAGGTGCTTGTAACGGGCCACACCGGTTTCAAAGGCGGGTGGCTCTCGAGCTGGCTTCATCTGCTGGGAGCGAATGTCCACGGCCTCGCGTTGGCTCCGGACACGGCACCAAGCCTTTTCGAGGCGAGCGGTGTTTCCGACCTCGTCACCTCGACGATTTCGGATGTTCGGGACGCCAGTTCGGTCTCTGAAGCCGTCAAGGCATTTGAGCCTGAGATTGTTTTTCATCTCGCCGCCCAACCTCTCGTTCGTGAATCCTATCGCGATCCGATCGGAACCTTCGCAACGAATGTTGTCGGCACGGCGGCAGTTTTTGAAGCCTGCAGGCAATCATCTTCGGTCAAAGCGGTCGTTTGCGTTACAACCGACAAGGTTTACCTGAATTTGGAGGAAAATCGTCCTTTCAACGAAGGCGACCGGCTCGGGGGGCTCGATCCTTACAGCGCCAGCAAGGCATGCTCCGAGCTGGTTGCGCTGGTCTATCAACGTAATTTCAGACGGGACGACCGGCTGCCCCTCATCGCGACGGCCCGCGGGGGGAATGTGGTTGGCGGCGGAGACTGGTGCGCGGATCGGATCGTCCCTGATATTGTTCGTGCATTGGCAGTTGGACGACCGTTGAAGCTTCGGAATCCCGCTGCGGTCAGGCCATGGCAGCACGTTCTGGAGCTGTGCGAAGGCTATCTGGAGCTCGGTGCTCGCCTGTTCGCGGGCGAAGATGACATCGCGGATGCCTGGAATATCGGGCCGGCGGCCGAAAGCACCCTCACTGTAGGTGAGTTGGTGGAACTTGCCCTTTCGCTGTGGTCGGTCCCGGACCACCCTGTCGAAGTCGAGGGGGCCCCGCTGCACGAAGCGCAGTTTCTCCGTTTGGACACATCGAAGTCGCTGGCGCGCTTGAACTGGAAACCACGCCTGTCGGTGCAGGAGACATTAGCCTGGACGGTTGAGTGGTATCGAAACTACTACGCCGATCCGGTGCGTGCGCAGACGATGACGTTTGCGCAGATCGGGTCGTTTCAGAAGCGAATGGCGCAGACAAGTTGACCGCTCCAACGACAGTCTTGATGACAGGGACGACCGGCTTCATCGGTCGCCATCTGGCGAAAAACCTTGCAGGTCGAGGTTGGAACGTCACGTCGATGCAGCGTTCTGGCGCAGTTGTCGACGGGATTAGCAAGACGATCGTTGTCCCCGAATTCACTCCCGCAGCGATCGCAGCTGCACTGTCGGGTTGTCGCTTTCAGCTCGTTTTTCATCTTGCGGGTTACGGGGTGAAGCCAGATGAGCGCGACATCGACATGATGTTCGACGTCAATGTCGATGCGACGCGCGCCGTTGTGAGGCAGTCGGGATTGTGCGGCGCTGAAGCGGTGGTGGTCGCCGGCAGCGGTGCAGAATATGATTTCACGGACGCTGACGGTCCTGTATCTGAGGAATGCGCACTGCAGTCCCGATCCCTTTACGGGGCGTCCAAAGCGGCTGGCGGCCTTGCTGCGCTGGCAATGGCGGGCGCGATGGGGCTACCGCTTGCCGTGGCGCGCCTCTTCGGCGTGTTTGGCCCGGGCGAGGCTCTTCATCGTCTGCTGCCGAGTCTGGTGAACGCGCTGAGCAAGAGTGAGCGGGTGCATCTCTCGCCGGGAATGCAGCGCCGCGATGCCCTGTATGTTCAGGATGCGGTCGATGCGCTCGTAGCGATTGCCCTGCGGATCCGGCGTGATCCACAGCAGCTTGCCGTAAACGTCTGTTCGGGTGATGCACCGACGGTGCGGGAGTTTGCAGAAACTGTGGCAGATGTCATGGACGCACCCCGGTCGCTGCTCGGTCTTGGTGACATCGCTGCGCGGCGGGACGACGTTGCCAGTTTTGCAGGGCGGCCCGACACGCTGTATCGCCTGACCGGCTGGAAGCCGTCGCATACGCTGTCCAGTGGTATACGTGCGGCAGTCGATGAAATGAAAGCAAGAGCATGACTATGAGCGGTGTCGATGGAAGCCAGCACCGTCGCCTGATCTCGATCTCGGTTCCCGTTCTGAACGAGGAGGGAAACATCGATCATCTGATCGCGCGGCTGCAGGGTGTCGCTCGCGACAATCCGGCCTACGACTTCGAGTTCGTGGTGACCGACAATGCGAGCACAGACGGCACCTTCGTAAAGCTCGCCGAGCATGCGGCGACCGAGCCGCGCCTCAGAGTGTTCAAATTCTCGCGCAATTTCGGATTCCAGCGATCGATCCTTTTCAACCTGCTACAGACGCGCGGCGATGCCGCGGTGCAGGTCGATGCCGACTTGCAGGATCCGCCGGAGCTCATCACCGAATTTCTTGCGAAATGGGAGCAGGGATTCAAAGTCGTCTATGGGGTTCGCCGCAAGCGCAAAGAAAATGTCGCGCTGCTGTGGGCGAGGAGGCTTCATTACCGGCTGCTGAGCGCACTCAGTGAGGTCGAAGTGCCGGTTGATGCCGGAGACTTCCGGCTCACCGACCGGGCTGTCATCGAGCACCTGCGCAGCTTCGAGGATCGGTCCCCTTATATTCGTGGCATCATTGCGTCGATCGGCTATGCTCAGACCGGCATCGTTTACGATCGCGCCGAACGGGTCGCCGGCAAGAGCAAGTTCAAT
Source organism: Tardiphaga sp. (assembly GCA_030147505.1). Taxonomy (GTDB): domain Bacteria; phylum Pseudomonadota; class Alphaproteobacteria; order Rhizobiales; family Xanthobacteraceae; genus Tardiphaga. The sequence goes on from JASBVG010000017.1 coordinate 80,612, forward strand.
TTCTTCAAGCTGCTGACACTGTCCATCGACGGTGTTTGCAGTCAATCCACGAAGCCGCTGCAATACATTACGATGTTCGGATTTGCCGTATGCGGTATTTCGATCGTTCTGATGCTGGTGTATCTGATCGATTACTTGTTCAGTTCATCGACAGATCAGCGTGGCTTTACGACGCTCGTGCTGCTGGTACTGGCCTCGATCGGATTGAATGCTGCTTTCGTCGGTCTGCTCGGTGAATATATCGGACGGATATTCAATACCGTTCGCGGAGGCCCGGTGGCGATCGTATCTGATCGAATTGAATCTCTCACGATGGCACCCGAGAGCAACGGGGAGGCAATTTCCAGATGAAGGCCGTTATTCTCGCAGGTGGATTAGGGACGAGACTTTCCGAAGAAACCGATCTGCGGCCGAAGCCGCTCGTCGAGATCGGCGGCCGACCAATTCTGTGGCACATCATGAAAATGTATGATGCGGCAGGGATCCGCGATTTCATCATCTGCGGCGGCTACAAGGCCTCGATGATCAAGCGCTACTTTGCAAACTACCGGCTTGAGGAGAACGATATCGAGGTGGATACGTTCACCGGCGAGATCCGGTATCTCTCGTCGGCGGCGTCTGAACGCTGGAAAGTCGCTGTGATCGATACCGGCCTGAGCACGATGACAGGCGGGCGCCTCCAAAAGATACGGCACCTCGTCGAGGACGGTCCATTCTGCGTCACCTACGGCGATGGGGTTTCCGATATCGACATTGCTGCCTTGGTTGCAGCCCATAAGGAACATGGCAAGCTTGCCACCATTACGGCTGTGCCCAGTCCCGGCCGTTTCGGCATCCTCGATATCAATGCCGGGGGCGGGGTCGATGAGTTCCTTGAGAAGCCACATGCGGAAATGGGGTGGATCAATGGGGGCTTCTTCGTGTTGGAGCCTCAAGCGCTCGATTATGTCGAAGATGAAACGACGATCTGGGAACGCGCGCCGCTGGAGCGCCTGGCAAAGGATGGTCAGTTGTTCGCCCATCGTCACTCGGGCTTCTGGAAGCCAATGGACACGCTCCGCGACAAGCGTGAGCTTGAACAATTGTGGGCGGATAATCCGCCATGGAAGACCTGGGTTTAGGATATCACGATGAGCGCGCCCGAATTCGATCCCTACAGTAAGGACTACAAGTCTCTGGTGAACGAGTCGCTGGCGTTCTCGGGCTTCGATGTCGACTATTTTACGCGCGTGAAGGCCGAGTATCTGAAAGATATCTTGCAGGCATCATTCGGCCGCACCGAGGTCGATGTGCTCGATCTTGGCTGCGGAATCGGGAATTATCATACACTGCTTCGTCCGTCTCTTCGCTCGCTTTCGGGCATCGACGTGTCGAGCGAAAGCATCAAGATCGCAAAATCACGCAACTCGGACGTCAGCTACAGCGATTTCGACGGAGCGACGATTCCGTTCCAGGCGGGGGCATTCGACGTAGTGTTCGCCGTCTGCGTCTTTCATCATGTGCCGTTGAATGGACGTAACCGATTGGTCGAGGAAGCCCGGCGGGTTTTGCGTACTGGCGGGATCATGGTGATCTTCGAACACAATCCGATCAACCCCTTGACCATGCGGGTCGTCAATCGCTGCGTGTTCGACAAGGACGCAATTTTACTGAAGAGCCCTGAAGTTGAAACCCTCCTGGTCGATCGAGGCTTTCAGGATGTGCGTTCACGCTTCATCCTCACCATCCCATCCTTCAACAAGATGACGCGTATTCTCGATCAGGCGTTCGGGTGTGTGCCGATCGGAGCGCAGTATTTTTCCATGGGGCGCGTTTGATGCGCGTATGGAGCAATGCGAATCGAGCCGATCTCGGACCGCTGCTGATGCGGTTTGCTCTGTCGGGGCTTCTCAACGGCACCGTTTATGCGATTGCATTTCTCCTGGTGCTGCATTTCCTGCACTTCCCAAGCTATGCCGCCTCCATCTTCGGATATCTTGCCGGCGTCGTCGTCGGCTTCATCCTGCATCGAAACTTCACATTCCTTGTCGGTGGTACATGGATGTGGCAGTTGGCAAAGTATCTGATCGCCCAGGCGGCGGTGATGTCGGTAATTTCAGGTCTCTCCTATGTCGCCTCGACGACGCTGGAATGGCCGACTTACGCGGTCATCGGCCTTGGCATCGCGGTCGCGCCGATTCTGACATTCGCTTTGCTCAATTACTGGGTCTTTCCCCATAAAAACGGCTTGCTAGCCTGAGGATCTCGACGTGCCCGATCTGCGCAACATTCTCGCCGTGCCTCAAATCTATCAGGCGTTTCAGCAATCCGGAGGTTTCTTCGGCGCGCGGCTGAAGACCATTCAGCGCTATCTGCCGATACAGGAGGAAGCACGGATCGTCGATGTCGGCTGTGGTCCGGGCTATCTCAGAAGTTTCCTGCCGTCGTCCTGTCGCTATTTCGGATTTGACACCGATGAGCGCTACGTTGCCCGCGCGCAGGCGACGCAGCAGCCCCACGATCAATATAGATGCCGGATATTCGACGAAGCGATGGCCGCCGAGGTCGCGCCGGTCGATATCATCATGATGAACGGTCTTCTGCATCATCTGACCGACGATGAGGCGCGTCGCCTGCTCGCGGCGTCAGTGTCAGCGCTCAGCGATGGCGGCCGGATTTTCACGCTCGATGGATGTTATGTGCCGGGACAGAGCCTCCTGCGTAAGAAACTGCTGGACTGGGATCGGGGCCGCTATGTTCGAGCCGAGGATCACTATAGGTCACTGTTTCCGGAGACGGTTACTCTCTCGACGTATGTGGACGAAAACCTGTCCTGGATCAGCTATTCGTTCCTGAGCATGGTGGCGACCAAACGGCATTGAGGTCGGGAGGTGGGATGGTTCGGAAGCATCAAGCTTGAGATTTTAGCGGGGCCGTTTCCAGTTGCTGTTCTGACGAACCCGAGCATGAGAATAGAATGACGACCGACAAATCTCCCTCATTGCCGCCGGCAAGCATTTTTAGCGCTTCCTTCCTCACGCTGGTGTTTTTTGCGCTATGTCCCATCGCTGTCTTCTTTGCGAATCCGGATGTCTTCGGCAATCGCGTCGGTGATATCGATACATGGTTTTATTACGGACACTTCACGCGACTCGGCGAGTATCGCAATGTCGAGGCATTGATCGGAAATAACTACTATCAGACACGCCTGCCGTATCTAATCCCTGGCTATGTCATCTTTTCAGTATTCTCCGAGCCGTGGGCGAAGTTCATTCTCGGCTATGTCAGCTATGCGGTGACGACGGCAAGTTTCTACTATCTGGTTTCCGCAAATTTCGATCGTCAGAAGGCGGCGCTGGTCACCGCGCTCTTTGCCACGGATGTCTTCTTCGTTCGTGGCTATGGCTGGAATTACGTCGATATCGGTGTGATCGCGTATTTCACCATGGGAATGGCCGCGATGACATGGGCTGCGCGGAATGAAAACGGGCGTCTTGCGAAGATGGCGCTGGCAGGCTTTGCGTTTGCCTGCATGCTGTTCGTCCATTTCGGGGCCGTCATCCTCGCCGTGCCTGCTTTGGCCTATCTTTGGTATCTCATGCCGCAAGCGCGTTCCACGCGCGGACTGATCTTTCTGATCGGGGGATTGGTTCTGGGGGCGGCGACCGCTCAACTCGTCTTTGGTGTTCTGAACAAGGCGATCTGGGGTAGCCGCTTTTTCTTTCTACTGGAGCAGCTCGCCGTCGGGAGGATCGAGCTGCAGACCAATCCAAGTTGGGAGTCGCCGTTCGCGCTTCTCAAGAACGGTCCCTGGGTGACGGTTCACTTCGGAGTCTGGCTGGCGACGGTGGCGGCGCTGGTGATGGCCGCCATCGGCAGGATCAGGTTCGAATTGCGTGAAGTCGTGTGGCTGTTGTCGGTCGTGTTGCTCTACGCCGCCCTGTTTGCGGTCGATGCGGCCGGATGGTCCAACTTTACAATGAGGGAAGGTCTGCGCATGACGTTCTTCCTGACTGCGACCTACTTCTGCGTCCCATTTCTGCTCGGCACGATTTCGTCGCGAGCCGCGGTTCGGGGCGTCATTCTTCTGTCGCCGATCGCTTTGGCTGCGAATGTATGGATCCTGCCGAACGAGCATCTGATCGACGGACGCATTCTCGCCATCGCCATCGCGTTGGCGCTCGGGGTTGGAACCTATTTCCACCGCACGGCCGTCACCACTGCGACGCTCGTTATCGTCATTGCGGCGCGCTTCTTTGTGTCATGGCCGTTTGCCCAGAATGAGACGATTTATCAAGCGCATGCGTTGATCCGCTCTCTGTCAGGAGAGGAGCTGCCACGTTTTATCATGTCGGATAAGGATCCGCTCTATGGCTCGATCCTCGCTTGTATCGTCAGCGCCTTTACAGAGAGGGCATGGTGGTTACACGGCATGAAATATCCGGAACTCCCTTCACATGCCGTTTGGAATAAGGCGAAAGTTTTTTTGCTTAGTTCGACACTAGGCGATCCCGCAGACGCCTTAAAAGAGCTTGCCCCGAAAGTCGAAAAACTCGAGCTTATCGGTTCGTTTCGGCTCGGAAAAGGCAACAGTGCATTCACCGTTGCTCAGTTCGAAGCAAGTAACAGGATCAGTGTTCCCTCGCAGTTCGCAAAATTCAAGCGAAAGGAGCTCAGGATTCCTGCGGCCTCACTGCCATCCACCTTCGGCCCCGAAACGATCTCAGGCGAGGGGCGTAAAATCAAAGGTCCGGCGTCTCTCGCATATTTGACCTTCGGGCCCTATGTGTCGATCGCGAGAGGAAAGTATCGTGTCGTGATCAGATACGGCGAGGTCTCCGGGACGCAGGATTGGGACGTTGTGGCACCGTTTCCAGAAGAAGGTCTTCGTGTCTTGGCGAGGGGCGTTTTCTCCGCAACGAAGGAAAATGGACAGGAGATTGCCGCCGAGATTGACGTTCCGCAGGATGTCATGAATCTCGAGGTTCGGACGCGTTTCTCGGGGCAGGGTAGCTTGGTTATTGATGCAATCAGCATTGTGCCGTTAGAATAACATGGCTTCGTCGCAAGGCTGTTACCGCCGAATGAGTATGAATGTGAATTCGAATTTTGATCGGAACGCCCGTTGAGCAAGACAGCATTGGTGACAGGCGCCTCCGGTCAAGATGGTAGCTATCTGATTGAGCTATTGCGCGAGAACGGCTACTTTGTGCACGCGCAGTCACGGCAGAAGGTTACGAATGCGGCCGCCGATGAGATTCTGTGGCACGCTGGCGACATCGCGGATAACGAGTTTCTGACGCGTTTGATCGATGATACCGCTCCAGACGAAATCTACAATCTGGCTGCGATTACACGTCCGAATTTGTCCTGGCAGAAGCCGGAGCAGACAGCGATTCTCAATGCATTGGTACCGCAGCGCATTTGTCAGATGCTCGTGGATGGTAAATCCTCCTGCCGTCTTTTCCAGGCTTCCACTTCAGAGATGTTCGATGGCGCGAGCGGGCAAGCGCAAAGTGAAGCGACGCCTTTCAATCCACAATCCCCTTACGGTATTTCAAAGTCCTTCGCGCATTATACGGTCGGTGCTTTTCGAACGCAGCGCGGATTGCATGCGTCCTGCGGTATCTTGTTCAATCATGAAAGTCCGCGGCGGCCGCTCGGATTCGTATCACAGAAAATAGCGCACGCCGTCGCTGCGATCTCATTGGGATTGAAAGAGACGCGTGAACTGGACGAACGGGGCATGCCAATCATGTCCGGTGGTAAACTCCGTCTCGGCAATATCCACACGCGCCGGGATTTCGGTTTTGCCGGCGACGTGGCTGAGGCGATGCACCTGATCGTTACAAGCGATCAGCCTGATGATTACGTGATCGGCACTGGTGAGAGCCACTCGATTGCCGAGTTTTGCCAGAGCGCGTTTCATTGCGTGGGTCTGAATTGGGAAGATCATGTTGTCATCGACGCCGCCTTAGTGCGCGCCGTTGATACACCTTTTACCGAAGCCGATGCTTCCCGACTGAAGTCTCGATTGGGATGGAAACCGAGGGTGAGCTTCGATGGGCTGGTCGAAATGATGGTCGCCGAGAGACAGCGGATCCTTCGCAGCGTTTAGTGATTCCTTGGTTCACGGCTCGCATGCAGGCCGCGCAGCATACCATTCATCCGGCGCGCCAGAACCGGCCACTGTCTCTGAGACAGCCACACAGAGGCGCTCTCCTGCTTCTGGCGGCGCGTCTGCTGATCGCGCAGGAGGCATGCAATATCCTGGTCAATCAGGGCCTGCTCAAAACCGCTGAACCTGAAGACTGCCTCCCCCAATTCGTCGAAGATGGCTGCCGGAGTGACAGCCACCGGAGTGCCGCTGGCGAGCGCAATCCGCACAGCACCGCTCGCGGATTCGTTGCTCTCGTCATAGGGCATGACGAGGAGGTCGCATTCGGCGAGCAAAGCGAGGCTGTCGTTGTCCGCCTGGAAGGCAGTATTCCAGTCGATCATGTCGTCGACACCGATCGATTGGGCAAGCGCCTTACATGCGGCAATTTCATTTACCGACACCGGGGAATCGTACTCAGCATTGACCAGCCGTAGCCTGACATTGGGCCATTCCTTGCGTAGATGCGGCAGCGCCCGGATCAATTTTGAAATTCCCTTGCCCGGCAGGAAGAATCCATAGGATCCGATGATGGGAGCATCTTTGCGAGATAGTGCGCGCGCATCCACTGCTTTGAAACGTGGTGGAGCTCCGTGCGGAAAATGGGTGACATTCGCAACGAGACCGTAGTCTTTCAGACGATTGAGATCTGAAACCTGGTGAACCAGTATGCGGGTCGCGCTGTGGAGCGCAGCGATGACCGTGTCGAGTTCGTGGGCTGGGAGCTGTGCAAGCGCCGGAACTGAGTGGAGCACCACGACGATCTTGCGAACCTTGAGCCGCGTATCTTGAAGTAGATGCGCGAGATTTGCCCAGGAGATCAGGCCTGGTTGATGCTGAATGACAACGATGTGGGGGTCATTGACGGCGATGCCGCGCGCCAGCCGAGCCATGACCGCTTGGTCGTCCAATAAACTCCAGGCCCGCACAACCGGTGCAAATTCTGAATTGGTAAAGTTTTCGGTGCGATCATCGCACAGGATGGTGAATTTCGAACTGTCCGTTGCCGGCTTATCTTGCAGTTTGGAAAGCAAGAAACGCGAATACTCGGCGACGCCGCATTTTACGCTCCAGGTCGACACCCAGCCAATGCGAACTTGTTTGGTCGCGGGACGGGAAATCAGATCAACCGTGCTGTCGATCAGGCGATCGACCCAGGCATCAGGAGCCAGTGCATCGGCAACATCAGCACCTGCTCGTTGAATTTTTCGATTCGACGCGCTCGCATTATCGAAGCGATCTCGGTGAAGCTCATGAAGTGCCTTCGTCAGGTCGTCAATATCGGGTTCGACCCAGAGCGATGAGCCCTGCGTCACGTGGCTCTCTGATAGCGTGAAACGAAAATCGATGAACCTCGAGTTTTCAGGGGTCGCGAAATCCAGATGACCGCCGTGGCCGGTTGTAATCAACGGCATTCGGGCAGCCATGGCTTCGGCGGCGGGCAGATTAAAGCCCTCTCCGCGCGTTGGAAGAACCATAGCATCGCACCGTCGAAACAATGCCAGCATCTCGTTGTTGTCGTAATCTTGTTCGATCACATGGATCGTGCCGATATCCGGCTCTTTCGCACGAAGATCGGCGACCTGCTGAACCACTGTGTTGTGTGGATTCGCAAATGTCTTGATAATCAGTTCGACATTGTCCTCGCGCCGGAATGCGCGGGCAAATGCCGCGAGGAGGATGTCTACCCCTTTTCGCGGAAAGCACGAAGAGACGTGGAGCAGCGTGAATGGACGCTGTGGCGTGCTGCTCGAGCGCTCAATCCCGACATTCCGATAGTGGGTCAAATCCGGTGCATATCCGATGTTAAGTATCGGGCGCCAGACGCCGGAATCGATCAATGCCTTTCGGACGAACTCCGTCGGTGCAAGGACCGCTTCGAAGCCGTCATTGAGGGTCTGAACCATTTGATCCGGTAGGAGCGACTCTTCCCAAAAGATCATCGCAAGCCGGCGACCGGGGAGATCCGGGATCAGAATAGGATAGTGCTGACTGATGACGACTTGCGGCTCGGTAGGTGGCCTTCCGCGCGATATCAGAACTGCCATCTGATCTTTTTGAGCGTCAGGCAATTTGGCGGAATCGAAGCTTGGGCCATTCTCCCAGGCAACGACACGCTGATGAGCTGGCCGTGCGGCCTCCATCGTTATCGCCATTGATCGATTCACCGCGGCGAGACTGTATGCGCCTTCGACATGTCCGACGAAGGTCGTGTGAAGGTTGCGGACGAGCCCTGCTCGCGTGTCTTCAGAAAGCGGTACGCTTGCGCCCGCGATCGCAAGAGCACGCAACAAAGTCGGCTTGTGGTGGTCGAGTTCGTATCGGTCAATGAAGGCGAGCTGACGCTCGATCACCTCTCGGCGATAAACATCGTTTGTTGTCAGCCGAAGGAGTGCATCTGCAACGGCTTCTGATGATCGCTCAGGGAGCGGAATCGCGGCCTCGCCGATCGTATACGCGATGGCTGAAACAGGCCATGCAATGACCGGCAGCCCATGCGCCATTGCTTCGATTAACGGTACGCCAAAGCCTTCGTGATGGCTCAGCGAGACATAAGCATCGGCGGTGGCGAACCAGCGATGCAATTCCTCATCGGAAACGCCACCCGTCAGCGTCACGCGATCGGTGAGACCATGGGATTCGGCGCGGCGCCTGATTTCTGCTGGGTAGGCATCCTCGATGGAATCGAAGCGTCCCACGAGCACAAGGCGGCTCGGCTTGTCGTGTCGTTTACTGAACGCCGCGAAGGCGTCGACAAGGTCGGCCTGGCCCTTGGACTTCACGACCCTGCCAACGAACAGGATGGTGAACGGATCAGATGATGTCGCAGCACGAAGCGCTCGAATATCAGAGCGCCTTGGACGCAACGTGTTCAGGTCGAAAAGTAACGAACAGACCTCGGCATCGTCGTAACCGTAGTCTCGTAGTTCTAGCATATTGTATTCGCTGTCAGCGAGCGACGCCGACATATGGGCGCGCATGTCACTCAACTGCTGGCGGCCCAGATGAGCGTAAGGGATCACCCACGGCGCATCGTCCAGGAATTCTGGCGGCGTTACATTGTGATAAATCAGGACTTTCGGCGCAGCGAGCGAGAGGATGAAATCCAGTACGCCGTGTCCCATCGAATGGTGCACGAGAAGCACGTAGTCGTCGTGCTTCGGCAAGTCATCTACGATAAACAGTTTATCGGAGAGGCGTGGATCACGATGTTCAACGAAGATCTCGCTATAGTAGCCGAGATCTCTCAGTATGTCCTGAATGAGGAACATCGAGTTCGTGATGGCGTCGCCAACGGAAGAGCCAGAGTGGAATTGGTGGACCGCACGTGTGCGCCTGTGTCCGCGCGCTCTGGTTGGTGGCGTCGGCAACTGGTCCGCAGACGTGATGCGAGCGTCAAGCGGTACGGGGGAAATTTCGAAACCTGCAGCGGCCAAAGAACGCATTGCAAGAAAGCGCAGAAGTCGCAAGCTCCGACGCGAAGCGCTGCCTTTGCCAGCAACCTTGCTCAAACGCTGTACACGCCCCAAAGGAAAGCCTGCACTGATAAGTGCCGCTCCATAGCGTCGCCGCAACACGTTCTGGATGATCAGGTTCAGGTGTTCGAGCAACGTCAAATCTCGTGGGATAAGGAGAAAAAGGTCGATGAGCTAGCACGACGGGCAGTGAGAGTTCGAAATCTACATTAGTTGCTACATCGGATAAATGACCCCAAAGCGTATGACGTTGTCTCGTCGGGGCTGTTATGCTTGGTCCGGAACATTCTCGTCCAATTCGGACGTCCAAATCTGAGCCGAGGAGTCGCTCGGCGCGCGCCAGTCTCCGCGTGGCGAGAGGGAGCCACCGGAAGCAACCTTTGGACCGTTCGGAATAGCAGAACGCTTGAACTGGCTGATCTGGAAGAAGCGGTAAAGAAATGTCCTCAGCCACTTCTTGATGACAACCAACTCGTAGGCGGTCTTATCCGCCTCTTCGAGGCCGGGTGGCCAGTCGCCAATCTTGACGTCACGCCAGGCATTCCAGGAGAGAAATGCGACCTTGCTCGGCCTGAAGCCATAACGTGTGATGTAATAGAGATTGAAATCTTGCAACGGGTAAGGACCGACAATCTGCTCTGTGCTTTGCGCTGGGCGCTCGCCGTCGCCCGGTACGAGTTCGGGCGATATTTCCGTCGTCAGGATCGAGCGCAAGATTGTTGAGGCGTCGGCGCCAAATTCCTTGCGATCGGCGACCCAGCGGATCAGATGCTGGATCAGTGTCTTCGGCACCGAGGCGTTGACATTGTAGTGGGACATGTGGTCGCCCACGCCATAGGTACACCATCCGAGCGCTAGTTCGGACAAGTCACCGGTCCCAACCACGATCGCGTTGTGGAAGTTGGCAAGACGAAACAGCAAAGATGTGCGGGCACCTGCTTGAACGTTCTCGAACGTCACGTCGTAGTCCGGAAGCCCCCGTGAATTCGGATGCGAAATATCGCTCAGCATCTGGCGCGATGCCGGCGTGATATCGATTTCCTCGGCGCTCACGCCCATCGCGCTCATCAATGCGTGCGCGTTGGTCTTTGTGTGCTTCGATGTGGCGAAACCCGGTAGCGTGTAGCAGAGAATGTTTTGGCGAGGTAATCCAAGCTGATCGAAAGCGCGAGCGGCGACGATGAGGGCGTGAGTCGAATCGAGACCGCCGGAAATTCCCAGGACGACCTTTTTCATGCCTGTCGTACGCAGTCGTGTGGCAAGGCCGTGCACCTGGATGTTGAAGGCCTCGTAGCAGCTTTCGTCGAGCAGATGAAGATCGTCAGGCACAAACGGGAAGCGTGTGGTGGCGCGGGCCAGCGATATGCGCTCTTCCCTGGGCGCGCCAAGACCGAAGCCAATTTGGCGGAATGATGCGATCTTGGCGGATTGTGCGTCGGCACAGTCGCCCCAGGAGCCGACCCGCATGCGCTCTTGCCGCAGCCGCTCGAGGTCGATGTCAGCAGTGATCAGCTGGGATTTCTGCGGGAAGCGCTCGGCCTCGGCGAGCTGCTCGCCAAGTTCGAACACGGCCGCTTGTCCATCCCATGCGAGATCGGTTGTGGACTCGCCGGGCCCCGACGCCGAATACAGATAAGCCGCAATGCATCGCGCGGATTGAGACTTGCAGAGAACGCGGCGGTTGTCGGCCTTCCCCACGGTGATGTTCGAAGCGGAGAGGTTGGCGAGGACGGTCGCGCCCGCCAGCGCGCCAAAAGTCGAGGGCGGAACAGGCGTCCAGACGTCCTCGCAGATTTCCACATGGAGAGACAGGTCTGGCAGGTCGATGGCAGCAAAGATGAGATCGGTGCCGAAAGGCACATCCTGTCCGTCGAATGTGACGGTCTTTGTTGCCTGCGACCAGCCGGCAGCAAAGTGTCGCTTTTCGTAAAATTCTCGATAATTTGGCAAATAGGATTTCGGAACGATTCCGAGCAATTTGCCGCGATGGATTACGTAGGCGCAGTTGAACAGGCGGCCCTGGGTGGCGAACGGCGCCCCCACAATGAGTACGGGCATCAGGTCGCGGCTGTGCTCGATGATGCCGATAAGTTCGGTAGCGGACGCTTCGAGCAACGTGTCCTGATGAAACAGGTCCTCATTGGTATAAGCGGTGATTCCAAGTTCCGGAAACAAGGCGACGGCACATGACTTCTGATGAGCATCGCGCGCCAGCCGCAGCGTCTCGGCGGCATTGGCTGCAGGGGCGGCAACCTTGACCTGCGGAATACAAACGGCGACACGCGCGAAGCCATGGTTGTAGATATTATCGAACATCGTCAGGTTTCCGGTAGAAGAAGGGCGCTGGATGCCTGCGCCGGCCTATCTAAAGCATCATCCAGGGCGGTTCGCCAATTCCAAGCCGATCGCAGGCATCGCGAAACGCGGGATGGCCGCCTGACAAGTAAAGGAGGCCCAAATTGCCAGGGATCGCCAATTGGCCGGTTGCGGCGAGGTGGCGGAGATCCTCTCCGCCGACAAACATCGCCTCTACGCCGGGTTCGGATTGGCGGAACGCGCCGCTTACGATCGCCGCAAAGCCATGGAACCGGTTGGTCAGGCGGCCGACATCCGCAAAGCAATCAACGAGCCCGAAAAGTTGCAGGACCGAAAGTCCGGTTTCCTCCTCGACCTCGCGCCGAGCCGTCTCGTCCGCTGGCTCAGCGCCATCCCGCAAGCCCCCGGGAAATTCGAGCGTCCATTGATCGACAACAGGACGATACTGTTTGACCAACACCACCGAGCCGTTTTCATGCAAGCAGAGCACCTGGACATAGTCGGCCTGGCCGAGCGCATGATAGGTTGCGGGCTCGGTGTTCCCCGGCACGATTGCTGAAATGGTCTCAAGGCTCACCCAAGGGGAAACCGGAGCGCTGCTCTGCGCCACGATTCGCGACTGGCCTGCATTGGGATCGGTTGGCAAAGTCCGTTCCTTTAGGAATTTTAGCTCGGCATGTGTGTTGTCGTATCGCATGAAGCGGCAAGTGGCGCCAGCACGTCATATCGGGTTCGGTCGGGTAATCAAGCCGCCACAGACGATTGAGGTGAGGTCGCCAAGCGGATGATGAAACTCGGATATTCGGGATGAACGGGGTGTTTTCGTTTGTGGCAGCCCTCGACTCCGGAGCGATATATTGTAGAACGGCTGAATAATGGCCCGGGAGCAACTTCCGAATGAACGTACCTTTCTATCGGCACGATTTGACTGCGAATGACGCTACCGCGGTTGCTCAGGTTCTGCAGAGTCCATTCCTGACATCCGGTAATGTCGGGCGGGCAGTTGAAGATCGTCTTTGCGAGTATTTTGGCACCAAGCACGCGATACTCGTGAATAGTTGGACGAACGGTGCCGTGGCCGCCCTGCTGGCCCTCGATATCGTGCCTGGCGATGAAGTCATTGTTCCCGCACAGACGTTCATCGCAACAGCGAATGTAGCCGAATTGATCGGTGCGAAGGCTGTGTTCGTGGATGTTGATCCAGCAACTCTTCTGATGCGGCCGGATTTGGTGCGTGCTGCAGTGACACCGCGCACGCGCGCGATCATTCCGGTGCACCTTTACGGCCAAATGGTCGATGTTGCTGCGCTGCAAGAAATGCTTGCTGATCGTTCGGATATTACGATCATCGAGGATGCCGCCCATTGCTTCGAGGGCGAGTTGAACGGGGAAAAACCTGGGACGCGTTCGAGTTGTGCCATTTTCTCGTTCTACGCGACGAAGAATGTCACCTGCGGCGAGGGCGGTGCGTTAGTCACCAACGACACCGCCCTGTATGAGCGCCTGCTCCAAGCCCGTATGCACGGAATGACCGCAGGTGCGATCGACCGCTTCAAGCTGGGCGGTTATCGCCATTGGGATATGCAGCGAATGGGTATGAAGGCAAATCTGCCGGATCTGCTTGCCTGCCTGTTGCCATCGCAAATTGACACGATCGATGCGCGGCTTCCGCAGCGCGACGATTTGTTCAATGTCTATGAACGTGCTTTTGCCGATATCCCCGTCCGGCTGCCAACAACGATCAGCAACTCGCGGCATGCGCGTCATCTATTTGTCATGCATGTGCCGCCAGCCATCAGGGATGAGGTTATCCAGGTGATGGGTGAGAACGGCGTTGGCGTGACGGTGAACTATCGCGCGGTACCCAATGTGACTTACTATCGGGAAAAGTATGGCTATACGTCGGGCCTCTATCCCGTTAGCGAGACATGGGGAGCGGGCACGATCAGCCTACCGTTGTTCCCGTCCATGACCAGGGACGAACAACAGCATGTCATCAATGCTGTGCGTAACAAGATCGTACCGATGATCGAGGCGAGCCTCGCTTCGGCCTCGCGTTGAGTAACAAACGATCTATTGGGGTTGGCGGTCGCATGACGCCGCATTTGAGAGTTCGCGGAGATTAAGATGGCTGGGGCTACGGAAGTGAAGAACCGGAAGGTCGTGTTGGTAACCGGGGGCGCCGGATTTATCGGATCGGCATTCGTTCGTTATTTGTATGATCGTTATCCGGACTATCGGATCGTCGTCGTCGATGCGCTCACTTATGCGGGTTCCATCGAAAACTTGCCGAAAGACATCAACGTCACGAACGACGATCGCTTCGCCTTCTGGTATGGCAACGTCTGCAATGCGGAATTAATGGACACGTTGGTGGGGCAGGCCGATATCGTCGTGCATTTTGCCGCAGAAACGCATGTAACCCGTTCGATCTACGATAATCTGCTGTTTTTCCAGACTGACGTTATCGGTACGCAAACCGTCATGAATGCTGTGCTCAAGCATTCGAAGCGGATCGAGCGCGTTATCCATATCTCGACGTCCGAGGTTTATGGCACCGCCGAGCTCCCGAGCATCGACGAGAACCATCCGCTCAATCCGATGAGCCCTTACGCCAGCGCCAAGTGTGGTGCCGATCGCCTCGTTTACTCCTACTGGGCGACCTACAGGCTGCCTGTCGTGATCGTGCGTCCATTCAATAATTACGGCCCTCGACAGCATCTCGAAAAGGCGATTCCGCGTTTCGTGACCAATACGATCACTAGGTCACCTTTGACCGTTCATGGTGATGGATCGGCAGCGCGTGATTTCGTCTATGTCGATGACACCGCAAGCGCGGTTGACGTCTTGATGCACGCGCCCGTGGCGCAGATTTCAGGTGAAGTCTTCAACGTTGCGAGCGGCCTAGATCGCGGCATGGGCGATATTGCCGCTCAAATCGTGAAGAGGATGGGAGGCGATCCAAGCCTGATCGTCAACATCGGAGACCGCCCTGGGCAAGTGTCACGCCACACCGGCGACGGCAGCAAGATCGCAAAAATGTTCGGCTGGAAGCCGTCTGTCGATTGGGAGACGGGGCTCGATCGCACGATCGACTGGTTCCAGAACAACGTCTCCTGGTGGGAGAAGCAGAAGTGGATGCGCCAAATCCCTATCAAGACTGCGTCAGGCCAGACCGAAATGCATTAACGGTCTCGACCATCACCTCGAATTGGAGGCTATGACGCGCGATGCCCCATATTTCCGTGGTAGCTCCGGTCTACAACGAACAAGAAGTCACATTGGCTGCTTTGGCTGATCGCGTCGGAGCAGCGCTGGCAGAGATAACAACAGATTACGAAATCATTCTTGTTGATGACGGGAGCAGAATTGAAACTTGGTCGGCCATCTGTGCAGTCGGCCGGACCGACCCCAAACTAAGGGGGTTACGTTTTTCTCGCAATTTCGGTCAGCATCCTGCAATCGCGGCGGGGGTCGATAGTGCGGCCGGCGATTGGGTCATCGTTATGGATTCCGATCTACAGGACCGGCCAGAGGTTATACCGGATCTCTACCGCAAGGCTCAAGAAGGGTACGATGTTGTTTTCGTTAATCGTCAGGAGCGCCCGGAGACTGCTCTGTATCAATTCTGCGCGGGGGCTTTCTATCGAACTTTAAATTTTCTGTCTGGCCAGAAATACGAGCGTCGTCAGGCGAACTACTCCATCGTCAACGCAAAAGTTGTTGAAGCTTTTCGTCGAGTTCCAGATCGAGATCGTTTCTATGGCGGAACTGTCCGGTGGCTAGGCTTCCGGAGCACTGCGATCGATGCGCTCCACGGTGAACGTGAGTATGGACGACCAAGTTACAGTTTACTCGGGCGTTTTCGCTTCGCGTTTCGATTAATCTTTGGGTTCAGTACGCGCCTTCTGTATGTCGCAATTGTTCTCGGCCTATGCTTTTCAGTTGTCGCATTTGCCTTGGCTGCGGACATCGTCGTTTACAAAATTCTGAATCCCTCTTTGCCGTTGCCGGGGTGGCCGAGCGTCATGACAGCTGTGTTTTTCACGGCAGGCATCACAAATCTGATGTTAGGCTTGGTCGGAATCTACATTGGTAACCTTGTCGAGCACACCAAGCATCGTCCCATTTATGTCGTCGCCCAAAGAACCAACGCGAATGAGTGATCGCGGCGTTACAATCTGTGCGGTCGGATTGAAGGGGGCAGTGTTTGTCGAGAGCATCCTAGAGATGGGATTGCAACCGCAGACAATCGTTTCTTATGAGCAGCCTGATGATCAAGCCGCAGGATTCCTGAAAATACGAGAACTTGCTGAAGCGTGTGGTGCACATTTCGTCAACGATAAGCGGCCTGCGCTTCCGTCAGATGAACTCACATTCTTCATCGGATGGCAGTTTCTCGTAGCGTCGCCTAGCCGATACGCAGTCGTATTTCACGATTCCCTTCTTCCGCAATACCGAGGATTTGCGCCAACGGTTAGTGCATTGATCAATGGCGATCCTGAAATCGGCGTCACAGCGTTGGTTCCCAATTCGGGAGTTGATGAGGGGGATATAATTGCTCAGAAGGCGGTGACAATATCTCATCCAATCAGAATTGATCGGGCGTTGTCGCTGCAAGCCGGATTGATGGCAGAGTTAGCGATCAGTATTCATGAAGCTTGGCTGATTGGCGATTTCTCGGCGCAGCCACAAGATCATCGATGCGCGACCTACAGCATTTGGCGTGATAGGGACGATCATATTATTGACTGGTCTTTGTCTGCTGAAGAGATCCTTCGCTTCATCTATGCTGTCGGCCTCCCTTATGCTGGAGCCATAACCAGACTGGGCGGCGAGGAACTCGTTATCGATGATGCAACCGTTTTCCCCGATCTTTATTTTGTGCAGCGACATTGCGGAAAGGTCTGGCAGCTCGATGCCGGACGTCCGGTTGTCGTATGTGGAAGCGGTTTGTTGAGGCTTGATCGCGTTCGGAAGAATGGCGAGGTCTATCAATTCAGTAGGTTGAGGCTGCGGCTCGATTAAAGGGCGCTGTCTATCGAGTGACGTGTGAAGAACCCGAATACCTGGATTCTGAGGATATTGGCGTGAGCAATCGATCGGACGAACTGCTGCGTAAGATCGGGCGTAATATACGAAATGTTCGCGCAAATTTTTGGACAACGAGCGATATTCCTTCGGTCTCGTATCCCGGAGAGGCTCATGCAGCTCTAGCAAGAGTCGAGGAAGGCTCTTTCTGGTTCAGGCATCGAAACAAAGTTATATGCGCTGCAGTCGAGTGCTTCTCCGCGAACGCGACTGTCTTTGAGATCGGAGGGGGAAACGGCTTCGTATCGCTCGGCCTTGAACGGCGAGGAGTTTCGGCAATCGTGGTCGAGCCCGGTATTGACGGTGCCAACGTTGCTGCGACGAGGGGGCTAACCGTCGTAAATGCAGCTTTTGCGCCCGATCTGTTCGCTACGGAGAGTTTGCCAGCAATCGGACTCTTCGATGTGATCGAACACATTCCGGATGACCATGCGTTTCTCGCCGACTGTGCGCGAGCTATGGAGCCTGGCGGGTATATCTATATTGCCGTGCCGGCCCATCAGTTTCTGTGGTCTGTCGACGACGAGTATGCAGGTCACTATCGACGATATGGACGAGCGCAGCTTGCGAGAGTTCTTAAATCGGCTGGCTTTGACGTGCTGCGAACAACCGCATTCTTCTCACTCCTAGTCCCTCCGCTTCTTGCGCTACGCACAATTCCGAGCCGGTTTGGATGGCGGAATGTTTCCTCAGCAGACGAAGCGTTCGATCACCACGGTAGTGGGATCGGCGCCGCTGTGGCGGAGAAAATGTTGAGCGTCGAATTGTCGATCATTAAGCGCGGAAATCTTCCATTCGGCACCAGTCTACTTGCTGTGGCACGAAAGCCGTCTAGATGAACGTAGGGTCGCAAGATAGTTGGCACTCAAGATTTACATCTATCTTCGCCGGGAACGGGACATTTGTGCAGGTTTTTCGTTTCGCTGTCTTAGGGCTGAAGAGTAACGTTCTTTACTATCTACTTTATACGGGGTTAACCGGCGTTGGTGTTGCGCCGATGGTTGCCGTTGTCATCGTTTTTTTCTTTAGTATCTGTTACGCGTTTACTTTCAATCGGAGATTCGTGTTCAGGAGCCGAGAGGGCTTTCACGGCGAGCTTCTGCGGTATGTCGGAGTTTATGCCGTCGCCCTTTGCCTGAATCTCGTCTTACTAGACTTCGGAACCCGCAAGCTTGGGTACAGTCACTTTCTTGTTCAAGGCGTGCTGATTGTCGCGATAGCAGCGATTATATTTATTGCGCTCAAGTTCTTCGTTTTTCGGATTCAACAGACATCATCGGAAAACTCTCCGCAAACCAGCGAAGATTGCTAACGTTTGGCTAGTTTGGTGCGTAGTAGCCTAGCGAGTGGATAGTCATGCGGCTGGCGCCGTTTGGCGATTCATTCCGGAAAACAACAATCTCATTCGCCTTCGGAGATTTGATTCGGATATCAATTGTCTGTTTGCCTACACGCGGAATTATTGGGGTGAGGCCCGAGAGCTCATTCATGTTCGACGATGTGACTGTTGCGACACCTATCTGGCCAGATCCGAGCGTTATATTCATTCTCAGGATGACGTCCGATCCGTCGCTTGACGATGTTGCAGGCGGTGAAACTGCACTGTAGCACCACAGGCAAGATGCGGTAGTCAGCTCAATGCCAGTTGATGTGGACAAAAGTCGCGCGCCGTTCTGCACCTGAAGTTCTTGGACAGGAATCTCACGTAACTCTTGGCCGAGCTGGGCGGGGACGGCGTGAATCTCTGCAAGAGCAACAATATATCTCTCGGTGGGGCTGTTGTACACACTTCTGCCTACTTCGTGATAACGAGTGGGTAACTCACGAAGCGCAGAATAGGCTGCATCTATCTCTTGATCGTTGCGTGCCATGATTGCGATGTAGTCTCGCGATCGAATTTGTTGCCTGAAATATTCGTCCACCGTTGGCATGCCAGGACCAGTATGGTTCTGAAGGCGACTATAGGCCCACAAGAACATGGCTTGCATGGAGTTCAAGTTCACATTCTTAGGGTCGTTGCTGTACCAAAATCCAACTGGCGCGGTATTCGGTACATGACGGCGCACGAAGCTCTGTAAAAATACGGCTCCACGGTAAACGTCAGCTTCGCCCCTCATGTCCTTGCCGGCCCATAGTGCGTACTGCTGAACGACGCCGGCCTGCATTTGAAACATGCCGTATGTGGCGCAGATCAAGCCTACTAGCAAAACTGGTGCTGCTGTGATCTTCGGGTAGACGAGAGCACAGAGCAGCACTACTACCGAGAAATACATCCAAGGGCGGATGTCTACCGATAGTGTGATATCCATGGTCTCCCGAGAGAACCAGAGAGCTAGCAGCGAAAGCAATGACGTGCTCGCGAGGAACCACGCGGCCTTTTTGGAGAGGGCGTCAAAGGTCATGCCTGCAAGTGAGATAAGTACGAGCAGGCAAGCTGGTACGAAGTACACATCGTAGTAGAAAACTGAGAACCAAGTATGCTTAAAAAACGTGTGAAGTACGAGCGCGCCAACAAAGACTGCTGCGCAATAAAATGACGAGGCTACAAAGAAATCGCCTTTCTCCGTTGAGAGATGCCTGCGATTGACGATTAACCCGATCACGCCGGCAAGTGTAAAGAAGATCGGCATCAAGAAGATGAACATGCCGCCGGCAATGAGCTTGCTAAATGGATGAAACCAGTTGGCTAGTTCCCCTCCTAGAAGTGATCGCGCCGAATTGAGTGCCGCTGCTTCAATGAAAACGCGGAAATTGCCGATCGCGAGAGAGAAGAGTAGCTGCAGAATAGCATAGCCGACAATGAAGCCGGTAGCGATCGAGAGAATAAGAAACGCCAAATCTGCAAGGCGAACTCGGCGATTGAACCACAGCCAGCTTGGCGCGAAGAGACCTGCCACCATAAGTAAATGAAGATTGCAGTTAACCGCCAGCGCCAGGAAAAATCCGGCAGCTGCATGTGCGATTAGTCGACGGTCGCGAGGGACGAGCAGAAACGTCAATGCGAATAGCAAATAAGCAGTTGCGAAGCCGTCGTAATGGGTCCATGCGATTGACCGAAGTAGCCAAGGTATCAGGCAGATCCAAGAGATCGCAATGATCGCCGGGCCCCATCCGAAGTACCTCTTCGCGATGCAAAATGCGGCATATGCTGAGCAGCTTAGAATCAATATCCGACAAAGCAAAAGCCCCGTCGTTTCACCAAAAATGGAGATGAACGTTTTATCTAGGAAAATGTAAGCGATTCTCGATGAATAGTAGGTGTGTCCGTATCTTTGGAAAGTGCCGAAGTAGTCGTGGACGTAGCCTGCATAGACATAGGGGTCGAGAAAGCCCGCCTGCAGAACAAGCGTCGATGCAGTAGCGACTACGATTAGAGAAAGTAGGATGCAAAGAGCAAGCGAAAAGGCATGCTGAATCAGCCAAGAGCGATTCGACCATCGCTCGGCGATTGACAATGACATTGTATCCCCTCACGAGCCGCCCGACTACGGTCACTGGCCTCTACGTAAATCTGTCTCAGCTCTTGATACCGACCAGAAGAAAGCTTGGCCGGATCCAGAACAGCTTGCTGAAATGAGGCGCCCAGGCTGCGAGGTTTTCGGCAACACCGGTCACCACGCCGCGGCTGGCGGACAGGGCTTCAACGGTCTCAGCGTCCGGACAGAAGTCGTGCCACAGCATCATGCCTCCGGAGCAAAGCAAAGGCAGAGCCTTTTCGGTGTCGTTACGGACCACATCGGGCGTGTGTCCGCCGTCGATGAGAATGCTGTCGAAGAAGCCAGCAGCGAAGTCAGACGTATCCCACTGCTTGCTATCGACCAGAATCTGATGAACGCGGTCGCCATGGCCTGCTGCGCGATACATCCAGCCGATATTCTCGCCTGCGTCCGATGGGGCGTGTCCGGACGAATACATGGCCTCGCCGGTCTGACTGCGCTCACCGTCGGGAAGATTGAGCGTCCAGATTTCGGCGTCGCACGAGTCCGCGCAAAGTGTTGCACCAAAACCCTGCCAGGTGCCAAATTCCAAGTGCCTCTTGGGGCGGGCACTGCGATAAAGATAACGCAGGATCGGCGCGTCATCGATCTCCATTTTGAACGAGGGGAGAGATCGGTGATAGGTCTTGAAAGGCGTGACAAAATTCTCAGCGTATTCCAAATAGTCGCCAAGCGTTTCGGAAGGGATGAGGTCGATACCCGAATCT
The DNA here is from genome assembly GCA_030147505.1 of Tardiphaga sp. Classification (GTDB taxonomy): domain Bacteria; phylum Pseudomonadota; class Alphaproteobacteria; order Rhizobiales; family Xanthobacteraceae; genus Tardiphaga. The sequence goes on from JASBVG010000017.1 coordinate 101,835, forward strand.
GCGCCTTCCGGAGTCTCAGGCAGCGCAACCATACGCTTGAGATCGTTCTGACTCATACGGCGTGTGTCGTTGCGCAGTGCTGGAGCCGTCGCGCTGCTAACGACAGTGGTGCCGGTATAAGCGCGGATATCTCGGATGCGGACTTCTACCTGCGTTTCGAATTCATCGACATTGCGGAAGACGATGGCATGCAGGACTTCGGGATTGGGAACAGCCAGCGTGATCTTTTGCATGCCGCTCGAGGCCTTCGCAGTCACTTCGCTGCCGGCATAAGTCGAATAATCTTGGCCGACGCAACCGATGCCGAGCGATCCCTGACGGACTTCGAGATCGACCTCGATGACGACCGGTTCATTGAGCGTCTCGCTGCCGGAAGCACGAATGAAGGAGAGCCCGTAGGACCAGCGCGGTGCGGCCAGGGATAGTGAGACGCCGTCCGAAGTTCCGAGCAAGCCGTCGAGCTGTCCGCCATTGTGGGATTGCGGTTCAACTACAAAGAAGTCAGCGAGGGTTCGATTTTTCTTGAAGCGGCTCTCGATGAAAACGGGACGCTGTTCGAAATCGAGGCTGAGGCCGCCCGAACGCGGCCTGCTCGTGTTGTCGGAGCGACGCAGCACAAAATTCTCGTGATCGAGCACGAGCGCCTGATGGTACCCCTGCGAGACGAGCCATTCGAGCGCCTCGTTGGCGCTTTGGCCGCGCTTATCGAGTGCGTGATTGAGCTCGACGATGACCCAGGGATTATGTTTGCGAAGGGTTCGCTCTGCCCCACGCAGCACTTCGAAATCGAAGCTATCGACGTCAATCTTGATGCAGTCGAGGCGTGTCAAGCCCAGTCGATTGATGGCGTCATCGAGCGTGAGGAAGTCGTATTCCTGCTTCTCGGCATCCTTGCCCCAGATCCGGAAGATGCCGTCCTCATGGCGTCCCGATCGGGCGCCGAGAGCGACCTGATGCGGATTGATATTGGTTCGGCAATGATAGGCCACATTCTGCTTGAGAAGCTCAATCGTCGATGTTGGCTCGAACGAATGGATCTGTCCCTGCGGACACAGTCGCGACATCAAGATCGAATAATAACCAACATTCGCTCCGATATCGAAGATCGTCCAGTCGGCTTGAGCATTCTCCACGAACCAGCGTTTGGTCTGTAGTTCACAGTACGGATAGTAGTCCGTAAAGCTCTCGTAGAATGCCACCAACTCGATGGGATCGTGGCCCGGTACATAAGTGACTGCTCTATCCATCGATCAAAACGCCTCTGAGAAAACCGCAGTCTGGCCCTTGGCCAATCCGGCGGCATTTTCGCGCCGGCTTAATCTATACCTTACGCATCCAAGCGCGGCTCCGTAAGTGGGCATGAACCGGCATGCGCTAATTCTGCTACTGGTTTCATCCAGTAGACGGCCTCACGGATTGGGGGGGGCGATGCGCCTAAGCAACGCGCCGGCGATACGTCGAGGATGTAGTCTCGCTAGTTTCGGAGGGGGAATAGACGTAGCAGCCGGCGCTGTTTGTTGCGCGGGAGACGGTGACGAAGTCGCGTTGGCAGATTCCGCCGATGGCAATCCACCAGGATAAAACATGTTCTGGTTGGCTTCGAAGGCAGCCATCAGTTCCTTATAACTCATTGCCGTCGCCGCGCCGAGTTCCGTCTCCATAACGAGGAGATCGAGAGCACGATCGACGTCGATCAGGGACTGGAGCCGCAGGCGATATGTGACGAGGACCTGTGCGGCGCAGTCTGGAAGACCAAACAGCGAGAATAGTGCAGCCAGTTTCAAGAGTTTTTCTGCGCCAAAGCTCTGCGCAAATTTGCTCCATTCCGGGCTGCCGACATCGCGCAGGTAAAGGGCGTCGCCTTGATAGGGGCGCCCGGCGATGCTCTGTGCCGGCATGCTGAGCTGATAGCGATGAGGAAGAGCTGCGGCAGAATAGGAACGCGTCGTCAGGCCGAACAGATCGAAACCGTTCTTCCGCATGAAGCGATCTGTATTGTGGAACGTGTGCTCGGTCGGATCGTCCGAGCCATAGAAGTTTACCTCCGCGCAGAGACCGAGAATACGGCGGTCTGCCAGACTTTTCTCTAGTGATTGGAGGACGTCGAAGTCGTCGCTGTCGATATCGATCTTGACGAAATCGACGGAAGAGAAGCCGATCTTGCCGAGATAGTCCGGCAAGAAGAGCCGGTCGGGTTCGGTGAGTTTCGCCTCGGTCCAGGCGTTGATTTCGACTTTTTCTGTTGGTGAGAAATTCTTGATGCGATCGGCCATGATACTCATGGTCCGATTGACCGCAAAACGGTTCCAGGGGTTACGCGAATTCGGCGGGCGACCACCCCGGCGCTTGCTGATTTCGTGCTCCGCTGGGACGCCGACGAAGGCGGCCTTGAAGTTCACTTTCTTTGAGAGCTCTGCCTTCTGAAGGCGCTCGACCTCATCGATATTGGGATCGAAGCCGATGGCTGCGAGCCGATCGCCAAAAACGCGCCACGTCGCGTCCAGGCCGCCACCGCAGCCGACATCGACGAGCACGAAATCCTCATCCTTGAGAGACTGCGCAATGAATTCGGCGAAAGCGCCGCGATGACCGAGCATTTCCATGATGCGTCCTTATCATGGTGGCATATTGTTGGTAAGCGTTATTCAGATTTGTACGGTGTATCAAACGATTGAGGCAGGCTCATCGCCTGCCTCAAAACTATCGGATATCCGCGCGCGGTATTTAGCTGACGAATGTCTTGCTGCGCTTCTCGCTATTGGCGCCGGTCATCTGATCGTAAATCCAAGCGTAGGTCTTTGCCATGCCGTCGATCAGGCGCACGGATGGCTCCCAGTCCATTTCTTTCAGGATCAGCGTGTTGTCGCTGTTACGTCCGCGGACGCCCTTGGGAGCGTCGAGCTTGTAGTTGCGCTTGACCTTGACATTCGCGATCGTTTCGACCGTCGAAACGAGTTGATTGATTGTCACCAGTTCGCTGGAGCCGAGATTGATCGGGTAGAGAATATCGCTCTCCAGGATCGCCTTGGTTCCCCGCACGCAATCGTCAATATACATGAAGCTGCGGGTCTGCTCGCCGTCGCCCCAGATCTCGATTTCGTTCGTCTTCGAGAGCTGCGACTGGATGATCTTGCGGCAGATGGCAGCGGGAGCTTTCTCGCGACCACCGTCATAGGTTCCCCACGGACCGTAGACGTTGTGATAGCGCGCGACCCGGGTCTGAATGCCGAAGTCTTCCATGAAATGGTGAGCCATCCGTTCCGAGAACAGCTTTTCCCAGCCATAGCCGTCTTCCGGCATGGCCGGATAGGCGTCAGCTTCCTTCAATGCCGTGACATTGGCGTCAGTCTGCTTGCCGGCTGCATAGACGCAGGCGGATGACGAGTAAAAGAAACGCGTCGCGCCGACCTCGCGGGCCGCCATCAGCATATGCGTCGATGTCAGCACCGACAGCATGCAGAGTGCTTTGTTGTTCTCGATGAACCCCATACCGCCCATGTCGGCAGCAAGGTTGAAAATATTGACGGTGTCCTTGGTGGCCTTCCGGCAGTCATCAAGAAGGCTGACATCTAGTGTCAGGCTTTCGACTTCGGGGAAGTGCTGGTACCACTCTTCGAGCGGCTTGCGATCAACGGCGCGGATCCGCGTATAGCCCTGGTCACGCAGGTTGGACACAAGGTGTCCGCCGATAAAGCCACCCGCGCCGGTGATCAGCACGGGGTCGTTCTTATCCAGTTTGTAATTGCTCATGGGAACCTACGGCAGGACAGGCAGAATTTCGGCGGAAACTAGTCGATCGATGTTCGGTTGCCAACTATAAAAGCGCCTTCAAAAAGTCATTGTGTGGAACACATGAGGCTCTGACAGTCCAAAAATATTTGCTCGACATTCTGCCTCTGTGCAGGCGGTGACGCGCTAATCCGATCTGCTGCGGCCCTCTATGTCATCTATTTGTTATATAAGATTATGATCCTAATTCATCTATTGAGAAGGACGAGGCGGACGCCGACATCATAGCCAGAGTGCTGGGAGGTACGTCTTGCGTACCGAACTGTAACTGGACTATTCGACACCCCGGATCGCGCCTTGCCGTTTCGGCCTTCGGCGTTTGGTTGGGGAAAGCTGTCAACTCATGATTTCCATCGTTCTTTACGGTCGCAACGATAGTTACGGTTACAACCTGCACAAGCGTGCGGCGCTCAGCTTTAATTGTATGGCCGAACTCCTGACCGACGATAACGATGAAATTCTTTTCGTCGATTATAATACGCCGGATGACTTCCCGACTTTCCCTGAGGCGATTCAGGATACATTGACGCCGCTCGCGCGTAAGCGGTTGCGGATATTCCGCGTTCGACCTCATATCCACGAGCGTTTTCGCAGAAAAACGCGTCTGGTTGCACTAGAGCCAATTTCGCGGAACGTTGCCGTGCGGCGGTCGAACCCCGCCAACCGATGGATTCTTTCGACTAACACGGACATGATTTTTGTGCCGCAGACCGGGCAATGGTCGCTGTCCGACATGTCGCGTGATCTGCCTTATGGCTTCTATCATGCGCCGCGTCTCGAAATCCCGGAGACGTTGTGGGAAGGCCTGGATCGTCGAGACTCCCATGGTGCGATCGAAATGATCAAGGACTGGGGCACGACGCTTCACCTCAATGAGATCGTGCTCGGTGCAAAGACCATCCTGTACGATGGCCCCGGCGACTTTCAGTTAATGGAACGATCTGATCTGTTCACATATCAGGCGTTTCATGAGGAGATGCTGCTCGGCTGGCATGTCGATTCCAATATCGCCAAGCGACTCTATCTCGTTCATGGCAAGGTTGGCGACCTTGGCCAACTGGTTTACGGGTATCATTGTGATCACACCCGTCAGATCACGCCCATGCATAGTCCTTCGCGGACCCAGAATGACTGGCGTCGTTTCATCGACAATGTCGAAGAGCCTGGAGTGCCCGAGCAGGAAAATGTCTGGGGCTGCAATGGTGATGATATCGAGGAGGTCAGACTCACAGCCGGAACTTCGATCGGCTATATTGCGGCTCTACGATCTGCCATCGGGACACCGCTCGCTACGCCTCCGGTCGTTAGGTATTCCACTGAATCCTACGGCTTGGTCGACTATGATCCGAAGCACATCCTCTCTTTCCTGCTGGATATCTTCGTCACGGCCAATACTCGCCAGACAGCGATCGGTTGGCTCGGCCTGCGGCGCGAAACGCTCGAGATGTTTGCCCAGGTTTGGGCAAATCTTGGGTTCGTTGAGCCTATCTTGATTGATGAGGCTGCTGCCAGCCAAAGCAAATTCGAAAACATCCCGAACACGGTCATTGTGAGCCAGGACGAACTGACCGCACGCGCCAGCGCCTTCGTCGTCGATTTCGGTGCGCCTGTGATCGGCGAACAACTTACTACTACTCAGAAAAACTTGTTGAACTATCTCTTTCTGGAGATTGTAGAGGCAGAGCGCGTCAGCATGAGGAGCGGAAATGCACCTCGGCGTGTGGTGTCGTTGAACGCTATTCATACTCCTTATGAATCTCTCGTTGCGGCCAATATTGGTGCCGGCCTAACTCCGTTCGCCACCAGAATGCGGCACGGTTTCGTGCTGCCCGCGGTCGAGGCGCCGCAGGACTGGACCGAATTTCTCCGTCCGACGGATGCAGCCGTCCAGCAAGGAACGACCATCGTTGCAAGGCCCGGTGTGACGGGCATGATCTGTTACGGACCGTACAAGCATCTGTCAGCCGGATGCTATCGGCTCGATTTCGAGATTTCCGGGACGATCTCGGCGATCCAGCCATCCCCGGCACCGGTGGGTTTCATTGAGCTTGTTGGTAGCGAGTACAGTTTCGGTTATGTGCCGATCCGTTTCGAAGACGTCGCCGCTGGCAAGATTACGGTCGAGCTGGAAGTCGACAAGATGCAGTTGAGCCAGTCTGCCGGCCTTCTGCAAACGCGGATCGTCGCCACCTGTGCTATCGAGCTGACTGTGTCGTCGCTGATCTGTGAAAAAGTGGAGACGCTATCGCCAATGCATCGCAGGTCACTGCATGGCGGTTCCGATTTGCTTGCCGCATTCCGGCTCGGCCAGGCCGGCCGTTGGAATGGCGACATGAGCGTCACGATCGCCGGCGGCATGAAGGATCTGCTTCCCGATGCGGGGCGTTTCCTTGTCGCCGCGGCAACAATGAAAGAGGGCAAGCGCGACGCCGCTTTCGCGGCGCGGAACCTTCTAGCGATGGCTCAAACGCTGGTGGGCGGTCCGCGCTCGATCGTTGGTACGGTCTCTCAGGCTAATCTTATGACGGGCAGATATGAGCTGCGCCTTGCACTTGAGACGAGCGCGCGGAACAACGAACCCCTGCTGTTCGTCGGCATCTGTTCGAATGGCCGCTTTCGTCGTGCCGAAGTGATCACCGATGCGCAGGCGCGTGCAGGCGATGTCTTGTGTGAGTTTGAGGTGCACCCTGATGAGTCTCCAGAAGGAGAGATTCCGGTTGATTTTCTCGTTCAGGCGCTCGGCCGTCGCGGCACAATCAAGTCCTTCCGTCTTCGGCGCGTGGGCGATGCGATCGATCAGTCGCCGTGGATCGACGAGAGTACTGGAGATGTCGACTGGTTGATAGGGGCGTCGACGACGGATGTCAGGCTGTCGGGCAACGTCAAGCTGAGCCGTCTTCTCGGTCGTTGGACCGCCAACGGCGAATTGGCGGTCAGGGTCGGAGAACGAGGCCGGATTGCCACCTGTGGTGGCCGGACGCTGGCGGCAGGCCGTTATGAAGCGGTTGTTCGGTGCAGGGCAGATACCAGCGACGCACCATTTCTTTTCGTAACGGTCAAGTCGGGCTCCTTCATCCGGGCGGCCAAGTACATCAGTGGGAGTGACAAAATCGATGCGAGCAGGCTTCTCTTCGAGATTCACGCGAACGAAGAGCCGTCGGGATTGCCCGTTGACATCAGTTTGTTCGCGGTTGGCGGCGCGGCTGGAGTCGTTCAATCGATCAAGGTCATGCGTGTTGGTGAGGCGGAGCAGTCCAGTGCGTGGGCCGACCTGCTCAGTGAGCACTCCAACTGGTTGCCACTGATGACCGGCGGACCTGCCGCCAAATGGGATCGCGCATCTGTTCGTAGCGTCGGAGATCGTCCGGGCAATGTCGTTCACGGGCCCTATCTGTCGCTCCCGCCGGGGGGATACAAAGCAACGTTTGAAATTGTGACCAAGAGCGGCAGCAAGCCTCTCGGGACAATTGACGTTGTTATGGACGGCCAAGTCGTGCGTGAAATCGAGATACTGCCCTCAGGGCGAACGGAGAAGTTCGTCATTCCGTTCGAGGTCACGTCGGGGCAGGGCACGAATATAGAAACCCGCGTCTGGACCAAGGGCGCCGGCGATTTCCAAGTGTTGGCCGTAAAGGTCGAGAAGGCCGTGCAATAAAAAGATCGGCGCGTCAGAGGCGCGCCGATCTTCAATTTCGTTCAAGCAGGCGGACCGAACATTGATCGGTCCGCCTGTCTGTCTTCAGCGAACGCCGTAGCCCATGCGCGCCAGCTTGGTGCCGGTCGGGACGTCGTCGGGACTGATCACACGCCAGGGGTCGATAATGACCTTTGGTTTCGCGCCCGCCTCGAACAGATTCTTGCCCTTGAAGTGGGGCCAGGGGGTCGTGATGACGAGGATGTCCGCTGCGACTGCGTCAGCGAGATCGTTGGCGAATAGAACCTTGTCAGTCAGTACGACTTCGGCGCCGGGCATTGCGAGCGGATCGTAGACCGTGACGAGATATCCGGCTGCGCTCAGTTGATCAGCGAGGGCCACACCCTGGCTCTCTTCGACAACCGGCGTCTCGGGCTTGTAGGACAGGCCCAACACGGCGACGCGGGTCGGCGGCTCGGCATGGGCCTGCACGGCACCGATCAGGCGCTCGATCTGATGGTCGTTGATCCTGTCGGTGGCTTCGGCGAGGTCACAACGCACTCCGATCGAACGCCCCAAGGCCGCGAAGGCCTTGTTATCGCGCGGGAAGCAGGGGCCGCCATAGCCGATCGCGCCCTTGATATATTTCGAGCCGACACGGGTATCCGAGCCCACGGCAGTCGAGACTACATCGACATCTGCGCCGGGCAGCTTGTCGCACATCTCGGCGAGCATGTTTGCGTAGGAGATCTTGGTGGTCACATAGGTGTTCACCGAGATCTTGGTGAGCTCGGCATTGACGAAGCTCATGCGACGGATGATCGGGTCGTTGTCGCACGACTGCTTGTAGATATCTTCCAGGAACTGACCGGTTTCCGCATCGGACTCACCGATGAGGATGAAGTCCGGGCGCAGCATGTCACGGACCACGGTGCCGAGCGCGATGAATTCCGGATTGTAGGCGAGACCCAGCTGAGGACCGAGCGTGCGGCCTGACGCTTCTTCGAGTTCCTTGCGTAGCTCACCGCCGGTCGAGCCCGGCATGACGGTAGAGGTCACGACCACGACGTGACGTTCCTGCTTGGAGCGCAGGGCCTCGCCGAGCGAGCGGATCGCCGCGATCATGAACTTGTTCGAAAACAGCTTGTCGGCGCCGCTCGGGGTCGGAACGATGATGAAGGTGACGTCCGATCCCCTCACCACTTCGTCCCAGGAGTGCGTCGCCCGGAGGCGACCTTTGCTCTTGTCGATATATTCCTGCAGCTGCGGTTCATCGACCGGCGCCTGGCCTTGATTAATTGCCGAAACGAACTTGTCGTTGAGATCGAGCCCGATCACTTCGAAACCCTTGGCAGCCATGACGGCCGCCATGGGTGAGCCGAGTTTACCAAGGCCGATGATGGAGATGCGCGGAGGCTTTTTGTCAGAGCTCATGTGGATCTCGTGGCAGGTCGCCTCGCGGACAAGTACGCATTGCAAAGGCGATGAGGTTATAGATGAGGAAGAATATCCGTATTCCGACGAATAGCGGAATGTCATTCAAGCAGTCGACGGTCGAGATTCGAATAGCGACGCGCAATCATGACAGGATCATTTCCGCGCCGTGGTTATAGTGCGCCTGCCTGCCGAGTCCATACGATTTTGCTGCCGGGCAGCGCTGGACTACAGGAGATTTCGCCGCGAAACCATTTGGTTAGCTGCCTTTCAGCTGTCGGTAGGCGTTTCTAACCTGTTCCGCGCTGGTGTCCCAGCTGAAGCGCAATGCCTGGCGCTGAAGTGTCATCGAGGTGTCACCTAAAAGGACTGTATCCGATGCCGTTGCCCGGAAGGCCTCGGTCCATGCATCGATATCCAGAGCGGGAACGGTCATCGTCGTGCCCGCAGTGATTTCATCCATGGATGTTCCAGAGCTGTGGACGACTGTCGTTCCGCAGGCCATGGCTTCAACGACTGGCATCCCGAACCCTTCATAGATCGACGGAAACATCAACGCCCGGGCTCCCTCATAAAGCGAGCGCAAGCCGGCATTTGACACACCTCCTACGAAAATGAGGCTACCTTCGGTCCTCATCCTCTCGGTTTCTGCCGGAAGCTCAAGTTCTCCCCACCCGCCGCCTCCGGCAATCACGAGCGGCGCAGCAATGCGCTCGGTCTTGGAAAGTCGTCCGAAGGCGGTGATCAATGTGCGGAGGTTCTTCCGAGGTTCGAGCGTGCCGACGGCCAGATAGTAGTCTCCTTGGAGACCCAGCATCCGAAGTTCAGCCTGCGTATGCTCAAGGCCGTATGGTCGAAAAATTTCACTTGCGGCTGGGGGGGCCACGAAGATTCGGTCGCTCGGATAATTCAGCAGTTCTGAGATTTCTCTGCGGCTGAATTCCGAGATCGTGTGAACGAGCGGCGTCTTTTCCAGAGCGCGGGGAAGCTGCTCGAGGCGACGCAATCGCTCGGCCGGATGCGACCGCGGATAGCGCATGAACGAGAGGTCGTAGACGACCGGAAGAGTGACGACGCCGGGATCAGAGAATGGCAGAAAATTAAAGGCGTGAAATAGATCGAACGATTGTCGTGTGACAGTGCGCGCAAACTGGGCGCGATACAACGCAGGCGCCAGTCGCGATTGTCTCAATCCCTGGACAGCAAGCTTCTTCAAGCCAGCCAAGCTGCCGCTCGCCGATTTATTCTCGCGGGCCAACTCTTTCGAAGCTGCAAGATGATCCAGCGCTTGATGGTCAAGCGATTGCCAGGATGTGAGGTCGAAACCCGAGAAGCGCAGACTTGTATCGCTACGAAGCAAAGCCTTCATAATGTTAAAGGAGTAGTTTCCGATTCCCGTCATCGGGCCGGCCATGACGCGCATTTCGATCCCGATATGCGTGGGCTGCTCTGCTGGCAATGCGTCTTCCTTGAACTGGCCGCGGCATATTGCTCGGCGCTTTGAATTTAAGCTCCGATCTGTACTACGCGCGCAATTACGTGATCAAGCCGGCATGCCCAAGAGGTCACTTGGACTGACGGATGTGTTCTGAGCCCGCATTGCGTCTTGCCACAATCGGCTGTTACTAGTCCCCGGGACACCGCATAACCACCAGAGGACGCAATGGCAGAACCGACCGGCCTACGCGCTAGCGAGCGAGCAGGGGCGACCTATAATGTCGTCTATCAAGTTGGGGCGTCCCTAGTCGCTGACGCTTTTCCGCTCTGGGGCGGTGCCGGTTGGGACACGGTGGCCGGCGGCTTCATCGAGCGCCTCGATCAGAACGGCGAGCCCGATCTTGCCGCCGCCCGCCGCGTTCGTGTGCAGGCTCGTCAGATCTATTGTTATGCCAAGGCCGCTCAGCTCGGCTGGTATCCCGAAGGTGCCGAAATGGCGCGGAAGGGGCTCGACTACATGCTTGTCAAGGCCAAATCGCCAGACGGTAAGCCCGGCTTCGTGCATATTCTCGCGCCAGACGGAACGGTGCTCAACCCGCTCCGCGATAGTTATGATCACGCCTTCATTCTGCTCGCGCTGGCGACGGTCTATCAGCTCGACCGCGACGTGAAGGTGCGGGTCGAAATCGACAGTCTGATGCATTTTATCGACAATCAGCTTCGCTCTCCCGATGGCGGCTATGTCGAAGGCATTCCAGCCGCCATGCCGCGGCGGCAAAATCCGCAGATGCATCTGTTCGAGGCCTTCATCGCGGCTTTCGATGCGACCCATGATCCGGCATTTCAGCAGCGCGCCGGAGATATCTTCGGATTGTTCGTTTCGAATATGTTCGATTCGCAGACCGGCGTACTCGGCGAATATTTCGAGCAGGACTGGTCGCGCATCGAGCCGGTGAGTGTCGAGCCCGGCCATCAGGCCGAGTGGGTGTGGCTGCTCAAGCAGTTCGAGCGTATCACCGGTTGTCCGACCGGGAAATATCGCGCTGCTCTACTGGAGACTGCGCTGCGCTATCGCGATGCCACTGGCTGTCTTGTCGACGAAGGCGATGTGCAGGGGAATATCGTTAAATCGACGCGGCGCCTGTGGCCGCAGACCGAAATCATCAAGGCCTGGCTCGCGCAGGCCGAGTCCGGCGTCGAGGGCTCGGCTGACAAGGCGCGGGCGGCGTTGGTGCGGCTGGACAGATACTATCTGCAGCATCCGGTCAAAGGCGGTTGGTACGACCAGTTCGACGCGGACGGCAACTCGCTCGTGGATACGATCCCGGCGTCGTCTTTCTATCACATCCTCTGCGCGGTCGCGGAGGCCGATCGCGTACTCGGGCCTGACGCTCAGTAAGTCTTCCCTAGCAGCTCGAAGGGCGGCGCGTTGCGGACGCGCTGGTCGACGAAATCGAGATCACGCACGAACATCTCGTCAAGCTCGCAGCCGGGACCAAGCTTGCGCGCCGTCGGATCGTAGGCGACAGGCGCGAAACCGTGACCGCGCAGATGGGCACGGATGCCATCCACGGTTTCGCCATAGCGTTCGATCAGGCCGTTGATCTCCACCATCACCACCTTGAAATCGGGATTGGCGAGGATCCGCGGCGCACCGCGCAGCACGTGCATCTCATAGCCCTCGACATCGAGCTTGAGTGCGCGCGGGGCGCGGTCGCCGGCGATGTCGTCGAGGCGGCGCTGCGGCACCGTCGTGCCGCAGCCTCGCACCACATGGTTGAGACCATGCTGGCCAACCGAGAGCGTCAATGTGCCCTCGGCATCGCCCACGGCTACATTGTGCAACTCGATGCGGTCGTCGAGCCCGTTGAGGCGCACATTGTCGGACAGCGTACGGAACGTATCGAGCGCCGGCTCGCAGGCGATCACCCGGCAGCCAGTCGTCCTGGCCGAGAGAAGGCCGTAGACGCCGACATTTGCGCCGATGTCGAGCAACAGATCGTCCGCGCGCAGGAAATGGCAGAAAAAGCCCATATTGTGGAAGTCGTAGAACTGGTGGAGATAGAGGCCGGTGGCAAAATTGCTTTGGTTCGGCACGATGATCTGCAGATCGTTCGGCAGCTGCAGTACCACTTTGTGGTTCATCGTCTTGCGCGCGAGATTCCAGGTGACGTAGTCGAACAGCGTCTTTGCCTTGCTGCCGGTTGTGAGCGGATGCGCAAGGATGTCGCGCATGACGCCGAAGCGCTCCATGCCGAGTCTGATATAGCGGGAAGGCCAAAAGGTCATTGCGCGGAATCCGTACGGACAGGCCTGAACCGGCGATGGGCGACCGCTCCCGTTCGCGGCGAGACCGACTTCAGTGCTGTTGACACATTGCAGGTATTGCCCCGCCTGTCAGCCAGAACCGTGCGAAAGCGTTAAGGGCCACAGTCCCGGCATCGAGGGCGACAACATGCGTAGCCTTGCCAGTGCATGCATTGTGAAAGTGATAACATAGCACCTTTACGGCATTTGAGACAAACGTGATGCGTCTGCAATCCGACAGGCCACGTCGGGCGGAGCAAGATCAGCCTCGCGGCTTCGCACGAAAGACGACGAAATGCGACATGGCGAAGTTAACGATGAAGGCCGTGAAAATGGCGCAAATCTTGGCGGCATAGACCGGCATGACCTTCGACAGCACCAGCAGCGTCGCGGTATTGGCGATCATGCCGAGGAAGCCTGACGCTGCAAAAACGAAATAATCCTTCCAGCGAAGCACGCGGCCGGACTCCGCCCGGAACGTGATCATGGTGTTCATGACATACGAGCAGGACACCGCAACCATCCAGGCCGCCACATTGGCCGGCACGATCGGAACATTCAGCGCCTGGTAGGCGATGCTGAAGACGCCGAAATCGATGACTGCATTGGCGACGCCGATGATCCCGAAACTGATCATCTTTGTCACCGTCGGGTGACGCAGCCAGGTCTCGGCCGTTTGCAGCAGTTTAAACATCCATTTGGTCGCGATCTTTGGAACTCGGTCGCTGCATAGCAGGATCGGATCGCGAAGTCCGGGCTTTTTGCTGGCGCGGAGCAGCTCCGCGCTAGCTGCTGCGTTCGTCGGCGATCACCTTCCCGTCATTCGGCAGGGAGCCGGGGGCGACCAGCTCCACCGTCCCGCCGAGCTTGCTGACCGCTCGCAAGGTGGCGGTGACCGCGTCCCGCAGCCCGGCTTCGCTGTTCGCCTCGGCTTTCAGCACCATGGCGTCGCTCTCGCCATCGCGGGATACGACCAGTCGGAGGCGGCCGAGCTCTGGGTGCCGTTTACCGATTTCGGCGATCTGTTCGGGACGGACGAACATGCCTTTCACCTTGGTGGCCTGATCCGCCCGGCCCATCCAGCCCTTGATCCGCATATTGGTCCGTCCGCAGGCGCTCGGGCCTGATAAGGCAGCGGTCAGGTCCCCCAGCGCCAGCCGAATCCAGGGATGATGAGGATCCAGCGAGGTGACGACGATCTCGCCGACATCTCCGGCTGCGACGGGATCGCCAGTGCCGGGGGTGACGATTTCGAGGATGAGATCCTCATTGACGATCAACCCGTCCCGCGCCGGGCTCTCATAGGCGATAAAGCCGAGATCGGCCGTGGCATAGGCCTGATAGGCGTCGATGCCCCGTGCTTTGATCTCCGCCTGCAGGGAGGGCGGGAAGGCAGCGCCGGACACCAGTGCCCGCTTGATCGAGGAAACGTCGCGCGCGGCCTTCTCTGCGGCATCCAGGAGTATCTTGAGGAAGTCCGGGGTGCCGGTATAGGCCACTGGCCGATAGATTTCGATCAGCTCGAGCTGCTGGTCGGTATTGCCCGGCCCGGCCGGGATCACGGCGCAGCCGAGCGCCCGGGCGGCGCCGTCGAAGATGAAGCCGCCCGGGGTTAGGTGATAGCTGAAGGTGTTGAGGACGATGTCGCCCGGCTGGAACCCGGCGGCATGCAGCGCCCGGGCGCCGTGCCAGGGGTCGGCGTGTTTCGATTCCGGCTCGAAAATCGGGCCGGGGGAGGTGAACAGCCGGCCGAACGAGCCCGGCTGGGCCGCCACGAAGCCGCCGAAGGGCGGTGTGGCCTTGTGCAGGGCCGGCAGGTCCGATTTCCGCAGCACCGGCAGTTGCGCCAGCATGGCCGGGCTGACGATGGCGGCAGGATTGATGCCCTTCAGATGTTCCGCATAGGCCGGTGCCTGCATCGCGTGGCGCAGCATGTCGGGCAGCCGCGAGAACAGATTGGCGTGGCGGTGCGACGGGTCGCAATTTTCGAGGCTGTCGAAGTGGCGCATCTGGCTATGTCCTGGTGGTTGCGACGTTGCGGTCGTTCCTTGGCCTGTGCTGGCGTGCTACGGGACAATCATGTGGTCAGAACGTATCGTCCATTGGCTCGAAAGCTGGGGCCAGCTTGATCTCCCTGCAGCGGGCGTCCTGGCGGCGCTGGTCGTTGCGTCCTCGTTCCTGCCGGTTCCCCGCACCTTCGTCGTCATCGGCGCGGGTGCCGCATTCGGTCTGCCATCGCTGGCCGTCATTCTTCCGGTTGCGGCCATCGCGTCGGTGCTCGCCTGCCTGCTGGCGCGTCATGTCCTGCGCGACTGGGTCGAGCGTCAGATCGACAAACGCGCAACCTGGCGCGTGATCGCGCGGGCGGTGAACGACGAAGGCTGGCGCATCATGGCCCTGATGCGCTTCTTCGGTCCGATGCCGAACTCGGCGCAGAACTATCTGTTCGGCCTCACCAAGATCGGCCTGCTGCCTTACGCTGTGATCACCACCATCTGCACGATGCCGCAGCTCGTATTCTACACCTATCTCGGTGCCTCCGGTCGTGCGCTGCTGCTGGAGGAAGGCTCTTCCTTCAAGCGCGCCCTGATTGTTGTGGCCGCCATCAGCGTGGCCACGATCGCGTTCCTGGTATCGCGCCGCGTGCGTGCCATCCTGGCAAGCAAGACCGGCCTTGCCTGCGCCGGGCCTGTCTGTCGCGAGCAGGTTGTCCAGAACTAGAGCCACCGTTTACGCCGCTTGAAACTCTTGAGGTTCTTGAAACTCTTGCGCTGGTCGCCGGCGCCGCCGAGATAGAACTCCTTCACGTCTTCGTTGTCGCGTAGTTCATCCGCGGTGCCGTCGAGCACCACCTTGCCCTGTTCCATGATGTAGCCATGGCTCGCGACCGACAGCGCGGCGCGCGCATTCTGCTCGACCAGCAGGATGGTGACGCCGAGATCGCGATTGATCTTCTTGATGATGGCGAACACTTCCTTCACCAGCAGCGGCGACAGGCCCATCGACGGCTCGTCCATCAGGATCATTTTGGGCCGCGCCATCAGCGCACGCCCGATTGCCAGCATCTGCTGCTCGCCGCCGGAGAGATAGCCGGCGAGGCCGGTGCGCTCCTTCAGCCGCGGGAAGTAGTCATAGACCATGTCAATGTCGCTGGAGACTTCGCCGTCACGCCGCGTGAAGGCGCCGAGGCGAAGGTTTTCCTGGCAGGTCATGTCGGCGACGATGCGACGTCCTTCCATCACCTGGAAGATGCCGCGACGGACGATCCTGTCGGGATCGGTGCCGTCGATCCGTTCGCCGTCGAACATGATCTCGCCGCGCGTGACTTCGCCGTCTTCGGTCTTGAGTAGACCGGATATGGCTTTCAGCGTCGTCGACTTGCCGGCGCCATTGGCGCCAAGCAACGCGACGATGGCGCCCTTCGGCACCTCCATGCTGAGGCCGCGCAGCACGAGGATGACGTCATCATAGACGACCTCGATGTTGCGGACATCGAGGAGGGGAGATGTTGATGTGGCAGGTATGACCCTGGCTTCAGGTTGGAGTGTCGTCTGCAAATCAGTGACTCCCGGTCGCGGCTCTATCTGTCCCTCCCTCCAGCGCAGCGAAGCTGCGCGCAGTGGGGAGGGGGCCGGCCCTCTCGGGCCGGTCGGGTGGGGTGCCTCCGCAAGCTCCGAGTTTGCGAAGGCACCCCCCCGCCTATCGGCGGCCCCTCCCCACTGCGCCGCTACGCGGCTTGGGGGAGGGAAATCGTTGGCTTTGTCGCTAACTTACCAACCATGCCATTCCGGCTTGCGCGGCAGGTCCACGGTCTTCACTTTCTCAAGCTTGATCGTGCCCTTGGCCATCAGGTCGTTCAGATCGCCATCGGTCGAACCGGACACCTTGGAGCGATAGAGATCGACCTTGGTGGTGGGGCGGTGATCTTTGGCAGTCCAGGTCGAGGGATTGCAGACACCCTCCATGCCGGCCGGCACCCAGTCCGCCTTCTGATAGAAACCCTTCGCGACGTTCTCACCATTGGTACCGCCATTCTTCGCGGCCCATTCGATGGCTTCCTTCATGTAGAGCGAGGTGCAGACGCCGGCAATGTAATGCACTGGGCGATAGATCTTGCCCGAAGGGTCGGAGATCTTCGAAATTTCCTGCACCGTCTTCATCCCCGGCGCATTGCCGCCCCAGCCGACTGCCGTGCGCAGCGGGAAGATCACGCCATCGGCGGCATCGCCCGCGGCCTTGGCGGCGTTCTCATCCATACCCCACACATTGCTCATGAACTGGATGTCCACGCCGGCCGCCTTGCAGGCCTTCATCACTGAGATGTTGGAGGCTGCAGTGTTACCGAGATAGGCGTAATTGGCGCCGGCACTCTTCAGGCTTAGGCACTGCGCCGAATAGTCGCCCGGTGACAGCGCGAACACCAGCGGCGGCAGCACTTCAAAGCCGAGCTCGGCGGCGAGCGCTTCACCGGCGGCCTTCGGTGCGTTCGGATAGGGATGGTTGGCGCCCATATGGACATATTTCGGCTTGCCGGATTTGCCCTTGGCCTTCCAGTCCTCCGCTGCCCACGTCAGCTCGGCACGCAATGCGTCCGAATAGCTCGGGCCGTAGAAGAAGTTGTAAGGCGCAGGCTTCGCCTTGCCGCCGGCGCCGGTCGGATCGGTCAGCGCTGCTGAGTAGGAACCCGAGATGTCCGGGATCTTGTCCTGTGCGAGGAAGCCGGTGAGGGCTTCCGTGTCCGCCGTGCCCCAGCCCATGATCGCCGAGACCTTCTCGCCGCCCGACCACTTCTTGTACAGCGCGATGGCGCGCGGCACCTGATAGCCATAATCATTGCTGTCGAGATTGACCTGCTTGCCGCCGATGCCGCCATTCTTGTTGATCCAGGCGAAGGTATCGACCACGCCCTGGCCGTAGGGCGTGCCGACGTCGGAGGTGCCCCCGGAATAATCGGCGAGATGTCCCACGGCAATCTGCGCCTGCGCGGAGGCAGAGGCGCCTGCAATCAACAAAGCGAGCGATGCGGAAGTCAGTAATGATTTCATCGTCATGAGCATTCTCCCAGCGTTTTATGTTTTATGGTCGTGAGCAGTCCGC
Source organism: Tardiphaga sp. (assembly GCA_030147505.1). GTDB lineage: Bacteria > Pseudomonadota > Alphaproteobacteria > Rhizobiales > Xanthobacteraceae > Tardiphaga. The sequence goes on from JASBVG010000017.1 coordinate 119,533, forward strand.
CGTCCTCAATGCGAGAACGGGTAGAGTTTCCAGTAGGCCTTGATCTGTCGCCAGCGATGCGCGAGTCCGTCCGGTTCGAACACCAGGAAGGCGATGATGATGACGCCGATGGCGATCTCGCGCAAAAATGTGAGATTGTTGTTGAGGGCGAGCGCCTTGTCGATGACACCGCCTTTCAGCTCCATGCTGATCCATTCCATCGCTTCCGGCACCAGCACCACGAAGGCCGTGCCCATGAGCGTGCCCATGACCGAGCCGGTGCCGCCGATGATCACCATCGCTAGGAACAGGATCGAGCGCTCGATGCCAAAGCCTTCATTGGAGACGACGAGCTGGTAATGCGCATAGAGCGCGCCGGCGATGCCCGCGAAGAACGCGGCCAGCCCGAAGGACAGCGTGCGATATTTGGTGAGGTTGATGCCCATGATCTCGGCGGAGAGATAATGGTCGCGCACCGCTACCAGCGCGCGCCCGTCGCGCGTGCGCATCAGATTGGTGACGAGCAGATAGCTGACAACGACATAAGCGAGCACGACATAGAAATACTGTCGGTCGCCACGCAGTACGTAACCGAAGATCGAGAACGGTTCGGCCATCGCCGGAACCGAGCCGCCGGAGAACCATTCGGCGCGGGAGAAGAAATCGATCAGGATATATTGGGCGGCGAGGGTGGCGATGACGAGATAAAGACCCTTCAGCCGCGCCGCTGGCAAGCCGAAGATCAGGCCGACAATGGCGGTGACGACGCCAGCCAGGGGGATCGCGAAGAACACCGGGATCGATGTCTTGTTGGAGATATAGGCAGAGGTGAAGGCGCCGAGCAGGAAGAAGGCGGCGTGGCCGATGGAGATCTGGCCGGTGAAGCCGACCAGGATGTTGAGCCCCAGCGCAGCGATGCCGAAGATGCCGATCTGGATCAGGATCGCCAGCCAGTACTCGCTGAACACCAGTGGTGCGAGGCAGGTGATGGCAATGCCGAGGATCGCAAAATTGCGGCTCGTCGTGGTCGGAAAGATCGTGGTGTCAACCGCATAGGAGGTGCGGAAGTCGCCGGCGGGGAGGAGTGTGGAATTCGCCATGGCTTACACCCGCTCGATGTCTTTGGTGCCGAACAGGCCGTAAGGCTTGATCATGAGGATGATGATCAGCACGTAGAACGGCGCGATCTCATAGAGATTGCCCCAATGCAGATATTCGCTGTCGATGAATTGCGCGAAGTTCTCCAAAAGCCCGATGATGATGCCGCCGATGACCGCGCCGCCGATCGAGTCGAGACCGCCGAGGATGACGGCGGGGAATACCTTGATGCCGTAGATCGATAGGCCCGAGGACACGCCGTTCACCACCGCGACGACGACTCCGGCTACGGCGGAGACCATCGCGGAGATCGCCCAGGCCATGGCGAATACGGTCTTGACCGAGATGCCCAGCGATTGCGCCACCTGTTGGTTGAATGCAGTTGCACGCATCGCAAGGCCCCATTTCGAAACCTTGAAGAACCATGCCATGCCGATCATCATCAGCAGCGAGACGACGAGGCTCATCACATAGACGGTCTGGATCTGCAGGCTGCCGATCGTCACCGCCTGGCTGGTGAAGACGCGCGGGAAGGGCTGCGGATTGACGCCATAGATCCATTTCAGCGCCGCCTGGAAGACGGCGGACAGTGCGATGGTCACCATGATCACCGAAATGATCGGCTCGCCGATCAGCGGCCGCAGGATCACGACCTGCACGAGAATGCCGAAGGCGAACATGAACACCAGGGTCATCGGCATGCCGAGCCAGAACGGCACCTGATATTTGGTCAGCAATGTCCAGCATACCCAGGCGCCGATCAGCAGCAATTCGCCCTGGGCGAAATTGACGACCTGCGTGGCCTTGTAGATCAGCACGAACGACATCGCGACCACGCCATACAGCGTGCCGACCACGAGGCCGTTGACGAGAAGCTGGATGAGGAAGGCTGTGTTCATTCCGCCGCCTCCATCCGCGCGCCGCTTCCCATGTCCACCACTTTCAGCTTCGTGCGTATCCGCTGTGACGTGCCGTCCTGAAACCGGATCGTCGTATCCACCGGGATTTCGCTCCGGCCGCCATAGATGCCGTCGATGATGTCGGCGTATTTTTCATTGATGACGTTGCGACGGACTTTTCGGGTGCGCGTCAGCTCGCCATCGTCGGCATCAAGTTCCTTATAGAGTAGCAAGAAGCGCGAGATGCGCTGCGCCGGAGGCAGCGTCGCGTTCACGGTCTCGACTTCCTTCTGCAGCAGCGCATAGACCTCGGGCCGTGACGACAAATCGGTGTATGTCGTGAAGGCCAGCCGGTTCTTTTCTGCCCATTTCGAGATGATCGAATAGCGGATGCAGATCATCGCAGCGAGCGCATCACGGCCGGCGCCGAGCACGACCGTCTCGGCGACGTATGGCGAGAATTTCAGCTTGTTCTCGATATATTGGGGTGAGAAGCGTTCGCCGCGGGTGGTCTCGGCGAGATCCTTGATGCGGTCGATGACGACGAGCTGCTTGGCGTCATTGAAATAGCCGGCGTCGCCGGAATGCATCCAGCCGTCGCGCATGTCGGCTGCGGAGGCCTCTGCGTTCTTGTAGTAGCCAAGAAACATGTTCGGGTGCTTCACCACGATCTCGCCGACGCCCTGGTTGTCGGGATCGCGGACCTCGATCTGGATGCCATCACCCATGGCGATGCCGGTGGTGTCGGGATCGACGGCATCGGGCGCATGCAGCGTGAAGGCGCCCAGCGTCTCGGTCTGGCCGTAGAGCGTGCGCAGCGGCACGCCCATCGCGCGGAAGAACTTGAACGTATCCGGCCCCAACGCCGCGCCGCCGGTGGCCGCCGAGCGCAGGCGGGTGAAGCCCAGACGATCGCGCAATGCGCGGAACAGCAACATATCGGCGACGGCGGAGCGCTTGCCGTCGGCGAGGGCATTGAGCCCAGTTTTCATGCCGAGCTCATACAAGCTCTGCTTGAGGGGGGAGGCATCCATCACGCGCGCGCGGACATCGGCAGCAATGCCTTCCCAAACGCGGGGCGCGAACAGCACGAAGGTCGGCGCGATCTCGCGGAAATCGTTCATCATGGTGTCCTGCTGCTCGACAAAGTTGACCTTCATCCGTGACAGCAGGCCTTTGCCGAGGGCATAGACCTGTTCCATGATCCAGGGCAGAGGCAGCACCGAGACATATTCGTCATCCGGTCCCTTCGGATCGAACGACAGATACACTGCGCAATGGCCGAGCACGCGGCCGGCAGCGAGCATGGCGAGCTTGGGGTTGGACGTCGTGCCCGATGTGGTGCAGAGGATCGCGACATCTTCACCCTTGGTCGCATCGACCATCTGGTCGTAGAGCGCTGGCTCCTTGGCCGCGCGGTCGCGGCCCATCTGCGCGAGCTTGTCCGCCTCCAGCAAACGCGGATCGTCATATTTCCGCATCCCGCGCGGATCACTGTAGATGATATGCTTCAGAGCCGGGACGCGGTCGGCGAGAGTGAGCAGCTTGTCGACCTGTTCTTCGTCCTCGGCGAACACGATCTTCGCTTCGCCGTAATTGAGAAGATACGCCGCTTCCTCATCCAGTACATCGCGATAAAGGCCGAGGCTCATGCCCCCTATAGCATGGGCGGCGATCTCCGCCGACACCCAGTCCGGCCGGTTGTCGCCGATGATGCCGATGACATCACCCTGGCCGATGCCGAGCTCCATCATGCCGAGCGCAAAGTCCTTCACCCTGCTGTGGTAATCGTTCCAGGTGAATTCGCGCCACAGCCCGAAATCCTTTTCGCGCAGCGCGATCTCGCCGCCGTGCTCCCTGGCGTTGAGGCGCAGAAGCTTCGGATAGGTATCCGCCTGTTTGACGCGGCCGGCATAGTCCATCATGCGGCGCTCTCCGCCTGGACGTGTATGTCGTCGGGATCAGTCAGTGCCTCGTCTTCCTCGCCGAGATAGGCTCGCTTCACATGCGGATCGGCGAGCACGGCGGCCGGATCGCCCTCGGCGATCTTGCGGCCGAAATCGAGCACCATCACGCGGTGGGAAATATCCATCACCACGCCCATGTCGTGCTCGATCATCATCACGGTCATGCCGAACTCTTCGTTGAGATCGACGATGTAGCGCGCCATGTCCTCCTTCTCCTCGAAATTCATGCCGGCCATCGGCTCGTCAAGGAGAATGAGTTTCGGCTCCAGCGCCATCGCGCGCGCGAGCTCGACGCGCTTGCGCAGCCCATAGGGCAGTGTGCCGGCCGTCGCTTTGCGAACGCTCTGCAGGTCGAGGAAGTCGATGATCTCCTCCACCTTGCGGCGATGTTCCAGTTCCTCCTTGCGCGCGCCGGTGAACCAGTAGAGCGAGCCGGTGAGGAAGTTGTTCTTCAACAGGTGATGGCGGCCGACCATGATGTTGTCGAGCACGCTCATATGGTGGAATAGTGCCAGATTCTGGAAGGTGCGGCCGATGCCGATGCGCGGGCGGGCATTGGTGTTGAGATTGGTGATCTCGTGGCCACCGTAGAACAACTGGCCTTCGGTCGGTTTGTAACGGCCGGAGATGCAGTTGACGATGGAGGTCTTGCCGGCGCCATTGGGCCCGATGATGGAAAACAGCTCGCCCTGATTGACGGCGAAGCTCACATCCGTGAGCGCACGCACGCCACCGAAGCGCAGCGATACCCCGCGTACTTCCAAAGCAACCGTCACGCATGCCCTCCCAGATACGGCGCTTGACGCGCTCTTTATCCCGTCCACGGTAACGCCCGGAGCTTATATCTCCGGGGCATCGCAGGCCATTCGACTAATGAACCTTCCGCGGTGATCCTCCCTACGTTAAACCCGCTCAGGGAAATGTCTCGCGCCGGACAATTGGTCCGGCATTTTGTCGCGTGGCATGTATTGTTGCGTCGCAACAAATGGATAAAGCGGCGGTGGCATGATTGCTGCGGATCAATTGAAGAGGATTGCCGCCTGGGCGCGCGATCTCACCGAGCGGGAGATCGAGGTCGCGCGCGCGGGGATCAACGAGCGGTCGTTCAAAGCGAACGAATTCATCTCCATGCGTGGCGATGTGTTCGATTACTGGACGGGCGTAGTGTCGGGCCTCGTCAAGATCGGTACCATTTCGCGCAGCGGTAAAGAGGTGAGCATCACCGGTCTTACGGCCGGCGCCTGGTTCGGCGAGGGCAGCGTGTTGAAAAACGAACCGCGCCGCTACGACATCGTGGCGATGCGCGATTCACGCGTCGCGCTGATGGACCGGACGACGTTCTTCTGGCTGTTCGAGAACAGCGTCGGCTTCAACCGCTTTCTGGTGTCGCTGCTGAACGAACGCCTTGGCCAGTTTATCGCGCTCACCGAATATGGCCGGCTGCTCGATGCCACTGGGCGGCTCGCGCGTTGTATCGCTTCGTTGTTCAACCCGATCCTGTATCGCGACGCCAACCGGCATCTGGAGATCACGCAGGAGGAACTCGGCGCGATCTCCGGCATCTCCCGGCAGAAAGCCAATCAGTGCCTGCAGACACTGGAGAAGGAAGGCTTGCTGCGGCTCGAATATGGCGGCGTGACGGTGATCGATCTCGAGCGGCTGAGCACGTATGGGGAATGACGAGTGTGTGGCTCAGACCTCCAGCCATTCCTTCCTGACGTCGTCATTGGCCTTGAGCTCCGCCGGCGTGCCTTCGAACACGATCTTGCCGTGGCCCATCACATAGACCCGGTGCGAGATGCGCAGCGCAATGGACAGTTTCTGCTCCACCAGCAAAATCGCGACGCCGCGCCGGGCGATCTCGGCGATGAGATCGCCGACCTGCTGCACGATCAGCGGTGCGAGACCTTCAGTCGGCTCGTCGATCATCACCAGTTCCGGATCGCCCATTAGCGTGCGGCAGATGGTCAACATCTGCTTTTCGCCGCCGGAGAGAACGCCGGCTGCGGTGTCCGCACGGCGCGCGAGGTTCGGGAACATGTCGAGCATGTCGTCGAGCCGCCACTTGCCCGGCTTGCGCGTGTCCTTGATGCCCAGCATCAGGTTCTGTCGAACGGTGAGGCCCGGAAAGATATCGCGATGCTCGGGCACATAGCCGAGGCCAAGATGCGCGATCTTGAAGCTCGGCAGTCCGGCAATGTCCTTGCCCTTGAATTTGATGGAGCCGTGCGGCGGCACTTCGCCCATGATCGCCTTCACGGTGGTCGAGCGGCCGACGCCATTGCGGCCGAGCAGGCTCACCACCTCGCTGGCATCGATATGCAGATCGACGCCCTGCAGGATGTGGCTTTTGCCGTAATAGGCGTGCAGATCCTTGACTTCCAGCATCAGGCAGCTTCCTCGCCGAGATAGGCTTCCTTGACCTTCTTGTTGCCGCGGATCTCGTCAGGCGTTCCCGTCGCAATCACCTCGCCGTAGACCAGCACGGAAATACGATCGGCGAGCCCGAACACCACGCTCATGTCGTGCTCGACGATCAGCAGCGTGCGCCCTTCCGTGAGCCGCCTGATCTGCTCGACCGCGCGTTCTGTTTCGGCATGGCTCATGCCGGCGGTCGGTTCATCCAGCAGGATCACATCGGCGCCGCCGGCGATGGTGATGCCGATCTCCAGCGCGCGTTGCTCGGCGTAGGTCAATAGTCCCGCGGGCACATCGCGGCGCGCCACGAGGCTGATGTTTTGAAGTATCTGCGCCGTACGCTCGCGCACCTCTGGCAGGGCGTCCACATTCTTCCAGAACGCGTAGCGGTGGCCGGTGGCCCAGAGTACCGCGCAGCGCAGGTTCTCCCACACGGTCATCTTCGCGAACACATTCGTCACCTGAAACGAGCGCGACAGTCCGCGGCGATTGATCTGGAACGGCGGCAGGCCGGAGATGTCCTGTCCGTTCAGCAGAATCGTGCCGGCGGTCGGCTTCATATAGCCCGAAATCAAGTTGAACGTGGTGGACTTGCCGGCGCCGTTCGGCCCGATCAGCGCATGGCGCTCGCCCTTGGCGACGGTGAGATTGACGCCCTGGATCACTTTCGTGATCCCGAACGTCTTTTCGACGCCATGCAATTCGATGGCATTGGTCATGCGGCCACTCCCTTGGCACGGGCTTCGGTGAGGGCATCGTCCCAGCGTACGGCAATCATCTTCCACGTCTTCCGCGCGACGAAGGCGCCTGCGATCAGCAGTACGGCGGCGATGGCCCAGACTGCGCGGTTCTCGGCGTCGAAAGGAATGCCGAAGGCCTTGATGTGCGAATCCCCGCCGGCATGGACCATATGAAACACGATCACTTCGACCGAGAGGATGAATCCGATCAGCATCGCCAGCGTCGGCACGAAGGCGAGCAGATAACTCGGCAGCACGCGGCTGATTGTGCCTGCCTTGATCAGCGGCCAATGCATCATCATGAGGCCGGTGAGGCCGCCCGGCGCGAACATCACGACGGCGATAAAGATCAGGCCGAAATAGAGCTGCCACACCTGGGTGAGGTCGGAGAGCCCGAGCGACAGCAGCGTCACGAAGATGGCGCCGACGATCGGGCCGATGAAGAAGCCGACGCCCCCGATATAGGTGGCGAACAGCACGGTGCCGGACTGCACGGCGCCGAGATAGGCGGAGTTGGCGATCTCGAAATTGATCGCCGCCAGAGCGCCCGCAATGCCGGCGAAGAAACCGGAGAAGCAGAAGGCGATATAGCGCACCACATGCGGATCGTAGCCGACGAACTGAACGCGTTCGGGATTGTCGCGTACGGCGTTGCACATGCGCCCGAGCGGCGTGCGGGTCAGGGCATACATGGCGATCACGGCGATCAGAGTCCACGCTGCCACCAGGTAATAAATCTGGATCTGCGGCCCAAAGCTCCAGTCGAACAGCCGGAACACCTTGGTGCGATTGGCGGAGACGCCAGCCTCGCCGCCGAAGAAGGTGCGCAGGATCAGCGCCGAGGACGCCACGAGTTCGGCCACGCCGAGCGAGATCATCGCGAAGGCAGTGCCGGAGCGTTTCGTCGAGACCCAGCCGAGCAGCATCGCAAAGACGAGTCCCGCCGCGCCGCCAATCAGCGGCACCAGCGGCAGCGGAATCGCGAATTTGTTCTTGGCGATGATGTTGATGGCATGGATGGCGAGGAAGCCGCCGAGCCCGTAATAGACTGCGTGGCCAAAGGACAGCATCCCGGTCTGGCCGAGCAGGATGTTGTAGGACAGCGAGAAGATGATCGAGATGCCGATCAGGCTGAAGGTCGTCAGCGATCCGCCGGACGAAAAGATCTTTGGCAGGATGATGAGTGCGGCGGCGGCCAGCACCCAGATGCCGTAGAATTTCAGCCTGTCGGATGCGGTGGGCGCGGGCGGCGCAATGGTCATGACGGCGTCGCTCATGTTTCGCGCGTTCCCAAAAGGCCCATCGGGCGGAACATCAGGATCAGCACCAGCAGCACATAGGGCATGATCGGCGCGATCTGCGCGATGGTCACGTTCCAGATATCGGACAGCCAGGTGGAAGCGAGGTCAGGGCTCAGCGGCCCGAAGGCGCCGGCCAGCGAGCCGTTCATGGAGACGGCAAAGGTCTGCACAAGGCCGATCAGCAGCGAGGCGATGAAGGCGCCGGGGAGCGAGCCGAGGCCGCCGACCACGACGACCACGAACAGGATCGGGCCGAGCAAGCCGGCCATGTTGGATTGGGTCACGAGTGCGGGGCCCGCGATCACACCGGCCACAGCCGCGAGCGCCGTGCCGACACCGAACACCAGCATGAAGATGCGTCCGACATTGTGGCCGAGATGGCCGACCATATGCGGATGGGTGAGGGCCGCCTGCACGATCAGGCCGATGCGGGTCTTCTTCAGGGCGATCAACAGGCCGACGAAGATCACGATCGAGATCACCAGCATGAAGATCTTGAAGGCAGGGTAGTTGGTCGAGAACAGCGTAAATGCCGGGAAATCCAGCAGCGCCGGCACGCGAAAATCAACGGGGCTCTTGCCCCAGATAATCTGCACGACCTCCTCGATGGCGAAAGCGAGGCCGAAGGTGAAGAGCAGTTCGGGGACGTGGCCGTATTTATGCACCTGCCGCAGGCCGTAGCGCTCGACCAGCGCGCCGAGCGCGCCGGCGAGCAATGGGGAAATGATCAGCGCGGGCCAGAAGCCGACCCATTTGCTGATCTGAAAGCCGAAGAAGGCGCCCAGCATGTAGAACGAGGCATGGGCGAAATTGAGCACGCCGAGCATGCTGAAGATCACTGTCAGGCCCGAGGCCATCAGGAACAGCAGCATGCCGAACAGAATGCCGTTCAGCGTGGAAATGACGATGAGTTCGAGCACGAAGGACCTCGGAACGTAGTCGGCTTAGCGCGTGCATTCGATCTGGTGTCATGGCCGGGCTTGACCCGGCCATCCATCCTTTCGATTGCGCCGTTTTAGACGGATGCCCGGATCAGGCCCGGGCATGACGGAATTTCAGAACGCCGTCCCATCTAGAAGAGCCTTACGGCCGTTCCATCTTGCAGGTGGTCGGTAGCATCGTGTCCTTGGTGTCGACCTTGGCGGCGAGCTTCCAGCCCCAGCCGGTGTTTTCCACATCGAACGGCTCTTTCTCGGTGCGTTCGCCGAAGGACGAGATGTAGATCGGCTGGAAGAACTGATGGTCTTCCTTGCGCATAAAACCTTCGCCGCCGTTGAAGACGTCGAACTTCATGCCTTCCAGCGCCTGCGCGACCTTCACCGGCTCAAGCGATTTCGCCTTCTCGGCCGCGGCTGCAAACATCCGCATTTCGTTCACTGCGCGCGGATACCAGAGGCCGAGATTGACCTTGGCGCGGAAGGCCTTTTCGAAGTCCACCGACGTCTTGTGGTCGATATTGGCAAAGCCCTCGGTGATCTGGAATACCTGATGATTGAGGCCCGTCTGCTTGATGGCGGTGGGGCCACCGGCGCCGCCGGCATAATAGGTGTACCAGTTGACCTTCAGGCCGGCGTCAGCCGCTGCCTTCAGCAGCAGCGCGATGTCCTGGCCCCAATTGCCGGTGACGACGCTGTCAGCGCCCGATGCCTTGATCTTCGCGATATAGGGCGCGAAGTCGGTGATCTTGAGCAGCGGATGCAATTCGTCGCCGACGATCTCGATGTCGGCGCGCTTGGTCTTGAGCATGGCGCGCGCCTGGGTGCGCACCGACTGGCCGAACGAGTAGTCCTGATTGATCAGGTACACTTTCTTGATGCTCGGGGTGGTCTTCATATAGTTGGTGAGCGCCTCCATCTTGATGTCGGAGTTCGCATCCCAGCGGAAATGAGCGAAGCTGCATTTCTCATTGGTGAGCACCGGATCGACGGCGGCATAATTGAAGTACAGGACTTCCTTGCCGGGGTTGCGCTCGTTGTATTTGCTGACGAAGTCGGCCAGAGCGCCGGCGACGGAAGAACCGTTACCCTGGGTGATGTAACGCACGCCGGAGTCGATGGCCTTCTGCGCCTGGATCAGGCTTTCCTGTGGATTGGTCTTGTTGTCGAGCCCGACGATCTCGACCTTCTTGCCGAGAATGCCGCCCTTGGCGTTGAGCTCTTCGGCCAGGAACTGGAAGGTCTTAAGTCCGCCTTCACCGACGCTGGCGCCGCCGCCGGAGAGCGGATCGATGTAACCGATCTTGACGGTTTCCTGCGCCATTGCGGCGGTGCCGAATAACGGCAGTACCAGCGATGCGCCGATGGCGAATTTGATAAGAGCCCGTTTATGCATGCGTTTTCTCCCTGAATCTTGGTTTGTTGTGACCGTTATTTCCGGCGCGAATCTTCCTGATCCGTCCGCTGGCGGTTCTTGGTGGCGAGTGTGAGCGAATGCAGCAGAGGCTGCAACCATTCCTTCGTCGTACGCACATTACTTCGCGGTAACGGTCGCTTTCGCCTTCTTTGACGAGGCCGTATCGCCGATAATTTCCGTTTTGCGCAATTCGGCAATCTCGCCGTCGCTGAGACCGAGCACGTCGCGCAGCACCTCCTCATTGTGCTGGCCCAGCGTTGGCGCCAGCCGCGTGATCGCATAGGGCGCCCGCGATGTGCCTTCCCGATAGGCAACCGAGGGCAGAATGTGAGGACCCATGAAGCGGCGCGTCTTCGGCTGCCAGTGGCCGGTGGAGAGCAGGTGGGGATCGCCGGCCATGTCCATGGGCAGCCGTGCGGTGCCGGCGGGAACACTGGCGTCCTGCAGCGCGTTCATGGCGAGTTCGGCGCGGACAGTCATGGTCCAGTGCCGGATCGCGACCTCGATCCGGTCTTCATCGGCGCGGCGGCCTTCGGTGGTGGCGAGCGCCGTGTCTTCCGCCAGGTCGGGGCGATGAATGACCTTGCACAGCGCTTGCCACTCCTCATCGCTGCGCACGGCGATGGTGAGCCACTGATCCTCGCCGATACAAGGGAAGCAGCCATGCGGCACGAAGCGCGGGTGGCGGTTGCCGAGCCGTGGACCCGTTTTTCCAGTGATGGATTGCTCGATGACAGACGGCGCCACCATTGGCAGCAGCGCCTCGGTGGCGCTGAGATCGATATGCTGGCCTTCGCCGGTACGCTTCTGATGCATGAAGCCGATCATCAATGCCGCCGCGGCGCTGACGCCGCCATAGGGATCGCCGAGCGCGGTATGCACCATGGTCGGCGGATCGCCCTCGCGCCCCGTGACGGAGGGCAGCCCGCAAGCCTGCTCCAGCGTCGAGCCATAGGCGCGCACGCCGCTCCAGGCACCGGTCATGCCGAAGGCCGGCATGGTGACCACGATCAGCCGCGGATTGAGTTTGCGCATCGACGCCGGATCGAGCCCGAGCCGCGGCATCACATCGGCGGCGTAGTTGTCAATGACCGCATCCGCACCTTCGATCAGGCGCTTCAGCAGCGCGAGACCCCTGGGTTGCGTGAGATCCAGCGTGATGCCGCGCTTGTTGCGGTTCATCTGCTGAAACCAGTACACCTTTTCGTAGGTGCGCTCGGGATGATAGGGCCCGCGAGGATCGGTGCCGCGAAACCAGTCCGGATACTGGCACGACTCCACCTTGATGACGTCGGCGCCGAGATCGCCCATCTGTCGCGTCGCCGTGGGGCCGGCCCAGCCCATGGTGAGATCGACGATGCGCAGGCCCTTCAGCGGCTGCGGATCGTCGGATGTGGCCTGCCGCGTCGCGATGCGCTCGCGCGGTTCGAAGCGCGCAATGTCGTCGCTGCCGGCGAGCGGTGCCTCGCCATTCGCGAGCGGCGGCGAACCGGTGAGATGCTGCGGCAGCACCGGAGCCTCGAACGATCCGCTGCCGATCCGCACTTCGGCGAAAGCGCCGCGCTCGCGATAATAGGGCTGGCGCAGCAATTCCTCCATGCTCGGCACGATGGCGAGCGGGATGCGCAGCTCGATGCCCTTCTCGAACCAGTATTCGGCACTCTGCTGCAGCAGGATCGGCTGGAAGATTGCCGCCAGCTCCGCCGAATTGATGGAGCGCACGAGACCGTCGGTGAATCTGGCCTCCTTCTCGAGTTCAGGCAGGCCTATCATGCCGCAGAATGCCGCCCATTGCGCGGGGGTCACCACGGTGATGCCGAGCCAGCCGTCTTTGGTCGGAAAATTGCCGACGGGATAACCGCGTCCGAAACGATTGAGCGCCATGCGCGGGCGCGTGAAGCCGGCTTCCAATGCGAGGCCGGTGTCGAATTCGCTGATATGCAGCATTGCCGCATGAGCACTGACGGCGAAACGCCGCGCGCAACGCCTGCGATCGTAGAGGCCGGCGAGGGTCGGGATGAACGCGGTGAGGCCGGCCATGACGGAGATATGCCCGTCGCCCGGGAGCACCGGCGGACCTTCCTTGGCGCCGACGAGTTTCACGCAGCCGGCAAGGGCGCGGCAGATGGAGTCTGTGGCGTGAAAGTCCGAATAGAGTCCATTCTCGCCAAACCACGACATGGCTGTAATGGCGAGTCCGGGGCTGTCCCGGCGCAGGTCATCGTGATTGAGAAGCGATGCCGGAATGCTTGCGGGGGCGCGCGCATCGAGCAACAGGTCGCAGCTCTGCAGCAGCCGCTTGATGCCTGCGACATCATCCGCATCGTCGAGATCGGCGATGACGCTGTGCTTGTTGGTATTCAGCCAGGCGAACACGCCGCCTTCACGCTTGCCGCCACCGGCATCGACGAGCGGCGCATGCCGCCGCATCGGATCGCCGCCATCAGGTTCGATCTTGATGACCTCGGCACCGAAATCGGAGAACAGCTTGCCGCAATAATCCAGCTGATCGCCGGACCCAATTTCCATCACGCGCAAATCAGCCAGCGGCAGTTTCGACATTGCATTTCCGCCCGTTCTTTTCTTGTTGGACGGGCATCATGTCGGGCTGAGCCGATGCGTCAAGTCAGCTTGCAGTGGTGCGCACCGCAGATTTGCCAAGCGCGACGGACATGGCGGAGATCAGCGGCCGCATGAAGAATGCGTCCTCTGCCGGTGTGATCGACGCGCGGAAACCATAAACGTGCAATTCGTCGGAAACCACAGGGCCGACCGATGCGATCGGTGTCTTCGCGAGTGCACTGCGCAAGCGATCTTCACGCCCATGTGCACGCGCCGCATCGACGAGACGTCGCACCTGGCCCGAGCTCGTCAGCGCGATCGCATCGATGCGGCCGGCCTCCATCTCGTCGATGGCCGCGAGGATATTGGTATCGGCCGCCTTGGAATCGTAGACATAGGGCGACACGGTATCGACAATCGCACCCTGCGCGGTGATGGCTCCGATCAGCGCCGAGTGATCCTTTTCCGGATAGAGCTGCAGCCCGACCCGCCGGCCCTTGAGATCGTATTGCGCCAGCATCTCGGCGATGCCTTCCGAGGTCGGCTTCTCGGTGGTGACGTCCGGGGCGAGGCCGATCTCGCGCAAGGCCTTGCCGGGCTTCGGCCCCCGCGTGAATTTGCGCGATCGGGCCACTGCGGCAACAAACGCGGCCTCGTCGCATTGCTGCCGCACCACTTTGAGGATGCGCCGCAGACCCTCGCCGGTCATCAGAACGAGATCGTCGAACGGGTTGGCGACAAAACGGCCGATCCAGTCCGTGACCGGTCCGGGGTCCGAGGCGTCCTCGATGGTGAACATCGGACATTGCAAGACGTCGGCGCCCTTCTCCTTGAGAAGTCTGGAGAATTGCGCCTCCTCGCGGGTTTCGAGGATCAGGATGCGGGTGCCGTCCAGTCGCTCAGCCATGGTGGGCATCCTTTCATTGACTGCCCGATATTGCAGCGCGCAATTGGATTGGCGCAAGCCCGGGCGGGATGATAGAGGAGGGCAAAATTTCCTCTGAATCTCAAGCCAGTAGTCCAGCATGTCGCATCATTTCGTTCTCACCCTGTCATGCCCGGACCGCCCGGGCATCGTTTCCGCCGTTTCGACCTTTCTCGCCCATAACGGCCAGAATATCGTCGATGCGCAGCAGTTCAACGAGAACGAGACCGGCGTGTTCTTCATGCGCGTGGTGTTCAACGCGGCCGATGTGAATGTCGATCTCACCTCGCTGCAGACCGGCTTCACCGCCATCGCCGAGCGCTTCAAGATGGTCTGGCTGATGCGCGATCAAGACACCAGGCGCCGCGTCATGATCCTCGCCTCGAAGTCGGATCACTGCCTCGTCGATCTGCTCTATCGCTGGCGCACCGGCGAACTCGAAATGATCCCGACCGCCATCGTGTCGAACCATCCGCGCGAGACCTATAACGGCATCGATTTCGGTGACATCCCGTTCCATCATCTGCCCATCACCAGGGAAACCAAGCGTGAGCAGGAAGCCGCGATCTGGGACCTGGTGAACGAGACGAAGTCTGAACTCGTCGTGCTCGCACGCTACATGCAGATCCTGTCGGACGACATGTCGGCAAAGCTGTCCGGCAAATGCATCAACATCCACCATTCGTTCCTGCCGGGCTTCAAGGGCGCGCGTCCCTATCATCAGGCGCATGAGCGCGGCGTGAAGCTGATCGGCGCCACCGCGCACTACGTCACCAGCGATCTCGACGAAGGTCCGATCATCGAGCAGGACGTCGAGCGCATCAGCCACCGCGACTCGCCCGAAGATCTCGTCCGCAAGGGCCGTGACATCGAACGCCGCGTGCTGGCGCGCGCCGTGCGCTATCACCTCGAGGATCGCGTGATCCTCAATGGCAAGAAGACAGTGGTGTTTACGAACTAACAAAACTCTGAATGTCATCGCCCGGCTCGACCGGGCGATCCTGTAAACTCATAGTAGGGCGATGTGTACTGGTTCACCCGGTCAGGCCGGGTGACGACATGCAGTATCGGTAAATCCGCCGATCAATGTATCGCGCTGGCCGAAGCCGATGTCGCGGGATCGAGACCGCGCGAAGCTTGGCCTTGAGCGTCGCCTTGCTGGTTCTCGCGCTGCTTCATATAGGCATCATATGCCGGCGTTCCCGGCCGCGGCGGCGCATCGGCGGGAAGGCCGCCGGCCCATGCAGGGATCAGGTCTGCCATGCCGCCCGCCATGAATGAGCTGATCGACCCGCAGCCGGACAGGTAGCTGGCGATCAGGACAAGGCCGAGAGAGACGGCTACGCGGCGGATGACTGGCATTGGGCAGCATCTTGAAGGTTGGTGAGTGAGCGCTCACCGATATAGGGCCGTTTCCGGAAAATTGAAGGTAGCCGGGAGCGGAGCCAGCAAAGTTTTTGCTCCGCAAGATTTCTGACCATCATCTTACGAGTGGTGCGGTGACGAAAATTTCAATCATATCAATGGTCGAGCAGCACCGAGTTTTCCGCGAACAATCCACTCGGGTGCCGTCAGCAGGAAAATCAGAAAAATTTTAGAATTCGCCCCCGCCGTTTCAGGACACGTCGGGTGCCGGTCGCTACCTAAATCAGAAGATGAATCGACCCGCCGACGAATTTGCAATTTCACGACTGCGGCGTGGCGCCGGCGGTCTGCCGTCTGCCGTCGATGGCGATACTGTTGCATATCCATCGGTTGTGCGGCGGAGGGCGTGACATGTGGCGCGCACGCAGCATCCCGGTCGATGTCGGAACCCGCCAGATCCGGTGCGCCTGTTTTGCGAATCCGCAACTTTCAGCTCTGCCTCAACCGGGCCTGACGCTTGGCCGGGCGATCCCGGGACCTCACATGTTGCGGAATGCGTTTGCTGGCCGGTTGCGGCTTTTGGCTGCCGTGGCCGGTCTGGCTGGCCTGTCTGTGACGCCGGCAGCAGCCCAGGATGCGAGCTGGCTCGCCAATCCGGGCTCGGCCGACTTCTATACCGGCAGCAACTGGAGTCCGGCCAGCGTGCCGACCGGCACTGCGACGTTCGGCACCTCGGCGACGACGGCGCTGACCCTGGGCACCACCGGCAGTGTCGGTGGCTGGACGTTCAATGCCGGGGCTTCGAATTATACGTTCAACATGACGGCAGCCACGACCTTCACCGGTGCTGGCATTGCCATCGCCGGTGGCAGCGCCACGATCACCGTCGGTGATGAAGCCTTAACCTTCACGAACAACAGCAGCGCCGGCAGCGCCACGATCAACTATGCAAAAACCAGCGCCTTTGCTCCGGACAGCTATTTCAGGAACAGCAGCACGGCCGGCAGCGCCACGATCAACATCAACGGTCAGAACCGGTTGAATTTCGTCGATACGAGCACCGCCGGCAACGCCACGATCACCATCGACAACACAAATGGCTACCGTCCGTACGGCAGTGGCATCATGTTGGATAACAATGCCACGCTTGGAAATTCCACCGTCTTCAACAACGGATATATCTACTTCCAGGCCAGCACGTCCGCCGGCAGCGCCACCATCATCAACAGTGGCGCTTACATTTTTTTCTATTACAGCTCCACGGCCGGAAACGCCACGATCACCAACAATACCAGTCTGAATTTCTGGAGCGACGCCAGCGCCGGCACCGCACACATCACCAACGCGGTTGGGGGGACGCTCGATGTCGTCAACCGCTCCACCCTGGCCAACGCCACGGTCATCAATAGTGGCCAGATGAGTTTCTGGGGCGGCAACCCCGGCGATGTCCCGACTGCCGGGAACGCGACGATTACCAACAATGCCACGGGCGCGATTGAACTCCGCAACGCCGCCACTTTAGGCAACGCGACGATCACCAATGCCGGTACCATCGTTTTCAATAACAGCGCCACGGCCGGAAACGCGTCGATCGTCAACAACAACCAGTTGACGTTCTACGGCCTCACCTCGGCCGGCAGCGCCGTCATCACCAACAGCGGCACCATCTTGTTCGACGGCAACTCCACGGCGGCCAGCGCGCAACTGACCAACACCGCGCCCGGCGCCGTCGTCTATTTTTACACGCCCGGCCCGGCCAGCGACGGCAGGATCACCGCTGGCTCACTCGCTGGCAACGGCAGCTTCGATCTTGGCGGCATAGAGCTGACAGTCGGCGGCAACAATCTGTCCACCACCGTCACCGGCGTGCTCACCGGCTATGGGATTGCCACCGGAACATCGCTGATCAAGACGGGCACCGGCACGCTGACGCTGGCGGGTATCAACACCTATACCGGCGCGACCCTCGTCGACGACGGCAATCTCGTGGTCAACGGCTCGATCGCATCGTCGAGCAGCTTGACCATCAACAACGGTGGAACACTCGGCGGCAACGGCACTGTCGGCAACACCGCCATCAATGGCGGCACGCTAGCGCCGGGCAATTCCATCGGCCTCCTGACCGTGCAGGGCAATCTCGTGCTGACAGCGGCATCGCGCTACATGGTCGAGGTCTCGCCGGCCAATGCCGACCGCGTCAACGTGACGGGCACCGCCAATCTCGGCGGCGCCACGGTGAATGCGAGCTTCGCTCAGGGCAGCTACCTCAACAAGCGGTACACCATCGTGAACGCGACCGGCGGTCTCGGCAGCACGACCTTCAGCGCGCTGGTCAACAGCAACCTGCCCGCCAACGTCACGACAAGCCTGAGCTACGACACCAACAATGCCTATCTCGACCTGAAGCTCGACTTCGTCCCGCCACCCGACACCGGCCTCGGCAAGAATCAGTCGGGCGTCGGCAATGCGCTGGTGGATTTTTTCAACCGCAATGGCGGCATTCCTCTGGTCTATAGCGGGCTGACGGCCTCGGGCCTGACGCAGGCCTCCGGCGAGACCGCGACCGGCGGGCAGCAGACGACGTTCAACGCCATGACGCAGTTCATGGGATCGATGACCGACACTTTTGCAGCGGGCAGGGACGGCGGCGCGCCGGGCGCGATGGGTTTTGCTGACGACAGCAATGCCAGCGCCGCTGCAGCGGCGAAGAGCCAGTCGGCGCGCAACGCCTATGCGATGTTCACGAAAGCGCCGCCCGTGCAGAGCTACGATCCGCGCTGGAGCATGTGGGCCTCGGGCATCGGTGGTTCGCAGACCACCGATGGCAACAGCGCCGCCGGGTCCAACACCTCGACCAGCCGCATCTATGGCGTCGCTGCCGGCGCCGACTATCGTCTGTCGCGCGATACGATTGCCGGCTTTGCTATGGCCGGCGGCGGCACGAATTTCAGCGTCACGGGCGGCGGCTCCGGCCGCTCCGATCTGTTTCAGATCGGCGGCTTCGTGCGTCACGCCATCGGCGCGACCTATCTGTCCGGCGCTCTGGCCTATGGCTGGCAGGACGTCACGACCGATCGCACGGTGATCTCCGACCAGTTGCAGGCGCGCTTCAACGCCAACACCTTTTCGGGACGGTTCGAGGCCGGCCATCGTGTCGCAACGTCATGGCTCGGCGGTCTCGGTCTCACGCCCTATGCCGCCGCCCAGGTCACCACCATCGCACTGCCTGCCTATGCCGAAACCGTGCTCAGCGGCAGCAACGCCTTTGCGCTCAGCTATTCCGGCAAGACCGTCACCGGCACCCGCAGCGAACTCGGCTTGCGGACCGACAAGTCGTTCGCGCTCGATGGTGCTTTGCTGACGCTGCGCGGCCGCGCCGCCTGGGCGCACGGCTTCAACATCGACCGGGCGGCATCGGCGACGTTCATCGCGCTGCCCGGCGCGTCGTTTGTTGTCAACGGCGCAGCCCCGGCGCGCGATGCCGTGCTGACAACCGCCTCGGCGGAGGTCTCATTCCTCAACGGCATTTCTCTCGCCGCCACCTTCGAGGGAGAATTCTCGCAGGTCACGCGCAGCTACGCCGGCAAGGGTGTGGTGCGTTACGCGTGGTGATCCCCGCGCGGCGGTGCGGAGTTATATTTTCTTCTTCGGCTTCCGCACCTGCACCGCGTTCACCGCCGGCGTTTGCGCCAGCAGCCGCCGGAGCAGGTCGATCAGCACCTCCACCTCGTCCGGCTTCAGGCAATCCAGCAGCACGCCTTCGCGGTCCAGCGCCAGCTCGATGATCCGGTCATGCAACGCGCGGCCGGCTTTGGTCATCACGATGATCCGCTTGCCGTCGCCTTGATCGACCACCGTGACGTTGCCGCCATCGGCGAGCGATTTCAGCGTCCGGCTGACCAGTCCCTTATCGAGATCGAAATACTGGCAGATCTGTTGTGCGGTGCACGCGTCCTCGCTGGCGAGCTTGGACAGGATGCGCCATTCAGTGACGCCAACGCCGAATTCGCGGCGATAGGAGGACGATGCCCCCGCAGCCAGCTTGTTGGCGAGGAAATTGATCAGCGCCGGAACGTATCGGGTATGGTTGATGACCGGCTTCGTCATGCGACAGGCATTGCTCTGAAACGCTCCAAATGGCTCGCCGCATGGCGCTGCTAGACTTTAGCAGTAGGCCAGGATGCGTCGGATTTACGCAGTTCACCGCATGACTGCTTATTGTCAAGGCGAGCGTTGACACGTCAACCCGGCTTCGTTATCGCGGACCGATATTGATGGGGACTTCGATCTTTCGGCCGACAAGAGCCGACATTATGCAGAGGAGGAGGAAAAGATGCTGAAGACATTCATTTCCGGAGCAGTGGCTGCCGCCAGCCTGCTTGCGCTCGGCGCGGCGGCAAGCGCGCAGGAGACCGTGAAGATCGGCCTGATCGTGCCGATGACCGGCGGCCAGGCGTCCACCGGCCAGCAGATCAACAATGCCATCAAGCTCTACCAGCAGAAGAACGGCGATACCGTTGCCGGCAAGAAGGTCGAGGTCATCCTCAAGGACGACGCCGCGCTGCCGGACAACACCAAGCGCCTCGCGCAGGAACTGATTGTCAACGAGAAGGTCAACATCATCGCCGGCTTCGGCGTGACCCCGGCCGCACTCGCCGCCGCGCCGCTGGCGACCCAGGCCAAGGTGCCCGAGATCGTGATGGCCGCCGGCACCTCGATCATTACCGAGCGCTCGCCCTATATCACCCGCACCTCCTTTACCCTCGCGCAGTCCTCCACCATCATTGGCGACTGGGCGGCGAAGAACGGCATCAAGAAGGTGGCGACGCTGACCTCCGACTACGCGCCGGGCAATGACGCACTCGCTGCCTTCAAGGAGCACTTCACCGCTGGCGGCGGTTCTGTCGTCGAGGAGGTCAAGGTGCCGCTGGCCAATCCGGACTTTGCGCCGTTCCTGCAGCGCATGAAGGATGCCAAGCCCGACGCGATCTTCGTCTTCGTGCCGGCCGGGCAGGGCGGCAACTTCATGAAGCAGTATGCCGAGCGCGGCCTCGACAAGTCCGGCATCAAGGTGATCGGACCCGGCGACGTCATGGACGACGATCTGCTCAACGGCATGGGCGACGCAGCGCTCGGCGCGGTCACCGCGCATATCTATTCGGCCGCACATCCCTCGACGTTGAACAAGACCTTCGTCGCCGACTACCGGAAGGCGTTCGGCGCCCGTCCGGGCTTCATGGCGGTCGGTGGCTGGGACGGCATCCATCTGGTCTATGAAGCGCTGAAGAAGACCGGCGGCAAGGCCGATGGCGACAGCCTGATGGCGGCGATGAAGGGCATGAAGTGGGAAAGCCCGCGCGGTCCGATCTCCATCGATCCGGAAACCCGCGACATCGTGCAGAACGTCTATATCCGCGAAGTGAAGAAGGTGGATGGCGAATTGTACAATGTGGAATTCGCGACCTTCGAAGCGGTGAAGGATCCGGGCAAGACGAAGAAGTAACCTAGCTCCGTCCTCATCCTGAGGAGCCCGCACCAGCGGGCGTCTCGAAGGATGGTGCCGCGATCGATGCCCTCGTGCTTCGAGACGGCCCTGCGGGCCTCCTCAGCATGAGGGCATCACCACTTTGAAGCGAACACATTCATGACCCTTCTCACCATCCTGTTCGACGGCGTCGCCTACGGCATGTTGCTGTTCGTGCTCGCATGCGGGCTGGCGGTGACGCTCGGTCTGATGAATTTCGTCAATCTCGCCCATGGCGCCTTCGCCATGGCCGGCGGCTATATCTGTGCCATCCTTGTCAACCGGATCGGCTGGCCGTTCTTCGCGGCGCTCCCCATCGCCTTCGTCGCCAGCGCGCTGATCGGCGCGGTGATGGAGCGCGCGCTGTATCGGCATCTCTACAATCGCAGCCATCTCGACCAGGTGCTGTTCACCATCGGCCTCGTTTTCATGGCTGTGACAGCGACAGACTATTTCATGGGCTCATCCCAGACCTTCATCAAGCTGCCGGATTATCTGCAGGGCCAGATCGACCTGTTCGGCATCGGCGTCGGCCGCTACCGCCTCATGATCGTCGTGATCTGCGGCCTGCTCACCATCGCGCTGCAGATGATCCTGTCGAAGACCCGGTTCGGCAGCCGCCTCCGCGCCGCGGTGGACGATCCGCGCGCCGCCTCCGGCCTCGGCATCAATGTGCCGCAGGTCTTCGCATTCACCTTTGCCTTCGGCTGCGGCCTCGCTGGCATGGGCGGCGCGCTCGGCGCCGAAATCCTCGGCCTCGATCCGTATTTTCCGCTGAAGTTCATGATCTACTTCCTGATCGTCGTGACGGTCGGCGGTTCCTCCAGCATCACCGGCCCGTTCATGGCGTCGCTGCTGCTGGGCATCGGCGACGTCGCCGGCAAATATTACGTGCCCACCCTCGGCGCCTTCGTCATCTACACGCTGATGATCGTGATCCTGCTGTGGCGTCCCAACGGCCTGTTCGGCCGCACGGCAGCGAGGTAAGGCGATGAGCGCGGACTCCACCACGCATCCCGAAGTCGCCACCGTCGCCATGGCGAGTGCACGCTGGCGCTGGCCGGAGGTTGCCTTCTGGCTGCTCGCGGCCGGCTGCATCCTGCTGTTTCCGAACCGCTACCTCATTCTCACCGAGATCGCCTGGCTGGCGCTGTTCGCGCTCTCGCTCGACATGATCCTCGGCTATGCCGGCATCGTCTCGCTCGGCCATGCCGCCTTCTTCGGTTTCGGCGGCTATTGTGCGGGTCTGCTCGCGCTGCATGGCATCGTCAAGGAGCCGGTGCTGGCGCTGATCGTGGCGGGCCTTGCTGCGATGCTGCTCGGCTTCGTCACCAGTTTCCTCGTGATGCGCGGCTCGGATCTGACGCGGCTGATGGTGACGCTCGGCATCGCGCTTCTCCTGCGCGAGCTCGCCAACAAGTTCTCCAACATCACTGGCGGCTCCGACGGCCTGCAGGGCATTGAGATGCAGCCGATCCTCGGGATGTTTTCGTTCGACATCTTCGGCAAGGTTGGCTTCATCTATTGCCTCGTCGTGCTGTTCGTCCTGTTCCTGCTGGCGCGGCGGATCGTGCATTCGCCGTTCGGCCTGTCGGTGCGGGCGATCCGCAACAATCCGCTGCGCGCCTCCGCCATCGGCATTCCCGTCAATCGCCGGCTGATCGCCATCTACACAGTCGCGGCTTTCTATGCCGGTGTCGCCGGCGCGCTGTCGACGCAGACGACCGCGCTGGCCTCCCTTGATGGTTTCGCCTTTGATCGCTCCGCCGATCTGTTGCTGGTGCTGATCATCGGCGGCACCGGCTATCTCTATGGCGGACTGATCGGCGCCGTCATCTTCAAGCTGATGCAGGAGTTCTTCTCCACCATCACACCGCAATTCTGGCAGTTCTGGATCGGCGCCGTGCTGGTGGTGATCGTCCTGATCGGGCGCGAGCGTCTGCATCGCTGGGCGATGTTTCTGCCGCGGCTGGTGGCGCAGAAATTTGCGCGGGGAGGGGGCCGATGACCACCCTCGCACTGGAAACCGTCCATCTGGAAAAGTCCTTCGGCGGATTGCGCGTCACCCGCGATCTCAGCCTGAAGGTCGCGGCCGGCGCGCGCCACGCTTTGATCGGTCCCAATGGCGCCGGCAAGACCACGGTGATCAATCTGCTCACCGGCGTGTTGAAGCCGAATGGCGGCCGCATCATGCTGCAGGGGACGGATATTACCGACCTGCCGGTCCACAAGCGCGTGCTGCGCGGGCTGTCGCGCACCTTCCAGATCAACCAGCTCTATCCCGATCTGACGCCGCGCGAGACGGTCGGCCTCGCAGTGTCCGAGCGGCTCGGCCATGGCGGCGACTGGTGGCGCCTGATGGGCACGCGCCGCGACGTCAATGACGAGATCGCGGAAAATCTTGCCCGCTTCCATCTCCTCGACGTCATGAACGAGCGCACGGCCACGCTGCCCTATGGCAAGCAGCGCCTGCTCGAAATCGCCGTCGCCATCGCCAGCAAGCCGCGCGTGCTGCTGCTGGACGAGCCCGCTGCCGGCGTGCCGGAAAGCGAGCGGCATGACATTCTCGCTGCGGTCGCCGGCCTGCCGCGCGATGTCACCGTGCTCCTGATCGAGCACGACATGGATCTCGTCTTCTCCTTCGCCGATCGCATCTCCGTGCTGGTCAATGGCGCGATGCTGGTGGAGGGCGCGCCCGACGAGGTCGCGCGCGATCCGCAGGTGAAGGCGGTCTATCTGGGCGAGGGCGCCGATGTCTGAGCTTCTCGCCATCCAGAACCTGCGCGCCGGTTATGGCGAGGCCGTCGTCATCCCCGACATGTCGCTGTCGCTCGGTGAAGGGCAGGTGCTGGCGCTGCTCGGCCGCAACGGCACCGGCAAGACCACGCTGATCAATTCCATTGTCGGCGTGACGCGCCGGTTCAGCGGGACGGTCAAGGTCGGGGCTAAGGATTTCACCACGCTGCGCGCCGATCAGCGTGCCCGCGGCGGCATCGGCTGGGTGCCTCAGGAGCGAAATATCTTCCGTTCGCTCACGGTGGAAGAGAACATGACCGCGGTGGCGCAGCCGGGACCGTGGACCGTCAGGAAGGTCTACGAGATGTTTCCGCGTCTCGAGGAGCGCAAGAACAACTTCGGCAATCAGCTCTCCGGCGGCGAGCAGCAGATGCTGGCGGTCGGCCGTGCGCTGGTGCTCAATCCGAAAGTGTTGCTGCTCGATGAGCCGACCGAAGGTCTTGCCCCGATCATCGTCGAGGAATTGCTGGCGGCCATCGGCAAGATTTCGCGGACATCAGGCATCTGTTCCATCATCGTGGAGCAGAATGCGCGAAAGATTTTGGGTCTGGCTGACCGCGTCGTGATATTGGAACGCGGCACAATCGTGCATGATGCTGCGAGCGAGACACTGAAAGCCGATCCAGCCGTGCTCGACCATTTCCTCGGTGTCGCCGGCGCCGCCGGCCACAACAAACATCAAGCCGGCCCGTCCGGCGCATCTGCGAACTGATCATCTGGGAGTACCACATGCAGCGAACCAAAGCCCCGTTCCGTGCCGATGAAGTCGGCAGCCTGTTGCGCCCGGCCTCCATCAAGGAAGCACGCGCCAAGCTCGAGAAGGGCGAAATCACCGCCGCCGACCTGCGCAAGGTCGAGGATCTCGAGATCGAAAAGGTGGTGCATCGCCAGGCTTCGCTCGGCCTCAAGCTCGCCACCGACGGTGAATTCCGCCGCTCCTGGTGGCATTTCGATTTTCTCGCCAGGCTGACCGGTTGCGAGCTCTATCATCCCGACACCGGCATTCAGTTCACCGGTGTCGAGACGCGCCATGACTCGGTGCGTGTGATCGGCAAGCTGGATTTCCCCGACGATCATCCGATGCTCGATCATTTCCGCTTCCTGAAGAAGCATGCCGATATCGCCGGCGTTGCCGCGAAGATGACCATCCCGTCTCCGGCCGTGCTGCATTTCCGCGGTGGCCGCAAGGCGATCTCCAAGGAGGTCTATCCGGATATCGACGTGTTCTTCGAGGATCTGGCGAAGACCTATCGCAAGGCCGTGAAGGCCTTCTACGACGCAGGCTGCCGCTACCTGCAGTTTGACGACACCGTCTGGGCCTATCTCTGCTCGGAAGATGAGCTCAACAAGGTCCGCGCCCGCGGCGAGGATGCCGACAATCTGCAGCAGATCTATTCGCGCATCATCAATTACGCGATCGCTGAGCGCCCCGCCGACATGGTGATCACCACGCATGTGTGCCGTGGCAATTTCCGCTCCACCTGGATCTCCTCGGGTGGCTACGAGCCGGTGGCGGAAACGCTGCTCTCCGGTACGAACTATGACGGCTACTTCCTGGAATACGACTCGGACCGCGCCGGCGGCTTCGAGCCGCTGCGTTTCCTGCCGAAGGGCAACAAGGTCGTGGTGGTTGGTGTCATCACGTCGAAATTCGGCGAGCTGGAAAAGAAGGAAGACATCCTGGCCCGCATGCACGAAGCAGCGAAGTTTGCGCCGCTGGAGCAACTGGCGGTGTCACCACAATGCGGCTTCGCCTCGACCGAAGAAGGCAACATCCTCAGCGAGGATGAGCAGTGGGCCAAGCTCAAGCTCGCGGTGGATGTTGCGAACGAGCTGTGGGGGAAGTAAGCTTTCCAACCTCTGGATACGCAAATGCCCGGCTCACGCCGGGCATTTTTGTATGCATTGTGTCGTAGGGCGAATTATCCGCCGGCAGAATGCGAGGTTGAAACTCGCGGCGGATTACGGCCGAGAAATATGCGCATCTTGCGTATCCGGGATACGCGTAGTATTCTGACAACACGGAGAAAAACCATGTCCGTTCGTCAGCGCATCGAAAAATACCGATCCTCGGGTGGCGCTGCCGATCTGGTCAGGGTCGAGGTTCTTGTGCCGTCTTCTGCGCGGGACGCTGTGCTGCGCATGGCGGCCGGCCTTCGCGCAAAGCATCGCGGCGAAAAGGACTTGCAGGCGATGTGCGACGAAGCCTTGAGGCGCTATGGCGTCCGCATCCGCGACAATGTCGATTTGGAACGGCTTCCCGATATGCGTGATCGGGCCTTGGTCATCGCAAAAGCCCTTATGGAGCGTGGCGACGCTCAAGCGTTCGCGTTGGGACGCCGGATGCTGGCGCTTATGGAGGCGGTGTGATGGCGCTGACCGATCTCCAGAAGCAGATCATGCAGCGCTTGGCCGCAAACAGATCACAGACCAGTTACCTGGCTGGGGGGCTCGTTCTCAATCGGGATTGGCCGCGGCGGTCCGACGATATCGACATCTTTCATGATGTTGACGAAGACGTCTCCGCAGCGGCCGGCAAGGACATCGCCGATCTCGAAGCAGATGGCTTTCATGTCCGGATCGATGTGAAAGCGTTCGGGACGTTTGAAGCAACCGTTTCCGACAACTCGTCTTCGACGGTCATTCAGTGGATGAGCGATACGAAGATTCGTTTTTTTCCGTTGGTGAAAGACGAGCAGTGGGGGCTTCGCCTGCATCAGGCCGATCTCGCCGTAAACAAGGTTCTGGCTGCGGCCAGCCGACGGAAGGCACGCGACTTTGCAGACCTTGTCGCGATTGCCACCCATATGTGTCCGCTCGGGCCGCTGATTATGGGAGCGGCAGGGAAGCCGCCGAACTATTCCCCGCAAAAGATTGTCGATCAGATTCGCTGGCATGCTCAGAGCGTCTCCGGGGCCGAATATCAATCGGTGAAGGGCCTGCCATCGAACTGGACGTCCGAATTCATCAGAGCGGAGATAACGGAACTGGCGAGTTTGGCAGAAGCCTATATCGCGCAGGCGCCTGTCGAAGTAATCGCCATGCTTAGCGTCAACGCCAGCGGGTTGCCTGTCGAAGTCACCAAGGAAACGCTAGACGCCTCGGTGTTGCGTAAGGCGACCGAGGAGCCGGACGTGATGCCGGTCCCAATCGATCTCGCTGTCGATAGCTGGAAGCCGTAATCCTTCGGCCGATTAATCGGGGCAACTCCGCGGCGGATTGCGCTTCGCTCATCCGCCCTACCGCGGAATTTAATTGCTGCCGCGCCCCACGCTCTCATAGGTGAACCCGGCTTTCTCCATCTCGTCCGGCCGATACACATTGCGCAGGTCGACCAGCACCGGCTGCTTCATCTTCGCCTTCAGTTGCCCGAGATCGAGGGCGCGGAATTGCTCCCATTCGGTCACGATCACCAATGCATCGGCGCCATCGGCGCAGGCATAGGCGTCGTCGCAATAGGTGACGGAGGAGGGCAGTTCGGCTTTCGCCTGGTCCATGCCGACGGGGTCATAGGCCTGTACTGTTGCGCCAAGATCCTGCAGCGCCGTGATCAGCGGGATCGAGGGCGCCTCACGCATGTCATCCGTGTTCGGCTTGAAGGTGAGGCCGAGCACGCCGACGGTCTTGCCGCGCAGGCTGCCGCCGAGCGCATGCTGGACCTTGCGGGCCATCGCGCGCTTTCGGTTGTCGTTCACGGTGAGCACGGCCTCGACGATGCGCAGCGGCGCCTCATAGTCCTGGCCGGTCTTCACCAGCGCGCGCGTGTCCTTCGGGAAGCAGGAGCCGCCGAAGCCAGGGCCAGCATGCAGAAATTTGGCGCCGATGCGGTTGTCGAGGCCGATGCCGCGGGCAACGTCCTGCACATCCGCGCCGGTGCGCTCGGCGAGATCGGCGATCTCGTTGATGAAGGTGATCTTGGTGGCGAGAAACGCGTTGGCGGCGTATTTGATCAGCTCGGCGGTGCGGCGGCCGGTATACATGATCGGCGCCTGGTTCAGGTAAAGCGGGCGATAGATCTCGGCGACCACCTTTTGCGCGCGGTCGTCCTCGGTGCCGACCACGATGCGGTCGGGATGCTTGAAGTCCCGGATCGCCGCGCCCTCGCGCAAAAATTCGGGATTGGAGGCGACGGCGACATCGGCGGCCGGATTGGCCTCCTTGATGATGCGCTCGACCTCGTCGCCGGTGCCGACCGGGACGGTGGACTTGGTGATGACGACCGTGAAGCCGTTCACGTTCTGCGCGATCTCGCGGGCGGCAGCGTGAACATAGGAGAGGTCGGCATGGCCATCGCCGCGGCGGGACGGGGTGCCGACGGCGATGAAGACCGCATCCGCCTTGGCGACGGGATCTTTGAGGTCGGTGGTGAATTCCAGCCGACCGGCCTTCACATTCGCGGCGACCAGTGCGTCGAGGCCGGGCTCGTAAATCGGGATTTCGCCGCGCTGGAGGGCTTCGATTTTGCGGCTGTCCTTGTCCACGCAGGTCACCTGATGGCCGAAATCGGCAAAACAGGCCCCCGAGACGAGGCCAACATAACCGGTGCCGATCATCGCAATGCGCATGGAAACAACCTTGTCTGGGTGCTCGGAGAGCCGAAGTGATGCCGCGGCGGTTTAGCAAGACCGGGCGACTGTTGCGCGACAATCCGGAACTTTTAAGGCCCATTTCATTGGTGGGCAAGCCATGTTAATGAGTGGGCAGAACGTATGTCTGCCCACTGGTCGCCGTCTGGCTGCCGCAAGCCTGCCACAGGTTTTGCCGCAAGGAAGCCGCAACACATCCGATGAAAAACGATCAGATCCTCGCCACGATCGCCGATTTCTGTCGCCAGGCCGGCATGGCGGAATCGACCTTTGGGCGCCGCGCCGTGAATGACGGGAAGCTGGTCGCGCGCCTGCGCGAGGGCAAGCGCATCACTATCGACACGCTAGAGCGCATTCAGGCCTTCATCGCCCAATCCATGCCTGAAGGCGTGCCGCCGCCACCGGGCTTGGAAGCGCCGATCGAGCGCCGCGACCCGCGCAGCAATTTCCGATTCTTTGAAAACCGGCAGAAATACCTGCTTTTCGTGCACACCTGCTCGGAAAAGCGGGTGATTGCCGATCGCGTGGCGCTGGAACTCGCCAACATCCATCCGCGCCCGCCGGCGCTGCGGGTGTTCGATGCCGGCGTTGGCGACGGCACCGTGCTATCGCGGGTGATGCGCTCGATGCACGGGCGATTCCCGCATATGCCGTTCTATATCGCCGGCAAGGAACTCAGCCTCGAAGACGCCCGCCTGACCCTGGACAAGATTCCCGACCGCCTGTTCGAGCATCCCGCCACGGTCTTCGTGCTCACCAACATGCACTATGCCGAGGCGCCCACGCTGACGCCCGCATCGCCCGGTGCGGCGGCCGCCATGATCTGGCACGAAGTTCCCCTGCGCGGGGCATCCTCTGGCGAATTCGCCGACCAGATCGCGGGACTTGGAGCTTTTCTTGAGGACAACTGGCGCGCCAGCATCAACCCGCGCTCAGGCATGCCGACCTATGAACGCCCGGTCGCGCTGGTGGTGTATCGCGAGGATCACCGGTTCCTGCTCGACAGCATTATCCCCCGTGCCGGCCGCACCGAGGCTAATTTCGATTTGATTATTGCTTCGCAGCCCTATCGCGCGAAAAGTTCCGTTCAGTTCCGCGCCCGCCGCATCATTGCGCCGCTGGCCCGGGCGCTCCGGGCAGGTGGGCGGCTGATAGGTATCCATTCGCATGGGCAGGACCCCGGCATGGAGATTGTTCAAGCCGTCTGGCCCAAAGAAAATCCTTTCGCCGTGTCCCGGCATGAGCTATTGCGGGCGGTGAAATACGAGCTGGGCTCCGCCGGCCGCGATCTGAACTTCAATGCCTATTCCGACCAGCGGTCGATCTTTCGCTACGCCATGGAGGCGCTGCCGAACGAGGTCACCGGTTCGATCGGGACATCGACGGCATTCGCAGCCTGGAACGCGGCGGTCTATGTGGCCCAAATCGAGGATGACCGTTTGACGGAAGTGACGCAGAGCGGCCGTTATCTGGATGCCACGAGAGAGGTTCTACGCAAGCACAACGGTCTCTGGTTCTACGACGAATCCTACGTCATCTCGCGGCGTCGCGACTGACACCGAGAACATTCAAGAAATCCGCAAGAACTCAGCACGAAGTCTGCCATATCCGGCGCAACCACAGAGGATCAGTTGATGCGCGCGTCTTATCTCTTCACCAGTGAATCGGTTTCCGAAGGCCATCCCGACAAGGTGTGCGATCGCATCTCGGACGAGATCGTCGATCTGTTCTTCCGCGAAGGCCCGAAGGCGGGCATCGATCCCTGGGACATCCGCGCAGCCTGCGAAACCCTCGCCACCACCAACAAGGTCGTGATCGCTGGTGAGACCCGCGGTCCCTCGACCGTCACCAACGATCACATCGAAGCCGTCGTCCGCGCTGCGATCAAGGATATCGGTTACGAGCAGGACGGCTTCCACTGGAAGAATTGCGATATCGACATCCTGCTGCACCCGCAGTCGGCCGACATCGCCCAGGGCGTCGACGCGAAGCAACCGACCAATCAGGAAGAGGGCGCAGGCGACCAGGGTATCATGTTCGGTTACGCCTCGAACGAAACCCCGGAGCTGATGCCGGCCCCGATCTTCTACGCGCACAAGATCCTGCGTCTGATCGCGGAAGCCCGTCACAACGGCACCGAGAAAGTGCTCGGCCCGGACTCCAAGAGCCAGGTCACCGTGCAGTATGAAAACGGCAAGCCGGTCGGCGTGCGCGAGATCGTCGTTTCGCACCAGCATCTCGTCGAGGACATGACCTCGAACCAGGTGCGTGAGCGCGTCGAGCCCTATGTGCGCAAGGCGTTGCCGGAAGGCTGGATCACCGACAAGACCATTTGGCACATCAACCCGACCGGCAAGTTCTTCATCGGCGGTCCCGATGGCGACGCCGGCCTGACCGGCCGCAAGATCATCGTCGACACCTATGGTGGCGCAGCTCCGCATGGCGGTGGGGCCTTCTCGGGCAAGGACTCGACCAAGGTTGATCGCTCGGCTGCCTATGCTGCGCGTTACGTCGCGAAGAATATCGTCGCCGCCGGCCTCGCCGACAAGGCGACGCTGCAGCTCGCTTACGCCATCGGTGTGGCGCGTCCGCTGTCGATCTACGTGGACACCCACGGCACCGGCAAGGTCGCCGATGACAAGATCGAGGCGGCCGTCGCGGCTGCGATGGACCTCACCCCGCGCGGCATCCGCAAGCATCTCGACCTTAACAAGCCGATCTATGCCCGCACTGCTGCTTACGGTCACTTCGGCCGTACGCCCGATGCGGATGGTGGTTTCTCCTGGGAGAAGACCGACCTCGTCGATGCGCTGAAGCGCAACGTCTGAGCGCGCACCTACTGCGTCGTGGCCGGGCTTGACCCGGCCACCCAGCTTTTCTTCTGCGAAGTCGAAGATGGATGCCCGGGTCAGGCCCGGGCATGACGACCGAGAATTTTCCGCGCCGTTCGGCGCACAACGACAAGGACATCTCCCATGGCCGCACCCGCCGGTTTCACCGACTACATCGTCAAGGACATTTCGCTCGCCGATTTCGGCCGCAAGGAGCTCTCGATCGCCGAGACCGAAATGCCGGGCCTGATGGCCACGCGTGAGGAATTCGGCCCGAAGCAGCCATTGAAGGGCGCGCGCATCGCCGGCTCCCTGCACATGACCATCCAGACCGGCGTGCTGATCGAGACGCTGAAGGCGCTAGGCGCCGATATCCGCTGGGTCTCGTGCAATATCTACTCCACGCAGGACCACGCGGCTGCTGCGATCGCCGCTGCCGGCATTCCGGTGTTCGCCATCAAGGGTGAAACCCTCACCGAATACTGGGACTACACCGCAAAACTGTTCGACTGGCATGGCGGCGGTCACCCGAACATGATCCTGGACGACGGCGGCGATGCCACCATGTACGTCCATCTCGGCCTGCGCGCCGAGAATGGCGACACGGCGTTCCTGGACAAGCCAGGCTCCGAAGAAGAGGAAGTGTTCTTCGCGTTGCTGAAGAAGCAGCTCAAGGAAAAGCCGAAGGGCTACTTCAAGGCGATCGCTGAATCGATCAAGGGCGTCTCGGAAGAGACCACCACGGGCGTGCATCGCCTGTATGACATGCAAAAGGCCGGCACGCTGCTGTGGCCCGCGATCAACGTCAATGACAGCGTCACCAAGTCGAAGTTCGACAACCTCTATGGCTGCCGTGAATCGCTGGTGGACGGCATCCGCCGCGGTACCGACGTCATGATGTCCGGCAAGGTCGCCATGGTTGCTGGCTTCGGTGACGTCGGCAAGGGTTCTGCTGCGTCGCTGCGCCAGGCCGGCTGCCGCGTGCTGGTGTCGGAAATCGATCCGATCTGTGCGCTGCAGGCGGCGATGGAAGGCTACGAAGTCGTGACCATGGAAGATGCCGCGCCGCGCGCCGACATCTTCGTGACCGCGACCGGCAACAAGGACATCATCACCATCGAGCACATGCGCGCGATGAAGGATCGTGCCATCGTCTGCAACATCGGCCATTTCGACAACGAAATTCAGGTCGGTGCGCTGAAGAACCTGAAGTGGGACAACATCAAGCCGCAGGTCGACGAAATCACCTTCGCCGACGGCAAGCGTATGATCCTGCTGTCGGAAGGTCGCCTTGTGAATCTCGGCAATGCGACCGGTCATCCGTCCTTCGTGATGTCGGCTTCCTTCACCAACCAGACGCTGGCGCAGATTGAACTCTACGCCAACAACAAGGAAGGCAAGTACAAGAAGGAAGTGTACGTGCTGCCGAAGT
The DNA here is from genome assembly GCA_030147505.1 of Tardiphaga sp. GTDB lineage: Bacteria > Pseudomonadota > Alphaproteobacteria > Rhizobiales > Xanthobacteraceae > Tardiphaga. The sequence goes on from JASBVG010000017.1 coordinate 152,308, forward strand.
CGCTCGACGAGAAGGTCGCGCGCCTGCACCTCGCCAAGATCGGCGTCAAGCTGAGCACGCTGAGCAGCGAGCAGGCATCGTATATCGGTGTGAAGCAGGAAGGCCCGTTTAAGGCCGACCACTACCGTTACTGAGTTCGGCGAAAGCTGAATGAAAAAAGCCCCGGAGCGATCCGGGGCTTTTTGCTTTGCCGTAGGTGTTCAGGCAAAGCCGCATTGAAAGTACTTCAACGATCCCGGCGCGAATGGATGTGCTAACGCTTCTGAAATACGCAGATCTAATGCATTTCGGATTCGTTAGGAGCGGCAATGCAGATCCATGGAAAACACCACCTCGCCGAGGCCCTGCGCGGCCTATCTAAAGTTCCCAAAGACCATGATGGTCGTATCGCATGGGACGGAGCGAAGCTCGAGCAGGGCACATTCGAAGTTCTATGCAATCTCACCTTTAATCAGCCAGTCGATGACTACGACAAGGATGGAGCTATTTGGCACGGTTTGAATGAATGCGCGCGTGCGAAGGATTTTACGCCAAAGTTCTTTATCCAGAAGGTTCGCGGCTATCTGGATGGCTTGCTCGACATGCAGCCAAGATCGTTCACCGCCGTGGCGCAAATCAACGCGCAAGTCGGTGCAAATCTACCCGACAAACTTATGTCGATGGATGGTGCGGTTGAAATCCGAAGGACGCTACCTCCCTCTAGCCTGAGGGTGATCTCCGCGCTGGATGATTACGAGCGTAACCGCCTCAATCTGCAGGGAGACTTTTCATATCTGATATTCAAGGTAAAAAGCCCAAACGAGCGGTCGGCGGTTAACGCCGCATACCGAAGCATGAAATATGCACTCGGAATTCTCAACATGGCCACCAATGGGTATGGGGTAAGTCGGCGCTATGGTTTTCCGAATGCTCCAATCGGAAAGTTTCTTTCTGCATCACCGATCTTTATCGTCGATACCAAAGCTCGCAAGCTAGGTAATTGGCAATCGGAGAACCACTATCCGACGCCCTGGAAACGAAATTTCTCTGTTTGGCAGGGGCAAGATGGGCAAGCAATCACCCAATTTGCAAAGAACGTGGCATCTGATGTGGCTCGGATTGATTTCAAGGAACGCCTCGTTCAGTCCGTGCTTCTATTTCAGGAAGGGCTTGAGACCGGACATGTTGAGGTTGCTCTTCTGAAATTCTGGACCGGCATCGAGGTGCTTTGCGCCCGCGAGGAGCGAGAGCCAACGCAACGGGTTGTCGATCGGGCTAGTTCAATTTTCGATGACTATGGCGCTGCTGCAATGCGGCTCAATTTTATCCAAGAATTCCGAAATAAGGTTGTCCATCGCGGCGAAGCCGGTGATCATGCACTTCTATGCGCTCAATATGGAAGCGCTTATCTCGCAGCGCTAATTCGTTTCTTCCTTTGGAATATTTATCGATTCCGTAGTCGCGAAATGATCCTCGATTTTTTATCCTTGCCCTTGGATGAGAAAAAGTTGGAAGGAAATATCAACTTAAACCGAACCCGTCGTTTGGCTTTAAAACGGATGACGGTGAGGGGGAGAGGGCAAGCCCAATAACTATAAGGCCAGTTCGAGTGTCATGTATTTTATCCGGGGCTGAAAACGACAAAGGCCGCGCGGGTGCGCGGCCTTTGCACGTTCAGCTTTGCTGGCGCTTACTTGGGTTCGGCGATCTCGAACTTCAAGGTACCGATGCCGTCCACGCCGCACTCGACCTTGTCGCCGGGATTGAGCGCAGCGACACCCGCCGGGGTGCCGGTCAGAATCACATCGCCGGCGCCGAGTTCAACCTGCAGAGAGAGCTTCGAGATGATCTCGGCGATGTTCCAGATCATCTCTGACAGGTCGCCCTTCTGGCGCTCGGTGCCGTTCACCGACAGCCAGATCTTGCCGCTCGACGGATGACCCGACTTCGAGGCTGGGATCAGCGCGCCTGTCGGAGCCGACATGTCGAACGACTTGCCGATTTCCCAGGGCTGCTCCTTCTTGCGCGAGATGGTCTGCAGGTCGCGGCGGGTGAGGTCGACGCTGACGCCGTAACCCCAGACGTGATCGAGCGCCTGCTCGGGCGAGATGTTGAGACCGCCACTCTTCAGCGCCACAAGCAGTTCGACCTCGTGCTGCATGTCCTTGGTCAGCGTCGGATACGGGATCACGCTGCCGTCGGCCACGGCCATGTCGGCGTGCTTGGCAAAGAAGAAGGGAGGATTGCGTTCGTCGTTACCGAGTTCGCGGATGTGTTCGAGATAGTTGCGGCCGACACACCAGACACGGCGGACGGGGAATTTAGCGCTTTCGCCCTGGACAGCGATGGCGGCCTGCGGCGGCGGAGTGATCACGTAGGAAGCGGTCATGGAAGAATCCAGTTGAAACTCCTCGTCATTGCGAGGAGCGGAGCGACGAAGCAATCCAGTTCTTACGGTGCGTGCGCGCTGGATTGCTTCGCTACGCTCGCAATGACGAAAGTTTACGCCGATGCGTCGAGGGGCGCCAGCGGGGAGGCTTCACGATGCTGCAGGCGGAAGAAGGAGGCATAGCGGCCATCCCGGCGCAGCAGATCGTCGTGGCGGCCGCGCTCGACGATCTCGCCGCCCTCGACCACCAGAATGGCATCGGCATGCATGATGGTGTGCAGGCGGTGCGCGATCACGATGGTGGTGCGGTTCTGGCAGAGATGTTCGATGGCTTCCTGCACCGCCTTCTCGGACTCGGAATCGAGTGCTGCAGTGGCTTCGTCCAGCAGGATCAGCGGTGCGTTCTTCACCAGCGCGCGGGCGATGGCGATGCGCTGGCGCTGGCCGCCGGAGAGCCGGGCGCCGTGTTCGCCGACCGGCGTGTCATAGCCCAAGGGGAAGCCGAGGATGAAGTCGTGGGCGCAGGCCGCCTTGGCAGCGGCGACGATCTCGTCTTCCGACGCGCCGGGTCTGCCGAAGGCGATGTTGTCGCGAATGGTGCCGCGGAACAGATAGACGTCCTGGCCGACATAGGCCGTCTGGGTGCGCAGGGAATGGCGCGAGATTTCGGCGGTGTTCTGGCCATCGATGACGATCTGGCCTTCGGAGACCTCATACATCCGCAGCAGCAATGCGAGCACCGTGGACTTGCCGCCGCCGGAGGGGCCGACAAGGGCGGTCATCTTGCCGGGCTCGGCGACGAAGCTCATGCGGTTGAGCACGATCTCGCCCGGGCGATAGCGGAAGGTGACGTCGCGCAGCTCGACGCGGGCGTCGGTGAGCTTCAGCGCCGGCTTGTGGTCGTCATTCGGCTCGGTGGCCGGGCTGTCCACGATTTCCAGCAGCGTATGCGCGCCGATGAGCTGACTGTTGAGATCGATGTTGAGGCGCGCGAGCCGTTTGGCCGGCTCATAGGCCAGCAGGAAGGCGGTGATGAAGGAGAAGAACTGGCCCGGGGTCGCGCCCATCGCCACCACGCGGTAGCCGCCATACATCAACGCGCCTGCGATGGCGAAGCCGCCAAGGGATTCCATCAATGGCGAGGAGCGGCTGGCGACGCGCGCCATCTTGTTGGCGTTCTTCTCGACCGCCGTGATGCTGGCGTCCATGCGCGCCTGCATCGCCTTTTCGAGCGTGAAGGCCTTCACCGTGCGGATGCCCTGCAGAGATTCCTGCATCACTTCCAGGATGTCGGCGGTGCCGGTGAACTGGTTGCGGGCGAGGCCCTTGATGCGGCGGACGAGCTTGCGCAGCACCAGGATCGCCGGCGGCGCGACGAGAAAACCGGTGATCGCCATATACGGATCCTGCATCACCATCACGGCGACGAGGCCGATCAGCGAGAGGAGGTCGCGGCCGATGGCGTTGATCAGCAGGCTGAGCACCTGCGTCACGGAGTTCGCGCCGGCGGTGAGACGCTGCAGGAATTCGGACGAATGGCGCTCGGAGAAGAAGCCGATGCTCTCGCTCATCAGCTTGGCGAACAGCCGGCGCTGATTGTTGGCGACGATGGCATTGGAGATCTTCGACAGGATCACCGTATGGCCATAGGTCGCCGCGCCCTTGAGCAGGAAGATGAGGACGACGAAGCTCGAAAACAGCGCGATGCGCTCTATGCTCTTGTCCACATAGGCCTGATTGATGACCTCGCCGAGCATATAGGCCGACAGGGCCGTGGTGGCGGCGGAGACGGCCATCAGCAGGAAGGCGGCGAGGTACTGGCGCCAATAGGCTTTTGCCTGTTCCGTGATCAGGCGACGGATCAGCGTCCAGGCGCCATGGGGATCGTCAGTGACTTTGCGTGTAACTTTGGCCATCCGCGGTCCAGGGAGCGCCCAACCGGTGACCGCGGCAGTCTGCCAAGGCCGCCAGTCGGCGTTGCGAAACAGCCGCCTGATTGCCCGGTAAAGCAAGGATTTTCAAGCGAAATTCGGGCCTGTCAGGACTTTGTTAACGCTTCAGCCTGCCCGCCGAGACGCTCGGATTCGCGGATTTCCTGCCCCGGATACAGCGCAAGGTCCGGCTCCGCTCGGCAGAGCCGGACCTTGGTTCTGCCGGATCAGAACCGGTAGTTCACGCCCGCCTTCATAGTGTGGAACCTCGTTTCTACCTCCAGCAGGGAGCTAGCGAAGAAGCCGTTGGCGACGTCGTTCACATTGTTTGCCGCTATCCTGCTGCGGCCGAGATCGACATAGAGATATTCGGTTTTGAACGACCATTGCGGGGCGAACGCATATTCGAGACCGGCGCCGGCAGTCCAGCCCCACTGGGTGCCGCCATTGGAAGCGGTGGCGACCTGGCCGACGACGCCGTTCGGGCCGGTCAAGGTGAAGTTGCCCGACGTGTTGACCTGCCCATAGGCGCCACCGCCGGTGCCGTAGAGGAACAGGCGGTCCCAGGCATAGCCGAGGCGGCCGCGGACGGTGCCGAACCATTCGACCTGTGAGCCGGTGCCGAAGGTGGCCGAGGTGACCACGCCGTTATTGTTGACGGTCTGGTTGCCTTCGAACCGGCCTTTAATATCGGACCACTGGATGTCCGTTTCGATACCAGCCACGAACCGGTTCGAGAATTGATAATTGTACCCGGCCTGGCCGCCGCCGAAGAAGCCGCTGGAGGTGAGGCTGAACTTGCCGGTGCTGCTGGTGACCAGCGCCGGGGCTTCGGCCTGCAATTGTCGCTGCGTTGCGCTGAACGGATAGTCGAACCTGTCACCGCCATAGCCGACATTGGCGCCGATATAGAAGCCGGTCCAGGAAAACGCCACCACCGGAGCGATTGGTGCTTTGACCGGATAGGCCATGTCAGCCGCGGTGGCGGGCGCGATGGCCGCGCCGAGAACAAGCGCTGCGCCGAGTGTCGTTCGCTTCATCGTGTAATTCCCCATTTCTTGCGCGGTGCGAGGCGACCGAGGCGCCCGTGCTGCGCGATTGCATGCGCTCACGATGACAGGAATCATGTGGAGGTCTTGTTGGCAGGCGTAGCGGAATTTAGTTCACGCGCAGTGCTGCTAAACTTCGCGGTGCTGTGGCGGCCTCGCAACAGCACATACGCGCATTGCGCGTTGAGAAGTCGCAGCCACGACCTCCACTTTTGCCCGTGGTGAAATCGAAAGGCGCTGCTACACTCTCGCGATAACCGAGTGAGCGCATGCAGCAGGCCAGTTTCGTCTCCGGGGACTTCGATCCCGACCTCGACGACCGCGAGAAGTTCGCACATTGGTGCGACAACATGGAGGCGCTGACCTGTTGCGTGGACATCACGCGTAACGAGGATCGGCCGTTCTCCGCCTTCGTGCACTGGTCCGATTTCGGCGGGCTGCAGGTGTCGCGCTTCGGCGGCACGTTCAGCCGGATACGGCGCTCGAAGACCGCGATCTCGCGCGGGCCCGACGACGATTTCTGTCTCATGTTTCACCACGGTAGCGGCACCTTCAGCATCGATCATGTGGGACGCGAGATGGCGCTGTCATCCGAGCATGCATTTCTCGGCACCAACGGACTGCCCGCCGACATGCGTTCGGATGCGGATTTCCGTTCGACGACGCTGACCGTGAGCCGCGCCCGTCTGCTGCCGCTCCTCGGCAATGCTGACGCGCTGCTCGTCAAGCCGCTCGACGAAAGCAGCCCTGCGATCGCGCATCTGCGACGCACGATCGACATTGCGGTCGATTTGCAGCGAGATACTCACGATGTGCAACTCGATGCGCATATCGTCACGACGCTGCTGGACCTGACGGCTCTCGCGCTCGGCGCAGGCGGCGATGCCGCCGAACAGGCTTCGTTGCGCGGCCTGCGCGCGTCGCGGACGCAGGAGATCATTGCGGAGATCGATCGAAGATTTACCGATCCCGGCTTCTCAATCGGCCAGATCGCGCAGCGGCTTGGACTGTCGCCGCGCTATCTGCAGGACCTGCTGCAGGAGACGGGATTGAGTTTCACCGAGCGCTTGCTCGAACGGCGGCTGCAACATGCGATGCAGCTCCTGACCAGCGAGGCCGGAGACCGGATGAAAATCGGCGAGATTGCTCTCGCCTGCGGCTTCAACGAGATATCTTACTTCAACCAGCGCTACCGCCGTCGTTTCGGCGAGACGCCGAAGCAATCGCGGCGCTGATCGGCGCGCTACGCCGAGCGCGCTATCAACTCGATGCCGAAGCGCTCTCGCGCGAGTTTTTCCTCCCAGGCGAGCGCGTGACGGGCGATGGTCTCGAGGTCGTCGAATTGCGGCGTCCAGCTCAGGGTGGCGCGGATGCGTCCGGTATCGGCAATCATGGTCATGATGTCGCCGTCGCGCCGCGGGGCGTATTGAACGGCGAAGTTGCGGCCCGATGCACGTCGCACGGCTTCGATGGTCTCCAGCACCGAATAGCCGCGGCCATAGCCGCAATTCAGCGTGGTCGAGGTACCGCCTTCGCGCAGATAGGCGAGCGCCGCGCGATGCGCCTGGACGAGATCGCTCACATGGATGAAATCGCGAATGCAGCTGCCGTCGGGCGTCGGATAGTCGGTGCCGTAGACGTCGATCTTGCTGCGCTGGCCGGTGGCCGCTTCCACGGCGATCTTGAGCAGATGCGTGGCGCCCATGGTTGCGAGGCCGGTCCGACCCTGCGGATCGGCGCCGGCGACGTTGAAGTAGCGCAGCACGACGAATTCCATGCCATAGGCCGGCGCGATGTCGTGCAGCATGATCTCGGTCATCAGTTTCGATGACCCGTAGGGCGATAGCGGCCGTGTCGGCGCATCTTCGGCCACCGGAGTGAAATCGGGATTTCCGTAGACGGCGGCTGTCGACGAGAAGATGAAGCGTTTGACTCCGCATTTCACCGCCGCATTCAGCAGGTTACGCGACGTCATGGTGTTGTTGCGATAGTAGCTGAGCGGATCGCGCATGGATTCCGGCACGACGACCGAGCCGGCAAAATGGATGATGGCATCGACGCCATGCGCCTGAATCACGCCTTCGACGAGATTCTCGTCGGCGACATCGCCGATGAACAGCGGCACGCCTTCGGGCAGGTAGGTGGAAAAGCCAGTGGACAGATTGTCGATGACAACGACATTCTCGCCGGCTTCCACCAGCGCATGCACCATGTGACTTCCGATGTAACCGGCACCGCCGGTGACCAGAACCGTCATGTGGATTGTCTCACTCTTCCTGTTTCCTGCGACGATAGACGTTTCGCAATGAAGAGCGGGTTTCGCCACGTGGTTACTGGTCTCTATGCTTAATGTTGCGTATAGGAACCGGGGTGAAATGGAGTTCTCTGTGCCGATCACGGGCAAAACAGCCGAAAAATTGCAGCTGATCATCACCAATCTGCACTGGCGCTACTCCGGTGTGACGGCAACCAACCGTATGGTGGCGCCGAAACTCGCCGCCATGATCGATGCTGCGTGGCTGGGTACTGATACACCCGATAGCGTCCGGCGCATGAGCTTCGGCGAGCTGCTGACGTTGTGGATGCGACGCATGCCGGTGATCTGGCATGCGCGGCGCAACAACGAGATGATCGTCGGTGTTCTGCTCCGCGCGCTCGGCTGGCCGCTGAAATTGCTCTTCACTTCGGCTGCGCAGCGGCATCATAGCTGGATCACCCGTTGGCTGATCCGCCGCATGGACGCGATCATCGCGACGTCGGAAGCGTCGGCGTCCTATCTCAAGCGCGAGGCGACGGTGGTGACGCATGGCGTCGACACGGATCGCTATGCGCCGCCGGCCGATCGTGCGGCGGCCTTCGCTGAAGGGCAGTTGCCCGGACGCTATGCAATCGGCTGCTTCGGCCGCGTGCGCGCGCAAAAAGGCACCGATTTGTTCGTCGATGCCATGTGTGCGCTGCTGCCGCGCTATCCTGATTTCAGCGCTGTCATTGTCGGCGCGATCACGCCGGACCAGATCGGTTTCGCGAATGAGCTGCGCAGGAAGATCGCCGATGCCGGTCTGCAGGATCGCATCGTCATCACCGGCGAATTGCCGATTGCGGACGTCGAGCGCTGGTATCGCCGCTTGACGATCTATGCGTTCACATCGCGGAATGAGGGCTTTGGCCTTACGCTCATCGAGGCGATGTCGGTCGGCGCAGCGCTCGTTGCGACACGCGCCGGCGCTGCGGAGATCGCGGTGGACGATGGCGTCACCGGAACGCTGGTGCCGACCGGCGATGCGAAGGCTCTGGCAGATGCGATAGAGCCGCTGATGCGCGATCCGGAAGCTGCACGCGCCATGGGTGAGCGCGGACGCCAGCGCGTGCTGGACAAATTCAGCCTCGATGCCGAAGCACGCAGCATCGCTGCGGTCTATCGCAGGCTCGTCTGACCTTTCAGGATGTCAGCGACGAAGGCATCGAGATCGCCGCCGGCAAACAGGTAGCCGGGAAGATGCGCGGCCGTTGCCGCCTCGATGTCGCTGTCGCGGTCGCCGATGACGAAACTGCCTTCGCGCGTGACGGCCCAGTGCTGCATCAGATCGAGGATCATGCCGGGCTTCGGTTTACGCCACGGATGATCTTCCAGATATCCCTCGACGATCCCGCTCGGGTGATGCGGGCAGTAACGGACGTCGTCGATGACGGCGCCCTTTCGTGCGAGTTCTTTCCGCATCCAGTCGAGCAGTTCGTTGAGTTCGGTCTCGGTGAAATAACCACGTGCGACACCGGACTGGTTCGTGAAGACGAAGACGTGATAGCCGGCCTCGTTGAGCCGCTTCACTGCCTTTGCCGCATTCGGCATCCAGCGGATTTTCGACGGATGTCCGACATAGTTGTCGTCGTAATTGAGCACGCCATCGCGATCGAGAAAGGCGGCAGGCTTGTGCTGCCTGATCGACGTCATGACGACACGCCGGCGATTTCGGCTTTTGCCATGATGTTCTGGATGATGTCGGCGACATCGGCAGCCGGGATGTCGCGCATGCAGGCATGATTGTTCATGTGGCAGACCGGTGTGTGGCAGGGCTGGCAGGGCACAATGGTCCTGGTCTGCACGGTGGCGGCGAGGGGATTGAGCGGGCCCCACAGATGCGGGCTGGTGGGGCCGAAAATGCCCACGGTTGGCGTACCTACCGCGGCGGCGATGTGCATCAGGCCGGAATCGTTGGCGACGGCAACCCTGGCGGCGGCCATGCCGATCACGCCGTTACGCAGGTCGTTCGTGGTGAGGTCGCGCGCCCGTGGACCGGCCGCGGCGACGATCTCGTTGGCGAGGTCCTTCTCGCCGGGGCCGCCGATCACCCAGACGTCGTAACCGCGCTCCACCAGCAGCTTCGCCGCCTCGGCATAATAGGTCCAGCGCTTGGAGGAGCCGACGGAGCCGGGGCCGAGCGCCACGGCAGGGCCGGTGCCGAGCCCGTTGGCCTGCCGCCAGCGGGCAATCTCGTCAGCGGGAACGCGAAAATCCGGAACCGGCCACTCGGCCGGCAATTCGGTGCCGGGCGGCAGCGCCAGCGCGCATTTCCGGTCGATCATCCGCGTGAGTTTTTTTTCGCCCCAGCGCCAATCACTGAGCAGGCCGAAGCGGACCTCGCCAACAAAACCGACGCGCTCCGGAATACCTGCCAGGGCCGGGGCGAGGGCGGATTTCCATGTCCGCGGCATGATCAGGGCAGTGCCGTAGTTCCGCTCGCGCATCAGCGCGGCGAGTTCCCATTGCTTTGCCAGCGCGAGACGGCTGCGCGGCAGGTCCCAGACGATCCCGGAGCGCACGCCGGGCATGTAGTCCACCAGGGGAGCCACCAGTTTGGTCACCAGAAGGTCGATGGGCCGGTTCGGCCAGCGCTGCTTCAGCACCCGCACCACCGTATGACCGCGGACGAAGTCGCCGATCCACATATAGGGCACGATCAGGATAGGGCGGGTATCCGCCGCATCCACCGTCACGCCCGGATATGGGGTATTTTGGATCATGGTTTCAAAGACTTCGCTTATGGCTTATGGCAGTCGGTAGCCGGTCCGCCCTGGTCAGACAAGCGGTTTGGAAATGTGTCCGCTGATGTCCCCACCGGGTTGATGTCATTCGGTGGCCCAAGTTGCCTGCCGGACGGGACTGAGGCAAAGGTGACGGCGTAAGACGCGAAATGGGGATTTCATGCTGCTGGTGACCGGAGGGGCCGGTTTTATTGGGTCGAATGTGGTCGCGGCGCTCAATGACGCCGGCCGTGCCGATGTCGCCGTGTCCGATTTTCTCGGCCATGACGGCAAATGGCGGAATCTGGCCAAGCGGCAGCTCGCCGATGTGGTGCCCCCCGGCGTGCTGATGGAGTGGCTCAAGGGCCGCCGGCTCGATGCCGTTATCCATATGGGGGCGATCTCCGAAACCACGGCGACGGACGGCGATCTGGTTATAGAGACCAATTTCCGTCTCTCGATGCGGCTGCTCGACTGGTGCACCACTCACGGCGTGCCGTTGATCTACGCGTCCTCGGCGGCGACCTATGGCGATGGTGCGCAGGGGTTCCGCGATGCCGACACGGTGCCCGAACTGAAAACGCTGCGGCCGATGAATCTCTACGGCTGGAGCAAGCACCTGTTCGATCTCGCCGTGGCCGAGCGCGTCGCCAAGGGCGGGCAGATGCCGCCGCAATGGGCGGGGCTGAAGTTCTTCAACGTGTTCGGCCCGAACGAATATCACAAGGGCGGCATGATGAGTGTGCTGACCAGGCGCTTCGACGATATCAAAGCCGGACGCGGTATCCTGCTGTTCAAGTCGCATCGCGACGGCATCGCCGATGGCGATCAGCGGCGCGACTTCATTTATGTCGAAGACGTCGTCCGCGTCATCCTGTGGCTGCTGGCGACGCCGCGTGTCAGCGGCATCTATAATGTCGGAACCGGTACTGCTCGCAGCTTCAAGGATCTGATGCTGGCGGCTTATGCAGCGCTCGGCACTGCACCGAACATCGATTATATCGACATGCCCGAGCAGATTCGCGGCAGCTATCAGTACTTCACGCAGAGCGAAGCCGACCGGTTGCGCGCCGCCGGCTACAATGGCGGCTTCACGCGTCTGGAGGACGCGGTGACGCATTATGTGACGCACTACCTCGATTTGCCCGATCGCTTTCGCTGATGTCTAGGTGCCGGTGTGATGTTCGACTTTGACACTCTGACTCATGCGTTTCCGAAGCAGATAGTGCTCTGCATCGGAGATCTCATGCTGGACGAATTCGTCTATGGCGAGGTGTCGCGCATCTCGCCGGAAGCGCCAGCGCCGGTGATTGCCGCGCAGCGCAGCGAGATTGTGGTGGGCGGCGCCGGCAATGTGGCGCGCAATATTGCGGCTCTCGGCGCCAAATGCATTTTCGTCGGCCTCGTTGGCGTTGACGATGCCGCAGAAACGCTGAAACAGCACCTCGCGCAGGAAAGCGACATCGAAGCGCTGCTGGTGACCGATGCGTCACGCCCGACCACGCGAAAAGTGCGCTTCGTCTCCGAACATTTCTCGACGCATATGCTGCGCGCCGATTGGGAGCTGGCGACGCCGGCATCGGCCGAGATCGAGAAGCAGTTGCTCGACACCATCCTGCCGCAGATCACCCGCTCAGACATCGTGCTGTTGTCAGACTATGCCAAGGGTGTGTTGACCGCGCGGGTGATCCGCAACGTGATCGACGCGGCAAAGAAGCACGGCAAGCGCGTGATTGTCGATCCGAAGAGTGCGAATTTCGCGATTTATCGCGGCGCCACGTTGCTGACGCCGAACCGCAAGGAATTTGCCGAGGCCACCCGCAGCCGCACCGATATCGAGATCAACATTGCCGCGGCCCAGGAGGCGATGATTCTCGCCGACTGCGCCGCCATGCTCGTGACCCAGAGCGAGCACGGCATGACGCTGGTTGTGCGCGATGGCGAGGCCATCCATGTGCCGGCACTGCCAGTGAAGGTGCGCGACGTCTCCGGTGCCGGCGACACCGTCGCAGCAATGCTCGCCGTTGCACTCGCAGCCGGCGCGGATTGGGAGGCGGTGCTCCGTCTCGCTGCCGCTGCCGCCGCCGTGGCCGTCGGCAAGAAAGGGACGGCGGTTGTTTTGCCCCAGGAACTGCGTCGCAAGATGCTGCCGCATGCGACTTTGGCGGCCGAAGACAAGATCGTCGCCGCAGAAGATCTCGCCGCTCGGCTCGATGGCTGGCGCCGCGATCAATTGCGGATCGGCTTCACCAATGGCTGTTTCGACATCCTGCATCCCGGCCACGTCAAGGTGCTCACCGCAGCGCGCGCGACCTGCGACCGCCTCATTGTCGGCCTCAACAGCGACGCTTCGGTGAAACGCCTCAAGGGGCCGGACCGTCCCGTCCAGAACGAGCGCGCCCGCGCCGAAGTACTGGCGGCGCTCGAGGCGGTCGATCTTGTCGTCATCTTCGAGGAAGACACGCCGATCAAGCTGATCGAGGCGATCCTGCCTTCGACCTTGATAAAGGGCGGCGATTACACGCGAGAGCAGGTGGTCGGCCACGAGATCGTCGCAGCGAACGGCGGCGAGGTGGTCATCGTCGATATTTTGCAAGGCCACAGCACGACATCGCTGGTCGAACGTGCGCGTAGCGGACAGTCATGACGCGTATTTCAAATTTCACCATCCGTAACTGGGTCATTGCGTTTCACGACGCCATTGTCACAGCGGCTGCGGTCGTGCTGGCTTTCGTGCTGCGTTTCGATGGCGAAAATCTATTGGATCGCCTGCCGCTGCTACTGACGATCCTGCCTTACTTCGTCATCTTCAGCTTCCTTGTCTGTTACGTTTTCAATCTGACGACAACGAAGTGGCGCTTCATTTCGCTGCCGGATCTGCTCAACATCATCAAGGCCTCGACGGTTTTGACCGGCGCGCTGCTGGTGCTGGATTATATTTTCCTCGCGCCGAACGTTTACGGGACCTTCTTTCTCGGCAAGACCACGATCATTATTTACTGGTTCCTCGAGATTTTCTTTCTGAGCGGCTCGCGGCTGGCCTATCGCTACTTTCGTTATTCGCGGACGCGTAACAAGGCGCGCGCGATGGATGCTGCGCCGGCTCTGCTGATTGGCCGGGCCGCCGATGTCGAAGTATTTTTACGCGGCATCGAAAGCGGTGCGGTGAAACGAATGTGGCCGGTTGGCATCCTTTCTCCTGCAACATCCGATCGCGGGCAAACGATCCGTGGTGTGCCGGTGCTCGGCGGCCTTGATGATCTCGATAATGTCATTGACGACTTCAGGCACCGTCAGCGTTCCATCGAACGCGTGGTGATGACGCCGTCGGCCTTCGAGGACGAGGCCCAGCCTGAATCGATCCTGATGCGATCGCGGAAACTCGGTCTCACGGTGAGCCGCATTCCGACGCTGGAAGAAAGTCGTGACACGCCGCAACTGGCGCCAGTGGCGGTGGAAGATCTGTTGCTGCGGCCGACCGTGAAGATCGACTATGCGCGCCTCGAGAATTTCGTGCGCGGCAAGGCGGTGGTCGTCACGGGCGGCGGCGGCTCGATCGGCTTCGAGATTTGCGACCGCGTCATCACTTTCGGCGCGGCGCGATTGCTGATCATCGAGAATTCCGAGCCGGCACTGCACGCGGCCATCGAGAAGCTCTCCGCAAAGGTCAGTAGCGCGGTGATCGAAGGGCGCATTGCAGACGTTCGCGACCGCGAGCGCATCCATCAGCTGATGAATGTTTTCAAACCCGATGTCGTGTTTCATGCGGCTGCGTTGAAGCACGTGCCGATCCTGGAGCGCGACTGGGGCGAGGGAGTCAAGACCAACATCTTCGGCTCGGTGAACGTCGCCGATGCGGCGCTTGCCTCAGGTGTCGAGGCGATGGTGATGATCTCGACGGACAAGGCGATCGAACCGGTCTCGATGCTCGGTCTCACCAAGCGCTTTGCCGAAATGTATTGCCAGGCACTCGATGGTGATGTTGCGGCGGGGGCTGTCGGCAGGCCACGCATGCGGCTGATATCGGTGCGGTTCGGCAATGTCCTGGCGTCGAACGGCTCGGTCGTTCCGAAGTTCAAGGCGCAGATCGAAGCCGGCGGGCCTGTGACCGTGACGCATCCGGATATGGTGCGTTACTTCATGACCATTCGCGAGGCCTGCGATCTGGTGGTAACTGCCGCGACCCATGCCAAGAACGCGCAGCATTCCGATGCGTCGGTCTATGTGCTCAGCATGGGCCAGCCGGTGAAGATCGTCGATCTTGCCGACCGCATGATCCGGCTCTCCGGTCTGCAGCCGGGTTATGACATTGACATCGTGTTCACCGGCGTGCGCCCGGGCGAGCGTATGCACGAAATCCTGTTCGCCGAGCAGGAGCCCACGGCTGAGATCGGCCTTGCCGGCATCATGGCCGCAAAGCCGAAGGAATTGCCGCTGAATGTGCTGAATGCGTGGCTCGTCACGCTGCGAACCGCGATCGCGGCCAATCAGCACGAGGTCGTGGTGGCAATCTTAAAGGATGCTGTACCGGAGTATCGCGTTCCTGCGGAGTAATGAGCTAGTCGCGCGATCTTGCGAACCGTCGCAGCAAGAGCGTCGTCGCGCCGGTGCCGATGACCAGCAGCCCGATGCTGGCTGGCGCTGACTTAAGATAGATCGACAATCCGGCCAGTGCGGCCAGAATGACGTTCAACGCAACGACGTTGCTTACGACCTCGATCACGGTAAAGCCGTTGTCGGTTGCTCGCTGGTAGAAATGTGAGCGGTGGGCGAGCCAGAATGGCTCCCTCCGTACCATTCGTCTTAGCAGTGTTATGGTCGCGTCGCAGAGATAGTAAAATGGCAGCAGGACGGCTGCCGCGAGATATCCTGCGCAAGCGAGCTGCAACAAGCACCAAGCGATCAGGAGGCCGATGGGAAGGCTGCCCACATCACCGAGAAACACCTTTGCGATCGGTCTGTTGAACGGGGCAAAGCCCAGCATGGCACCGCAAAGGGCGGCAGCGATCAGAGCAGCCGGGAGCGAGAGCGCGCCGGCGAGGCTCATGAGCGCTAGGGTTGCGGTGACCGGCACGACTTCGGCAACGGTGATCCAGTCGAGACCGTCCATGAAATTGGTGAGGTTGACAAACCACAAACCGCCGACCAGCAGTACGGCACGTTCGAGCCATAGCGGCAGAGCAGGTAGAACCCGCAAATCGGCCGGTACTGCAGCGAGCGCGGCAGCGACGCACAAAGCTTGCAGCGCGAGCCGCGGTGCGACCGGCAACGGCCGCAAATCGTCCGCGGCTCCGACGACGGCAATCACAATCGCCGCTGCGAATAACACCCAAAGCGCTGTCGTGATGGCTGCGAACCAGGTGATCGCAAGGCCTGCTACGAGCAATGTCGTTGCAACTACCGCGATGCCGGCCCCCTGCGGCGTCGGCACCTTGTGCGACGAACGGGCATTCGGCCGTGCCAATGCGTAGCGGATCAGCAGCGGATAAATGGCCCAGATCGAAAGGGCGGAGAGAGCACTGGCGGCTACCAGCGCAACGGGTAAAGCGATCAGTTCAATTGATGACATCAGGATGACAAAGTGACGAAGTTTTCGGATGATTCCAGCGAGCTATGCACGGTCGCCTTCATAGCGGGTTTCTCCGGCATGGCCATGCTTTGCGGTCGCGGTTCTGACGCAATCGAATGCTGCGATGCCGAAGGGTTGCGGCATTCGTGGTCTCTTGGCTATTGGAATGCTGCACGAATGGTTGTGCAATGCGGCCAGACCGTAGATCTAGGGACATGATGTCTGAACCTTCCATTCTTGTCACCGGCGCCACAGGCTTCATCGGCTTTCACGTCACCCGCCAGTTGCTGGCCGAAGGCCGCACCGTGGTGGGCCTCGACAGCGTCAACGACTATTACGATCCCGCGTTGAAAGAAGCCCGACTGGCACAACTGGCAGGACAGCCGAATTTCACCTTCATCAGGGCTAATCTTGCCGACAGGGCTACCCTGCTGGCGCTGATGGCCGAGTACAAGTTTCCGGTGGTGATCCATCTTGCCGCCCAGGCCGGCGTACGTTACTCCATCGACAATCCGCATGCCTATGCGGACGCCAATCTCGAGGGATTTCTGAACATTCTTGAAGGCTGCCGCCATAATGGCTGCAAGCATTTACTTTACGCATCGTCCTCCTCGGTCTATGGCGCCAACAAGAAGAAGCCGTTCTCCATCAGCGATCGGGTCGACAATCCCATCAGTCTCTATGCTGCGACCAAGAAGGCAAATGAGCTGATGGCTCATTCCTACAGTCATCTTTATCGGTTGCCGACCACAGGCCTGCGATTCTTCACCGTCTATGGCCCCTGGGGCAGGCCGGACATGGCGATCTTCCTTTTTACCAAGGCCATCATCGAGAAAACGCCGATCAAGCTGTTCAATCACGGAGACATGCGGCGCGACTTTACCTATGTCGACGATGTCGCCGGCGTGATCGGGCGGCTGATCGATAATGTACCATCCGGTAGTAGCGACGAGGCGCCGGCACGCATCTACAATATCGGCAACCACAAACCCGAGCATCTCTTGCATGTGGTTGAGGTTCTTGAGAAAGAACTCGGACTCGAGGCGATCAAGACCATGCTGCCGATGCAGCCGGGTGATGTGCCTGAGACCTTTGCGGATGTAGATGACCTTATGCGAGATGTCGGGTTCAAGCCGGACACCAGCATTGAGGACGGTGTGCGGCAGTTCGTGGCGTGGTATCGCGGCCACTACGGCAATCTCGGCGCGAGCCGCTGAAGCAGTTACGGGACGGAAGAGGTCGAGCAAGCCATGAGCAAGCGTATCATTCCCCTCATCATGTGCGGCGGAGCCGGGACGCGGCTTTGGCCTTCGTCGCGCGAGGGGCGGCCGAAGCAGTTCTTGCCTCTGTTCGGGCCTCGCTCGACTTTTCAGGACACGATCCTGCGCATTGCCGATCCAGCCTTGTTCGACAGGCCGATCGTGATCACCAGCGAAGCCTATCGCTTCATGGTGCGCGAGCAGTTGGCCGAGATCGGTCACGATGCCGATATCCTTCTCGAGCCTGCGCGCCGCGATTCCGGTCCGGCCATCGCAGCCGGCGCGGTCTTCGCCCTGACGCGCGATCCAGAAGCCGTGGTGCTGGCGCTAGCTGCAGATCATGTTGTGCGCGACGTTCCTGGCTTTGTGGCTGCTTGCCGCGCGGGACTCGTCGAGGCCGACAACGGCCATATCGTTACGTTCGGCGTCACGCCGGAGCGGCCTGCAGTCGAGTACGGTTATATTTCGCCGGGCGATGGATTGTCCGGTAATGTGAAGCGCGTCGCCAAATTCGTAGAGAAGCCCGACCTGCCGACCGCGACGCGCTATGTCGAGGCTGGTTATCTCTGGAACAGTGGCAACTTCATGTTTCGCGCCTCTGCTCTGCTTGATGAATATCGCGGGGTCGATGCGGACAGCATCGCCACTATCTCGCATGCGGTGACGAAAGCCGGCCGCGATCTCGGCTTCTTCACGCTCGATGCCGGCGCATTCAAGCAGGCACGAGCGATTTCAGTCGACTATGCAGTGATGGAGAAGACGACCAAGGCTGCTGTCGTGCCCGTCTCCTGCGGGTGGTCGGATGTCGGTTCCTGGCTCGCGGTGTGGGAATTGTCCGATAAGGATGCCCAGGGCAATGCCACGCAAGGCCTCGCTGTTTTCGAAGACAGCCGTAATTGCAACGTCGCCAGCGACGGACCGGTCGTGGCGCTGGAGGGGGTGGACGATCTCGTGGTCGTTGCCACGCAGGATGCGGTGCTGGTGTCGCGCCAGAAGGACGCCAACAATCTGAAGCGCCTCGTGGCGAAACTGAAGGTGGCGGCGCCTCAGGTTACCGAGGACCATCTCAAGACCCATCGTCCCTGGGGATCGGTGCAGGCGCTGGAGACTGGCGAGCGCTATCAGGTCAAGCGTCTGGTCGTGAAGGCCGGCGAGCGGATGTCGCTGCAGATGCATCACCATCGCTCAGAGCATTGGATCGTCGTGCGCGGTACCGCCAGGGTGACGCTCAACGACGAGGTGAAGGTGATGCGGGAAAACGAGTCGATCTACATTCCCATCGGCGCCACGCATCGTCTGGAAAATCCCGGCAAGATTCCGCTCGAACTGATCGAAGTGCAGACCGGCAGCTATCTCGGCGAGGACGATATCATTCGCATCGAGGACGACTACAAGCGGACTTGACGCGAGGTCAACGCATCGCGTCGGTGCCTAGCGATATTCGGCGAATTTCTTGTAGATCCAGCGGCGGCCGTCGTATCGTCGCCACACCTGTCCGCGCACCAGACGCCCGGTGATCGACCGCCGCGGGATCAGCACCGTCCACAAGTGCCAGACCGCGGTCCAGTCGGCGCGTGGCTTGAGTTTCAGAACTCGCAGATGATTCTGGCCCTCGGCGAACATGGCGATCTCGGCGTTCGGATCCCCGCAGTTGTGCGCAGTACGCCGAATTGTTCAATTGCGACGTGGACTTAACCTAACCAAATAAGGTTACCGAGATGACCTTTGGTCCTGATTTCTCAAATTTAATGGATAACCGGCCGCGCGCCGCGTAAACTTCGCTGATGTGTTCCTTTGTTGCCTGAGCAATTCCGTTGAAAGTTTTTACCCTCGAAATCGATGGACAGCCGACCATGGTCTTCGATGCCGGTAGCATCGAGGAAGCGCGCGGCATCTGCGGGTTGCCCGAGTTTCGTGCTGATATCGGCGAGTTGAAGCGGCAAGGCAAGCCGCTGTTCGGCGATGTTGCCGTGTTCGCTGCGCGCGATGCCACGGCCACCGAGATCGTTGCCTTCAATCGTGCCATGACGGGGGCCGGGCCATCGGACGGGCCGACCATGGCGTTTCTGGTCCCGGTCGACGGAATGGTCGTGACGATCATCCAGCCCGAGTAGATCGCGGCGGCCGGCGGAACGGTCGTCATTCCGTCAACAGAACTTGGTTCGCTCCGAGCGAGCCGGCTACAGGATTTTCTGCGCGATGGTTTTGAGGCAAGCCGTTCTGGTCACCGGTGGCGCGGGCTATATCGGTGCACATTGCTGCAAGGCCTTGTATGAGGCTGGCTATCTGCCGGTCTGCTACGACAATTTGTCGAGCGGCCACGAATCCTTCGTCAAATGGGGGCCGCTCGTCGTCGGCGATATCGCGGATGCCGGCAAGTTGACGGAGACGATGGCGGCCCATGGCGTCGTTGCCGTGATGCATTTCGCGGCCTTCAGCGCGGTTGGTGAGTCCGTCATCGATCCGCAGAAATATTACCAGAATAATCTTGCTGGCACGCTCGCGCTGCTACAGGCCATGCGCGACACCAATGTGCTGAGGCTGGTCTTTTCCAGCACCGGTGCGGTCTACGGCCAGGCCGACAGCAAGCCGATTGCCGAGGCGGCCGCGGGCCGACCGATCAATCCCTACGGCATGAGCAAGTGGATGATCGAACAGGTGCTGGCGGATTATCGCCCCGCCTATGGGCTCAATTCGTTCAGTCTGCGTTACTTCAATGCCTGCGGCGACGACTCGGGCGGAGAGATCGGCGAGTTACGCGATCCGGAAACGCATTTGATCCCGCGCGCCATGATGGCACTGCAGGGGCATGTGGATTTTTCCGTGTTCGGCGAGGATTACGCGACTCCGGACGGCACCGCGATCCGCGACTACATCCATGTCGCCGATCTCGCCGAAGCGCATATCCTCGCGCTGAAATGTCTGTTGAATGGACATGAGGGCGGGGCGCTCAATCTCGGGACCGGCAGCGGCTTCTCTGTGCTTCAGATTCTCAAGGCGATCGCGCAGGAGGCTGGCCGCGAGGTGCCCTACATCGTTCGCGAGCGCCGTACCGGAGATCCCGAATTCCTGGTGGCCGATCCGTCGGCAGCCTTCGAAGTGCTTGGATTTCGCCCTGTGTCATCGGATCTGGTCACCATCGTGCGGACGGCCTGGGCCTGGCATCGGAAGACGCATCCTCTCCGCGACGGCTAGCCCGAGGGATTGCAAGACGGTGGACTAGCTGGTTCTGGCGGTCGTTTTACCTGTAATTCTCTGAATCAAAACGTGTTTGAATCCTCTTTTTGCTGCATCGCCACATTTGTGGCGTCATGTTAGGACACCCGCACGCGCTGGGATGGGCGTGATTTGGTGGGATAAAAATATGGCTTCGAGCGGTTCCAAAACAGTCGGTGGGGATCAGGCGCGCGTATTGCGCGTTGGCGTGATCGGGGCCGGCATCATGGGGACGAATCACGGCCGCGTGCTGGCCGGGCTGCCGGGCGTCGAGATGGTCGGCATCGTCGATCCGCTGGCCGAGCACCGGACCCGTGCCGAGAATCATATCGGCTGCAAGACCTTTGCGGAACTCGATGCGCTGTTCGGGGCCGGCGTCGATGCCGTGAGCATCGCGGCGCCGACGCATCTGCATCACGAGATCGCGCTCACCTGCATCGCCAAGGGCATCCATGTTCTCGTCGAGAAGCCGGTGGCCTCGACGGTGGAAGAGGGACACGAGATCGTCGCTGCCGCGAAGAAGGCTGGCGTTACCCTGATGGTCGGTCATGTCGAGCGCTTCAATCCCGCAGTGGCTGCCGTCAAGAAGGCGATCGCTGGCGAGGATATTCTCTCTATCGGCATCACCCGTGTCGGCCCGTTCCCGCCGCGCATGTCCAATGTCGGCGTGGTGATCGACCTTGCGGTGCACGACATCGATCTGATCCGCTGGTTCACCGAAAGCGACATCGTCGATGTGCAGCCGCAGCTTGCCTCGGCCGTGGCCGAGCGCGAGGATATCGCGCTGTTGCAGTTCCGTACGGCTTCGGGCGTACTCGCGCACATCAACACAAATTGGCTGACGCCATTCAAGGCGCGCACGGTGACAGTGGCGACGCGCGGCAAATATGTGATGGGCGACTTGCTCACCCGGCAGGTCACCGAGTGCTTCGGGTTCAAGACCGATGGCAGCTATTCCATGCGCCATCTGCCGGTCGGCCAGGACGAGCCGCTGCGCGCCGAACTCAACGCTTTCCTTGATGCCGTGCGTACCGGTGGCGTGCCGGCCGTGACGGGCGAGGAAGGCGTCGCCTCGCTCGAAATCGCGATCCAATGTCTGGAGGCGCCGAAGACACCGGCCGCCACGGCACTACGCGTGGCGCACAAGATTGCCGGCTAGTGCCGCACCCATCTCCGGCGCCCCATGGGCGCCGGCTTCGATTCAACGATCTCTTCCTTACTCGCAGGCCCCGCAATGAACCAGCACACCCCCGTTCCCTTCATCGACCTCAATGCCCAGCGCCAGCGTCTGGGATCGTCGGTCGACGAAGCCGTCACCCGGGTGCTCAATCACTGCCAGTTCATCAACGGCCCGGAAGTCACGAAACTCGAGGCCAAGCTTGCCGAATATTGCGGCGCCAAGCATGTGATCAGCTGCGCCAGCGGCACCGATGCGCTGATGATGGTGCTGATGGCCAGGCAGATCGGCCCTGGCGATGCCGTGCTGTGTCCGTCCTTCACTTTCTGTGCGACAGGCGAGGCGGTGGCGCTGGTCGGCGCCTCACCTGTCTTCGTCGATGTCGATGAAACCACCTTCAATATCAGCGTGGAATCGATCAAGCATGGCGTTGCCGCCGCGAAGAAGGCTGGTCTCAAGCCGCGGGCCATCATTCCGGTCGATCTGTTCGGCCAGCCCGCCGATCTCGATGCGGTGGTCGCGATTGCCGAAGCCGAGGGCATGTTCGTGCTCGAAGACGCCGCGCAGGCGTTCGGCGCGACCTACAAGGGCAAGCGTATCGGCACCTCGGCGCTTGCCACCACCACCAGTTTCTTCCCGGCCAAGCCGCTCGGCTGCTTCGGCGATGGCGGCGCGATCTTCACTGATGACGATCAGCTCGCCGATACCCTGCGCAGCATCCGCATCCACGGCCAGGGCTCCGACAAATACGACAATGTCCGTCTCGGCATCACGGGACGCCTCGACACCATCCAGGCAGCGGTTCTGCTCGAAAAGCTGAAGATCTTCGACGACGAAATCGCCGCCCGCAACAAGGTCGCCGATCGCTACGCCCGCAGCCTCGGCAATCTCGTCGGCGTGCCACGCGTCGCCGACGGCAATACGTCGATCTGGGCTTGCTATACGATCCGTCTGCCCAAGGGCACCGATCGCGACGCCTTCGCCGCGGCGCTGAAGGAACAGGGCGTGCCGACGGCCATCTATTACGCGAAGTCGATGCATATGCAGACCGCGTACAAGGACTATCCCGTCGTCGATGGCGGCCTGCCGGTCTGCGAGGCACTGTCGGCCGACGTCATCAGCCTGCCGGTGCACGCCTATCTCGACGAGGCCGCCCAGGACCGTGTCATTCAGGCGGTGCGCGACGCGCTGGCTTGAGGCTCGCCATTTCGTTTTGCATCCACTGACTGTCGTCGCCCGCGCTGGCGCGCAATTGCGCGCTTGGAGCGGGCGATCCAGTATCGGGCGTTCCCTGTGTAACGCACAGCCACCTGTGTATACTGCGTCACCCGGTCAAGCCGGGTGACGACAACAGAATTCGGGGCAGTAAACTCATCTGATGCTGGGGCGCATTTTCACCGTCGGCGGATATACGTTGCTTTCGCGGATCACCGGATTCGCGCGCGACATCATGCTCGCTGCCATCCTCGGCGCCGGGCCCGTGGCAGATGCATTCTTCGTCGCCCTGCGGCTGCCCAATCATTTCCGTGCCATCTTCGCCGAGGGCGCCTTCAACGCCGCCTTCGTGCCGGCCTATGCCCATGTGAGCGGGAAGGGCGGTCAGGATGCCGGGCATCTGTTCGCCGATCGAATTTTTACACTGCTGTTCGCCTCGCAGGTGGTGCTGTTGGTCCTCGCCATCGTGTTCATGCCGCAGGCCATGAGCCTTTTGGCGCCGGGCTTCACCGACGATCCCGCACAGCGCGCGCTAGCGATCGAGCTGACACGCATCACCTTCCCATATCTCCTCCTGATCACGCTGGTGACGCTCTATGGCGGCATGCTGAATGTGATGCAGCGCTTTGCCAGCGCGGCCGCAGCGTCGATCTTCCTCAATATCTCGATGATGGCGACACTGGCGCTCGCCGCGTTCTTCCCGAGTGCCGGCCACGCCGCCGCCTGGGGCGTGCTGATCTCCGGCGTCCTGCAATATCTCCTGCTGGCCGGCGACCTGCAGCGCCATGGCGGCCTGCCGCGCTTTGCGCCGCTGCGGCTGGACGAGGACATCCGCGGCTTCTTCCGTGCGCTCGGCCCGGCGACGCTCGGCTCCATGGGCACGCAAGTGGCATTGTTCGCCGATACGATCATCGCGACCTTTCTGCCAGTCGGCGCGCTGTCGGCGCTGTACTATGCCGATCGTCTCAACCAGCTTCCCATCGGCGTCATCGGCATTGCCATCGGCACCGTCCTGCTGCCGGAAATGTCGCGGCGGATGGCGGCGAACGACCACCTCGGTGCCATGGGCGCTCAGCGTCGGGCTTTCCTGTTTACGCTGCTGTTCTCGCTGCCCTTCGTCGCCGCATTTCTGGTGGTACCCGATGTCATCATGCGTGCGATGTTCGCACGTGGTGCCTTCAGCAAGGCCGATGCCGCGGTTGCGGCGGCAACGCTGGCCGCTTACGCCATCGCGCTGATCCCCTTTGTGATGATCCGCAGCGCCGTCGCGACCTTCAACGCCCGCAAGGACACCACCACGCCGATGATCGCGGCGCTGACCGGCATCGCCGTGAATGTCGTGCTCAAGATCATGCTGATGGGCTCGCTGGCGCAGATCGGTCTCGCGCTCGGCACGGCGGCGGGCGCGTGGATCAATCTTCTGCTCGTGATCTTCTTTGCTACGCGTGCCGGTTATCTCGAATTCGAGCGCTCTTTCCTGATCGCGCTTGGGAAGTTTATCGTCGCCGGTATTGTTTTGGCTGCTGCATTGTGGGGCACGGCGCGGGTGGCCGCGACGCATTTGGCCGACGTCACCACGCTCCGCGACGAAGCGACGCTGGGTATTCTCATCATTGTGACTTTCGTCGTCTATTGCATCTCGATTCTGGCGCTGTTCGGCCAAAGCTGGCTGCGCAATCTGGTGCGCGCGCGCTAGCTCGCGCAACCGTGTCCCGGGCTCCGCTTTGATGCTGCGCCGCCCACTTGCCGCTCTCCCTCCGCTGTGTAGACTGTTTCTAAATTGCAGTCGGAGGACCAATGGCTCCCATCAAGTTCGGTGTCGGACAAAGCGTCCTGCGCAAGGAAGACGATGCCCTGATCCGCGGCCGTGGCCGCTATACCGACGATCATGCGCCCGCGACGCTCCACGCTCTCGTGTTACGCTCGCCTCATGCCCACGCCACCTTCACACTTGATGCCTCGAAGGCGCGCGGTCTCCCCGGCGTTGCAGCAATCTTGACCGCGGAAGACACAAGGGATCTCGGCGGTCTCCCGTGCCTGTTCAATCTTGAAGATCACCCTTTTACCGGTCCGGACTATCCGATCCTTGCTGCGAAGGAAGTGCGCCATGTCGGTGACGCCATCGCCTTTGTCGTTGCCGAGACGGTGGAGCAGGCGCGTGATGCCATCGAGGCGATTGAGGTCGAATGGACAACGCTGCCATCGGTCAATGGCGTCGTGAATGCCGTCGCCAAGGGTGCGCCGCAGGTCTGGGACAAGCATGCCGGCAATGTATTGTTCGACGTGCCGATCGGCGACAAGAAAAAGGTCGATGAGATTTTCGCCAAGGCGCCCGTGACAGCCGAAGTGAAGATCGTCAATCCGCGCGTGGTCATCAATTACATGGAGACCCGCGCGGCGATCTGCGAATACGACGCCAAGCGCGATCACATGACGCTGACCATCGGCAGTCAGGGCAGCCATCGCCTCCGCGACATCCTCTGCGACAATGTCCTGAAGATGCCCAAAGACAAGATGCGCGTGATCTGCCCCGATGTCGGCGGCGGTTTCGGTACGCGGCTGTTTCCCTATCGCGAATATGCGCTGGTGGCCTTTGCAGCCAGGAAGCTCGGCAAGAACGTGAAGTGGGCCGCCGATCGCACCGATCATTTCCTCGGCGATGCCCAGGGTCGCGACAACGTTACGACAGCCCGCATGGCGCTGAGCGAGGACGGCAAGTTCCTCGCCATGGACGTCGATCTGATGGCCGATATGGGGGCCTATCTGTCGACCTTCGGTCCCTACATTCCTCATGGCGGCGCCGGCATGCTGCCGGGCCTCTACGACATCCAGGCTTTCCACTGCCGCGTCCGGACCATCTTCACCAATTCGGTGCCGGTGGATGCCTATCGCGGCGCTGGCCGTCCCGAAGCGGCCTATGTCGTTGAGCGTTTGGTCGATCAGTGCGCGCGCAAACTCGGCATGTCGCCGGATGCGATCCGTCGCAAGAATTTCATTTCGCCGAAGGCGATGCCGTACACCACGGCAACGGGCAAGGTCTATGACAGCGGCGATTTCACCGCGCATATGAAGCGCGCGATGGATGTCGCGGGCTGGAAGGAGTTTCCGAAGCGCGCCAAGGCTGCCAAGAAGGACGGCCTCGTTCGTGGCATCGGCATGGCCACCTATGTGGAAGTCTGCGGTACGATGGGTGACGAGACAGCGAATGTCGCCCTCGGCGCCGATGGCGACATCACCATCCTGATCGGCACCCAGTCGACCGGACAGGGCCATCACACGGCCTATGCGCAGATCGTGGCCGAACAGTTCGGCGTCGCGCCGGAGCGGATACATATCATCCAGGGTGATACAGCGAAGGTCGCCACAGGTCTTGGCACCGGCGGCTCTGCCTCGATTCCGTCCGGCGGTGTCAGCGTGCAGCGCGCGACGAAGCAGCTCGGCATCAATCTGAAAGAACTTGCGGCAGACGCGCTGGAGACCAGCGCCTCCGATCTTGAAATCGACGGCGGTGTCGTGCGCATCGCCGGCACCGATCGTTCGGTGTCCTTCGCCGATCTCGCCAAGAAGGCCGACCCGTCCAAGCTGAACGCCAGCGAAACCTTCAGCAGCGCCGATGGCACATTCCCTAATGGCACGCATGCGGTGGAAGTTGAGATCGATCCGTCCACCGGCAAGATTCGCATCGTCAATTACGTCATCGTCGATGATTTCGGCGTCACGCTGAACCCACTGCTGCTTGCGGGCCAGGTCCATGGCGGCACCATGCAGGGCATCGGCCAGGCGCTGATGGAGCAGGCGGTCTATGATCCCCACGACGGCCAGCTCGTCACCGGCACCTTCATGGACTACGCGCTGCCACGTGCGGCGGATGGTGCCGCTTTCTCGTTCGAGACGCACAACATCCCCTGCACGACAAACCCGATGGGCGTGAAGGGCGCAGGCGAGGCTGGCGCGATCGGCTCGTGCCCAGCCATCATGAACGCGATCATCGAAGGCCTGCATCGCGAATACAGGATCGATCATATCGACATGCCCGCCAACCCCGAGCGTGTCTGGATGGCGATCCGCGAGCACGAGCGCCTTCATACCCTCTGAAAGCTGTCGCACCGCCCGCGCCGGAATAGCCGGCGTCAGGCGGGGTTCACACGAATAATGCACATTAGTCCTAGTTGAATTCCAAAGAAGGAAGGTCTTGATGAAATACGCATTTCTCGTCGCCGGCGCCCTTGTGCTCGGGATCGGCGCCGTTTCGGCCCAGCAGGATATCGTCAAGGACCGCCAGACACAGATGAAGGCCACCGGCCGCGCGCTCGGCGGCACGCTGAGCGCCATGGCCAAGGGCGACAAGCCTTACGATCAGGCCGCCGTGGATGCCGCCTTCACGACCCTGACCGAAACTGCGACCAAGCTGCCGGCTCTGTTTCCGGACAGCACCAAGGGCCTAAAGGAAGGCAACGAATATTCGGCCTCGCCGAAAGTGTGGGACGACAAGGCTGGCTTCGCCTCGCATATCGACAGCTTCAGCAAGGCGGTGGCAGACACCAGGGCCAAGGTGAAGGATCTCGACAGCCTCAAGGCCAATGTCGGCGCCATCGGCAAGCAGTGCGGCGCCTGCCACGAGATCTATCGGCTGAAGAGCTGAGTTTGCTGCGTTCGGGTCAGTTGTGGATCGACAAGATCGTCTGTAGCTGACCCATCACCGTTCGCATCGCAGGTTTGGCGATTTTGCCAATGAGTTCGGCGTAACGAGTTTCGATGGTTGCGATCTTGAATGGGCGCACGACGGATGGAACGGGCAATCCGCTGCGCTCGTGGTTCGTAATGGCAACGTCGCCTTGCCAAGGACGATTTTCAGCGGACGTGATCATCACGACCCAGAGAAGGGCACCTGTTTCGCCGATGGGGCCGGATGAAACGACAAGCGCGGGGCGACGTTGCCTCGTATCCTTGTCAGTATAAGGAAACGGGACGCGGACGATGTCGCCTTGCTCAAAGTCCGCCATAGGCCTTCCGGTCCGCTGGGCTGTCCCATTCGCTGAAAGTTGCGAAGGGGTCCTCCTGTTTGTTCTGCTCAGCGCGCGTCATGACAACGCGACCGTCTTCGATCGCATAGGCAATCTCATCACCTTCCTTCAATCCCAATGCGGTTCGCACGGGTTGAGGAATCGTCGTCTGGGCTTTGCTGGACATGCGGCTGGTAATCATTCTGCAACCTCTGCGCAGAAGGTAAGGAAATTCCTTACCAGATGCAAGGGGGCGCGGCTCAATCGACGGACTGTCTCGTGCTGAAACGCTTCCTCATCCTGTTCGCCTTTTTCTTCGCCGTCGGCCTCGGCGTCTATTGGTGGCTGACGATCCCGGCGACGGTCGCGGCAAGCACGCTGCCGGCGCATACGCCCGATGTCGCCAATGGCAAGCTGGTGTTCAATGCCGGCGGTTGTGCGTCGTGCCACGCGACACCGAAGCAGGATGACAAGCTGAGGCTCGGCGGCGGTCTGCCGCTGACATCGCCGTTCGGCACCTTCTACGCCCCCAACATCTCGCCCGATCAGACTGCCGGCATCGGCCGCTGGAGCGAGGCCGATTTCGTGACGGCGCTGCTCAAGGGCACGTCGCCAAAGGACGAGCATTACTTCCCAGCCTTCCCCTACACCTCGTATCAGAAGATGACCACGGCCGATGCGCGCGACCTGTTCGCCTATATCAAGACGCTGCCGCAGGTCGCGAGCAAGGCGCCGGACCATGACGTCGGCTTCCCGTTCGATCTCCGTCGCAATCTCGGCGTCTGGAAGTGGCTGTTCCTCGACGGCAAGCCGTTCGTCGCCGACAGTTCCAAATCGCCGCAATGGAATCGCGGCGCCTATCTTGTGAACGCGCTCGGCCACTGCGCCGAGTGCCACAGCCCGCGTAATGCGCTCGGCGGAATCGAGGAGAAGCAGCGCTTTGCCGGCGGTCCCAATCCCGAAGGGCAGGGCTGGGTGCCCAACATCACCCAAAGGGGCCTGAAGGACTGGAGCGAGAAGGACATTGCCTATTTTCTGAAGACGGGTGAGACCCCGGAAGGCGACACCGCAGGCGGCTCCATGGCCCCGGTCATCCGCAACACCACGCAGCTCGGCGACGACGACCGGGCGGCCATGGCGACCTATCTGAAGTCGCTGCCAGCGATTGAGGGGCCGCCCAAGCCCGCGAAGAAGGGCTGAGGGTGGGCGCCAGGCTTTCCCTTGTCATCCTCCGCGAAAGCGGAGGATCCAGTAAGCGACAACCTGCCAGTTCGATCACCAACGCCCGCGTGTACTGGCTCCCCCGCTTTCGCGGGTGGCGACAGCAGTTGTGGTAAGGCCGCGGCGCCCCCACGCATGGAAACCCGCCAAGCCATGTCCCTGTGGTGGTTTTCGTTCGACTGCGCACGTGTTTGTGTGATGCAGCATTTCGCAAACAGCGATTCCCTGAAATTTCGATCTCCTGCGCCTCATGAACATCTTCAAAGCCGTGTCGCTGAAAATTGCCAGCACCATGGCCTTTGCCATCATGGGCGCGCAGGGGCGCTACCTCGGTAGCGCGGTTCCGCTCGGCGAGATTGTGTTCTGCCGGGGCCTGTTCGCACTGATCCCTATTCTGCTGTTCTTCGGCTGGCGCGGTCAGCTCGGCGATGCCGCTCGCACGACGCGCTTCTCCGCGCACCTGGTCCGCGGCTCGTTCAGCGTCATCGGCACATTCTGCACGTTCGGTGCGCTGGCTCGATTGCCGATCGCCGACGTCACCGCCATCGCCTTCATTGCGCCGCTGATCACGGTGGTGTTTGCGGCGATCTTTCTGAAAGAGAAGGTCTACGTCTATCGCTGGTCGGCGGTGGCAGTCGGCTTTTCCGGCGTCATCCTGATGCTGTCGCCGTATTTCCAGAACCATGCCGCGATCACCAGCTCGATGATGGTCGGCCTCTGCCTTGCGCTGCTCAACGCTTTCACCTCCGGCGGTGCCACCATCCAGATCCGCCGCCTCACTGCGACGGAATCTTCGGCGGCCATCGTGATCATCATGACGCTGATCGTCATGGCCGCCTCGCTGCTGACGGCGCCATTCGGCTGGGTGTGGCCCTCGACGTTCGAACTCGCTCTGCTGGTTGGCATCGGCATCTGTGGCGGCCTCGGCCAGATGCTGTTCACCGAGAGCTATCGTTACGCGCCGGCATCCTTCCTGGCGCCGTTCGACTACACCGCGATGCTGTGGGCCTTCCTGCTCGGCTACTGGATGTTCGGCGAAGTGCCGACGATCTATGTCGTGTTCGGCGCCGTGATCGTCGCAGGTGCCGGCATCTTCGTGATCCTGCGCGAGCGCCATCTCGGCCTCAAGCGCCTGCGCGACACGCCGATGTCGCCGATCTCCACCATGGCGGACGATGAAGTCGATCCCGATGCGCCGGTGACTCTGCGCACCAAATGATCAAATGTAATTGCTGCGCTGCACACTCGATCCAGCTGCGGCATTTTTGAATTTGGAACATGCACAAAGTGGCGGGTCTTGCTCCTGCCATGCGACTGCACTTAAATGCTCACCGTCGCATCCACGCGGCATCCCGTGCATGGCGGGTTCATCAGGCGGAATGATCGCGCAAGGATGCTTGCCTTGCAGGCCGCTGTCCCAGACGATCCGTCATCACTGGCGTTCAACAAAAGACGCTCCCGTACTCAAAGAGGTTACCAATGGTCAACCGCATGCAATTCTACATTGACGGCGCCTGGGTCGATCCCGTTGTCAAGAAGTCGACGCCTGTCGTCAATCCGGCGACCGAAGAAGCGATGTATGAAGTTGCCCTCGGCTCCAAGGCCGATGTGGACAAGGCCGTTGCCGCTGCCAAGCGCGCCTTCGAGACCTTCTCGCAGACCACCCGCGAGGAGCGCGTCGCGCTGCTCGAAAAGATCATCGAGGCTTACAAGGCCCGCATGAAGGACATTGGCGCATCCGTGTCCGACGAAATGGGCGCCCCGCTGCCGATGGCCGAGCGCCTGCAGGCCGGCGCCGGTCTTGGCCACCTGACCGCGACCCTCGACGTTCTCAAGACCTATCCGTTCGACGAGAAGCACAACCAGGCTGTCATCACCAAGGAGCCGATCGGCGTCGTCGGCATGATCACGCCCTGGAACTGGCCGCTGAACCAGATCGCCTGCAAGGTCGCGCCTGCGATCGCCGCCGGCTGCACGATGATCCTGAAGCCGTCGGAATTCACCCCGACCTCGGCGCTGATCTTCGCTGAAGTCCTGCATGAAGCCGGCGTGCCGAAGGGTGTGTTCAATCTCGTCAACGGCCTCGGCCCTGAGGTCGGCGTCGCCATGAGCGAGCATCCGGATATCGACATGGTGTCGTTCACCGGCTCGACCCGCGCCGGCATCGACGTCGCCAAGCGCGCCGCCAACACCGTGAAGCGCGTCAGCCAGGAACTCGGCGGCAAGTCGCCGAACGTGATCCTCGAAGGCGCCGATTACGTGAAGGCGGTCACCGGCGGCGTTGCGCACATGTTCAACAACTCCGGACAGTCGTGTAACGCGCCGTCGCGCATGATCGTGCCGCAGGGCGCGATGAAGGAAATCGCAGCCATCGCGAAGGCCCAGGCCGACAAGACCAAGGCCGGCGATCCGCGTGCCGATGGCACCGTGATTGGCCCGGTGGTCAATCGCGGCCAGTGGGACAAGATCCAGGGCCTGATCCAGAAGGGTATCGACGAAGGCGCGACGCTGGTTGCCGGCGGCCCCGGCCTGCCGGAAGGCGTCAACAAGGGCTTCTATGTCCGCCCGACGATCTTCGCCGACGTCACCGAGAACATGACCATCGCGCGCGAAGAAATCTTCGGGCCGGTGCTCGTGATCATGGGCGCCAAGGACGAGTCCGACGCGCTGCGCATCGCCAATGACACGCCCTACGGCCTCGCCGGCTATGTCTCGGCCGACACGATCGAGAGTGCCCGCAAGTTCGGTCGCCGCATCCGCGCCGGCAATATCAATCTGCAGGGCGCCCCGAACGATCGCACCGCTCCGTTCGGCGGCTACAAGCAGTCCGGCAACGGCCGTGAATGGGGCAAGGCCGGTCTCGAGGACTTCCTTGAGATCAAGGCCATCGCAGGTTACGACGCGGCGTAAGACCGCGTCTCGAAGCTTCGGGCTTCGTGACTGAAAACGCCGGGGCGAAAGCTCCGGCGTTTTTGTTTGGTTCGGACTGTAGGATGGGTAGAGCGCAGGGGCGCAGCGCCGGAGCGAACCCCATCGGCCGAGCTTGCGGCAATCGACGGAATGATGGGTTTCGCTGCGCTCCACCCATCCTACGGCCACGCACTATCCGCCCGGTGCCCCCTGCGTATTCACGTAGACAGCATAGATCGACTGGCTCGCCGCCATGAACAGCCGGTTGCGCTTGCGGCCGCCGAAGGCGAGATTGGCACAGCGTTCGGGCAGCGCGATGCGGCCGATCGGTGTGCCATCGGGCGCGAACACCGTCACGCCGTCGAGTTCAGGCGTTCCCATCCCCCAGCCGCACCATAGATTGCCATCGACGTCACAGCGCATGCCGTCCGGCGTGCCTGGTCCGGCATCGATGGCGATGCGCTTGTTTCTGAGTGTCCTGCCATCGGGGGCGACATCGTAGGCGAGGATTTTGCGTGTTGGCACACCGCGCGACTCCACGATGTAGAGGATGGTTTCGTCCGGCGAGAAGCACAATCCGTTCGGGGCAAGGATGTCGTCGGCGACGATGCTCGGTTGCAGTGTCTCGCCATCGATGCGATAGATATTCATGCCGATTTCGGACGGCGCCTTGTCACCTTCATAGTCGCTCAGGATGCCGAAAGCGGGGTCGGTGAACCAGATCGAGCCGTCGGATTTCACGACCACGTCATTCGGCGAATTCAGGCGCTTGCCGTCGAAGCGATCCATCAGCACGGTGATGCTGCCGTCATATTCGGTGCGGATCAGACGGCGGCCGTGCTCGCAGGTGATCAGCCGGCCTTGCCTGTCGCGCGTATTGCCGTTCGCGTAATTCGAAGGCCTGCGGAAATCACTGACCGCGCCGGTTTCTTCATCCCAGCGGATGATGCGGTTGTTAGGAATGTCCGAGCACAGCAGATAGCGGCCGTCGCCGAACCAGACAGGACCTTCAGCCCAGCGCAGGCCTGTGGCGATGCGCTCGACCGCGCCGAGCTTGATCCAGTATTTCTCGAAGCGGGGATCGAGCGCGGTGATGGCGGGGTCGGGATAGTAGCTGGCGGGTTGCCAGCCACGGGATGGCGTGTCGGACATTGGCGTCTCGTTCACTGTCGTTTCCTCGGATGCGTTTGCTAGCATCGGCAACGATGGGCGGCAAGCAATGCCGGTTGCGCTACCTTGCTGAGACGCCGGTGCTGCGCCATACTTGTCTGACAACTGACAACATCACGGGGTACGGGAATGCCAAGGATCTTGATGACGGGCGCATCGGGCGGCATCGGCACGCGTTTGCGCGAACTGCTGCCACCGATCTATCCGGACCTTGTGCTCAGTGATCTCGCAACGCCGTCGGGTCTGAAATCGGGCGAGACGTTCAGGCAGGCTGACCTCGCCGATCTTGCGGCCGTCGAATCCATCTGTGAGGACGTCGATGGCATCCTGCATTTCGGCGGCTTCTCGGTGGAAGGACCGTGGGACACCATCCTGCAGGCCAATATCGTCGGCTGCTACAATCTCTTCGAAGCCGCGCGCAGGAGGGGCGTCAAGCGCATCGTGTTCGCCTCGTCGAACCATGCTGTCGGATTCTATCCCCGTCATGCGAAAATCCCGCCCGGTGTCACTGCACGTCCCGACAGCCGCTACGGCGTCAGCAAAGTGTTCGGCGAGGCGCTCGGCGCGCTCTATGCGGACAAGCACAGCCTCTCGGTGACATGCCTGCGCATCGGCAATTTCGGTGATGTCCCGCTCGACAAGCGCCGGCTGTCGATCTGGCTGAAGCCGGAGGATCTGGTGCAGCTCTGCCGCATCGGGCTCGAGCATCCCGACATCCATTTCGAGGTATTGTACGGCGCCTCCTATAACGAGCGCGCCTGGTGGGACAACACGCGCGCCTATGAGCTCGGCTATCGTCCGATCGGGCGTGGCGAGGATCATCGCGAACACGCCATGGCGGAACAGGCGAAGCTGAAGCCGGATCCGGTTGGCGATTTCTACCAGGGCGGCGCTTTTTGCAGTGCGGAGTTTTCGGGAGATTTCAGCAGGGTTTGGGAGCCGAAATAGCACAGGACAGAGCGTCTGCACGGACAATTGACTTCCCTTCCAGCCGCTTCATAAGAAGCATTCAAAACAGACTGGAATGGGAACGCACATGGCCGATGGATTGCGCAAGGGGCTCACGAGTTATGGCGATGCCGGCTTTTCGCTGTTCCTGCGAAAAGCCTTCATCAAGGCCATGGGCTATTCCGACGATGCGCTCGACCGCCCGATTGTCGGCATCACCAACACCCACAGCGACTACAATCCGTGCCACGGTAATTCACCGCAGATCATCGAGGCGGTGAAGCGCGGCGTCATGCTGGCCGGTGCGCTGCCCATGGTGTTCCCGACCATCTCCATTGGCGAGAGCTTCGCGTACCCGACCTCCATGTATCTGCGCAATCTGATGGCGATGGATACCGAGGAAATGATCCGCGCCCAGCCGATGGATGCAGTGGTCGTCATCGGCGGCTGCGACAAGACGCTGCCCGCACAGATCATGGCGGCGCTGTCCGTCGATCTGCCGACGGTGGTGATCCCCGTCGGCCCGATGGTGGTGGGTCATCACAAGGGCGAGGTGCTCGGCGCCTGCACCGACTGCCGCCGCATGTGGGGCAAATTCCGCGCGGGCGAGATCGACCAGCAGGAGATCGATGACGTGAACGCACGTCTCGCGCCCTCCGTCGGCACCTGCATGGTGATGGGCACGGCTTCGACCATGGCCTGCGTCACCGAGGCCATGGGCTTGTCGCTGCCTATGAGCGCGACCATTCCGGCGCCGCATGCGGAACGTTTCCGCTCGGCTGAAGCCAGCGGCAAGGTCGCGGCCGCGCTCGCGAAGAACAAAGGCCCCAAGCCCAGCGAATTTCTTACTCCGGGTTCATTCCGCAACGCGCAGGTGGTGCTGCAGGCGATCGGCGGCTCCACCAATGGCCTGATCCATCTCACCGCCATGGCCAACCGAACGCCGAACCGTATCGATCTCAACGCTTTCGACGATCTCGGCCGCGATGTGCCGGTGCTGGTCGATCTCAAGCCGTCCGGCGATCACTATATGGAGCATTTCCATCACGCCGGTGGCGTGCCCAAGCTGATGGAACAACTCGGCGATCTCATCGATCTCGATGCGAAGTCGGTGACAGGGCAGACGCTACGCGAGATCGTGGCGAAGGCCGAGGACGTGCCGGGACAGGACGTCATCCGCTCCAAGGACAATCCGATCAAGCGCGAGGGCGGCCTCGCCATTCTGCACGGCAATCTCGCGCCGCGCAGCGCCGTCATCAAGCATGCAGCGGCCTCGCCAAAGCTGCTGCAACACACCGGCCGTGCCGTGGTGTTCGAGTCCGTCGAGGACATGACCAACCGCATCGACGATCCCGATCTCGACGTGAACGCGGATGACGTGCTGGTGTTGCGCAATGCCGGTCCCAAGGGTGCGCCGGGCATGCCCGAGGCCGGCTACCTGCCGATCCCGAAAAAACTCGCGCGATCAGGCGTGAAGGACATGGTGCGTATCTCGGATGCGCGCATGAGCGGCACCGCCTTCGGCACCATCGTGCTGCACATCACGCCGGAAAGCGCGGTGGGCGGTCCGCTGGCCTTGGTGAAGAACGGCGACATGATCCGGCTCGATGTTGCCAACCGATCAATCGATCTGCTGGTGGATGACGCCGAACTCGACAAGCGTCGCGCCGCGTTGCCGCCGGTTGAGACGCCGGATTGGGCCAGGCGCGGCTACGCGCATTTGTTCCATGCAACGATTTTGCAGGCCGACGAAGGTTGCGACTTTGATTTTATGACGGGCGAGGGGAAGAGTTAGTTCTCCCGCAGAATAACTTACCTGTCGCCACCCGGCTTGACCGGGTGACCCAGTCCACACTGCAGCTCGTGAGTTGACTGGATCGCCCGGTCAAGCCGGGCGATGACAAGTGAGTGTGAGGCTATCACGCCTTCTCGAATTCCTGTTTCACCGCCGCGATATCCGCCAGCGTCGGCAATCCCGCTTCATTGCCCAGCTTCTGGATCTTGTGCGTGGACGCCGCCCGCGCGAACTGGAAGTGCTCCGACCAGCTCGCGCCCGGGTTCGCGAGATACGAATACACATAGGCGCCATGAAACACGTCGCCGGCGCCGTTCGTGTCGATCACCTTCTCCTTCGGGATCGCATAGGCCGGCTGCGTATGCACCGCACCCGCCTCGTCATACCAGAGCAGCCCGCGCTCGCCGAGCGTGACTCCGCCGACGCGGCAGCCGCGGCCCTTGAGATAATCCAGCATCTTCTCCGGCGTCAGGTCCATCTGTTCGCACAGGCGCTCGGCGACGATGGCGACGTCGATATATTCGAGCAGCTCATGCGTATTGGTGCGCAGGCCGCCGCCATCCAGCGAAGTCAGGATCCCGGCCTCGCGGCACAGTTTTGCATAGTGGATCGCGGCATCCGGCTGGTGCCCGTCCACATGCAGCGCGCGGCAGGCGCCGAGATTGAGCAGCGGGAACGGATGGATATGCTCATCGTCGCGGCAGCGGACGATGGCGCGCTTGCCGTCCTTCGGCATGATGAAAGACAGCGATGAGGATGCCACCTTGCGCGGGTGAATCTCGATATTGTACTTCGCGCTCATGTCCATGAACATGCGTCCGAGCCAGTCATTGGCCACGGTGGCGATCAGGTCGGGCACAATGCCCAGCTTGGCACAGCAGAACGCCGCGGTGACGGCATTGCCCCCGAACGACACCGCGTAGTCGGAGGCGACGTGCTTTTCATCGCCGGTAGGCATGTGGTCGGTGATGAAGGTGACGTCGATATAGGTCTGTCCGATAAAGAGCGCTTTCATGAATCCGTCCGTCGCGTCAGGGTGATGGCGGTGCGGCCGCCGGCCTCGGCCGCGCGAACAGCTTAACAGTCGCCGCGCCGCCCGCCATCGAAATTGTGCGGTGCCGCACGAGCCGCCCGCCAATCCTGTCTGTGCCCCGGTCGTGGCCGCACTGGGGCAAATCGCGCAAGGCGGCTGCGTCGTCTTGACCAGTCCGGCGTGAAAGCTGGCATAGTAGCGTGGCAAGCAACGGGAGGAGAGAACGATGATCACCGGGCTCGATCATGTCGTCATTCTGCTGAACGATCTGGAGGCCGGGATCGCCACCTACCAGACATTGTTCGCGCGCAAACCCTCCTGGCGCAGCACCAGTGAGGGTGCGGAGCTCGCGATCTTCACACTGGCCAATATATCGGTCGAACTGATGGCTCCGCATGGCGATGGCACGGCGGCGGACCGCATCCGGGCGGTGTTACCGGAAAGCGGCGCCACGCTCGCCAGCATTTGCTTTGCGACCGATGATATAGCGAAGTTGCATCGCCGCCTTGAGCGTGTGGCGCTGAAGCCAGATCCCGTCACCGAGGTCGAGAGCAGGGACCGCGACACCGGCGCCACGCTGTCCTGGAAGCGCACCCGCGCGGCCACCGATCATACCCGCGGCGTGCGTCAGTTCTTTATCGAGCTGAACGGCGAACGGCAGGTTTCGACCAGCACCAGCGATACGCCGATCATCAGCCTCGATCACATCGTCGTTGCGACACAGGACCCCGAACGCGCCGCTGCGCTCTATGGCGCGCGGCTCGGCCTCGATCTCGCGCTGGATCGCTCCAATCCCGACTGGGGCCACCTGATGTTTTTCCACTGCGGCGATCTCATCGTCGAACTGGTCAAGCGCCCGCACGATCAGGGTGACGTCAATCGCGATGTGCTCTGGGGCATGACCTGGCGGGTCACTGATATCGACGCAACGCGCGAGCGCCTGCTCGCCGCCCATATCACCGTGTCCGAAGTGCGGAGCGGCCGTAAGCCCGGCACCCGCGTCGCCAGCCTCCGCGACGGCACGCTCGGCATTCCGACGCTGCTGATCGAGCGCGAGGAGCGGGATTGAGACCCCATCGCGCGGTTCGCTTACACGCGCCGTGGTTTGCGGGCAGCGTGGCGGATGGCGTGAACGACGATTTCAGTCTCGCTGGCCCGATAGAAGATCGCACAGGGGTGGGGATGGAGATTGACGCGGCGAAAGCCGGGACGATTGGTCGAGCGGCCGATGCCGGGCTGCGCCGCGATCAGAGCCAGCATTTCGTCGATCCGGTCGAGTACTTTGCCGGCGCCTTGTGGGGAGTGATTCAGCAATATAGTCGAGGATCGTGTCGAGCTGCCTTGCGGCGGGTTTGGTGTAACGGATGATCACCTTCCGTGTTTCGTCCGGATCGCGCGGATTTCATCATCCGTCGCAAATTCGCCCTGCGCCTCCGCTGCGGCGGAAGAATCGAGATCGGCTTCTTCTTCGGGAGTGAGAATATAGGGAGGCTGCTCCTGTCCGGCGAGCTGGAGCAGCACCCGTGCGAGCGCATCCTGCCGCTCGTCGGGAAGCTGAGCAACGGTCGCAACGGCCTGGTCAAGCAAGCGGGTCATGCGGTGTTCCTCGCACTCGTTTCGTGGCTAGGATGCGCTTGAAGCGCAAAAGTCGTCAAGGTACGGCGGCTCACCGCACGAAGTGCGAAATCCCCTGCCATAGCAGCACGATCGAGATCACGAGCAGCATCGCATAGGCGATATTGTAGAACAGGTCCGTCGGCGTGCGCTTCACCAGCCAGATGCCGGCGAAATTGGTCAGCACCGCCGCGGGCAGCAGCAGCAGCGATGTCGCGAAATTTGCGGTGTTGAACTGGCCGAGCGCCAGATAAGGCACGATCTTCAGCGCGTTCACGATGGCGAAGAAGATCGTCATGGTGCCCACCAGCACAAGCTTCGGCAACCGCTGCGGCAGTACATAGACCTGGAAGGGCGGGCCACCGGCCTGGGTCATGAAGGACGTGAACCCCGACACCGCGCCCCAGAACACTCCCGCGGCCGGGCCCATGCGACGCGGTTCGATCTGGGCGCGTTTGCGCCAGACATCGATGACGAAGACGAGGCCGATCAGGCCGACGGTGATCCGCACCGCATTGTCGGAAATGATGGAAGCAAACAACCACGCCAGCGCCATGCCGATGATGGCGCCGGGCAGCATGATCTTCAAATTCGAGGCGTCCCATTCGCGCCGGTAGACATAAAGCGAAATCAGATCCTGCGTGATCAGCACCGGCAGCAGAAGGGCGGCCGCTTCCAGCGGTGGCAGATACAGAGCCAGCAGGGGCGTCGCGGCGATCCCGACTCCGGCAAAGCCGCCTTTTGACAGGCCGAGGAACAGCACCGCCGGAATGGCGACGACATAGAAGAACGGGTCGGTGATGATGGTGGGCACGGCAGGATCCGGTTGGGCCGCGCAGTGATAGCCACGCATCCGCTAAAAGGCGATGGATGTTTGTGCATACTCGCCAGAACGTATGCGGTTCTCAATGCTGCAACCGCATGCTACACGCGATGAGGTTGCCGGTGTGATCCATCATGCCGGTCGGTGACAGGGACAAGGTTTGGCCAAGAAACAAACGACCAGGCAAACGCTCAGAACGAGGTCGACCAAGGCGGGCAAGTCGACGGGCAAGGCCACGAGATGGCAGCGGGACCCCGAGGGCATGCGCCTGCGCATCCTGGAAGCGGCCACGAAAGAGTTCGCCGCACGCGGTCTGGCCGGTGCGCGTGTCGATCGCATTGCAGCGGCCGCCGGCGCCAACAAGCGCATGCTGTATTACCACGTCGGCAAGAAGGACGATCTCTATCTGGCGGTGCTGGAAGGCACCTATGCCAAGATCCGTGCAGAGGAACGCACGCTCGATCTCGAGCATCTCGATCCGCCGGAAGCGATCGAGAGCCTGATCACCTTCACCTGGAATTACTTCATCCGTAACCCGGAATTCCTTGCGCTGCTCAACACCGAGAACCTGGAGCGCGCCAAACACATCAAGCGCTCCGACAAGGTGAAGTCGATGCATTCGCCTTTCGTGGAGATGATCCGGCAGGTGGTGTTACGCGGCGTCGCGTCCGGTGACTTCAAGGTCGCGATGGATCCGGTGCAGCTCTACATTTCCATCGCCGGCCTGAGCTTCTTCTACATCGGCAACAATGCGACGCTCAGCGTCATCTTCGGTCGCGATCTCCTGGCCAAGGATGCCAAGGACGAGAGGCTCGCGCATATGGTGTCGCTCATTCTGGGGGCATTGACCGGGCGCTCTGCGGAGGAGGTTCTTGTGCCCGGATCTCAGCCCGTCATCCCCGCGAAAGCGGGGATCCAGTAAACGCTGCAGCCGGCGATCAAGCGCCTCCACCATCGCATATCGGATCGCCCGGTCGAGCCGGGCGATGACGATGAGACGCGTTGTGAACAATCCATCTCTCTGATTTGTCAGCATAAATTTTTGTAATTAAGCGCCCAATTGACAACGCAACTCGTGTAGCTAGTATTTATCCAACGAGTTAATTGCGGCCGCGAAGCGGCAACCGGGAGACGAGACGCGTGAGTGAGAAAAAGGCGCCAGGGGCAGTGACGAAGCTGCTGAATTCGTCGTGGCTGCGCCCATTCATATTTTTGCTGTTCATCATCGCCGCGTGGGATCTCTCGATCCGCATCTTCGGCATTCCGGCCTATCAGATCCCGGCGCCGATGGACGTCGTGAAGGTGCTGATTACCGATTGGCCCGAACTGCTGTCGCAGTCTTGGCCGACGACTTACGCGACGCTGCTCGGCTTCCTTGCTTCCGCCGTGTTCGGCATTCCGATCGCGATGCTGATCGCCGGCTCGCGCACCGTCGAGAGCTACATCTATCCGCTGCTGGTGTTCTCGCAGTCGATCCCCAAGGTCGCCATCGCGCCGCTGTTCGTCGTGTGGTTCGGCTTCGGCATCATTCCGAAGATCATCGCGGCCTTTTTGCTCGGCTTCTTCCCCGTCGTCGTCTCGGCCGTGCAGGGCTTCAAATCGGTCGATCCCGACATGGTCGATCTCGCCCGTGCCATGAAGGGCAGCCGCATTCGCG
Organism: Tardiphaga sp.; assembly: GCA_030147505.1. GTDB lineage: Bacteria > Pseudomonadota > Alphaproteobacteria > Rhizobiales > Xanthobacteraceae > Tardiphaga. The sequence continues at coordinate 193,285 of JASBVG010000017.1, forward strand.
TGTTCCTGGCGGTGAACCTGCCGCATGCTTTGCCCGCGATCTTCTCGGGCCTGAAAGTTTCCGTCACGCTCGCTGTCGTCGGCGCCGTCGTCGGCGAATTCGTCGGCTCCAATTCCGGCATCGGCTATGTGCTGCAACGCTCGATCGGCACCTTCGATCTGCCGACCATGTTCGCAGCTCTCGTCATCCTCGCGCTGCTCGGCGTGATCCTGTTCTGGATAGTCGATCGCATCGAGCGGATGGTGATTCCGTGGCACGTCAGCCATCGCGCTGATGTTTTCGTCGCGTCTTGATCGGACGCCAAACTCCAAAAGCGGCCCGGCTGAACGGGCCGCCATCACCTGCTTCAAAGGGAGGCTGACTATGCTGAAATGGGTTACCGCCGTGTCCACTGCCGCGATTGCTGCAACGATCGCTTTCACCGCGCCGGCTGCTGCCGCCGACAAGGTGACGCTGATGCTCAACTGGTATGTCTATGGCGAGCACGCGCCGTTCTATTACGGCAAGGCCAAGGGCATCTATGCCGCTGAAGGCATCGATCTCGACATCCAGGAAGGCCGCGGCTCCGCCAACACCGTGCAGGCCGTCGCCGCCAAGACCGTGAATTTTGGCTATGCCGACGTCCCGACCATGATGCGTGCCGCCGTCAAGGGCGCACCCGTCGTCGCCACCGGCGTGCTGCTGCAGACCACGGCCATGTCGGCCATGGGCTTTGTCGACAAGAACATCAAGAAGGCGGAAGACCTCAAGGGCAAGACCGTCGCCGTGACGCCGGCCGACGCGCTGAGCCAGATCTGGCCGCTGTTCCTCAAGAAGGCCGGCCTCAAGGAAAGCGATCTCAAGACCGTCGCCGGCGATGCGCAGACCAAGCTGAACGCCGTCATCAACGGCCAGGCCGATGTGCTGCTCGGCTACGTCATGGATCAGTCCATGAAGATCAAGGACGCAACCGGCAAGGACGTCAACACCATCAAGTTCGCCGATTACGGCATCCATCTGGTGTCGTCGGGCATCATCGCCAACACCGACTGGGCAAAGGCCAATCCGGATCTCGTCAAGCGCTTCATGAAGGCCACCATCAAGGCGGTCGAGGAAGCCCAGAAGGATCCGAAGGCAGCTGCGCAGTCGATCCTCGATGCCAATCCTAAGGGCGGCAAGATCGACACGCTCACCCAGGGCTTTGAGCTGACCACCCAGTTCTACAAGACGCCGGAAACCAAGGACAAGCCGGTGTTCTCGGTCACCGACCAGAACATGAAGGAGTCGGTGGAGCTGATGGTCGAGTATGGCGGTCTGGAAGCGAAGGCCAAGGACAATCCGAAGGCCTTCTACACCAACGACTATCTGCCGAAGTAAGCGAAGACGAACAGGACGACAGATGACTGCAACGATGAAAGCCACGAGCCATATGAGCGTCGATCAACCCAACGCGCATCTTCGTGTCGTGTCGGAGCAGCCGCAAAACGCGGCGTCGGGGATCAATCTCTCCGGCGTCTCCAAGACCTACGGGACCGGCGACGGCAAGGTGCAGTCGCTGCGTCCTTTGGACTTCCACATCAATGACGGCGAGTTCTTCGTCGTCGTTGGCCCCTCCGGCTGCGGCAAGTCCACGCTGCTGAAGATGATCTCGGGTCTTCTCCCGCCGACCACCGGCGAAATCCGCGTCGATGGCAACAAGGTCACCGAGCCCCATGGCGATGTCGGCATCGTGTTCCAGAATGCGCTGCTGCTGCCGTGGCGGAACATTCTCAACAACGTGCTGATGCCCATCGATATGAAGGGCGAGAAGCGCGAAAAATACATTCCGCGCGCCAAAGAACTCTTGAAGATGGTCGGCCTCGAGGGCTTCGAGAAGAAGCTGCCGTGGCAGCTCTCCGGCGGCATGCAGCAGCGCGCCTCGATTTGCCGCGCGCTGGTGCATGATCCAAAAATCATGATGATGGACGAGCCGTTTGGCGCGCTCGACGCCATGACGCGCGAGAAGATGAATGTCGAGCTGTCGCGCATCCAGCGCCGCACCGGCAAGACCATCCTGCTCATCACCCATTCGATCCCGGAAGCGGTGTTCCTCGCCGACAAGGTGCTGGTCATGACCGAGCGCCCAGGCGGCATCGCCGCGATCTATGACGTGCCGCTCGGCCGCGATCGCAATCTCGATGTGATGTCGAACCCGATCTTCACCGATCTGGTCGCCCGCATCCGCAAGCACTTTATGACCAACAGCGCGCTGGACTGAGGCGTTGAACGCACCACGCATAGCTCTGCGAGACATCACGCTGTTCGAGCGCCCGACGGCGTTCGTGCGGCCGTTTCGCTTCGGCAGCGTGACGGTGCACGCCGCTCCGCAGGCTTTTGTGCGTGTCGAGCTCGATGTCGAGGGCAGGGGCGTCTTCGTCGGTGCCTCCGCCGAGCTGATGGTGCCAAAGTGGTTCGACAAGCGGCCGCATCTCGCCATCGATGATACGGTGAACGAGCTGCGCCAGTCGCTGGCGATCGCGAAGGATCTCTACCGCGCGCAGTCCGGCTACATCACGGCCTTTAGTCTGCATGCCGCCTGTATCGGCGCACAGATGCAGGCCTGCGCCGAACGCGACATCCCGCCGCTCGCCGCGTGTTTTGGCCCGGCGGAGATCGACAAGGCCGTGCTTGACGCCTTGCTGCGCGGTCTCGGCATCGATTTCTTCTCCGGCATGAAGTCCAATGTGGCCGGTCTCACGCCGCGTCTCGCGCCCGATCTCGGTGCCGACGACATCGCGACCTTCCTCGCCAGCCGTACCCGTCTCCCGCGCGTCGCGCTGCGTCATACCGTTGGCCTCGATGACGTGATCGAAGGCGAGGGCGGTGTCGCCGACCCCTCGGAGAATTCAGGCGCGCGCTATTTCAAGCTGAAGATGAATGGCGATCCCGATGCGGATGTGAAGCGCCTGACGCGCATCGGCAATGCGCTCGCGACGCTGCCTTACGACTATCAGGTCACGCTCGACGCCAATGAGCAATATGCCGATCTCCAAGCGCTCTGCACGCTCGTCGGTCGCCTCGACAAGGACACAGCCCTCGCGCCGATCGCGTCGAAGCTGCTCTATATCGAGCAGCCGATGCCGCGCGACATCACGCGCGAACAGCCGCTCGGTCTGCTGAGCTCACGTTCTTTCATCATCGACGAAGCCGATGACTCGTGGGACGCATTCCCGTCCGCCAAGGCGCTCGGCTATCGCGGCATCTCCTCGAAATCCTGCAAGGGCTTTTACAAGTCCATCGCCAATGCGACGCGCGCGGCTGCATGGAGCGCGCAGGGCACGCCGCATTTCATCACCGGCGAAGACCTGACCTGTCAGGCCGGGCTCGGCGTGCAGCAGGATCTCGCGCTCGGTGCGCTGATCGGCGTCACCCATGCCGAGCGCAACGGCCATCATTATGTCGATGGTTTTGGCTTCGCGCCTGCAGGCGAGGCTGAAGCCTTCCTGACTGCCCATCCCGATCTCTACAGCCGCGATGAGGATTTCATCCGTCTGTCGATCCACGACGGCGATCTCCTCACGGGATCGCTCACCACTCCCGGATTCGCATCCGGCGCACATCCGGACTGGACGGCATTGTCGTCGCTGGCAGTCCCCGAACCTAAAGTCCTCGTATCTTAAGAATCTGGAGTCCTGACTATGGCTGTCCACCGCCTCGGCATTATCATGAACGGCATCACCGGCCGTATGGGTCTCAACCAGCATCTGATCCGTTCGATCGTTGCGATCCGCGCGCAGGGCGGTGTCACGCTCAAGAACGGCGACCGCATGATGCCGGATCCGATCCTGGTCGGCCGCAATGCCGAGAAGATCGAAGGCCTCGCCAAGCGGTTCGGCATCGAGCGCTGGACCACCGATCTCGACAAGGCCCTGCAGGATCCGAACGACACCATCTTCTTCGACGCCGCGACCACGCAGGCGCGTCCGGGCCTGCTGCAGAAGGCGATCGCCGCCGGCAAGCACATCTATTGCGAAAAGCCGATCGCGACCAATCTCGCCGAAGCCCTCGACGTCATCAAGGTTGCCAATGCCAAGGGCCTTAAGCACGGCACGGTGCAGGACAAGCTGTTCCTGCCCGGCCTGAAGAAGCTGGCCATGCTGCGCGACAGCGGCTTCTTCGGTCGCATGCTCTCGGTGCGCGGCGAGTTCGGCTACTGGGTCTTTGAAGGCGACTGGCAGGAAGCCCAGCGCCCGTCCTGGAACTACCGCGCCGAAGACGGCGGCGGCATGATCCTCGATATGGTCTGCCATTGGCGCTATGTGCTCGACAATCTCTTTGGCGAGGTCGAGGCACTGACCTGTCTCGGAACGACGGATATTCCGGAGCGTTGGGACGAACGCGGCGAAAAATACAAGGCGACTGCCGACGATAGCGCCTACGCCACTTTCCAGCTCAAGGGCGGCGTCATCGCCCATATGAACATGTCCTGGGCCACGCGCGTCTATCGCGACGACCTCGTGACCTTCCAGGTCGACGGCACCCATGGTTCGGCCGTGGCCGGTCTCACCGATTGTGTGATCCAGGCTCGCCAGGCGACGCCGCGGCCGGTCTGGAATCCCGACGAGAAGCGCACCCACGATTTCTATGCCGACTGGCAGAAGGTCCCCGACAACACCGTCGATGACAACGGCTTCAAGGTGCAGTGGGAAATGTTCATCCGCCATGTCTGCGAGGACGCGCCCTACAAGTACACGCTGCTCGAAGGCGCCAAGGGCGTGCAGACCGTCGAATGCGCGCTGCAGAGCTGGAAAGAACGTCGCTGGGTCGATGTTCCTGCCCTCAAGGTCTGAGGTCTCGTCATGAACAAGCCAGTCCAGTCCACCACCGGCTCCTCGCTGTCGCTGAAGCTACCGACCGCCGATCGCAGCATCGAGACCTATCGGCTCGCCGCCTCGCGCTCGTTTCCTGCCAAGCTGAGCGGCACGCTCAACCGCGTCGCCTTCTCGGCGGCGCATGTGGTGGCCGATCCGCTTGCCGAATGCGATCCCTGGCTCAATCAGGCCATCGATTGGGACAAGACCATCGCATTTCGCGAGCATGTGTGGGATCTCGGCCTCGGCGTTGCCGAAGCCATGGACACCGCCCAGCGCGGCATGGGTCTGGACTGGCCGACCTCGCTCGAGCTGATCACGCGCTCGGTGAATGCCGCGAGGCCCCGCAATGGCCTCGTGTTCTCCGGCGCCGGCACCGATCACCTCGCGGTGGAAGATGCCAAATCCATCGACGACGTCATCAAGGCCTATGAGCAGCAGTTCGAAGCCATCGAGAAGGTCGGCGGTCGCATCATCCTGATGGCGTCGCGCGCGCTGGCCAAGATCGGCAGGAATGCCGACGACTACGCCAAGGTCTATGACCGCATCCTGTCGCAGTCGCAGAACCCGGTGATCATCCACTGGCTCGGTGACATGTTCGATCCCGCGCTCACCGGTTACTGGGGCACGGCCGATCTCGGCAAGGCGATGGACACCGCAACGGATGTTATCAACCGCAACGCCGCCAAGGTCGATGGCGTAAAAATCTCGCTGCTCGATGCGCAGCGCGAGATCGACATGCGCCGTCGTCTTGTGCCGGAAGTTAAGATGTATACCGGCGACGACTTCAACTATGCCGAGCTGATCGCCGGCGACGACAAGGGCTATTCCCACGCGCTGCTCGGCATCTTCGATGCCATCGCGCCGGCCGCATCCTATGCGCTGTCGCGTCTCGCGGCAGGCGATGAAGCCGGCTTCCACGACGTGCTCGGCCCGACGGTGCCGCTGTCGCGTCACATCTTCAAGGCGCCGACGCGTTTCTACAAGACCGGCGTGGTGTTCATGGCCTATCTCAACGGCCATCAGGATCATTTCACCATGGTCGGCGGCCAGGAGAGCACGCGCTCCACGCTGCATCTGGCCGAGTTGTTCCGTCTGGCTGACAAGGCCGGCCTGCTCGCCAACCCTGAACTCGCGACGCAGCGGATGAAGACCGTGCTCGCCACCCACGGTATCGAATC
>JASBVG010000055.1 GCA_030147505.1 Tardiphaga sp.
TTTCATTTCCCGCATTGGGGGTGGTCCTGTGGAGAGTCGGTGGGGAGGTGCAAGCTGCTGGAGAGGTGCGGACGCTCAGAAGTGTCACGAAAGTCCGCAGGTCCCCGGCAACGAAGTCTTGAGCGGTAAAGGTGCTGAAGAGACTTCAAGCCTGATGCGGCGGCCGGCGGATTTCAAAAGCCGGGTCGAACCACATCGCCTGCGTCGGGTGGGAGAGCCACGAACATATGAGACATCCACCCAACGCGCAAGATCACGGGAAGTGCCGGCGTGAACGAAATCTTGGCGCCGAGATCGCCGCTCAAAACGGTTTCACCACCACCAGGATCACGATCAGGATCATGAGGATGGTCGGTACCTCATTGATAATCTTATAGAATCTAGCGCTTCGCGTATTGCGGTCGAGGGCGAAGTCCCGCACTCGGCTGGTCAGAAAGCCATGGGCACCGGACATCAACAGCACCAGCAGCAGCTTGGCGTGAAACCAGCCGGAGGTGAACCAGCCACCGGACCAAGCGAGGTAAAGGCCGAGGATCCAGGTGGCGATCATCGCCGGATTGATGATCGCCTTGAGCAGCCGGCGCTCCATCACCTTGAAGGTCTCGGACTGCTTCGATCCGATCTCCGCGTCACAGTGATAGACGAACAGCCTGGGCAGATAGAGCATTCCCGCCATCCAGGAAATGACAGCGATGATGTGCAAAGCCTTCGCCCATTCATACATTGCTAAGCCTTGCCCTCTATCAGGATGCGGTGGGGTTTCGATCGGGAATATTTGCCCGTGATTGCTGGGGCTCCGCAAGCGGGATCGAAGCGGTGATCCCCGCTCTATCGGTACGCGCCCCTTCCTCAAATCTATTATTAGATTCTTAAGGTTTGAGTCTGATTGGCCGTGGATTTGGCCGGCACAATCCTGTCCCCGCCTCATCCCATGCTTGTGCACATGGCGATCGGAATCTTTCGCGAGTCCTCTTGCTATCGATACTGACTGGCAGCGCAGGGACTTGTCGTGTCACGGATCGGGATTCCGGAGAGACAAATTCACATAACCCCATTATCATGACGGACATCGCCGAACGGTATCCCCGCAGGCAGGCCTGTGAAGAAGAATCCGGGTTATCCCGGACGTCGCGCCATCGCCGCGAAACAGTGCGAAAAGCTCCACAGGGATTCACAGAACACACAGGGTTATGGTGCATACCACCGGCAGCTTTTTTCATCTTCATCTGGTGTCCGACTCTACCGGCGAAACGTTGATCACGGTCGCGCGCGCGGTGGCCGCCCAATATTCCAATGTCACCCCTGTGGAGCATGTCTATCCGCTGGTGCGCAGCCAGAAACAGCTCGACCGTGTGCTGACCGAGATCGAGGAAGCACCGGGCATCGTGCTGTTCACCTTGCTGGAGAAGGATCTGGTCGAGCGGCTGGAAGCCAAGTGCCAGGAGATCAATTCGCCGAGCCTGTCGATCATCGGCCCGGTGATGCAACTGTTCCAGAATTACCTAGGTGCCTCCACTTCCGGCCGGGTCGGCGCGCAGCATGTTCTCAATGCCGAATATTTCAAGCGCATCGACGCGCTGAATTATTCGATGATGCATGATGACGGACAGCATACCGAAGGGCTGGAAGAGGCGGATGTCGTCCTTGTGGGCGTGTCGCGCACGTCGAAGACGCCAACCTCCATCTATCTGGCGAATCGTGGCGTTCGCACCGCCAATGTGCCGCTGGTCCCCGGTATCCCGATTCCAAAACAGCTCGAGACGCTGAAGAACCCGCTGGTGGTCAGCCTGCACGCGACGCCGGAAAGATTGATTCAGATCCGGCAGAACCGGCTGTTGTCGATCGGTGGCGATACGACCAATGACGATTATATTGATCGCCAGGCGGTGACCGACGAAGTCACCTATGCACGCAAGCTGTCCGCCAGATATGGCTGGGCCTTGCTGGAAGTGACGCGGCGCTCGATCGAGGAGACGGCTGCGGCGATCATGAAATTGCTGGCGGACCGCCAGCGACAACGGATGCAGGAATGACCATCTGGCGCGGCGAGGAGCCGCTGATACTGGCGTCGCAAAGCGCGGCGAGACGCATGCTGCTGGCAGGGGCCGGTATCCCGTTCGATGCAGCCCCGGCGGATATCGACGAGCGCGGTATTCAGCAGCGTTCCAATCTGACGGCCCCCGGCGACATCGCTGCCCTGCTGGCCGAGCAAAAGGCAGCCTTTGTTTCGCTGCGGCATCCCGGCCGCTATGTCGTCGGCGCCGATCAGACTTTGTCGGTGGGTGACCGGCTGTTCAACAAGCCCGCAGGCCGCGATCAGGCCGCGCAGCAATTGCGCGACCTTGCCGGCCGGACTCATGAGCTACATTCCGCCATCGCGGTGGCCTGCGACGGGGCGACAATCTTTTCCCATGTCTCGGTGGCGCATATGACCATGCGCCCGCTCGACGATGTGGCCATCGACACCTATCTCGATGCCGCCGGCGACCATGTGACGACAAGTGTGGGGGCCTACCAGATCGAAGGGCTCGGGGTGCATCTGTTCGAATTGATCGAAGGCGATCATTTCACCATTCTCGGTCTGCCGCTGGTGCCGCTTCTGAAATTTCTGCGCGGCGAGCTGATGATCGGAATCTAAGAAAAACAAAACGGGGAATGGAATGCGTGTGTTGGGGCTGACCGGCTCGATCGGCATGGGGAAATCGACCACGGCAAAACTGTTCGTGGAGGCCGGCGTGCCAGTTTATGATGCCGATGCCACCGTTCACATGGTCTATGAGAACGAAGCCGTACCGCTGATCGAGGCGGCATTTCCGGGCACCACCGCTGATGGCAAGGTCGATCGAACAAAACTGTCGCCGATGGTGGTCCACGATGCCGATGCTATGAAGAAGCTCGAAAGCATCGTTCATCCTCTGCTCGCCAGGCATCACAAGAAATTTCTCGACGATGCCGAAGCTGCCGGTGCGCCAGTGGCGGTGGTCGATGTTCCGCTGCTGTTCGAAACCGGCGGCGACAAGCGCGTCGATGCCATCGTCGTCGTTTCCACCGATGCCAAGACGCAGCGCGAACGCATTCTTGCCCGTGAGGGAATGACCGAGGAAAAGCTCGATGCCATCCTGGCGCGGCAGTTGCCCGATGCTGAAAAGCGAAGCCGGGCCGACTTCGTGGTGGATACGTCCCATGGCGTGGAGCCGGTGCGGGCGCGAATCGCTGAAATCCTCGTCGAGGCTGCTAAAATGCCTCGAAGAAGAACCTAAGATTCTGGCCCCTGAGTTGCTGAGCAGAGATACCGATGCGCGAAATCGTCATGGATACGGAAACCACCGGCCTCGATCCGTTGCGCGGCGATCGGCTGGTGGAAATCGGTTGCCTCGAAATCTTCAATCGTATGCCGACTGGCCAGACGTTTCATGTCTATTGTAACCCGGAACGCGACATGCCGCAGGAGGCCTTCAACGTTCACGGCCTGTCGGCGGAGTTTCTCTCCACCAAGCCACTGTTTCATGAAGTCGCCGATGACTTTCTGGCCTTCATTGGCGACTCGCCGCTGGTAATTCACAACGGTTCGTTCGACCTAGGCTTCATCAATATGGAGCTCGACCGCATCAAACGACCACCGGTGTCACGCGATCGTCTTGTGGATACGCTGCTGTTGGCACGCCGCAAGCATCCGGGTGTGTCGAACCGTCTCGACGATCTCTGCGCCCGCTATTCGATCGACAATTCCCGTCGTACCAAGCACGGCGCGTTACTCGATTCCGAACTTCTGGCCGAGGTCTATATCGATCTCGTCGGTGCGCGGCAGTCGTCGCTGATCTTGGCGGATGAAGCGCCGATCATGGTACGCGGGGGTATCACCGACACCCCGCGGCGTCAGCGCGAGATCGCATTGACGCCGCGCGTGACGGAGGAAGATCGCACTGCGCATCGCGCCTTTGTGGGCACGCTCGGCGATAAGCAGATCTGGTCGGAATTCTGGGGTGAGCCGGAAAAGGCGGCGGGGTAACGGTTGCTGTTGCCAGCTTTACAGAACGTCGTCGCCCGGCTTGGCCGGCGATCTAGTAAACGTCGTTGGTGGCGTATTGCCGCCAATGCCAGTGAATACTGGGGCGCCCGGTCAAGCCGGGCGACGACAGTTCGGTATTAATTCGCCGGGCCGGCTTCGGCCTGCTGGCGTTCCAGGTTCTGGCGATACAGGCCGACGAAATCGACGGGGTCGAGCATCAGGGGCGGGAAGCCGCCGTCGCGCACCGCGGTGGCGACGATCTCGCGAGCGAACGGGAACAGCAGGCGCGGGCACTCGATCATGATCAGCGGGTGCAGGTTTTCCTGCGGCACATTGACGATGCGGAACACGCCGGCATAAGCCAGTTCGAACGAGAACAGCACCGACCCGTTCGCGTCGGCCTTGCCCTCGATGGACAGCGTCACTTCATACTCGCTGTCCGAGAGGTTGTTGGCGCCGACATTGATCTGAATGTTGATATTCGGCTGCTGCTGTTGGGGCGCCAGCGAAGCCGGCGCATTCGGATTCTCGAAGGAAAGATCCTTGGTGTATTGCGCCAAAACGTTAAGCTGGGGGGGAGCCGCCTCGGGAGCGTTGCCGTTGCCGTTTGCCATGTCGAAAATCTCCTGAAACGCCGCCGGGCGGCTTTGCCGATTCGCCGCGGAAAGCCGCGCCAAAGCGGCCCTTCCGTGCGGCGAGTGGCTATCATAGGCCCGCGGTATTCGACAAGGACGGCAAGCGTCTGATTGCAGTCAGCCAACGGCCGAGACGCAGTCCGGATCCGTCCGCCAATCCGCGCTAACCGGCTGATATGCCGCGGCTTCCACGTCTGTCACGCACCGATATAAGAGAACTTGTCGCTCGGTCCGGCGTTATCGTCATCCGGACGGGGCCGCTTTGCCGCAGGTCCCCTGGGGCGCATGCCATTGGCTGGACCAGGTTTCATGTCTAGATGAGTTTGCGCCGCCAATGATGTATCATATGTCGCGGCACCTTACTTCCCGGGCCCTAGCCCGGTACCGATCAGAAAGCGACAAGACGTGGACATTTACACCATCATCTTCCTGGCACTGGCGGTCTTCATTTTCCTGCGCCTGCGCAATGTGCTCGGACAGCGTACCGGGGAGGAGCGTCCGCCCTTCGACCGCGCTGCCACCCGCGAGGCGATGCCGCAGGAAGGCAATGTGGTGTCCATGCCGGGCAGCCCGATCGACCAGAGCCAGCCGGCCCCGGCCGCAGAGATTTCGCCGGCCGAGCGTTGGAAGGGTATTGCCGAACCGGGCACGCCGCTGGCTGCTGGTCTCGATGCCGTTGTCGAGCAGGATTCGTCATTCGATGCGCGCCACTTCGTCACCGGCGCCAAGAGTGCTTATGAGATGATTGTGCTCGCTTTTGCGAATGGCGATCGTCGTGCGCTGAAAGACCTGCTCTCCGCTGAAGTGTTCGATAGCTTCGATGCCGCCATCAAGGATCGCGAGGTCAATGAGCTAAAAACCGAGACCCGCTTCGTCTCCATCGACAAGGCTGATGTCGTCGGCGCCGAGGTGCGCGATCGCACTGCACAGCTTACGATCCGCTTCGTTTCGCAGATGATCTCCGTCACGCGCGACAAGGCCGGTCATGTGGTTGACGGCAGTGCCGACAGCGTCTCTGATATCACCGATGTCTGGACCTTCGCCCGCGACATCTCCTCGCGCGATCCGAACTGGAAGCTGGTTGGCACCGGCGCCGGTCAGTAAGGCCACGCGGCACGCGGCATTCGCTGCGTGCGCCACAGCGTGCGTCCTCACCTTGCTGACGTGCGCTGCCGATGCGCGTGGGCTGAATCACAAATATCGGAGTCGCGGACAATCCGAGGCTTATGTCCCGCGCTACAATCCGGTGCGCGAATTTCCGTTCGAATTCCCCGGCAGCCAATATATGCCTGTGGCGTGGTCGGATATCGCCGGCTGGCGCGATGACGATCAGCTCGGTGCCTTCAAGGCGTTCCAGGTCAGTTGCCGTCCCATCAATGCGCCGCGCAATCCCTCGCCGGAATCCAAGACCATCGGCAATTCACTGCGCGAGCCCTGTCAGGCTGCGAAGTCGGCGGATGTAACCGACGGCACCAAAGCACGCACTTTCTTCGAACGTCACTTCACGCCCGTTCGCATCGCGCGCCTCGGCGAGCCTGAAGGATTTGTCACCGGCTATTACGAGCCGATCGTCGATGGCTCGAAGACGAAGACCGATGTCTACACGGTGCCGGTCTATCGCCGGCCGTCGAACCTGTTCGTGCACGGCTACAATCAGGCCTCGCCAAGCCTGCCCAATGGCGGGGACGTCTTCCGTAAGATCGGCCGCCGCAAGCTCGTGCCCTATTACGATCGTGCGCAGATCGAGGACGGCGCCATCGCCGGCCGCGGGCTCGAAATCGCGTGGCTCAAGAGTCAGACGGACTTGTTGTTCTCCCAGATCCAGGGCTCGGCGCGGATACGGATGGAAGACGGCAGCTCCATTCGTATCAATTACGATTCTCACAACGGCTATCGCTATACGCCGGTGGGCCGCGTGCTGATCGATCGCGGCATCATCCCGCGCGAACAGATGTCGATGCAGCGCATCCGTCAATATTTCGAAGAGAATCCGGAAGCCGCCAATGAAGTGCGCCGGCAGAACCGCGCCTTCGTATTCTTCCGCGAGGTTCAGCTGTCCGACAAGGACGAAGCGGTGGGTGCACAGGGCGTGCCGCTCACGGCCGGCCGTTCGATTGCCGTGGACAAGGGCCTGCATGTCTATGGCACACCGTTCTTCATCGAGGGCGAACTGCCCATTGACACCGACACCTCGAAGACGCCGTTCCGCCGCCTGATGGTGGCGCAGGATACAGGCTCGGCGATTGTCGGGCCTGCGCGTGCCGATCTCTATTTCGGTGCCGGCACGGAGATGGGCCGTGTCGCTGGCCGCATCCGCCATCCCGCGAGATTCGTCATGCTGGTGCCGAACAGTCTCGATCCTTCGGTGCGTGGACACAACATGCCGCTGCCGGATAGCAGGCCCTCGGCGAAGATTGCAAAACTGTTTCCCTCGGTGCCGGTGAGCGAGCCGGCGAAAGTTGAGACTACGAAGACGGAAGTTGCAAAGGCGGAGCCGCCGAAGGTAAGTGCGGCGGCCTCCGAAAAGCCTGCCATCGCGAAAACCGAGCCACCGGCCGAGACCAAGTCCGTGACGCCCGCGTCCACTGGCGTGCCGCTGCCGGCGCCGAAGCCTGTGGAGCTTGCGGCTCTCGCTGTTCCGGCCGCTGCCGCTGCAGCCGCCATTCCGATGCCGGAGGCCCGACCTCAATCGGCGCCGCAGCTCGCGAAGAGTGCTCCACCGGAAGCGAAACAGGAAGCCAAGCCGCACCGCGCCAAGTATAAACGTCGTGTCACTCGTCGCGCGCCGGCGAAGCCGTCGTCGTTCTTCCGTTTCCCCTGGCAATGAAACGCTCGCGTCCGCCACAGATCATCGATCCGCCCCGCCGTCGTCATCGCCCTCTGAGCGAGGACGAACGCGCGTTGTGGGACAGCGTCGCCAAACAGGTGAAGCCGCTGCGCAAACGAACGCGGGTGGTGAAGCCTGATGCGATCGTAGCCGAGGCAGCGCCGGTGGCGTTGCCGCCGATGTCGCGCAAGGTCGCCGAAGCACCGCCGGCCAAGCCGGTGAAACACGCCGCTCCTCCCGTGCCACCATTGATGGCGCTTGGCCGCCGCGAGCGCTTGCAGCTCTCACGCGGCCGCAAGGAGATCGATGGGCGGCTCGATCTGCACGGCATGACCCAGGAGCGCGCGCATCGCGCGCTCGCCACATTTCTCCAGCGCGCGAGTTATGATGGTCTGTCCTTCGTGCTGATCATCACTGGCAAGGGCCGCACCGGCGGACTCGACGCTGAGCGCGGCATTCTGCGACGGCAAGTGCCGATCTGGCTAGGCCTGCCGGAGTTTCGTGCGCTGGTGGTGGGGTTCGAGGAAGCGCATATCGGGCATGGCGGTGCCGGAGCTCTGTATGTGCGGGTGAGACGGGCGAGGTAGTGGGGATCACGACCTCACTGCTCTCACCACGTCATTGCCGGGCTTGACCCGGCAATCCATCTAGTCACGCGCCGTCAAAGATGGGTCCGCGGGTCAGGCCCGCGGATGACGTTGGAGTTTGCGGTTAAAGAATAAACCGGCTGAGATCCGTATTCTTCGCCAGATCGCCCACATGCTTCTGCACATAGTCCGCATCGATGCGGATGGTTTCGCCATTCTTGTCTGGCGCGGTGAACGAAATTTCGTCGAGCACCCGCTCCATCACCGTCTGCAGCCGCCGTGCGCCGATATTTTCAACCGTCGAGTTCACCGCGACGGCCACATCCGCCAGCGCATCGATGGCGTCGTCGGAGAATTCCAGCGTCACCCCCTCGGTCTGCATCAGTGCGACATATTGCTTGATCAGCGATGCTTCCGGCTCGGTAAGAATCCGGCGCATGTTGTCGCGTGTCAGTGCATCCAGTTCGACGCGGATTGGCAGACGGCCCTGCAATTCCGGCAGCAGATCGCTCGGTTTGGCGATGTGAAATGCGCCCGAGGCGATGAACAGGATGTGCTCGGTCTTGACGGCGCCATGCTTGGTCGAAACGGTTGTGCCCTCGATCAACGGCAAGAGATCGCGTTGCACGCCCTCGCGTGACACCTCGCCGCCGCTGCGGCCTTCGCGTACGCAGATCTTGTCGATCTCGTCGAGGAATACGATGCCGTTGTTCTCGACCACGGAGATCGCTTCCTGGACCAGCTGGTCGTTGTCGAGCAGCTTGTCGGCTTCCTCACTCACAAGCGGCTCATGCGCGTCGGCGACACGCAGCCGTCGCGTCTTGGTGCCCTTGCCCATCTTGCCGAAGATATCGCCGAGCGAAATCGCGCCCATCTGAGCACCGGGCATGCCGGGAATTTCGAACATCGCCGGGCCGGATGACGACGCCACCTCGATCTCGATTTCCTTGTCGTCGAGTTCGCCACTCCGCAACCTCTTGCGGAATGAATCCTTGGTGGCGGCGCTCGCACCTGCACCAACCAACGCATCGACGACGCGATCTTCAGCCGCGAGCTGGGCGCGTGCCTGCACATCCCTGCGCTTGCGTTCGCGAGTCTGCGCGATGCCGACTTCCAGGAGATCGCGGATGATCTGCTCGACATCGCGGCCGACATAACCGACCTCGGTGAACTTGGTCGCTTCCACCTTGAGAAATGGTGCGCCTGCGAGCTTCGCCAGCCGACGCGCGATTTCGGTCTTGCCGACGCCGGTGGGCCCGATCATCAGAATGTTCTTGGGCAGCACCTCTTCACGCAGCAGGCCGGTGAGCTGCAGCCGGCGCCAGCGGTTGCGTAGCGCGATCGAGACGGCGCGCTTGGCGTCGTCCTGTCCGACGATGAAGCGGTCGAGTTCGGAGACAATTTCGCGGGGAGAGAAGTCGGTCATTCGCTCAGGGTCTCGATCGTCAGGTTACGGTTGGTGTAGACGCAGATGTCGGCGGCGATATCCAGCGACTTGCGGACGATGCTTTCGGCGTCCTGCTCGGTGGTGTCGACCAATGCACGAGCCGCGGCCAGCGCGTAATTGCCGCCGGAGCCGATCGCCATCACGCCGCCTTCCGGCTCCAGCACGTCGCCGGTTCCGGTCAGCACCAGCGAGACCGACTTGTCGGCCACGATCATCATGGCTTCCAGCCGGCGGAGATACCGGTCGGTGCGCCAGTCCTTGGCAAGTTCGACAGCAGCGCGGGTGAGCTGGCCCGGATACTGTTCCAGCTTGGCTTCCAACCGCTCGAACAAGGTGAAAGCGTCGGCCGTGGCGCCGGCGAAGCCGCCGATCACGTCGCCTTTGCCCAGTTTGCGGACTTTTTTGGCGTTGGACTTGATCACGGTCTGGCCGATCGAGACCTGGCCGTCACCGCCGACCACGACCTTTCCGTTCTTGCGGACGGTCAGGATGGTGGTGCCATGCCAGATCAGGGGCGATGCGTCGCCGGATGCGGAAGAATGGGTGCTCATGGGTATCCTCGTGAGGGTCTGATCTAGGCACGGGACGGTGCAGATGCAAATGCGTCCCAAAGACCGGATTCCGGTCACCATATGCCGCAAGATCGCCTCCGAATCCGCCGCACTGCGGTGGCGTCCCTGTCATCCCCCTGTTAAAAGACCGCGTTTTCAGCCAGCGAAGGGCCAGGTTCGATGCGTAAGGCGACGATCAAGCGCGCCACCAAAGAGACCCAGATCGAGGTCTCCGTGAATCTCGATGGCACCGGTTTGTCCAATTCGGTCACCGGCATCGGGTTCTTCGACCATATGCTTGATCTGCTCGCCCGCCACTCTCGCATCGACATCACCGTCAAAGCGGTGGGCGACCTGCATGTCGATTTCCACCACACCACGGAAGATGTCGGCATCGCCCTCGGCCAGGCGGTGAAGCAGGCGCTCGGCGACATGGCCGGTATCACCCGCTATGCCTCAATCTACATGCCCATGGACGAGACCCTGACCCGGGTGGCGCTGGATATTTCAGGTCGTCCGTTCCTGGTGTTCAAGTCCGTCTTCCCGACCCACAAGATCGGAGAATTCGACACCGAGCTGGTGCGCGAGTGGTTCACGGCCTTTGCCATGCAGGCGGGCGTGACTTTGCACATCGAAACCCTATATGGCGACAACAGTCATCACATCGCCGAATCCTGCTTCAAGGGTCTGGCGCGGGCATTGCGGACGGCGGTCGCCATCGATCCGCGCAATGCCGGCGAAGTGCCTTCCACCAAGGGTCAGCTCGGCGGTTGATCTCCGTTTCGTGACCCCTGCCTCGTAGCGGCGGAGTTTGCATGCCGGTCTATACAGTTCATGCGCCCAAGGGGGCGTCTCCCCGCTCTGACCTTGAGCCGTTAGCGGCGACGGACAAGTTCGTCTTCGTGCGTGACGGCTTTCATGTCTGGGCGTTCGTGGCCGGCCCGTTCTGGCTGTTGTTTCACCGCCTCTGGCTGGCGCTCATCGCCTATCTCGTCCTGTCCTTTGCAGGTGAAGTTGCGTTGTCGAAGCTTGGCGTGGGCGCCGGCCTGCGCGGCATCGTCATGTTCCTGGTTGCGCTGTTGATGGGTTTCGAAGCATCCAGCCTGCGCCGCTGGTCCTATTCGCGTGGCAAGTGGCGGCAGCTCGATGTGGTTGTCGCCGAAAACCCGGAAGCGGCAGAGCGCCGCTTCTTCGATCGCTGGACCACCAGCCAGCGTGATGAATCCTATTCGACCGATCGCGGCGCGCCGCCGCCGACCCGCCGCGTCCCTGCGCAGCCGTTTTCGCGTGGACCGGAGGACGTGATCGGCCTGTTTCCGCAACCGGGAGGGACGCGGTGACCGTCGCCATTATCGATTACGGCTCCGGCAACCTGCACTCCGCTGCAAAGGCCTTCGAGCGCGCCACCCGTGGCATGGACGTGCCGCCGAAGATTGTCGTGACCCGCGATCCCGATCAGGTGTTTCGCGCCGATCGCATCGTGTTGCCCGGGGTCGGCGCCTTCGCCGATTGCCGCCGCGGACTGAATGAGCTCGACGGCATGGTCGACGCCATGACTGAAGCCGTGCGCGACAAGGCACGGCCGTTCTTTGGCATCTGTGTCGGCATGCAGTTGATGGCGACGCGCGGCAAGGAGCATGTCACGACGGATGGGCTGGGCTGGATCGCCGGCGATGTCGAGAAAATCACGCCGAACGACGAGACGCTGAAGATCCCGCATATGGGCTGGAATACGCTGGAACTGCTGCGCGAGCATCCGGTGCTCAACGGCCTGCCGCTCGGGTCGAAAGGACGGCACGCTTATTTCGTGCACTCCTATCAACTCAACGCCATGAACGAGAATGAAGTGCTCGCGCGTGCCGATTACGGCGGGCCGATCACAGCTATCGTCGGCCGCGACACCGCCATCGGTACGCAGTTTCATCCCGAAAAGAGCCAGCGTTTTGGTTTGGCCCTGATCGCAAACTTTCTGAAGTGGAAGCCGTGATTCTCTTTCCTGCCATCGACCTGAAAAACGGCCAGTGCGTCCGCCTTGAACAAGGCGACATGGCGCGCGCCACGGTGTTCAATCTCGACCCGGCTGCACAGGCGAAGTCGTTCGAGGATCAGGGCTTCGAATATCTCCATGTCGTCGATCTCGACGGCGCATTCGCCGGCAAGCCGGTCAATGCCCAGGCGGTGGAAGCGATGCTGACGCGCGTAAAGTTTCCCGTGCAGCTCGGCGGCGGTATCCGCGATCTCGCGACCGTGGAAGCCTGGCTCGCCAAAGGCATCACCCGCGTCATCATCGGCACGGCCGCGGTGCGCGATCCCGCTCTGGTGAAGGAAGCCGCGAAGAAATTCCCCGGCCGCGTCGCTGTCGGTCTCGATGCGCGTGATGGCAAGGTTGCCGTGGAAGGCTGGGCGGACGTGTCCACCGTCACCGCGCTGGATATCGCGCAACGTTTTGAAGATGCCGGCGTCGCCGCCATCATCTTCACCGACATCGCCCGCGACGGCATGCTCAAGGGCATCAATTGGGACGCCACCGTCGCCCTCGCTGATGCGATCTCGATTCCCGTCATCGCGTCCGGCGGGCTCGCCTCGATCGACGACATCAAGGCGATGCTGGAGCCGCGTGCGAAAAAGCTCGAAGGCGCAATTTCCGGCCGCGCGCTCTATGACGGCCGTATCGATCCGTCGGAAGCGCTCAAGCTGATCAAGCAGGCCGCATAGGAGCAGCCATGTTCAAGGTCCGCGTCATCCCCTGCCTCGACGTCAAGGACGGCCGCGTGGTGAAGGGCGTCAATTTCGTCGATCTGCGCGACGCCGGCGATCCCGTCGAAGCCGCCATCGCCTATGACGCCGCTGGCGCGGACGAACTGACGTTCCTCGACATCAACGCCACGCACGAAAACCGCGGCACCATGATGGATGTGGTGCGCCGCACGGCGGAAGCCTGCTTCATGCCACTCACCGTCGGCGGCGGCGTGCGCACTGTGGACGACATCAAGGCGCTGCTGCGCGCCGGCGCGGACAAGGTGTCGATCAATTCCGCTGCGGTCGCACGGCGCGAATTCGTCAAGGAAGCCGCCGAGAAATTTGGCGACCAGTGCATCGTCGTCGCTATCGATGCCAAGCGCGCCGGCTCGCGCTGGGAAATCTTTACTCATGGTGGCCGCAAGTCCACCGGTATCGACGCCATCGAATTCGCCCAGGAAGTGGTATCGCTCGGCGCCGGCGAAATCCTGCTGACCTCGATGGACCGCGACGGCACCCGCACCGGTTTTGACATCGAACTGACGCGTGCCATTGCCGACAGTGTCGCCGTACCGGTGATCGCCTCGGGCGGAGTCGGCAATCTCGATCATTTGGTCGAAGGTATCAGGTCCGGCCACGCTACCGCCGTGCTGGCCGCCTCGATTTTTCACTTCGGTGAATTTACCATACGCCAGGCCAAGGACCACATGCAGCGGGCCGGCCTGCCGATGCGACTCGATCCGTAGAGAGGCTTCTCGATGTCCTTCACGCTTCACGATCTCGCCAAGACCATCGATGCCCGCGCGGCTGCGGCGGATGGCGAGACCTCCTATACGAAGAAGCTGCTCGACAAGGGTGCCGTGCATTGCGCCAGGAAATTCGGCGAGGAAGCGGTCGAGGCCGTCATCGCCGCGGTCGAGAACGATCGCACCAATCTGATCAATGAAAGTGCCGATGTGCTGTTTCACCTGCTGGTGCTGCTGAAGTCGCGCGACATCACAATTCAGGATGTGGAGGCGGCGCTCGGCGCACGC
This sequence comes from Tardiphaga sp., assembly GCA_030147505.1. GTDB lineage: Bacteria > Pseudomonadota > Alphaproteobacteria > Rhizobiales > Xanthobacteraceae > Tardiphaga. The sequence continues at coordinate 13,830 of JASBVG010000055.1, forward strand.
ACGCATCAATCCGGTTTGCAGGAAAAGGCGTCACGCTCAAGCGACTGACGTTTCGAGGTCAAAAGTCATCAAGAGCTTGGACCTCTCATTTGGGAAACACTGATGGACATGCGGGCCTCCGACCAGAAATACGATCCGTACCGCAACTATTCCCGCGAACAGTGGGCGAAACTGCGCGACGACATGCCGATGGCGCTGAATGCCGAGGAGATCGCGGCGCTACGTTCGATGCATGATCGACTGGATCTGCGCGAGGTCGAGGAAATCTATCTGCCGCTGTCACGCCTGCTATCGATGTATGTCGCCGCGCATCAGCGGCTCTATGTGGCGCAGCGGAAATTCCTGGGCATCGAAGACCGCAAGATGCCCTATATCATTGGTGTCGCCGGTTCGGTCGCCGTGGGCAAATCCACCACCGCTCGCGTGCTGCAGGCCCTGCTCGCGCGCTGGTCGCCGAAGCCGAAGGTCGATCTCGTCACCACCGATGGTTTCCTGTTTCCGAACGCCGTGCTCGAGCGCAACGGCATCATGCAGAAGAAGGGTTTTCCGGAGAGCTACGATCTTCCGCTGCTTCTCCAGTTCCTCAGCGACATCAAGGCCGGCCGCACCAATGTGCGTGCACCCGTCTACTCGCATCTCACTTACGATATCGTGCCCGACAAGTTCGTCGAGATCCATCAACCCGACATCCTGATCGTCGAGGGCGTGAACGTGTTGCAGGCCGGCCGCCTGCCGCGCGACGGCAAGGCAGTGCCGGTGGTGTCCGACTTCTTCGACTTCTCGGTTTACATCGATGCGGACGAGCCGGTGCTGCGCGAATGGTATGTGAAGCGCTTCCTGGCGCTGCGCGACACCGCGTTCCACGACAAGCGATCGTATTTCAATCGCTATGCGCTGCTGTCCGACGAAGAAGCGACGGCCACGGCGCTCGCGATCTGGGAGCGCACCAATCTCGCCAATCTGGAAGACAATATCCTGCCGACAAGGCCGCGTGCGACGCTGATTTTGAAGAAGGGTGCCGATCACGTGATTGAAAACGTTGCGCTGCGTCGGCTGTAACTCTGTCCGTCGTCGCCCGGCTTGACCGAGCGACCCAGTACACACCGTGGTCGGTGTGTCATCGCAAAAGTGAGTGTTTACTGGATCGCCCGCTTTCGCGGGCGATGACAGCTGGAGTGGCTGTTGAGAGAGCGTGGCGCTTATGCCGCCTTCGCTTCGCCGCCAAAATGCTCGATATAGCGAGCACCGATGGCCGAGACCGGCATCACGATCAGCACGTCTGTCGTGCCGAACTGATGATCGATCACGGCGCCATCGCCGATCATGGCGCCGATGCGCAGATAGCCCTTGATCAGCGGCGGCAACGCGCGGAGCGCAGCCTTCTGATCAATCGCTTCCTTCGGCATCCGGTTCATCTCGACATAACGCGAAGCACGGGCACGGGCACGCCATTCTTCCGGCGCGCGTGCATTGTGGTGCAGGAAGGACAGCGGCAATGCAAGCTGATCCGGATCGGTGCCCTCGAAGCTGGCGCAGCCGATCATCACGTCGAAGCGGTTCTGCTTCACATAGCTCCAGATGCCCTGCCACAGCAGTTCGACCGTCCGCTTGGTGCGATAACGTTCGAGCACGCAGGAGCGGCCGAGTTCGAGAAAGCGCAGGCCCGGATGGCCCCGCAGGATGCCGTCGAGATCGAATTCGTTCTGCGTGTAAAAACCGCCATTCCTCATCGCCATGTCGTGGCGGAGTAGACGATAGGTGCCGACTACGGGCTGCCGGCCGGACAGGGTCGGCTTGGCGGCGTGATCGACGACGAGGAGGTGATCGCAAATCTTGTCGAAGGCATCCTTGTCGCGGCGCGCCAGCATGGTGGCGGCGTCGGCGATAGCGGTGCCATTCTTGTAAAACACCTTGTAGCGCAAGCGCTGCGCGCGCTTCACGTCACGTTTGTCATGGGCGAGGCGCACTTCCAGCGGCCCCATGCGGCCGAGCGAGGGCGCGCCATTGGGATTGATGTTGGCGGGATCGAAATGGAAAGGCGGCTTGAACCAGGTGATTGCGGTCTGTGCTGCGAGCGCCATGTTCTGTGGCCGCAACATCTGCATCACACCTGGCTTGATAATGCCTGGCTTCGGTCGAACGAGTTCGTTGCCGTGCATAGCCAATCCCCGACGTTACCCCGGCCGCGGTTAGCCCCACGCGAATCGACGCGGCCTAACCGCATGAGACATCACGGGTGCTCAACAGTGGTGTGACGGGTGTGTTGCGGAAGGATGACAGGGAAAGGTCGGGAGAAGCGATGGGGACGTCGAACACTCTATCTGTCGTCGCCCGACTTGAGCGGGTGACCCAGTTTATACTGCATAGGAATGAGTTTACTGGATCGCCCGATCAAGTCGGGCGACGACAATAAGAGTGTCACAAACTACGCTGCGGCACGCCCTACGCGGCCAGATGCCTCAGGGCTTCTTCCAGTTTCTCTCGGTCCAGCGGCTTCAGCAGGAAGCCATCCATGCCTGCCTCGAAACAGGCATAACGATCCTCCACCAGCGTATTGGCCGTCAGCGCCAGGATTGGGGTGCGACGCACGCGCTGCCCGGCTTCCAGGGTGCGGATGCGTTTGGCGGTCTCAATTCCGTCGAGCCGGGGCATCTGGATGTCCATCAGCACGAGATCGAATGGCGTTCCGGCCGCATCCGAGGCGAGCCAGGATTCCAGCGCTTGCTCGCCGTTGGTCGTCACGACGGTGCGGTGGCCGAGCCGTGTCAGCAGCGAGCGCATCAGCAGAGCGTTGATCTCGTTGTCTTCCGCGACGAGCACCGAGAGGCCGTCAATCGTCGCAGTTTCGTTCGGCACCCGCTCCGCCTCGTCGATCGCCGGTGTGCGATCGGCGGTCTGCATCCCCAGCAGCTTCGCGAGGGAAGTCGCTCGCAGCGGTTTGATCAAATAGCCTGTCAGACCCTCCGTGGCATTCGGTTGTAACTCATGCCGCATCACGGGTGTAAACAGGCCGATGCGCTGGGGCGCATGCGGGATGGACCGCCCGGCGAGCCGTTCGAGATCGCTCGCACCGAATGCGCTGTCGATCAGGACGGCGCGCCATGATCGCTCCGGCAGCAGGGCCAGCGCGACATCGGGATCGGATACCATGCAGGTTTGCGCACCCCAGCGTTCCAGCCGCCGTGCGATCAGTGAAGCTTCGATGCTCTGTGGCGCCACCAGCATCACTGACTGGCCGGAGAGGTCAGGCGGTAGCAAGGCTTCTGCGCGGTTGTTGGAAGCAGCCAGCGGGATCGATACTTCAAATGTGGAGCCGATGCCTGGCTGGCTTTGCAGCGTGATGCGTCCGTTCATGCGCTTGACGATGCGCTCGCTGATGGAGAGGCCGAGGCCGGTGCCGCCGAACTGCCGCGCCGTGCGTTTGTCCGCCTGTTCGAACTCGCGAAAGATGCGTTGCTGGTCGTCCGGTGCGATGCCTATACCGGTATCGCGCACGATGAAGGTCACTTCATTGGGCCAGATGCCGGGTTCGACGATGATAGCAACGCCGCCGGTGGAGGTGAACTTGATGGCATTGCCGGCGAGATTGAGCAGCACCTGGCGCAGACGTGCAGCATCGCCAACGACTTCGAGCGGCAGCCGTTCGTCGATATAGGCGGCGATTTCGAGACCGCGCGCCTGTGCCCGCGGCGCCAACAGTTCGGTGATGCCCTCGATCAAGGACGCCAGCGCGAAAGGGCGGTAGTCGAGATCGATCTTGCCCGCCTCGATCTTGGAATAGTCGAGCAATTCCTCGATCAGCGACAGTAGCGATTCGCCGGATGCCTTCACAGCGCGCGCATAGGTCGCCTGCTCCGGCGACAATGGGGTGTCGAGCAACAGGCCGCTCATGCCCAGAATGCCGTTCAGTGGTGTCCGGATTTCATGTGACGCCATCGCGAGGAAGCGCGATTTGGCGCGGTTGGCGGCGTTGGCATGGTCGCGTGCGTCGGAGAGTGCGCGCTCTGTCTCGGTACGATCGGTGACGTCGCGGCCGACACTCTGCAATTCGGCGGGATGATTGGCGTCGATCCGTACCATGCCCTCGCGCCAGGCGATCCAGCGCGGGCCGGTGGCTGTGGCGACGCACTGATCGTGGATCGAAGTGCCGTTCGGCTCATGGGCGCTATCGCCCTGTTCCAGCACTTTCAGTTCGAAGTGGCTGCCGACCAGTACCTCGCGCGGCTGTTCCGCCAGCGTGCAATAGGCGTCATTGACGAAGGTGATGAGTCCGCTCTGGTCGCGGATGACGATCAGATCGTCCTGAGCTTCGAACAGATGCCGCGCGCGCTCCTCTGCCTCCTTGAGTTCCCAATTGCGATCCACCAGGGCCTCGTTCTGGGTGGCGAGCTTCTGCATCCGCTTGTGCAGAAAGCGCATCCGGATGCTCATGGTCGCCAGTCCGACGCAGGCAACGGCGAACAGAAAACTGGCGCCGATGGCGAAGGCATGCGGTTCGTAACCGGAATCTTTCGAGGTTGCAGCCGAGATGAAGCCATAGGCACCACCGAAGGCAGCCGAGAACATCACGAAAGAGCGGATGGCAAAGCTCAGCCACGGAAAGCGACGTGCAAACCGCCGGAACATGATCTTGATCCGGAAAAGGATTCTGCTCACGACGCCACTCCGGCTGGGTGCGGGGATATGGCGATGATCGGTGGATCAGATTGCCAAGCAGTTGCCTGCGAGGAAATGCGACCGGAGCGGTGCGGTTGTGGTTGATGAAGCGTTAACGTGCTTCAGAGGATGGCCGCTGCTATCCGGGCCGGCGGGATATTGTGTGCGCCAACGATCAAAGCTGCCGCATCGCGGACCGTAAAACTCCGTGAGCGCACAAAGATACGATAGTCGGCTTCGCCGCTATCCGACAGATAGATCACCGGATCGGTGCTGGCAGCCGAGGTCGTGATGCCGATGAAACGCGTCGCGGCACTGGCCGTACAGGCACCCGGTTCGTCGGTGTCCTGGTCATCGATGACGGCGAAGTCGGCGCTCTCAGCGCTCTCGACAACCTGCACGCGCACGGTGGCGCGGGTCGGGTCGTCGGTGAAGCTCACATGGCTTTGTGCCTGCCAGGGGAACGCCGCGATCTGCACGGAGCCATCGCCGGCGGCGATGCAGGGATGCACCGATACAAAAAGCTCTCCGCGCGCGAGAAAAGCGGCAATCGCCAACGGAATCGTGGAGGCCAAAATCTTCAGACGCAGCATGATACGCACTCGCCCCTGCACCCCGTAACACGGGGTATGGTGAGCGAAGCGTAAATGAGACTGGTTACTATGGGGTTGACGATACGCGCATGCGTTGCAGCCTCATGCCGCGCTTCGTACCTCGTCAGCCAACGCACGATAGGACAGCGCCTCAGCCAGATGCAGTCGTCCGATCTTCTCCGCATCGTCGAGATCGGCGAGCGTGCGGGCGACACGCAATACGCGGTGATAGCCGCGGGCACTCAGCCGCATGGTTTCGGCAACGTCTTTCAGCAGAGCGAGGCCCTGTTTATCGGGCTGTGCCACGGTCTCGAGAATGGAGGCCGGCGCAGATGCATTGGTATGAATGTCCGCGAGCCCTGCTGCCGCATAACGCGCTGTCTGGATGCCGCGCGCCGCTGCGACTCGCGCGGCGACGTCCGCCGAGCCTTCCGATGGCGGTGGCAGGATGAGGTCTGCGGCGGTGACAGCGGGGACTTCGATGCGAAGGTCGATGCGGTCCATCAGCGGGCCGGAGATTCGTGTCTGGTAATCCGATGTGCAGCGATCGATCCGGCCGCGCTTGCAGGCGAAGCCGGGCTCGAAGGCGTGGCCGCAGCGGCACGGATTCATCGCCGCTACCAGCATGAAACGCGCCGGATAAGTGACGCGATGATTGGCGCGCGATACCGAAACCTCGCCATTCTCGAGAGGAGCGCGCAGCGAGTCCAGCACGCGCGGATCGAATTCGGGAAGTTCGTCGAGAAACAACACGCCCTGATGCGCCAGCGATATTTCGCCTGGCCGCGCCCGCAACCCGCCGCCGGTGAGCGCCGCCATGCTGGCCGAATGATGCGGCGCACGGAACGGGCGCTGTGCAGTGAGCGCCCCGTCGCGTATCATGCCTGCGACCGAGGCGATCATCGAGACTTCCAGCAATTCGGCCGGCGACAAGGGCGGCAGAATGGACGGCAGCCTTGCGGCGAGCATGGATTTGCCCGAACCAGGACTTCCCATCATCAATAGATGATGCCCGCCGGCTGCGGCGATCTCGAGCGCGCGCTTTGCGCTCTCCTGCCCCTTGATGTCGCGAAGATCGAGCAGATTGTCCTCACGCGTCCGCACTTTCGGCTGTGGCCGCGACAGTACCTGCGTGCCCTTGAAGTGATTGGCGATCTGGATCAGCGATTGCGCGGCGATGATCTGGATGTCCGGACTCGCCCATGCCGCCTCCGCGCCGCAGGCAGCGGGGCAGATCAAACCTTCATCGCGCGCGTTGGCACCGATCGCGGCCGGAAGCACACCCGCCACCGGCGCCAGCGAGCCGTCGAGCCCGAGTTCGCCGAGCACTGTGAAGCCTGCGAGTGCATCATGCGGGATCGCGCCGATGGTCGCCATCAGGCCGAGTGCGATGGGCAGGTCGTAATGGCTGCCTTCCTTCGGCAAATCGGCCGGCGCCAGATTGACGATGATCCGCCGCGCCGGCAGCGCGAGCCCGGATGCGGTGAGTGCGGCGCGAACCCGCTCACGTGCTTCCGACACTGCTTTGTCCGGCAGGCCGACGATGATGAAGTTCGGCAGGCCGGGCACCACTTGGACCTGCACGTCGACCGCGCGGGCCTCGATCCCCTCGAATGCGACCGTCGCGACATGCTGCATCATGCGACCTCGGATTTATCCATCTAAGGTAGCATTTACGTATGATGTCGACAAGAACGTTAGGCGGTTATGTGGCAGATCGCGCTATTTCACGCCAATGCGCTTGCAGGAAATCGTAAACCCGGCCATGCGAAGCATGACAAGAATCAATCAATGACGAAGTGCGAGTCGACGCCGCATGTCAGATTGCCGGTTCAGGCAAACCGTCGTTTCCGACGACGCCGAATTGATTACCGCTTTGCGGGCGCAGATTGCCGCCCAGCAGGCCGAACTCGAACAGCAGGCCGCCAATCTCGCGCATAGCCGGAAGATCTTCGATCGTGCTTCCGCAGCCGCGCGAATCGGCGTCTGGGAATGCGAATTGCCGAGCGAGGCGCTGACTTGGACCGATGTGGTCTATGACATCTTCGATCTTCCGCGCGGCGCGATCCCGGATCGTGGCCAGGCGCTGAAATGTTATCCGGAAGAATCCGTTCGCGAGCTGACCCGGCTGCGCAATAAGGCGATCGAGGATCGCACCGGGTTCACGCTTGATGCCGAGATCATCAGTTTTAAGGGCATCCGGCGCTGGATCAGGATTACGGCGACGGTCGAGTCCATCGACGGCGTTGCGGTTCGCATCTTCGGCATGAAGCAGGACATCACGGAAGAGAAGATCCTCGCCGATCGCACCCGTTACCTCGCTGAATTCGACGTACTCACCGGCCTCGCCAATCGTAGCCAGTTTCAAACGCGGCTGTCGGCGCTCGATCTCGCCACGCCCCAGCGCGCGAGGCCATTTGGCGCGTTGCTCTTGATTGATCTCGATGAATTCAAGCCAGTCAACGACAGCCTCGGCCATGCCGCCGGCGACGAATGCCTGAAACAGGCCGCGGAACGGATCCGCGATGTCTGTCCGGCCGCTGAACTGGTGGCGCGGATCGGCGGCGACGAATTCGCAGTGGTGCTCGGCCCGGAGGCGCGGCTCGCGGAAGCATCCGATGCCGCGCGCGCGATCATCGCTCAGCTCAGTTATCCGATGGAATATTGCGGGCATCTGCTCAAGATCGGCGCATCGATCGGTATTGCGCTTGCGGATAGCCATACACCGTCCGCGCAACTTAATGTGATGGCAGATGCTGCGCTCTATGCGGCCAAGAAGGCCGGCCGCAATACATTCCGCATCCACAAGGCCGGGATCTCGGCATTCGTCGCCGGTTCATCCGCGGTGGCGTAACAAACAATCATCCCTATCGCCGCGATGATTACTTCCGCTTCGCCTCGATCACATCCCAGATGCGCGCGGCGACATCGGGGCCGCCGAGCTTGGCGATGGCGCGGATGCCCGTGGGCGACGTAACGTTGATCTCGGTGAGATTGCCGTCGATCACATCGATGCCGACAAAGAGCAGACCGCGCTCGCGTAACGCCGGTCCGACGCGTTCGCAAATCTCGCGTTCGCGCGGGGAAAGTTCAGTGGATTTCGCAGCGCCGCCACGCACCATGTTGGAGCGCAGATCGTCTTCCGCCGGAACGCGGTTGACGGCGCCGGCGAATTCGCCCTCCACCAGGATGATGCGTTTGTCACCGTGCTTCACTTCGGGAAGGAAGCGCTGGATCACCCACTGTTCCTTGAAGGTCACAGAGAACAGATCGTAAAGCGAACCGAAATTCATGTCCTGCGGCAGCACGCGAAACACCGCCGCGCCGCCATGGCCGTGGAGTGGCTTCATCACAACGGCACCGTGCTCGGCGCGGAAGGCGTTGATCTCGTTCTTGTCGCGCGAGATTAGCGTCGGCGGCATCAGATCACTGAAGCCCATCACAAAAATCTTCTCCGGCGCATTGCGCACGGAGGCCGGATCGTTCACTACCAGCGTCTTTGGATGGATACGCTCGAGCAGATGCGTCGAGGTGATGTAAGCGAGATCGAAGGGCGGATCTTGCCGTAGCAGCACCACATCGAAGCTTTCCATGTTCACGCGCTCGGGCTCGCCAAGCGTGTAATAATCGCCTTCGACATCGCGCACTTCGAGCGGCTGCACCGGCGCCACCACATCGTTGCCACGCAGCGAGAGCTTGTCCGGCGTGTAGTAAGAAATGCGATGGCCCCGCTTCTGCGCCTCGAGCAGCATCGCAAAAGTGGAATCGCCCTTGTGATTGATGCGGGCGATGGGGTCCATCTGGACGGCGATGTTCAGGCTCATGGGATCGTTCCGGACTTGAGGCAGAAGGATAGGGCGTCAACAGGCGGCGTCGAATGCCGCTAACAGATGGCGTGGCAGATGCTTCGGCGCAATCAGGATCACGTCGAAACGCATGTCGAAATCCGCATGTTCAGGATGCGCCATGAGCCAGCCCTGCGCGGCATTGCTGATGCGCACCTGCTGTTGCGGTGTCACAGCATAGGCGGCCTCGTCGAAAGTCTCGCGCGCCTTCACCTCGACAAAGGCGATCAGGTTACGCTTGCGGGCGACGATGTCGATTTCGCCATGGGGCGTGCGAAAGCGGCGGGCGAGGATGCGATAGCCTTTGGCCAGCAGCATCGCGCTTGCACGGCTTTCAGCTGACAGGCCGGTGGCGAAGGCTGCCACGCGCTGCGGCGATGGCGCCTTGCTGCGGCCGGGCGCCGATAGCTCCCTGGGTTTAACCATTGCCGGTCTCCCTGGCGAGTTCGAGCGCTCGGGCATAGACGGCGCGACGCTGGCGGCCGGATAGTTCAACCGCATGCGCGACGGCGTCCTTGACGCTGTCGCGTTGCAGCGATGCGCGCAACAGGGCGTCGAGATCGTCGTCGGTCATGGCTTGCGCATCTGCCGAGGGCGGGCCGAGCACAACGACGAATTCTCCACGGGTTTCCAGCTCATCCACCGTCTTCGCCAGTTCGGCTACGGGACCGCGTGAAATCTCTTCATGCAGTTTGGTCAGCTCGCGACAGATCGCAACGTTACGCTGGCCCATGATATCGGCGAGATCGCCCAGCATTTCCTGCACGCGATTACCGGATTCGAACATCACGATAGTGGCGTCGATACGGGACAGTTCTTCAAGCCGGCTGCGGCGCGCCATCTGCTTCGATGGCAGAAAGCCCTCGAAGAAGAACCGATCAGTCGGCAGTGCCGACACGGCGAGCGCCGTCAGCACCGAGGATGGCCCCGGCAGCGCGAACACATCGAAGCCGGCCGCCGCGACCTCGCGTACCAGCTTGAAGCCGGGATCGGAGATCAGCGGCGTGCCGGCATCCGACACCAACGCGATCGATCCACCTTCGGCAAGTTTCGCAAGAATCTTCGGCCGCGCCGCTTCGGCGTTGTGCTCGTGATATTGCTTGAGATCGGCCGATATGCCGTAACGCTCCATGAGGCGACGACTGATCCGCGTATCCTCGCAGGCCACCACGTCCACGCCGGCGAGTACTTCCAGCGCGCGTAGCGTGATGTCGCCGAGATTGCCGATCGGCGTCGCCACCAGATGCAGGCCCGGCGCGGCTTTCGGCGCGGTCAGCACATGTCCGGAGACCGTGAAGGTCCGGCTTGGGGTATTGGTTTCGGAAGAGATCGGGTTCGCACGCATGGGGGCAATCTAGAGGGAAATGAAGCGGAGAGGGACAGCCGTTTTTCAGCCGTCGTTCCCCGTTACCGGGACGCCACCTAGCGCCGACGCCAAATATAAACCTTTTGTTTCGGTTAACTAATCCCGAACAGTATGTCTGAATCCAGCCTCCCGTTATAGACTGGGGAGCGCGCCGGCTTGCCGGCCGAGAAGAAGAGAAGCGATGGCCGATCCGTTCGATCCGAAATCAGCACATCCAGGGGCGACCCGGCGAACGGCTTTGGGCATCCTGCTCGGAGCGCCCTTGCTGTCGGCCTGTTCGGGCATCCAGCAGGCCCTGACCAACAATTATAGCACCAACGGCCCCGGCGAACCGCCGCCGGGAGCGCCTGCCGGGCCGGCGCAGCAGCCGCAGGCGATCGGCACCGGCGGGGCCAAGGTCGGGCTCATTCTGCCGCAATCGGCTTCCGGCAATGCCGGCCTTGCCGCGCAGTCGATGAAGAATGCGGCCGAGATGGCCTATGCCGAATTCCAGAATCCGAGCATCCAACTCCTGGTGAAGGACGATGCCGGCAGCGCCGCGGGCGCACAGCAGGCGGCGCAACAGGCCTTGAACGAAGGCGCCGAAATCATTCTTGGCCCGCTCTTCGCCGTGTCGGTTCCTGCGGTCGCACAACTCACGCGGGCACGAAATATTCCAGTGATCGCCTTTTCGACGGATTCGAGCGTGGCGGGCCGCGGCGTCTATCTGCTCAGTTTCCTGCCGGAATCCGACGTCAACCGAATCGTCGATTACGCCTACAGCACCGGCAAGCGTTCCTTTGCGGCGCTGCTGCCGCAGAACGCCTATGGCAATGTCGTCGAAGTCGCCTTCAAGCAGGCAGTAGCCCGCAAGGGCGCCCGGGTCGTCGCCTTCGAGCGCTATGGCGCCGATCGCTCGACTGCTGCGAAGAATATCGCTGCCCAGCTCACAGGTGCTGATGCATTGCTGCTCGCCGATGACGGTGAAGCCGTGGTGGCCACGGCGGACGCTCTGACGACAGCGGGCGCAAATCTGCGTAATGTTCAGATGCTCGGTACCGGCTTGTGGGATAATCCACGCGTGTTCGGCAGCGCATCGATGCAAGGCGGGCTTTATGCCGCGCCGGATCCGGCCGGCTTCCGTGCCTTTTCGGGCCGTTATCGCGCAAAATATGGCAATGATCCCGTTCGCACTGCGACGCTTGCTTACGATGCGGTAGCGTTGGTGGCCGCATTGGCTCGCACGCAAGGCGGCCAGCGGTTCACGCCGGAAGTGCTCACCAATCAGTCCGGCTTCGCCGGCATTGACGGCCTGTTCCGCTTCCGTAGCGATGGCGGCAACGACCGCGGTCTCGCGGTGATGAAAGTGGCGTCGGGCGGCGGCCAGCCCGTGGCCGGTTCGCCGAAGAGCTTTGGAACCTAGCGTCAGGCCGCCAGGTCGGCCACAACCGCATCGAGCACCGGGAAACCCTCCTGCGTCACGCGCAGACGGCCGTTTTCGATGACGATCGCGCCCTCCTCGCAGAGATTCTCCACCCGTTTTGGATCGAAGGCACGGCCCGATAACGCCTCGTAACGCGCGGGATCGATGCCCTCGACCAAGCGCAACCCCATCAGCAGATATTCGTCGGCGCGTTCTTCGCTGTTGAGGCTTTCATCCAGAGTCACGCCATGGCCATCGGCCTCGACGCGCATCAGCCAGGTCTCGGGCCGTTTCTCCGTCGATGTCGCATGTCTGACGCCGTCGATATCGATGCGGCCATGGGCGCCCGGCCCGATGCCGGCATATTCCTGGCCGCGCCAATAAACGAGATTGTGTTTGCACTCGGCGCCCGGCCGCGCATGATTGGAGATCTCGTAGGTTGGCAGTCCGTGCTGCGCGCAGACCTCCTGCGTCACGTCGTAGAGAATGCGCGAGAGGCCTTCTTCCGGCGTCTTCAGCTTGCCGGCGGCATGCAGGCCGAAGAACGGCGTGCCTTCCTCGATGGTGAGCTGATAGAGCGACAGATGTTCGGCGGCTTCGGAGATCGCGAGTTCGAGTTCGCTGCTCCACATCTCCGGCGTCTGGTCCGGCCGCGCATAGATCAGATCGAACGAGTAGCGATCGAAGGCGCTGCGTGCGATCGCGACGGCGTCGAGTGCTTCGCGCGCGCTGTGCAGACGTCCCAGTGATTTGAGCGATGCATCGTCGAGCGCCTGCACACCGAGCGAAACGCGATTGACGCCGGCAGCGCGATAGCCGTGAAAGCGCGTGGCATCAACAGAGGTCGGATTCGCCTCCATCGAGACTTCGACGGCGGAATCGACGTTCCAGTATTTTGCGATGGAGTCGATGATCGAGCCGACGGTCTGCGGCTGCATCAGCGATGGCGTGCCGCCGCCGAGAAAGATCGATGTCACCGTGCGCTTGGGAATCCGCGTGGCCGTCGTTTCGATCTCGCGCGCAAAGGCGCGCGCGAAACGATCTTCATCGATCTGCTGATGCCGGACATGGCTGTTGAAGTCGCAATACGGACACTTCGACAGGCAGAACGGCCAGTGCACATAGACGCCGAAAGCGTCACTGTGCGCGGCGTTACTCAAGGCAGATCTCCGCGAGTTTCACAAAAGCCTTCGCACGATGCGACAGGCCTTGTCCGAGCGGCGGCAGGCCGTGCTTCTCGACCGCAGTCATCTCGCCATAGGTGCGCTCATGGCTATCGGGGAGGAAGGTCGGATCATAGCCGAAGCCGGCCGTGCCGCGCGGCGGCCAGACCAGCGTGCCATGGGCATGCGCCTCGACTTCCTCAAGATGCCCATCGGGCCAAGCCACGCACAGCGCCGAGACGAAATGCGCAGTGCGCTTGTCCGGTGTCGTCGCCCCGCGCTCCTGCAGCAGGCGCTCGATGCGCGTCATCGCAGCATTGAAGTCTTTGCTCTCGCCGGCCCAGCGCGCCGAATGGATGCCGGGGGCACCGTCGAGTGCATCGACGACAAGGCCGGAATCATCAGCGAAAGCGGGAAGCTGCGCGACATTGGCGGCGGCGATCGCCTTGATGGCGGCATTGGCTTTGAAGGTGTCGCCAGTCTCGTCGGGCTCGGCGAGGCCGAGTTCGCCGGCCGACACCGCCTCGATGCCATAGGGCGCGAGCAGATCGCGCATCTCGGCGAGCTTGCCGGGATTATGCGTGGCGATCACGAGCTTGCCGGTGATTCGACGATGCTGGGTCATGGGGAAGTATAACCGATTTTAAATCGTCCCGGGGGCCGCCGCAGGCGGGCGAACCCGGGACCTCGAAGTGGGATGATGAACATACCGAGGTTCCCAGCCATTCCAACTGGAGTGGCTGGGATTCCCGCGATGCGAGCCCCGGAACGACGAGCCTAGCCCACCGCCATCTTCTGCAGTTCCACGAGCTTGCCAACGCCCTGCTGCGCCAGTGCCATCAGCTTCATCAGCTCGTCCTGGGTGAACGGCTCTTTCTCCGCTGTGCCCTGAATCTCGATGATGCGGCCATCGCCGGTCATCACGAAGTTGGCGTCGGTGTCCGCCTCGGAATCCTCGGCGTAATCGAGATCGAGTACTGGCGTGCCCTGATAGATGCCGCAGGAGATCGCCGCGATATTGGTGCGCAGCACCTTGTCCGCCACGTCCTTCTTGAACATGTTGCGGCTCTTCATCCAGCCAATGCAATCGGCCAGCGCCACCCAGGCGCCGGTGATGGATGCCGTGCGGGTGCCCCCATCGGCCTGGATCACGTCGCAATCGATGGTGATCTGGCGCTCGCCGAGCGCTTCCAGGTCCACGGCGGCGCGAAGCGAGCGGCCGATCAAGCGTTGGATTTCCACGGTACGGCCGCCCTGCTTGCCGGCGGCGGCTTCGCGGCGGGTGCGTTCCAGCGTGGCGCGCGGCAGCATGCCGTATTCGGCGGTGACCCAGCCGCGGCCCTGGCCCTTCAGCCACGGCGGCAGGCGTTCTTCCAGCGTGGCTGTGACCAGCACATGGGTATCGCCGAATTTTACCATGCAGGAGCCTTCGGCATATTTGACGACGCCGCGCTCCAGTGAGACAGCGCGCAGTTCATCGGGCGCACGACGGCTTGGCCGCATGAGAAAAATCCTTCCGAATGTTGCGATATGTATGTTCGCGGCGCTTTTAGGCGGGCCGGACGGCAGCGGCAAGGGCGCGCCGGTTCCAATGCTGGAAGGAGCTTGTATCCGGCCGCCCATGGCGACAAATTGAGAGCCAACAAGGAGTGCTTGAGTGGCACATCACGATCCGATCGGCCTGATTTCGCCGCGAGCCGGGCTCGCGCAGCTCAATGAGCGGTCACGCGAGATTTTCAGGCAAATCGTCGAAAGCTACCTTGCCACCGGCGAACCGGTGGGCTCACGCAACATCTCGCGCCTGATCACCGTGCCGCTGTCCCCGGCCTCGGTCCGCAACGTGATGTCGGATCTCGAGCAGCTGGGGCTGATCTACGCCCCCCACACCTCCGCCGGCCGGCTGCCCACCGAACTCGGCCTCCGCTTCTTCGTCGATGCCCTGATGCAGGTTGGCGACATTACCGAGCCGGAACGGGCCTCGATCCAGCAGCAATTGTCGTCCGTAGGCCGCTCGCAGAGCGTGGAGGCGGCCATCGGCGAGGCACTGACCCAGCTCTCTGGCCTCAGCCGCGCCGCCGCCGTGGTGCTGACGGCGAAATCCAATGTCCGCCTGAAGCATATCGAATTCGTCCGTCTGGAGCCTGAAAAGGCGCTCGTCGTCCTCGTTGCGGAAGATGGGCAAGTGGAAAACCGGGTGCTGACCCTGCAGCCCGGCGTGCCGTCCTCCGCACTCACCGAGGCCTCGAATTTTCTCAACGCCCGCATCCGTGGCCGCACGCTGGCCGAAGCCCGGCTCGAACTCGAAACCGCCCTGAGCCAGAGCAAGGCTGAACTCGATCAGCTTACGCAAAAGGTCATTGCGGCCGGCCTCGCCTCCTGGTCCGGCGGTAATGGCGATGATCGCCAGCTCATCGTCCGCGGTCAGGCGAATCTGCTGGAAGACCTGCACGCGCTGGAGGACCTCGAGCGCGTCCGCCTGCTGTTCGAGGACCTCGAGACCAAACGCGAGGTCATCGATCTGCTCGGCCGCGCCGAAAATGCCGAGGGCGTGCGCATTTTCATCGGCTCGGAGAACAAGCTGTTCTCGCTCTCGGGTTCCTCCACCATCATCGCGCCCTATAGCGATGGCGCCGGCCATATCGTCGGCGTGCTCGGTGTAATCGGGCCGACGCGGCTCAATTATGCCCGCGTGATCCCCATGGTGGATTATGCGGCCCGCGTCGTCAGTCGCATGCTAGGCGGCTGATCGGCCTCAAAACGGCCCGATCAGCTTGATTTTTGCGCGCCAAACCAACATATCCCGCCCAGCAATCCCATCAATTCGGCGTGTTTTCGAGAAGGCAGTGTCATGACTGAAGCTAACGGGCAGAACGACAACCACGACAAGACGGCCGAGGCCGCCGAGCCGGTGGTCTCCAAGCCCTATGTCATGCCGGACGATCCGGAACCGAATTCGGTCGAGGCCCTGACCAAGGAAGCCGCGGAATCCCGCGACCGCATGCTGCGCACGCTGGCCGAGATGGAAAATCTGCGCAAGCGCACCCAGAAGGAAGTCGCTGACGCCCGCACCTATGGCGTTTCGAAATTTGCCGGTGACATCGTCGATATCGCCGACAATCTGCAGCGCGCCATCGATGCGGTGCCGGCCGATGCCAAGGCTGCGGCTGATCCCGGCCTGAAGGCGCTGATCGAAGGTGTCGAACTCACCGAGCGCTCGCTTCTCAATGCGCTTGAAAAGCACGGCGTGAAAAAGATCGACCCGAGCGGCGAGAAGTTCGATCCGAATTTCCATCAGGCCATGTACGAAGTGCCGGACGCATCGGTACCGGCGGGCACAGTGGTGCAGGTCGTCCAGGCCGGCTACACCATCGGCGAACGTGTATTGCGCCCTGCGCTGGTTGGCGTGTCGAAGGGCGGGGCCAAGGCCGCACCGGTTTCGGAATAGCATCTATCTGTCATCGTCTGACTTGACCGGGCGATCCAGTAAACTCAATCTCTTGCAGTGCGTATTGGGTCACCCGGTCGAGCCGGGTGACGACAACTGAGAACGGCGGATTCTCAGGCGTTCGAGCCTACCTGCCCCGCTTCCCAGCCGATCATTGCCTGCTTCCGCGTGATGCCCCAGTGATAGCCCGTCAGTGCCCCGGATTTGCCCATGGCGCGGTGGCAGGGGACCACGAAGGAGATCGGATTGCGTCCGACCGCGCCGCCGACGGCGCGTGAGGCCTTCGGCTTCTCGATCCTGCAGGCGATGTCCGAATAGCTGACCGCGCGTCCCATCGGGATTTTCAGCAGCGTCTCCCAGACACGCACTTCGAAATCGGTGCCGATCAGCACCACCCGTAGCGGCTGATCCGGTCGCCATAGCTTGGTGTCGAAGATGCGTCGTGCGAGTGGCGCTGTTGCCTCCATATCCTCGATCAACGTCGCGGCCGGCCAGCGGCGGGCCATGTCGGCAAAGCCGGCGTTCTCTTCGCCGGGGTCGGCGAAAGCCAATCCCGCGAGCCCGCGCTCGCTGGCGATCACGATGGCGGTGCCGAATGGCGAGGAATGGAAGCCGTAACGCAGCTCCATGCCGGCGCCGCCGGTCTTCCATTCGCCCGGCGACATGGCCTCGTGGGTCACGAACAGATCATGAAGTCGGCTTGGCCCCGAGAGTCCGGAATCGAGCGCCGCATCGAGAATACTGGCCGAATCGCGCAGCAGCATTTTGGCGTGGTCCAGCGTCAGCGCCTGCATAAAGGCTTTTGGCGTCAGCCCGGCCCAGCGGCGGAACAGATGGTGCAGCTCGTCGGGCGTCACGCTGGCCGCATCGGCCACGTCCTCAATGCTTGGCTGGTCCTTCCACTGTCCGTGCATGAAGCCGATGGCGCGGCGGACACTGTCGTAATCGCGCAGGGCCGCATCCCGCAGGCCCGGCTTGATGGAGCGATGGTCATTCATCGCAATATCTCTGGCAAGGTTCATCATGCTGCCGGTCTAGGCCCGGGAGCCAGCGCAAACCACCCGATTCCGGATCAGCCATCATGTCACCGGATTGTAGGTCGGGCCGCGCTTGGCCGCTTGCAGCGCTTCGAGCAAGGCTTTGAGAAAGCTTGCCTTTTCCTCGGCGCCGAGGAACCGCGCGATGGACACACGGCGCCCGCGCGAGACCAGGAACAGCTGCTCGATGCCGAATTCGGCATGCTCCACCCGGTCGATCTGCACCCACAGCGGATTAAACGCCCACTCGACGACGTCGCCGCGCGGGCTCACCCGTCGCACGCGGATTTCCGAGGTCGTTACTGTGATTTCCTCGGTGGCTCTGGCACGGCGGTCGTAAATCCTGAACGCGGCATAGATCGCCAGCGCGTCGAGACCGAAGAAGCCGAACACCGGCCAGGCGCCCATCCAGAGAAACGCCATTCCGGCGCCGAACGAGATCACGCTGACGCAAGCCATCAGCACAAGAAAGCCCTTGCGACTCAGCGCGCGGTGCGGACGCAGCAGCGCGGTGAACAGCCTGGGGTCGGCGGCGAGGCCGGGGTCGTCGGCACCGTGAAAGTCGTTGCCCTGTGTCATGGCCGGTCAGTATATCCCCTTGATGCCGAAAATCACCCGCCAGCCAGCCGCCCGCGCGAAGACCTCCGTTGCAACAAAAGCAGTGAAGGCGCCCAAAAAAGCAGCCATTGTCAAAAGGGCGGTGACGCCAAAGACCGGGACGCCGAAGACAGCCAAATCCAAGCCCATTAAATCCAAGTCCGTCAAATCCAGGCCTTGGACGGCGGTGGAGGTGCGCGAGGCCTTTTCACGCTTCCGCGCGGCCAATCCTGAGCCCAAGGGCGAACTCGAGCATCTCAATCCCTACACGTTGCTGGTCGCTGTGGTCCTGTCGGCGCAGGCGACCGATGCCGGCGTCAACAAGGCGACGCGTGCGCTGTTCCCCATCGCCGATACGCCGCAGAAGATGATCGATCTCGGCGAAGAGACCGTGCGTGAGTACATCAAGACCATCGGCCTCTATCGCACCAAGGCGAAGAACGTTATCGCGCTGTCGGAAAAGCTGATCCGCGACTTCGGTGGCGTCGTGCCGCGCACCCGCGCGGAGATCGAGTCGCTGCCCGGCGCCGGACGCAAGACGGCGAATGTCGTGCTTAACATGGCCTTCGGCGAGCACACGATGGCAGTGGACACCCATGTCTTTCGCGTCGGCAACCGCACAGGGCTCGCGCCGGGCAAGACTGTGCTCGATGTCGAGCTTGAACTCGAACGTGTGATCCCGTCCGAATTCATGCTGCACGCCCATCACTGGCTGATCCTGCACGGGCGCTACACCTGCCTCGCGCGAAAACCGCGTTGCGAGCTGTGTCTGATCAACGATCTCTGCCGCTGGCCGGAAAAGACGCTCGCGTAAGCGGCGCCGGGACAGGATCGAGCATTACGCGATCGGCGTTTTCATCCTTGCGGGCTCGATCAGTTCCGGCCGTGGGCCGCTGAGCTTCTTGTGCATGTGGACCATGAAGGCCATGCCGAATAGCGGCGTGGCAAGATTCACGATCGGGATCGACACGAATGCCGCGATGAACAAGCCGGCCGTGAACACCGTCGTCGCATTCTGCCGGCGCATTTCCTTGGCCTCGGCCGGCGAGCGGAAGCGCATCGCCGCAAGTTCGAAATACTCCCGCCCGAGCAGCCATGCGGTGGCGATGAAGAACACGATGAAGCCGATGCCGGCGAAGAAGACGAAAGGCAGCGCGATCAGGTAGACGGCAATCGTCAGCAGCGCCGTCTTGCCGCCCTCCCACACGGCCACGCCGAGTGGTAGCGCCGCGCCGGGGCGCTCGGCCGGATAGTGTTCGCGCTCGACGATATCGGCGACATCATCGACGAAGAAACTCGCCACCAGCGAAGTGATCGCCGGCATCAGGAAGATCGCGCCGGCGACGACGCTGAGCCCGGCCGCGATGGACAAGATCCATGTCAGCACTGTGACCATGCTGTGATAATCCGAGCCGACCATGCCTTCGGCCCAAACGCCGCCGGCAGCCGCCGCCCAGTTAAGGAAGCGTTGCATGCCGATCGCCAGCACGATGATCATCACCAGCGCGAGGCCGATAGACTTCCACAGGATGCTGCGCATCTGTGGCGACAGAATTTGCGAGAGCGCCTTGGTGGCAGCGGCGAGCATGCATGTTTCTCCTTGCAATCACGAAGACGTAACCGCTGCAAAGTTGTCAGACAAGTGCAGCGCAGCATCGACTTCTTCGCTGGACGGATAAATAGAAAGGGGTAGTCTTCCCAAAAACAACCAAAGAACGTTCATTGGGAGGACTGCGTTTTGATCACCAAGGGGACACGTGCATTCGTTTTCGCCACGGCCGCTTCCGGTCTGTTGTTGACCGCAGCGCCTGCCTTCGCCCAGCAGAGCATCACCGTCTGGTTCAGCAAGGGGTTCTACAAATCCGAAGATGAATCGTTACTGGCGGCGATCAAGAAATTCGAGGACAAGACCAAGATCAAGGTCGAGCTTTCGCAATACGCCATTCAGGACATGATCCCGAAGACGGTGGCCGCGCTGGATTCCGGTACTCCGCCGGATGTCGCCTATGCCGACACCTATGACGTCCAGGCCTCCGGCAAATGGGCCTTTGAGGGCAAGCTGGAGGACATCACCGACATCCTCAAGCCGATGATGGATAAGTTCGCCCCGAACACGGTCGAGACTGCGTTCCTGATGAACGGCCAGACCAAGAAGAAAGGCTTTTACGGCTTTCCGTTGAAGCAGCAGTCCATGCATGTGGAGATCTGGAGCGACATGCTCCAGCAGGCCGGCTTCAAGGTCGAGGACATTCCGAAGGACTGGAAGGGCTATTGGTCGTTCTGGTGCGACAAGGTGCAGCCGGCCTATCGCAAGGCTTCGGGCAGCCGCGCCTATGGCGTCGGCCAGCCGATGGGCGTGGAGTCCACGGACTCGCTGCAGTCATTCTACACCTTTATCGATGCCTATAACGTCAAGCTGGTCGATGACGACGGCAAGCTGACGGTGGACGATCCGAAGGTCAAGGAAGGTCTGACCGGCGCGCTCAGGGATTACACCGACACGTATATCAAGGGCTGCACGCCACCCTCTTCGACCACGTGGAAGGATCCCGACAACAACGTCGCCTTCCACAATCGCAGCATCATCATGACGCACAACTTCACGATCTCGATCGCGGCGAAATGGTTCGAGGATTCACAGAACCAGACGCTGACGCCGGAGCAGCGTGCGGCCGGCAAGAAAGCGTATGAAGAGACGATCATCACGGCCTCATTTCCTAACAAGCCGGACGGCACGCCGATCAAGTATCGCTCCGACGTCAAGACAGGCATGATCTTCGCGCAGTCGAAGAACAAGGCGGGCGCACGGGAATTCGTGAAGTTCCTGCTCGAGGAAGAGAACCTGCAGCCTTACGTCGAAGGTGCCTTGGGTCGCTGGTTCCCGGTCACCAAGGCAGGCCAGGCATCGCCGTTCTGGCAGGCCGACAAGCACCGCAAGGCGGTCTATACCCAGTTCATGGGCGGTACGACGCCGTTCGATTTCACCAAGAACTACAAGTTCACCATTCTCAACAACGAAAATGTCTGGGCGAAAGCGATGAACCGCGTGGTCAGCGAAAAGGTGCCGGTGGAGAAGGCGGTGGATGAGCTGATCGCGCGCATCAAGGAGATCGCGGGCTAAGGCCACATGCTCGTCGTTCCGGGGCGCGCGAAGCGCGAACCCGGAACCTCATTCGGCTCTATCACCTGCGGGAGCTTCGACAGAGCTCCATCACTTCGAGATTCCGGATTCGGTCCCGTCGCCCCAAGGGCGTCGGTTCCGCTCCGGAATGACAGGCGAGTTCAATGACGGCAATCACCTACAGCACACCCGGCGTCACATCCCGCCTCCTTTCCGCGCGGTTCTCGACGCCGCAGGTCTGGGGCATCGTGATGCTCGCGCCCTATCTCCTCGTCTTCCTGGCCTTCGTCGTCTATCCGATCAGCTACGGCCTCTGGCTCGCGCGCCATCCCGCCAGCTATGTCGCGCTCTATAACGATCCCGTCTTCGCCCGTGCCGTCGTCAACACGCTGATCTTCCTGATCATCGGCATCAATGTGAAAATGCTGATCGCGCTGTTCCTGTCCGGCTTCTTCGTCCAGTCGCGCACATGGATACGCTGGCTGTCTGTGCTGTTCATTCTGCCTTGGGCGGTGCCGTCGATCCCGACCATCCTGTCGGTGCGCTTCATGTTCAATCCGGAATGGGGCGTGATCAATAATCTGATCTTCAAGCTCACCGCCGAGGATGGGCCGAACTGGCTCAACGATCCCGCCATCGGCCTGACACTTGCCGTCCTCGTCCATATTTGGAAGTCGCTGCCGTTCTGGACGCTGATCCTGATGACCGGCCGCCTTGCCATCTCCAACGACATGTTCGAGGCGGCGGATGTGGACGGCGCCAGTTGGTGGCAGAAATTCCGCTTCATCACCTGGCCGTCGATGCAGACGCTGTATCTCACCTGCACGCTGCTTTCGATGATCTGGACGCTCGGCGATTTCAACAGCGTCTACCTCCTCACCGGCGGCGGCCCGGCGGACCTCACCCATGTGCTGTCCACATTGGGCATCCGCTATCTTCGCCTCGATCAGCTCGATCTCGCGATGGCATCGATCGTCTGCGCCATGCCGCTGGTGCTGCCGCTGGTTTATTTCATGATGAAGAGGCTGTCGCGATGAAGGCTTCTTCCCTGCGCTTGCCGACGCTGCGCGAGATCGGCAATGAGGCAAAGCTGCTGCTGATCGGCATTCCCGTGCTGATCTGGACGCTGATTCCGATCTATCACATGTTCCTGTTCGCGATCTCGCCGAAGCAGGATGCCTTTGCCGGCAAGCTATGGCCGGATCATCCGACGCTGCAGAATTTCCGCATCGTCTTCAACCAGCAGCACTATTTTTTGCGCGATTTCTGGGTTCAGTTCGGCAATTCTGTCGTGATCGCCATCGCCGCCGGCGTTCTGACACTGATAATCGCGACCCTCGCTGCCTTCGCCATTTCCCGCCTGCGCATCCGCGGCGGTCGCACGGTGATGAATCTCGCGCTGTTCACCTATTTCATTCCTGCTGCTTTTCTCGCGGTGCCGATGTATCGCACCATGGGCAATTACGGCCTGCTCAACAATCACTGGTCGCTGATTCTTGCGATGGTCACCATCGCCTCGCCCTATGCGATCTGGGTGCTGAAACAGGCCTCCGACAAGTTGCCGCTGGAACTCGACGAAGCCGCGATCATGGACGGCGCGACGCCGCTGCAACTGTTTCGTATGGTCTATCTGCCGCTGATGCTGCCGTCGCTGGTCGCCGTCGGCACCTATGCGCTGCTGCTGGCGTGGAACGAATATCTCTATGCCTTCCTGTTGCTGTCGAAGGATACCGAGATCACACTCCCCGTTGCGCTCGGCAATTTTCTCGCCGCCGACGACTCGCCATGGGAATTGCTGATGACCACTGGCTTTATCTACGCGCTACCACCGGCTGCGGTGTACTATGCTTTCCGCCGTTACATGGTCGGCGGCCTGACCGCGGGAGCGGTGAAGTCCTGACATTGTTGTTGCCTTGCTGGACCAGACTCTAGGCAACAGCTCTCACTTCTTTCTCATCCATCTCCGCTTCCGCCCTAGTGGCTTCAGCCGTGCGGGGCGACGTTGCGGTCGATCCGGAAATGCTGATTTGTCCGGGGGCAATGGCAGGCCCTGGAAACGGATCGACTGTGCCCGCCACCTCCCGGAGCGGCTTCGGTTTGTCGGCCCAATGCAGCGCCGTATAGTCGAAGCCGAGTTCGATGGTCGGCTTCACCACCTCGAAGTAGGGCGAGATGTCGAAATCGCGCGGCATATAAAGTGAAGAATGGCGAATATGCAGAATGTCGCGCCGCGCCTGACGGCTGCCGGCGCGCGTGATCTTCGGCAGGATCGGATAGCGGACGGCCTCGAAAGCCTGTGCGATGAGTGCCGAGCAAATGATCTTGGTGGGATCGCCTGAGCCGATCGCGATCATGCGTCGTCGCCAGCGCTGCGGTATCGGCAGTGGAATCAAGAAGCGCATCAGGTCGACGATGTTCTTGGTGTCATAGCCGAAGCCGACGCGGTTGATCGCATAGCGGCATACCGTGGTGCGATCCTCGTAGGACAGGCCGACAGGCCTGCACAGGCGCGTATGAAATGAGAAATATTTCGACAGCGGTGCCGTGGTGACACCCTCGCCAATATTGGCCTCGATCAACACATGCGGTTCGCCATTCGGCTCGATCGCGCCGTCGATCGGCCCGACATACAGCGCGGCATGCGACCAGGTCGATTGCGTGAGATACTTGATAATGCCGGAGACACGATTGTTGCCCTCGACCAGCAGCACGTCGCCTTCGCGAATGACGTCATGCAGGCGCTCGGGATCGCTGGGCGTGAACGGCTCGTAGCCCGGCACTTCCTTCTGCAGGTATCCGGCAATTAATTTGCCGACGGTATCGAGCATGATGCCCATGACGCTGGCCCCGATTGCGGCTCGTAGCGACCGCTTTGTCCCTGTCTTCATCATGGACGCCAGCCATTGCAATTTGGTTCATGCACAAGCAACGGCGTTAACGCGCGATTTGCCATGAGGGTTGCTGCAGGCAGGCGAATACTGCAAGGTTCGCGGGACGTTCTCATGCTCAGTACGATTCTGGAAACCATGTCATGACTTTCTCGCGCCGCGCATTTCTATCGGCGTCGGCCGGATTGACACTTGCGCCGTGGCTCGGCGCAAGGGCGCGGGCTGCGACATTGCCGCGCGATGCCGACGTGGTCGTGATCGGCGCCGGTGCTGCAGGTATCGCGGCCGCGCGGCGCATTCAGGCTGCGGGCCGCAGGGTCATCTTGCTGGAAGCCTCGGCGCAGATCGGCGGGCGCTGTGCGACGGATAGTTCGACTTTCGACGTCCCGCTCGATCTCGGCGCA
Source organism: Tardiphaga sp. (assembly GCA_030147505.1). Classification (GTDB taxonomy): domain Bacteria; phylum Pseudomonadota; class Alphaproteobacteria; order Rhizobiales; family Xanthobacteraceae; genus Tardiphaga. The sequence goes on from JASBVG010000055.1 coordinate 38,347, forward strand.
CGATGGCTGCACACACCGGAGACCAATGCGCTGGTAAAACTCGCGCGCGGCGCAGGCATCGATGTTGCCCCCTCGCCGCCAAGCCAGAAATTGCGCATCGGTCGCCGCAATGCGCGCGCAGCCGAAACCGAGGACCTTTTGGCTACCTTCGTGCGCGCCACCCGCGCGATCGATGAGGCGGCGCGTCGTGGCGACAGCTCTTGCGCAGCCGCACTGCCGAAAGATCTTGGCGATTGGGGAGTCACCGTCGATTTTGCCCTCGGCGCCTATGCAACCGGAAAGGATCTGAAAGATCTTTCCGTCGTCGATCAGTCCCGCGCCGAAGATCGCGCAATCTCGGTTGCCACGCGGCAGGGACTAGGCGCCGTGATGACCAAGCTCGGCGAGAGCGTGCCCGTCGCGCTATCGACATCGGCGACACGCATTATATGGAGCGGCCGCGACATCGGCGTGGAGACGTCGGCAGGACGTGTTGCGGCAAGGGCGATCATCGTCACGGTGTCGAGCAATGTGTTGAGTGCGGGCGCAATCAAATTCGCGCCGGAGCTGCCCAAGCGCCAGCTCGATGCCGCTGCGAAACTCACTCTCGGCAGCTACGACCGCATCGCGCTTGAACTGAAGGGCAATCCGCTTGGCCTCGGCCGTGACGAATTGATGATCGAGCAGAGCTCGAATTCGCGCACGGGCGCATTGTTCGCCAATATCGGCGGCTCGTCGCTGTGCACGGTGGATGTCGCTGGTTCGTTCGGCCGCAGCCTTGCTGCACAGGGCGAAGCCGCAATGACCGGCTTTGCCACCGAATGGCTGACGAAACTGTTCGGCAACGATGTGAAGAATGCCGTTCAGCGCAGCAAGGTCACGCGCTGGGATACGTCGCCCTTCATTCTCGGCGCGATGTCCGCGGCCTCGCCTGGCGGACAATTCGCCCGCCGCGTGCTGGCCGAGCCCATGGGCAATCTCTTCATCGCCGGCGAAGCGACGCATGAGACGCTGTGGGGCACGGTCGACGGCGCTTGGCAAACCGGCGAACGCGCCGCAGACGCGGCGCTGAAAAAGATCGGCGCAGCGAAGGAACCGGATGTAGAGCCGAAGCCCGCGAAGAAGCAGAGGCGCCGCGTGCCGCAATCAAGTGAGGCTGGCGGGCTCGGCGCGAATTAGCGGAACAAGCCGTCGAATAGCGGCAAACCAACCGCCGCAGAGATTGCAATCAGCGCGTAGCAGATCCGGCGAAATGTCTCGTCGCTCGCGACGCCGAACAGCTTTGAGCCGATCCAGAGCCCGACACCGAACAGCGGACCGGTGATGACCGCAAGACCGACCACAGTTGAGGTCCAGAGGCCCCCGATAAAATAGCTGATAACGATCAGTACATCGCCGATGGCGAAATAAAGTATGATGTTGGCGCGCGTGACGGCGGCGACGGCGGCTTCACGTAGCCAGTAGAGAACGACTGGCGGCCCGCCAGCCTGTGCGAGGCCGCCGAAAAAGCCACCGGTAAAACCGACCGAAATGGTGAGCGGGACTGTCGGTTTTCCATGAAAACGCCAGCCGGTCATCAGCAGCACCAGTAGCGAGATGATCAGCAAAGCGATGATCCAGCGCACCGTCAACGGGTCGGCGAGCGTCAACACCATAGTGCCGAGCGGAATGCCGATCAGCGCACCAATGGAGATGATGCTGACATCGCGTTTATCCGCGCGCTTCGCCGCATTCGGTATCAGCGTGAGCGTGGTCAAAAAATCGATCAGCAGCAGCAAGGGCGAAGCTAGCTGCGCGCCGATCACGCTTGAAGCCAGCGGCATGAAAATCAGCGCCGAACCGAACCCGGAAAATCCGCGTGCCAGGCCGGCGATGAAGGCTGTGATGACGAGAATGACGAGCGATGCGGTCGAGTACTGCGCGAGGCCCAGTACGTCGATCATGCGCGCAACGTGCCGCCCGTCTTCTTCGTCACTTCCGCCACGATCTTGGCCGCCACCGCATCGATTTCCTGATCGGTCAACGTCTTTTCGCGCGGTTGAATGGTTACGGCGATGGCCACCGATTTCTTGTCGTCGTCCATGCCCTTGCCTTCATAGATGTCGAACACGGTCACGCCCGTGACCAGCTTCTTGTCCACACCGGCGGCAGCCTTGACGATATCGCCGGACTTCACCTTGCGATCGACGATGAAGGCGAAGTCGCGCGACACCGGCTGGAAAGCGGAAAGCTCCAGCAGCGGCTTGGCGCGCGTCGCCTTCTGTTTGGCGTCGGGGATGCGGTCGAGGATCACCTCGAAGGCCATCAGCGGGCCATCGGTGCCGAGCGCTTCGAGCGCGCGCGGATGCAGCTCGCCAAAATAGCCGAGCACATTCTGCGGCCCGATCTGGATGGTACCGGAACGGCCCGGATGCAACCAGTCGGCACCGCCGGTAATGATCTGCAATGCCTGCATCGGCGCACCCGCAGCCGCGAGTGCCGCGAAAGCGTCGGCCTTGGCATCGAGCGCTGTGGCTGCGCTGGCGCCGGTCCAGTGGCGGCCGATCCCGTTGGATGAGGCAAGTCCGCGGCGCACGCCGGCAGCGGCCATGAACTGGTCCTGCGGCCGGTCGCCCTTGAAGATCTGGCCGACTTCGAACAGCGCGAGATCGGATGAACCGCGATGCGCGTTGGTCTGAGCGACGGCGATCAGGCCCGGCAACAGGCTCGGCCGCATGTCGGAGAGATCCGATGCAATCGGATTGGCGAGGGCGAGCTCAATCTGACCGCCGCCGAACACCTCGGCATGCGGCTTGGAGATGAACGACCAGGTCACGGCCTCGACGAGACCGCTTGCGGCGAGGCCGCGCCTGGCACGGCGCGTGCGCTGCTGGATCGGCGTCAGCACCGGCTTGCGCTGCGCATCGCCGCGTTCGAACGGCGTCAGCGGCACCTTGTCGACGCCGACGATCCGCATGATCTCTTCGACGATATCAGCCTTCCCCGTGACATCCATGCGCCACGACGGCACGGCGACTTTCACGACCGGGCCGCTGCCTGCGACCGAGAAGCCGAGCCGGTTGAGGATCAGCCGCATCTCCGGGACCGGCACGTCGATAGCGGCAAGACGCTTCACTTCCGAGATCGGGAATTCGATCAGGCGGTCGTCACCGAAGGTCTTGCCGACCACGATGCTATCCGACGGCGTGCCGCCGCACAGTTCCATCACCAGTTGGGTGGCAAGTTCGAGGCCCGGGACCATGAAAGCAGGATCGACGCCGCGCTCGAAGCGATAGCGCGCATCCGAATTGATGCCGAGCTTGCGGCCGGTCTGCGCGATATTGATCTCGTTCCACAGCGCGGATTCGATCAGCACATCGGTGGTGTCCTCCGAACAGCCGGATGCTTCGCCGCCCATGATGCCGGCCAGCGATTCGACGCCGTTGTCGTCGGCGATCACGCAGACCTTGTCGTCGAGCTTGTAGGTCTTGCCGTCGAGCGCGAGCAGCGTCTCGCCATCTTTCGCGCGGCGGACGACGAGATTGCCCTTCACCTTGGCGGCGTCGAACACATGCAGCGGGCGCGCGCGGTCGAAGGTCAGGTAATTGGTGATGTCCACCAGCGCATTGATCGGACGCAGGCCGATCGATGTCAGCTTCTTCTGCAGCCACTCCGGCGACGGTCCGTTCTTGACGCCGCGCACGAGGCGCAGCGCGAAGCCCGGACACAGCTTCGCGTCCTCGACCGTGACCTTCACCGGGCAAGGGAACTCACCCTTGATCGGCTTGATGCCGGGATTTCTGAACACACCCATGTCGGCGGCGGCGAGGTCGCGCGCGATTCCGGCAACGCCGGTGCAATCCTGGCGATTGGGCGTCAAGTTGATCTCGATCACGGGATCGCCCAGCTTCGCCCAATCTGCATAGGCTACGCCAACAGGTGCGTCGGCTGGCAGCTCGATGATGCCGTCGATCGCATCGGGCAGGCCGAGTTCGCTGGCCGAGCACATCATGCCCTGGCTTTCGACACCGCGGATATTGCCGAGACCGATGGTGAAATCCTTGCCCGGAATGTAAGTGCCGGGGCGTGCAAGCACGGTCTTCAGTCCCGCACGCGCATTCGGCGCGCCGCAGACGATCTGGAGCGGCTTGTCGTCGCTGGCATTGACGGTGCAGACGCGCAGGCGATCGGCATTCGGATGCTGCACGGCTTCCACGATCTCGGCGATCGTGAACGGCGCCAGCAGCTTTGCCTTGTCCTCGATATGCTCGACCTCGAGTCCGATCATAGTGAGCTTTTCGCTCAGCTGATCCAGTGTCGCGTCGGTGTCGAGATGGTCCTTCAGCCAGGAGAGGGAGAATTTCACGTGCTCAGTCCTCCGGCCAGAGTCGGCATTTCGAGCGGCTTGAAGCCGTAGTGGTTCAGCCAGCGCACGTCGCCCTCGAACAGCTGGCGCAGGTCGGCCATGCCGTATTTCAGCATGGCGATGCGGTCGATGCCCATGCCCCAGGCAAAGCCCTGATACACATCGGGATCGATATCGCAGGCGCGCAGCACATTGGGATGCACCATGCCGCAGCCGAGAATTTCCAGCCAATCCTCGCCTTCGCCGAAGCGAATCTCGTTCTTGTCGCGGCGGCACTGGATATCGACTTCCAGCGACGGCTCGGTGAACGGGAAAAATGACGGACGGAAGCGCATATTGACGTGATCGACCTCGAAGAACGCCTTGCAGAATTCCTGCAAAATCCATTTGAGGTGACCGAGATGCGAGGTCTTGTCGATGACGAGGCCTTCGACCTGGTGGAACATCGGCGTATGCGTCTGGTCCGAGTCGCTGCGATAGGTGCGGCCCGGGCAGATCACGCGAATGGGCGGCTTCTGGCTCAGCATGGTGCGCACCTGTACCGGTGAGGTGTGCGTGCGCAGCAGCAGGCGCGAACCGTCTTCCTTCGGATTGAAGTAAAAGGTGTCGTGCATCTCGCGGGCCGGATGACCCTCGGGGAAATTCAGTTTGGTGAAGTTGTAGTCGTCGGTCTCGATATCTGGACCTTCGGCGACGGCAAAGCCCATATCGGCGAAGATCGTGGTCAGTTCGTCCCAAGTCTGGCTCAGCGGATGCACGCGGCCGAGTTCGGCCGGGTTTTCACGCAGCGGCAGCGTGACGTCGATGGTCTCGGAGGCGAGGCGCGCATCCAGCGCGGCCGACTTCAGCACGTCGCGGCGCGCGGTCAGCGCCTGCGTCACGGCATCTTTGGCAAGATTGATCGCGGCGCCTTCGGTCTTGCGTTCGTCCGGCGTCATCTTGCCGAGGGTGGCGAGCAGCGCGGAGATCGAGCCCTTCTTGCCGAGTGCGCCGACACGCACGGCTTCCAGCGCAGCCTCGTCGCTGGCCGCGGCGATATTGGCCAAAATCTGTTGTTGGAGCGTCGTCAGGTCGGACATCGGCAACCTCGATCGGAGAGACGGGCGCCTCTCTCTACAGCACGGTTTTGCAGGGATTTAAGACGCCAATGGCCGGAACAGCGGCGCTTGGAAGCGCCTCTGCCCGGCCATGACAATGTCGATAGATCCGCGGGGGCGGAAAGCTTAGGCAGCCAGGGCTGCCTTGGCCTTCTCAGCGATCGCGTTGAACGCCGCCGGCTCGTTGATCGCGAGATCAGACAGAACCTTGCGGTCGACAGTGATGCCGGACTTGGCAAGACCGTTGATAAACACGCTGTAGGTCATGCCGAGCGGACGGACGGCAGCGTTGAGGCGCTGGATCCAGAGGGCGCGGAACGTA
>JASBVG010000064.1 GCA_030147505.1 Tardiphaga sp.
GTCTTGCCGGCGCCGGAAGGGCCGGTCAGGAATTGAAAGGAATGCGCGGGAATCTGGAAATTCAGATCGCGCAGGATTTCCGGACCAAGCCCGTATCGCAGGCCTACATTTTCGAACCGGACCACGTGCAGCTCCGTTCGACGGGTTCACTTAAGGCTCAAGATATCGGTCATTCGCTTGTGCGGCCGTTATGGTTTCCGATTCGTTAACGGTCGTCTTGTAGCTTGCCCCACATGTCATCGGCACTCGGCACCATGCATATCGTCTGTCCTCATTGCACGACGTCCTACGCCGTCAACCCGGCTGGCTTCGGCGATGCCGGCCGCACCGTCCGTTGCGCGCGCTGCAAGGAAACCTGGCTCGCCAAGCCGGAAGACCTTTCCCGGCCCAAGCCCGCGATGGCCGCAATCCAGCCCGAACCGGATGAGGATCTGAGTGCCTGGGGCGTCTCGGACGCGGAAGTGCGGGAGCCGGACGTGCCGGTGGTCGAGAGCCCCTCGATCTCGGCTGACTGGCCTGCGGAACCAAAGTTCCAATCGCGTACCGAGGATACCGATTGGACGCTCGCCGCCCGCGAGGACGCCGGACCGCTGCGCGATACCAAGCCGTTGCGCCGGGGCAAGCTTCGCAACTTGGCCCCAAGGATGCCACACGGCGGCCTCAACAGATCGCACATTTTGCCCGTCGTAACCGCTGCAATGGCGGCATTTGCGATGGCTATTTTGATCTGGCGGATCGATATCGTGCGCTTGATGCCGCAAACTGCAGCGTTTTATGAGGCTTTCGGCATCGACGTGAACATCCGCGGCCTCGCCTTCAAGGATATCAAGGTCACCACGGAGGCCGTGGACGGCAAGCCGGTGATGCTGATCGAAGGCTATATCGTGTCCGAAACTCGCGTCCCGACGGCCATGCCGCGTCTACGGTTTGTGGTCCGCGACGACAAGGGCACCGAAATCTATGCCTGGAGCGCCGTGCTGGAACAGCCGGGCCTCAATCCCGGCGATAAAACCTGGTTCAAGTCCCGCCTGGCCTCGCCGCCGGCGGAAGGCCGCAGCATCGACGTGCGCTTTTTCAACAAGCGCGACGTTGCTGGGGCGTAAGTATCTGAGGAATAACGATGTCGCGTATCCTGATCGCCGATGACGAGGAGCCGCTGCGCCTGTTGGTCGGGCGTGCCATCGCCATGGACGGCCACGAGATCGTCACCGCCGAAGATGGCGCCGAAGCCCTTGAAATCCTTAATGAACAGGAAGGTCGCTTCGATCTGCTGCTGACCGACATCAAGATGCCGATCATGGACGGCATCGCGCTGGCGCTGGCCGCCGCGCGCGATTTTCCCGATCTGACCATTCTGCTCATGACCGGCTACGCCGACCAGCGCGAGCGGGCGACCGGGCTCAATGCCATCGTCCATGACGTAGTGACCAAGCCGTTCTCCGTGGCCGATATCCGCACCGCAGTGGCCGACGCGCTGGCATCCCGTAACAAGGGTTGAAATCCTTCGGCCCGTGATTGACGGGTTCTCCCTGCACTGACCCCATCCTACTGATCCTAAAAAGGAATTCGCATGACAGACGCCGACCTCGAAGCCGCCGGCTGGACCATCATGCATGACGACGGCTTCATCCAGCTCGTCGGACCGATGTGGCATCGGGAAGTCAGCGGCGCACACGAATTCGCGATCCTGGGACAGGAAAAGCATCGCAATCGCCGCGGCGTCGTTCAGGGCGGTGCAGTCATGACCCTGGCGGACCGCAGTTGCGGCATGAGCGCCCGTGCCGCAGCCGGCGTCGAGGCGCTCGCGACGGTGCAAATGGATACGTATTTCGTCGATGCGGCCCGGATCGGCGACCTGATCGTGTCGCGTCCGCGCGCAGTGCGCACGACAAAGAGCCTGATTTTTATGACGACCGAAGTGACTGTCGGCGACGGTCACGTGGTCGCCACCGCCCATGGCGTATTCAAAGTCATGCGCGACAGTGCCGACAAGGGACGCCAGCCAAGCTGACCGAACAGCGATTAGTCACAAATACCGTTCCCCGTTGCGGAACGAAAAGACAATTCAGCTCTTAGGAGAGCTGTAGTGCTCACTTGCGTGCGCGTCCGCCAGATCACCAATTAATTTAACACGACGTTTTCCGATTATGGCCTCTTCCTCACATCGCCCTCCCAACGCCCCGTTCGCGGCCGGAATAGATGCTGAAAAGCCAGTTTCCGCCGCCGTAGCGTTCCGCGACACGGCCGTGGTGCTGGTGGTCGAAGACGATCCCCTGCTGCGCATGAATGCGGTCGACATGATCGAGGAAGCCGGTTTCCGGGCGATCGAGGCACCGGACGCCGACGCTGCGATCCAAATGCTCGAAACCCGCACCGACATTCGCCTGATCTTTACTGACATCGACATGCCCGGCTCGATGGACGGACTGGCCCTTGCCCATGCAGTCGCCAACCGCTGGCCGCCGGTGCGTATCATTGCCACGTCGGGTCATTTCAAGGTCAGCGAAACCGATCTGCCGAGCGGGGGCCGATTCATTCCCAAGCCGTACCGGCAGTATCAGCTTGTCGACATGCTGGCCGGGCTATCAACAGCTGCTCGGCTCTAAAGGTTGTTCCGGCGCGTAGAAGCTTGACGCTCTCCTGCGACCCGGCCACGCTGGTTCCGACATACCAGCTTCTGGCGGGGACAATCGATGTGGGCATCGCTGCAACGCTTTCTAGACAGCTCCATGTTTGCGCCACACGGCATCTGCCTGCTCTGGGACCCGGGTTTGATCTGGCTTCATGTCGGCGCCGACGCTTTGATCGCCCTGGCCTATTTCTCTATTCCCGTCGCGCTCACGATCTTCGTCTCCAAACGGCGTGACGTGGAATTCGGCTGGGTGTTCTGGGCTTTCGCCCTATTCATCATGGCCTGCGGCCTCACCCATGTGATGTCGATCTATACGCTATGGGTGCCCGCATACGGCCTCGAAGGTCTCGTCAAGGCGATGACGGCTGTCGCCTCGGTGGTCACAGCCGCGATGCTGTGGCCGCTCCTGCCGAAACTGCTTGCCATACCCTCCCCAGCCCAATTACGCGAGACCGAGGCGGCGCTCATCGAGGAAAGCCGCCATCGTCGCGAAGCGGAAGATCTATTACGCCATACCCAGAAGATGGAGGCAATCGGCCATCTAACCGGCGGCGTGGCGCATGACTTCAACAACCTCCTGACCATTATCAGTGGCAACCTCGAAATCGCCGAACAGAGTGTCACGAACTGGACCGAAACCTCCCGCGAGCGCCTCAAACGCGTGATCGCAAGCGCTGCCAGCGGCGCCCAGCGCGCCGTGGTGCTGACGCAGCGCCTCCTCGCCTTTGCACGGCGTCAGCCGCTCGATCCGAAAATCGTGAACGTCAACGGATTGCTGCAAGGCATGTCGGAATTCTTCCAGCGCACGCTGAGCGAAAACATTCATCTGGAGATAGTCGGCGGCGCCGGCCTGTGGCAGGTCGAGGTCGATCCCAGCCAGATGGAAGCAGCGATCCTCAATCTCGTCGTCAATGCGCGCGATGCGATGCAGAGCAAGGGCAAACTGACCATCGAAACCAGCAATACCTTCATCGACGAAGTTTACGCACGGCAGTCCGATGTCAGAGTCGGGCAATATGTTCTGATATCCATCTCCGACGATGGGCCAGGCATGCCGAAAGACGTGCAGGAGCGCGCCTTCGACCCCTTCTTCACGACCAAAGAACCCGGACAAGGAACAGGTTTGGGCCTGAGCCAAGTCTACGGCTTTGTCAAACAGTCTGGCGGGCATGTGAAGATCTATAGCGAAGTAGGCGAAGGCACGACGATCAAGGTCTATCTGCCGCGCTGCACGGGCCGGCCGGACGACATCGCGAACGACAACCAGCACATCATCGGCGGCAAAGGCGACGAGATCATTATGGTGGTCGAGGACGATCCAGATGTGCGGTCCTATCTCGTTGAAACATTGGAAAGCCTCAATTATCAGGTTCGTGCCGCCAGCAGTGCCGATGCCGCGTTACGCGACTTTGCTGGGGATCCTGAACCGTTCGACTTGTTGCTTACCGACATCGTCATGCCCGGGATGAACGGACGATTGCTCGCGGACGAGATGACAAGGCTGCTGCCCGGCCTCAAAGTGCTTTTCATGACCGGCTATTCACGCAATGCCATCGTGCATCAAGGCCGGCTCGACCCTGGCGTGTCGTTGCTGCAAAAGCCGATCACGCACGCTGCACTTGGCAGTAAGATTCGAGAGATCCTCGACAAGCGCTAGATAAGCGTTTGTCGCGATTAGAGCATGATCTCATCCGAAAACCGGCATCTGCTTTCCGCAAAACGTACTAGGAAGCGCTCGAGATAATCCCGAATGGATACAGCGCGCCGCGAGTGGCCTCATGTTGCAACAGCCAGCGCTCAAAATCGGAAACCGATAGCGCCGGCGCGTGCACGAAGCCCTGGGTAACGTCGCAGCCCAGTTCAGCCAGCAGCCGACGCTGGCCTTCGGTCTCGACGCCCTCAGCAACCACCGTCATATCGAGGCTCTGGCCGACGCGGACAATGGCACGCGCGATCGCAAGCGCGCTGGCCTGACTCTCGATGTCACGCATGAAACTACGATCGATCTTCAACTCACGCACCGGCAAATTGGCGAGCCGGCTGAGGCTCGAATATCCCGTGCCGAAATCGTCCATGGAGAGTCGGACACCCGATTTCCTGATCTTCTCCATCGTGGAGATGGCCGTGGAATGCTCGCTCATGACGACGCCTTCAGTGACCTCGAGCATTAACATATCGGGCGTCAATTCGTTCTCGGTGAGAATATCTCCCACCAGACCTGCCAGCTCGCCGTTCTGAAAGTTGATTGGCGACATGTTGACGGACACGCAGGGCACATCGAGGCCGGCACGGCGCCAGGCCGCGAGCTGCCGGCAGGCCTCTCGTAGCGACCACTTACCAATCAACTCGATGAGACCGTATTCTTCAGCCAGCGGAATAAATTTCGATGGCGGTACCTCGCCGAGCACCGGGTCCGACCAGCGCGTCAGCGCCTCGGCACCATAAATGCCACCATCGATGCGGACCTGCGGCTGATAATGCAGGCGTAACATACCCTGGAGGATGGCATTACGTAGCGCGGTGCTGAAGGCAAGCCGCTCTTCGGTGATGCGATTCATGTCGGCGCTGAAGAAGCGATAAGTGGAGCGACCAGCAAGCTTTGCCTGGTACATCGCTGCATCGGCATGCCTCAGCAGGTCGTCGACGTCGCGCGCATTATCCGGATAAATGCTGACGCCGATGCTGGCTGAGATCGGCACGATTTTGGCGTCGAGCTGCACCGGAAGCAGGAACGATTCGAGCAGTCTGCTGGCGATGGCGGCTGCATCATCCGCGTCACAATTCGGCAGCACAACGACGAATTCGTCACCGCCCTGACGGCTGAGTACATCGCCGGGGCGAATGTGCTTGCATAGCCGCTGGGTCACACTGACCAGAAGATCGTCCCCGACCGAATGACCCAGGGTATCGTTGATGTCCTTGAAGTGATCGAGATCGAGAAACATAACCGCGATCTTTTCGTCCGCTCCGGCTGCTTCGATCTGCTGGGTCATCACCTGGTGCAGCCGGGCACGATTCGGCAATTTCGTCAGCGCATCGAAATAAGCCAGTCGAGCGATCTCGCTTCGCGCTTCATGGCGCTCGATGGCGAGGGCACACAAATGCACGCAATTGTCAACGATCGTCTGGTGCCAACGGGTCGGCGTCCTGGCTTCTCGAAAGTAAAACCCGATGGCACCAATAACGCGACCATCCTTGGCCTTGATTGGCGTCGACCAACATGCCCGCAAGCCGGCTTTCAACGGCAACTCGTTGTACGGCAACCACTTGGGATCTGTTGCGATGTCGATGGACAATACCGGTTCGCCACTGAATGCGGCGGCCCCACAGCAGCCGACATCGGGGCCGAGCAAGAGGCCGTCGATTGATGTCGAAAATCCCGACGGCAAACGGTCGCCGCCAAGCGGATGCAGCAAACCGTCGGGATCGACGTGAAGCACCGAGCACACCACATCGGGTGCGATCGCTTCAACCCCGCGGCAGAGATCACCGATGACATCCAGCACCGGCATGTCATTGGCAAGCTTCTCCAGAGTGAGGTGCTGCAGCGAATGGATCTGTTTGCTCTCGGTGATATCTACGAGAACGGCGACGAAATTTTTTACACCGTCGTTCTCGTCGCGATCGGCATTGACGTTGGCTGAAATCCAGACTTCCTCACCGCCCTTGTCATAGACAAGCAGATCTTCCCGGCCATGTCCCTCGGTGTAGATCCGCGTATAGAAGCGGGCCAGCGCTTCACTATCGGTATATTCGCCAGTCAGCAGCTCCTCGGGGTGCCTCCCTAATGCCTCCGCCAATGAGTAGCCGAACAGCTCGGTGAAAGCGTTGTTCACGTAGGTAATGCGCAGATCGCGATCCATCACCATCACGACGCGATCCGTCTTTTCGGCGACGAGCGCCATCAGAGCGTTTTTCTCCCGGAGTCTCACCTCATCGGTAACATCGCGCACGAAGTTGATATCGAGGATCTTCCCGTCATAACCGACGCGCGAAATCGAGAACGCTCCCCAGGCCTCGCTACCGTCCTTTCGGCTGATGCGGAATTCGCGCCGTCCTTTCACCGGCGCGTTCGCTGGCAGCGCCGCCTTCAGCGCGATGACGCCATCGAGATCGGCACGCATATCGAGCGGCACCAGCATGTTAACCTGACGGCCGACGACTTCACCACGGCCATAGCCCCACAGGCGCTCGGCGGCAGCGTTGAAATAGCGAATCTCGTCGTCAAGCCCGGTGATAACAACCGCATCGACAGCATGCTCGAGAGCGGAGAACAACGCCTGCGCTGCATCGTTTGGTTGGCCAGGAGGAAATTGACCGGCGGGACTCGACGACATAACTAGACCTTCATTCATTCGCATCGCCGGACTCGCCGGCAGTCCCGCCAGTCTGCAGCAACTCAACCGAGCGTATTCAAACACCAGTCTGCAAATTGTTTGAATGTAGCCATCCAATCACCCGACAACGCCAGATGTGGTTAATGGCAGATGAAACCGATGGGAGGTTTTCACAGTCTGCCAAAGATGACGGTTACTCGGCATGGTGCGACACATTTGAAAGTTGTCGCTAAATTATCTGCTTACTGCAGCTCATTCTGCGGCGCAGAAGCATCATAAAACATCGTCCAAACCGGAACACTCATCGAGCCGCAATTCCGCATGCGGCTCCGACGCGATGCTGTGCGAGATTGCCCCACTCATTCGAGTGAGACAATTGCTCCGTGCTCGCTCAACGAACGATCATTTGCCCTAGTGTACTTCGGCAGCCAGCACGGCTTCGACGCGTATCTCTTCTGTAAGACGCGCTTTGAGATCCGAAAACGCCGGACTGGTCTTGATTGTATAGTGGCGCGGATGCGGCAGATCGACCGGGATATCGGCCTTGATGCGACCGGGCCGCGCCGACATCACCACGACGCGTGAGGCGAGGAAGATGGCTTCCTCGATATCGTGCGTGACAAAGATCACGGTCTTGCGCTCGCGCTCCCAGATGCCCAGCAGAAGCTCTTGCATCAGCGCACGGGTCTGGTTGTCGAGCGCGCCGAACGGCTCGTCGAGCAGCAGCATCTTTGGATCATTTGCGAGCGCGCGTGCGATCGCAGTTCGCTGCTGCATGCCGCCGGAGAGCTGCTTTGGAAAATGGCTAGCGAAACTGGTGAGGCCGACCTTCTCCAGCCATTCGCGTGCGATGTTACTGCGCTCCTTCTGCGAAATGCCACGCTCGCGCAGGCCGAAGGCGATGTTCTCGGCAACCGTCAGCCAGGGAAACAAGGTGTAAGACTGGAACACCATGCCGCGATCGGCACCGGGGCCGACGATCGCCTTGCCATCGAGCAGGATACGGCCGGTGGTCGGCGTATCCAGGCCGGCGACCATGCGCAGCAAGGTCGACTTGCCGCAGCCGCTTGGTCCGAGGATCGTGACGAAGTCATTGTCGGCGACGTTGAGATTGGTCGGCTCCAGCGCACGCGTGGGCGTGCCACCGCGAACGGCCGGAAAAACGCGTGAGACGTTCTCGATGACGAGCTTGCTCAAATGATGCTCCACGGGAACAGGCGCTTGTTGATCGCTTTGAAGACGTAGTCCGAGATCAGGCCTATGATGCCGATCACGATAATGCCGAAAATGATCTGGCCGGTGGCGAGCAACGCCTGGCTGTCGATGATCATATGGCCGATGCCCGAAGATGAGCCGATCAGTTCGGCGACGATCACATAGGTCCAGGCCCAACCGAGCACGAGACGCAGGATTTCGGCGATCTCCGGCGCAGCGGAAGGGATCAACACACGGCGGAGCACTCCGTCGTCTTTTGCGCCAAGCGTCAGCGAGGCCTCGACGAGATCGCGGCGAACACTACCGACAGCGACGGCTACCATCAGGACGAGCTGAAACACCGAGCCGATGAAAATGACGAGCAACTTCTGCAATTCGCCGATGCCGGCCCACAGGATCAGCAGCGGGATGAAAGCTGAGGCTGGCAGATAGCGCGCGAAGGAGACGAAGGGTTCGAGAAATGCTTCGACCGGCTTATAGGCGCCCATCAAGATGCCGAGCGGCACCGCCACCAATGCGGCCAACACGAAGCCGCCAACCACGCGCCAGATGGTCATGCCGATATCGAACAGGAAGCCCTGCTTGGTGAGCAGGAACCAACCGTCCTCGATCATGGTAACCGGATTGGCGAGGAAGGTCTTCGAGACGAAGCCGCCGAAGGTCGCGAAGGACCAGCCGGCGACGAACAGCACGAAGAAGGAAATGCCGAGCACAACCCGCGCAGGCGAGGAAATGGGGGCGAGTGGTTTCATGATGGGCTGATGCCGATACCTACTACCGCGGTCGCCATACCCTGGTTTGACCCGGGTATCCATCTTCATGACCGGAGAGGAAGTTGGATAGCCGGGTCAGGCCCGGCCATGACACTGTGTTGCGGATACGTCTTACTGAATGAAGCGCGGATCGGCGAGCTTCGACAGATCCGGGATCTGCTTGATCACGCCGATTTCGAGCAGGAGGTCAGCAGCTTCCTTCGAGAAAGCAGCATGTTCGCCGGAGAAGAACTTCTTGTTCTGCTCCTGATCCTGCCAGCGCAGATACTGCGCCGACTTGCCGAAGGCCTCACCCGACTGCTTCACGTCGGCCCCCATGATCTCATAGGACTTGGACTGGTCGACCTTGATCATGGCAACCGCGTCGAAATAGCTTTTCGCGAGAGCCTTCACTGCGCCTTCATTCTCGGCGATGAACTTCGGCGAGCAGCCGAACGTGTCCATGATCATCGGATAGTCGAGCGTGGTGGCGATGATCCTGCCAGCATCCGGCTTCTCGCGCACGGCCGAAAGGTAAGGCTCATAGGTCATGGCCGCATCGTTCTGGCCGGCGATGAAAGCCTGCGCAGCCGGACCGGGCTCCATATTGACGACCGAGACATCCTTCACGCTGAGGCCATTCTTCTTCAGGAACCAGGCGAGCGTGAAGTAAGGCGCAGTGCCGGGTGCGGAAGCGGCGACCGACTTGCCTTTCAGATCCTTGATGGAAGCAGTCGAGGAGCGCACGGCCATGCCATCGGCGCCGTATGACTTGTCGAGCTGAAACAGCTGCGTGGTTGGGACGCCATTGGCATTCCACACAATCCAGGTCTCCACCGTGGTGGCGGCGCACTGCACGTCGCCCGAGGCGATGGCGAGGTGGCGACTGGCCTGCGGCACCTTCTTGATGGTGACGTCGAGACCGTTCTTCGCGAAGATGCCAGCTTCCTTGGCCAGCGTCAGCGGCGCGAAACCGGTCCAGCCGGAAATCGCGATGGTCACCTTGGTCTGCCCGGCGGCAGGCGTTGCGACCAGAGCCGCGAGCGCGGCGGCGACGGATACTCCAATCAACTTCATAACCCACTCTCCTCAGCTAATTTAGAATAATACTGCACGGCAACATGCTGGATGACCAGAGGCAATTTCCGCGCCGCCATTGCCACAGATGATTCATGCTGACCGTCACGCCCGACCCGCCGGTGTGAAGCGCGCAGTGAGCCGGTACAAATCGTTTGGATAGGTCATGCGCACCGATGTAATGACCTTGTTTTTGCGCCAGGTCCGGCGCTCGACCACGAGGCAGGCGGCCGGCTTCTTCAGCGCCAGCGCCTGGCGCGCATCGTCGTCCGCGAGGGTTGCGGTGATCTGATGCTCCGCCTCGCTCCATGGCACATGGCCGAGCAGCCAGGTGCCGGGCGGCAAGTTGGTGAAATCGATCTCCGCGGCTGGTCGGACCACATCGAGATTGATGAGACGTTCCTCATAGGCAAAGGGCCGGCCCTTGGCGATGTGGCGGCAACTCAGCACCAGCACATCACAGCCGCGCTCCATGCCGAGCCGTTCGAGATCGTCATGGGTCGCCTTACGTCGCTTGCGTGCGATGAGTTCATAGCCATAGGCCTCGCCGCGCTTGGCGATCTCGGCCTGGATGTCCGGAATATGCAGCACCGCCGACTGCACGACTGGTTTGGCGACAAAGCTCCCGACACGACGCTTGCGCTCGATGATGCCAGCGGCCGCCAGGCCGGACAGCACCTTGTTCACGGTCATCCGCGAGCATTGATAGGTCTCGACCAACTCATGCTCGAACGGAATTCGATGACCCGGCGGCCAGCGACCAGACAGAATCTTGTCTTCGAGATCGGCGCGAATACGCTGATAGAGCGCTTGTGGCACGGCGCCGTTCGTCCGTTTTGCTGCACGCATCGCCATCAGAGGCTCGCCAGCCGCCTGACGACGCAGCGATAGCGTTCGGTAATCCCGGCGCGTTTGAGATGACGTCCACCTTCGACGACCTGCTTGCCACCGACATAAACGCTGGAAATCGCTGACTTGCCGGTGACGAAAGTCGTCGCATCGAGCCAGCGATCGCCGCTCACGCCACAGAGATCGGGATGCGTATCGTCGAGCACCACGATATCGGCACGCTTGCCGACGGCGAGCGCTCCGACGGCGCGGCCGGATGCCTGCGCACCACCTGCAAGCGCGTGCTCATAAAGAGCGCGGCCGGTGGATTCCCCGCTTCGACGCGCAACGGCGTTGCGGACGCGGTGATGCAGGCGCTGGCTGTATTCGAACTGTTTCAGCTCGCCGGGCACTGTGATCTCGATATTGGAATCGGAGCCGACACCAAACGCACCACCCGCCTCGATGAAGCGAGAACCTTCGAAAATGCCATCACCAAGATTAGCTTCCGTCAGGGGGCAAAGACCGACAACAGCACCTGCTTTGGCAATGCCCGCCGTTTCCTCCGGCGAGAGATGCGTGGCGTGGATCAGAACCCAGCGCCGATCAACCGCAACATGATCCAGCAACCATTCGACCGGGCGCTGGCCGGACCAGGCGATGCAGTCCTCGACCTCCTTCACCTGCTCGGCGATATGCATATGGACCGGGCCTGTCGGAACAGCCTTGAGCACTTCACTCAACGTCTCTGGCGTCACCGCGCGGAGCGAATGCGGCGCGATCCCGATGGCCGCATCATCCACCGGTTTGATGACCTCCCGCGAGCGCTCCAGCAATGCGAGGAAACGCGCGGGATCATTGATGAAGCGTCGTTGGCCGTGGACGGGCGTCGCGCCGCCAAAGCCGCTGAAATTGTAGAAGACCGGCAGCAGCGTCAGGCCGATCCCGGTATCATTGCAGGCACTCGCGATCCGCGCGCCGAGTTCAGCGAGATCGCTGTAGGGCGCGCCACTCTCGTCGTGATGCAGATAGTGGAATTCGGCCACCGAGGTGAACCCGCCTTCCAGCATCTCCGCATAGGCATAGGCGGCGATCGCCTCGACATCATCCGGTGTCAGCGTATCGATGAAGCGATACATCAATTGCCGCCAGGTCCAGAAACTGTCCTGCGTTTCGCCACGCAATTCGGTGAGCCCGGCCATACCGCGCTGGAACGCGTGGCTGTGCAGATTGGGCATTCCGGGCAGCGCAACACCCCTGGCCACTTCCGCGCCAGCGCTGCTCGAATTGTCAGCAACGGCCGTGATCGCGCCATTCTCGACCGTCAGCGTGACGTCGCGCGCCCAGCCGCCGGGCAGCAGCGCATGGGCGAAGAACAGCTTTTTTGCAGCACTTGGCGTGTGCATGACCTTGGTCCGTTGCATTCAAAAGACGCTCGACAATAAGCGAGGGCGCTGATTATGTATAGACATAGAACGTCCCAAATGAGCGGCAGCGCCATATGACTTTCGATACACTCTGGACCAACGCCCGCCTTGCCACCATGACCGAAGGACAGCCTGGCCTTGGCATCGTGGAGAGTGGGTGCATTGCAGCGAAAGGCGGCCGCATTACTTTTGTCGGTGCGGCATCCAATCTGCCGGCAGGCACCGATGCGGCGGAGCGCATCGACTGTAGCGGGCGGTGGATCACGCCGGGTCTCGTCGATTGCCACACCCATCTGGTCTATGGCGGCCACCGCGCCAGTGAATTCGCGATGCGGCTGGAAGGCGCGACCTATGAGGAAATCTCGCGCGCCGGCGGCGGCATCGCCTCCAGCATGACGTCGACCCGCGCGGCAAGCGAAGCGCAGCTCGTTGCCAGCGGCTTGAAGCGGCTCGATCATCTGATCGCCGAAGGCGTCACCACCGTCGAGATCAAGTCGGGCTACGGGCTCGACAAGGAAACGGAAATCCGCTGCCTGAAGGCTGCGCGCCAGCTCGGCCACGAGCGCGATGTCGGCGTCGTCACCTCATTCCTCGCCGCGCACGCTATGCCGCCTGAGGCCAAGGGCGACAAGGATGCGTATATCGACGGCGTTATCCGCGATACCCTGCCAGCTGTTGCCGAACTGAAGCTCGCCGATGCGGTGGACGCCTTCTGCGAGGGGATTGCGTTCTCGCCGGAACAGACCGCGCGGCTGTTCGATGCGGCCAAGGCATACGGCCTACCGGTGAAGCTGCATGCCGATCAGCTCTCCAATCTTCACGGCGCAAAGCTCGCGGCCGACTATGGCGCGTTGTCGGCCGATCATCTCGAACACACCGACGAAGACGGCGTGATCGCACTGACAAAAGCCGGCACCGTCGCCGTGGTGCTGCCCGGCGCCTATTATACGCTGCGCGAGACGCAGGCGCCGCCGATTGCGCTGTTCCGCAAGCACGGCACGCATCTGGCGCTCGCCACCGATAGCAATCCCGGCACGTCGCCGCTGACCTCGCTGCTACTGACCATGAATATGGGCGCGACGCTGTTCCGCATGACCGTCGATGAATGCCTCATCGGTGTCACGCGCGAAGGCGCGCGGGCGCTCGGCAGGCTGAACGAGATCGGCACGCTGGAAGCCGGCAAATTCTGCGATCTCGCCATCTGGGACATCGAGACACCGGCCGAACTCGTCTACCGGGTCGGCTTCAATCCGCTTCACGCGCGCGTCCGGCACGGCCGGACCACTTTCACGCATTAAGGACCATGATCATGGATCGCAGCAAGAATTCACGCCTCGTGCGCAGCCCGCGCGGCACCGAGCTCTCGGCCAAGGACTGGCTCACCGAAGCGCCGCTGCGCATGCTGATGAACAATCTCGATCCGGAAGTGGCAGAAAACCCGAACGAGCTCGTGGTCTATGGCGGCATCGGCCGCGCCGCGCGCAGCTGGGAAGCGTTCGACCAGATCGTGGCCTCGCTGCGCAACCGGAACAAGGACGAGACACTGCTGGTGCAATCCGGCAAGCCGGTCGGGGTGTTCCGCACCCATGCCGACGCGCCGCGCGTGCTGATCGCCAATTCCAACCTGGTGCCGCGCTGGGCCAATTGGGAGCATTTCAACGAGCTCGATCGCAAGGGCCTGATGATGTACGGCCAGATGACCGCTGGCTCCTGGATCTATATCGGCTCGCAGGGCATCGTGCAGGGCACCTACGAGACCTTCGTAGAGGCGGGCCGTCAGCACTACAACGGCGACCTGTCAGGACGCTGGATTCTCACCGCCGGCCTCGGCGGCATGGGCGGCGCGCAGCCGCTGGCGGCGACCATGGCCGGTGCCTCGTGCCTCGCAGTGGAGTGCCAGCCAAGCCGCATCGAGATGCGCCTGAAGAGCCGTTACCTCGACGTGCAGGCCAAGGATCTCGACGATGCGCTGGCTATCATCGAGAAGGCCAAGCAGGACAAAAAGCCGATCTCCGTGGGCGTGCTCGGCAATGCCGCCGACATTTTCCCCGAACTGGTCCGCCGCGGCATCAAGCCGGACATCGTCACGGACCAGACCTCGGCGCATGATCCGGTGAATGGCTATCTGCCCAAAGGCTGGACGCTGGCGGAATGGGAAGCCAAGCGCAACGACGATCCGGCGGCGGTCGAAAGAGCCTCGCGCAAATCCATGAGCGAGCATGTGCGCGCGATGCTCGACTTCCACAAGATGGGCGTGCCGACCGTCGATTACGGCAACAACATTCGCCAGATGGCCAAGGAAGAAGGCGTCGACGATGCCTTCGACTTTCCCGGCTTCGTGCCCGCCTACATCCGCCCATTGTTCTGCCGCGGCATCGGCCCGTTCCGCTGGGCTGCCCTCTCCGGCGACCCGGAGGACATCTACAAGACCGATGCGAAGGTGAAGGAGATCCTCGGCCACAACAAGGCGCTGGTGAACTGGCTCGACATGGCGCGCGAGCGCATCCAGTTCCAGGGTCTGCCGGCGCGCATCTGCTGGGTCGGCCTCGGCGATCGCCACCGTCTCGGCCTTGCCTTCAACGAGATGGTCGCTTCGGGCGAGCTCAAGGCACCGATCGTGATCGGCCGCGATCATCTCGACTCCGGTTCAGTTGCAAGCCCGAACCGTGAAACGGAAGCCATGAAGGACGGCTCCGACGCCGTCTCCGACTGGCCGCTGCTTAACGCGCTGCTGAACTGCGCGTCCGGCGCGACCTGGGTGTCGCTGCATCACGGCGGTGGCGTCGGCATGGGGTTCTCGCAGCATTCCGGCATGGTCATCGTCTGTGACGGCACGCAGGAAGCCGCCAAACGCCTTGAACGCGTGCTGTGGAACGATCCCGCCACCGGCGTGATGCGTCATGCGGATGCCGGCTACGACATCGCCATCGCCTGCGCCCAGGAGTACGGCCTCAATCTGCCGTCGCTCCACGCCAAAGGTTGATGACATCGTGAAAGTTCTTCGCGCCGCCGATTACAAGACCATGCCGTGGAAGAATGGCATGGGCTCGACGACGGAGATCGCGATCTCGCCTGCGGAGGCAAAACTCGACGATTTCGACTGGCGCGTCAGTATGGCGCAGGTCGCCAGCGACGGCCCGTTCTCGTTATTCGCCGGCATCGATCGCACCCTGCTGGTACTTGAGGGTAATGGCATCGACCTCCGTGTCGCTGGCTCCCCGCCGGTACGGATCGACCCAGAGATGATTCATTCTTTCCCAGGCGATCAGCCGACATCAGCCACATTGGTTGATGGAATGATCGTCGATCTCAACGTCATGACCCGTCGCAATACCGTGCTTCACGATGTGAAGCGCATAAAACTCGCACGGCATCTGGACTTTATCGTTTCCACACAAACAATCTTCTTGGTCGAACAAGGCGAGATTGAAGTCGTTGACCTGGCAACGATGGTCCAGCTCGGCGCGCGCGATGCGATCATTGTGGACGAAACCACACCGAACCTCACATTCAACACGAGCGGATCGGCGCAGGTCATCGCCATTCAACTCCGGTAGCCATATCCGAATTTCCACATCGATTCTGATGGCTCCATAAATTGAAGAAACGCCATAAAGATCAAATATATAACATATACTAATTACGGGTATTTGATTAGCAGAGAATCACTGACACACTCAGTCTGACGAGAGGCAACGAAGGGCGAGGATTCGATGCACCGTAGACATCACAACATTCCTATCGAAATCGTGCGTACGGTTGTTGCGATTTCTGAAGCGGGCAGCCTGACCAAGGCGGCCGATCAAATGGGCCTGAGCCAGCCCGCGGTGAGTTCGCAAATCAAACGCCTGGAACAGATCGTCGGCGGCTCATTGTTCAGCAAGACGCCGAATGGCAGCTGCCCCACCGATCTCGGCAGGCTGGTGCTTGCACAGGCGCGCAAGATCATTGAGGCCAATGATCAGGTGCTCGCACTTGGCGGCGCCGACAGCAATACCGGGCGCTTGCGGCTTGGATTGAGTTCGCTGCTCAGCCGTCAATTCGTCGAGCATCAAGCCAGCAGGCTTGGCGACGTTCACATTCAGGCAGGCGCCTCGCACGAAATCTCAAGCGCGCTGATCGAAAGTCATATCGATATCGCATGCTTCTATCAGCGCGGCGACATTGATGCCGACCTCGCGACGTTGATCGTCGATGAATACGAAGATCGCCTGGTCTGGGTGCGGTCAAAGAATTTCGTTCTTAGCCCCGGCGCACCAATCCCGATCGTCACCTGGACCAATGACGACTGGATAATCAATACGCTCACACGCCATGGCCTATCCTACCGGATCGCTTTCAGCAGCCAAGACTATGACGCCAAGAAATCAGCCGTTGAAGCCGGCATCGGCCTCGCAGCAATGCCAAGCCGGATGATCCCGAACGAGCTCGTCTGGGCAAAAGAGTATTATTTGCCGGAGCTCCCGACCATCAAGAACCTGCTCTGCATCCGGCAGGGCTTGAGTTCAAACCGCGTGCTGGAGCTGAAGAACCAACTCTCCGAGCTGTTCATGTATCACTCAGCACCTAGGGAAACCCACAAAGTTGCCTGACGAGGCCACCTATTTCCGCGAACAGGCCGAGCGCTGCGAGAAACTCGCGCGTGAGGCCGATGATCCCGCTGTCCGGGAGCGGTTACTGAATCTCGCGACGGAATATGGCCGTCGCGCGCAAGTGCGGCCGCCACCGCCGCCACGACGGCGCCGGCCACCCACCTATCCGAACCGCGGCTGAATGGATCGGCTATTTTGGCCGGATGCCGTGTTTCTCATGATCGACCTTTGCCGCTTGGTCCGACCGGTCAAGCTCGCGAAAATGCTTCCAGAGAGACGCCGGTACGTATGTTGTGCTTCACAATGTGATGTGAAGCGTCTCGATCGCCACCAGCTTCATCCCGCTAGCCGATCCAACGGCAACAACAGGCAGCGAGCGAGCAACGCGCCGACACTTCATGACGTCATTGTGAGCCAACGCTTGCCCCAAGAGGCCCATTTATAACGGTTCTAATCGCAAACGTCGGTATGTCTTGACCTGAATTGATAGCTGCTCGACAAGGTCCGGCATGACGCTTCCTGAGACCACTTCACCGACAACGGCAGATCACTATCTATGCCTCGGCGAAGCCCCGCGCGGCTTCGTCGGCACCATCGTCGCGCTGCATCCCGAGCGCGCGGGTTCGACGTCGCATGAGCTCGAACAGTATCTGCTCGAGATGGGCTTCACCGAAGGAGCGCGAGTCGAAATCCTGCATCAGGGCGCAATCAAGCAAGACCCAATCGCCGTGCGCGTTGACAACATCACCATCGCCGTGCGTCGGCGCGAAGCTATGGCAGTTCTTGTAAAATGACGATTTCAGACGTGACCGGCGAGCGTTTCAATCTCGCTCTGGTCGGTGTTCCCAACAGCGGCAAGACGTCGCTGTTCAATGCGCTGACCGGTAGCCGCCAGAAGGTCGCGAACTATGCCGGCGTCACCGTCGAGCGGAAGAGCGGCGCCTTCGTCACGCCGGCGGGTCGCCAGGTAACCCTGCTCGACCTACCCGGCACTTACTCACTGCGCGGCCGCAGCCCCGACGAGATTATCACCCGCGACGTCGTGCTCGGCAAACGCGCCGGTGAAGCGCCACCAGATCTCGTGCTGTGTATCGCCGACGCCACCAATCTGCGGCTGACACTACGGCTGATCCTCGAGCTGAAGCGCACCGGCCGGCCACTGCTGATGGTGCTCAACATGTTTGACATCGCCAAGCGCCGTGGCATCGCCATCGACGTCGACGCCATGTCAGCCGCGCTGGGCATTCCCATCATCACCTCGATCGCGGTGAAGAAGGGCGGCGCCGACGCGCTTCGCCAGCGCACCGATGAATTTGCCGCCAACATGCCAGCACCGGTTGCGCCCGCCGAATGGACGCAGACCAGCATTTCCGACCTCAAAGCCTATCAGCGCGAGGCCGACCGCATTATCCGCGAGACGGTGACGATGCCGGCAAAGCCGGACACGCTGACGACCCGCGTGGATGCCGTGGTGCTGCATCCGGTCTGGGGACTGGTTGTGCTGGCGGCCATCCTGTTCGTGATGTTCCAGGCGGTTTTCTCCTGGGCGCAGCCATTGATGGAATTGCTGTCGGATTCCTTCGGTGCGCTCGGCACGCTGGTCGCTCAGGTCATGCCCGAAGGCATCTTACAGAGCTTCCTGCAAAACGGCCTGATCGCCGGCGTTGGCAGCGTCCTCGTCTTCCTGCCACAGATCATCATCATCTTCCTGTTCATCCTGCTGCTGGAAGACTTCGGCTATATGGCCCGTGCGGCCTTCCTGATGGACCGCATCATGGGCGGCGCCGGACTGCATGGCCGCGCGTTTATCCCGCTGCTATCGAGCTTTGCCTGTGCCATCCCCGGCATCATGGCAACGCGCGTGATCGACAACCGCCGCGACCGTCTCACCACCATCCTGATCGCACCGCTGATGACCTGCTCCGCGCGCATCCCGGTCTATACGCTGATCATCGCAGCTTTCATTCCAGCGACGAATGTCTTCGGCTGGATCAATCTGCAGGGCCTGGTGATGTTCGGCCTCTATGTCATCGGCATCGTCAGCGCATTGCTGGTGTCCTTCGTCATCAAGTTCCTGATGCTGCGCGATTACCAGCCGGCCCCCTTCATGCTGGAACTGCCTGACTACAAGCTGCCGCGCCTGAAGAGCATCGGCATCGGCGTCTATACGCGGGCAAAAATGTTCCTGCAGCGCGCAGGCACGACCATCCTCGCGATGATGATCCTGATCTGGTTCCTCGCTTCGTTCCCGCAGCCCCCCGCCGGCGCCGAAGGACCCGCGATCGACTACAGCCTTGCCGCGCTGATCGGCAAGACGCTGGAGCCGCTATTCTCGGCCATCGGCTTCAACTGGCAAATCGTCGTGGCTCTGATCCCCGGCATGGCGGCGCGCGAAGTCGCCGTCGGCGCCCTCGGAACGGTCTATGCGATCGAGGGTGGCAAAGAAGCGGCCGATGCGATCGGTCAGGCGCTGGCCAGCAAATGGAGCCTCGCCACGGCGCTGTCGTTCCTCGCCTGGTTCATCTTCGCTCCGCAATGCGCCTCGACGCTGGCCGTGATCCGCCGCGAAACCGGTGGCACAAAATGGATGCTGATCACCTTCTTCTACATGTTCGCGCTGGCCTATCTGGCGAGCCTGGTCACGTACAAGGTCGCGGTGGCGGCGGGGCTGGGCTGAGATTCTAGCCCGGACCTTAAAACCCCGCCGCGTGCCCATCCTTGCGCGGGTCGGATCCGGCGACATAGCCACCGTCGATCCGGCGCACAAGCTGCGCACCACCAAAGCCGAAGGCTGAATCTGGTGGTTCGCGAACAATGACGTGGCCGCGGCTCTTGAGATCGGCGGCAACCTCATCCGACACGCCGCTCTCGATCGCAACCTTGAAGCCATCGACATAGCGCCAGCGCGGCGCATCCGCCGCCGTCTGTGGATCCTGCCCCCATAACTGCATGCGCAACATCATCTGCAGATGACCCTGCGCCTGCATGGGACCGCCCATCAGGCCGAACGCCATCAGCGGCTGATCGCCCCGCATGACGAAGCCGGGAATGATGGTCTGGAACGGCCGCTTGCGCGGGCCGACCTGATTGGGATGGCCTTCGTCCAGCACGAAACCGAAGCCGCGATTCTGCAGACTGATGCCTGTACCCGGGACTACGACGCCGGAGCCGAATCCCGAATAATTCGACTGGATGTAGGACACCATCATGCCGGAGGCGTCGCCGGTGGACAGACAAACCGTCCCGCCTGTTTTCGGGGCACCGGCGCCAAGGTCCTGCGCGCGGCTCCGGTCGATCAGCTTAGCGCGCGATGCGAGATAAGACGGGCTTTGCAGATGCGCGACGGTGACATCGCTCATGTAATCGAGATCCGCGGCATAGGAGTAGATATCCGCGAAAGCGAGCTTCACCGCCTCGATCTGCAGATGCAGCGCATCGGCGCTATCGACGACGAGGCCATCGATGCCGGCAACCTGGATGATGCCGAGCGCCATCAGCGCCACGATACCCTGCCCGTTGGGCGGGATCTCGTGCAGTGACACGTCGCCGAAAGACTGCTGGATGGTGCCGCACCAGTCGTTGCGATGCGCGGCGAGATCGGCCTCATTCAGCGCCGCACCATGTTCGCGCGCGAAATCGGCGATGCGCTTTGCCAGCTGGCCGCGATAGAAGGCTTCGCCTTTAGTCGTCGCGATCAGCTTCAACGAATGCGCATGACCCGGCATGCGAAACAATTCGCCCGCCGCCGGCGCGCGGCCCTCCGGCATGAAGCAATCGGCAAAACCCGGCTGATCCTTCAACTCCTCGGCGCCGCGACGCCATAGTTCGGCAATCACCGGCGAGACGTGGAAGCCGCTCTCAGCATAGGAGATGGCCGGCTCGAACAGCTCCGCGAAGGGAAGTTTGCCGAACCGCTTCGACAGATCGACCCACGCCGACACCGCGCCCGGCACAGTGACGCTCTCCCAGCCGCGATTCGGAAATGTCTTCCGCCCGACAAAGCGCTCCGGCGTCCAGCCGGCCGGCGAGCGGCCCGAAGCGTTGAGACCATGCAACTCTTTCCCGTCCCACAGAATGCAATAGGCGTCCGAACCGAGGCCGTTGCCGGTCGGCTCAACCACGGTCAGCGCGATCGCCGCCGCCAGTGCCGCGTCCAGCGCATTGCCGCCGCGCTCCAGCATCCGCAAACCGGCCTGAGTTGCGAGCGGCTGCGAGGCCGCAACGACATTGCGCGCCATCACGGGCGAGCGGCGGGAGGCGTAAAGGCCATCGTGTCGGAACTGCATGGTCGTCATATCCACTTCTCTTCGGTCAAGAGAGGATAAGGCCGTCGCCCCCACGCGGCCAAACGGAAAAAGGGGCATGGGTGAATACCCATGCCCCTCTCAACGAGATCGAAGACGACCACCGAGCGTTTAAATGCGCTCGATGATGATAGCCGGAGCCATGCCACCCGCTGCGCACATAGTGACGAGACCACGCTTCAGGTTACGGCGTTCCAGCTCATCGAGGATCGTGCCAACCAGGATCGCGCCGGTGGCGCCGATCGGATGGCCCAAGGCAATGGAGCCGCCATTGACGTTGACCTTGCTGGTATCGAGCTTGAGATCACGGATAAACTTCGCTGCCACGACAGCGAAAGCCTCATTGATCTCCCAAAGATCGATGTCGTCCTTGGTGAGACCGGCCTTTTCCAGCACCTTCTTCGCCGCCGGTACCGGCGCATTCAGCATCAGAGTCGGATCGTCGCCGATATTGGCCATGGCAACGATCCGGGCGCGAGGCTTCAGACCATGCTTATCAGCATAGGCCTTCGAGGTCAGCAGTAGCGCTGCGGCACCATCGACAACGCCCGACGAATTGCCGGCGTGGTGAAAGTGCTTGATCTCCAGATCCGGATACTTCTGGTTGATCTGCTTGCGATAGGTGGTGCCCTTGTCGTCGAGCGGATAGTCGGCCATCGCGGTGAACGCCGGCTTCAGGCCGGCGAGACCTTCCGCCGTGGTGTCCGGACGCGGATATTCATCCTTGGCCAGGACAACATTGCCACTATCGTCCGTGACAGGCACGAGGCTCTTGTCGAAACGTCCTTCCTTGATGGCAATGGCGGCCCGGCGCTGGCTTTCGAGGCCGAGCGCATCGAGTTCCTCGCGGGTAAAGCCTTCCATCGAGGCGATGGCGTCGCCGCAGATGCCCTGATGCGACTGCGGGTGCACGCGAGCAAGGCGTTCGTTGCCCGAGCCCATGCCGAGCGGACGCTTGCCGGCGGCCATATCCTCGGCAGCCATCGCACCGGTGAGCGACATCATCTCAGTGCCACCGGCGATCACCACATCTTCCATGCCCGACATGATCTGCGCCGCGGCGAAATTCACCGCGGTGATGCCGCCGCCGCAGAAGCGGTCGAGCGTGGTGCCGGAAGCCTTGATGTCATAGCCTGCATCGAGCGCAGCCATGCGGCCGAGATCGCCGCCCTGCTTGCCGCGCTGGGTCGAGGTCGACCAGATGATGTCATCGACATCCGCGGTGTTGAGCTTGTTACGCTCAGCAATCGCCTTCAGCACCGTAGCTGCGAGATGCTGCGGATGATGTTCGGCGAGCGCGCCCTTACCGACCTTGCCGATTCCGCGCGGGGTGCGGACTGCGTCGATAATATAAGCGTCGGCCATTGGTCTTCCTCCGGATTTTACTGTGTTTTTCTGGAGCCGAGATTGGCCAAGCGGGGGGCGAAGTCAAGGCGCAGCGATGGCATGCGTGTCCGCCAAATTTGGCAGGCCTGTCACTGCATCACCGGCAATCGGATTCGCGCTGCAGGCAGTCAGTGAGTTAACCAGTGGAATGCACGCATGATGAGCGCCCGACCGTCGGTTTCGACCGGCTTCCCGTGTGCCATCACGACCTTGTGGACGGGCCACGCAAGGATGCGGCTCAGAGCGTCGCGGGCGGCCAATCGATCCGTAAAGGCAAAACGGAATTTCCGCGGCACAGTTGGCTCAGGCGCTGTCATGAGATCGAGCCTCGCGACAATCGCTCTCCAGCCCGTAAACCAGCCGCGTGGGAACTGCTGCAACAGATCAGTGAACAAGACGGTCCCGCTCTCGCGATGGAAGAAGACCGCTTCTGTTGTGATCCGGTTGCCTCGCATCAGCACGCAATCGAGCTCGCCCGACCAATCTGGCTGACAACGGTCATCGAGTTCGGTGGCAATGACCAGGTCTCGGCGCTTTTCCCGCAGGCCGGGCGCTGTACTAAGGCGGGCCGAGGGGTAGGTCGATTGCCATTCTGACAAGAACACGTGATGCAGCGAGTTAGGTGCGATCAGATGCCGAACGGCACCAAGCACTGCAAGTTCATCACGCAGCGTGTTCGAGAGTTTTATCGGCGACCAGATGACCAATCCTCGATCGGCAAGTTTGACTACCGCCATACGCGTGGGATAGCGGAAGCCGAACACTTCGGTTTCTGTCCCATCCACAAGCCATATATTGGGTCCAAAAGAGCGTAGCAGTGGAGCATTCACCGGATCGACCTCGCGATACCGATGAGACCATTCTCACGGCGCCAGTTCAACCGTTACGCAGCCGACGGGTATCAGGTCGCATCAAAGCAGGAACGACAGCGCCACCTCGCAGCGCTCCTCAACCTTCAGCGTGAGGAGATCGTCGGCCCGGGTACGGCCGAGATTGACGGCAGCGATGGGAATGCCCTTCTTCGCCGCCATCTGCACGAAGCGGAAGCCCGAATAGACCATCAGCGACGAGCCGACCACCAGCATCGCATCCGCGGCCTCGAGCCGATCCCGCGCCTGGTCGACCACATCGCGTGGGACAGTCTCGCCGAAGAACACGACGTCCGGCTTCAATACGCCACCACAGGCGACACAAGCCGGCACCTCGAAGGCCGCAAAGTCTTCAAGCTCCAGATCAGCATCGCCGTCGGGGGCATGTGGCGCATCGAGCGCAAGCCAGGCAGTATTGCGATGGTCAAGCTCGTGTTGGAAATCACCGCGCGGCATCGTCAAGCCGCAACCCATGCAGCGCACCTGATCGAGACGCCCATGCAGATCGATCACGCGCTCGCTTCCAGCGCTTTGATGCAGGCGATCGACATTCTGTGTCAGCAATATCTCGCTTCGACCGGCTTGCTCGAGTCGCGCCAGCGCATGATGCGCATCGTTTGGCTGTGCTTGTCCAAAACTGCGCCAGCCAACCATGCTGCGCGCCCAGTAACGCTTGCGCGCAGCCTCGTCCGTCATGAATTTGTCATATGAAGCAGGGGGCGTGCGCTTCCACTTGCCATCGATGTCGCGATAGTCGGGAATACCCGAATTGGTGCTGCAACCCGCCCCCGTCAGCACGAACAGGCGCTGGTGGCGGGTGATGAAGTCTTCGATAATTTCCTTGTCAATCATAGCGTTGATCTATGTCACCCGGATCGAATGTCCAGTCGTCTCGCGTGTGGCACCGCTACCGCGGCAACATAATTTATTCAAAAATCGGTCATGCCGTTGCGGGTTAGACGATGCGTCTGCTAGAACAGCGTTGCGCAATGAGACCAACCGTAGAGTGAGTCATGACCCTACAGACCAAAGTTGTTTCCACCTCGCGCGAGCAGTTCATGCAGATCGTCCAGGAAGAACTCACCAAGTTCGAAAGCGCCGAGCGCGAACTTCGTAAGAAGGCCAAGAAAGATCGTGTGAAGGAGCTCAAGCTGCCGGAGGAACTGGCTCACTAGGTTACGCGGCAACTGTAAAACGAAGTTTCCGAATGGACTTCATACGACGAACAGAGGTCGCCTTTTCGGTGACCTTTTCTTTTGCGGCCACTTGTCGCTTTAAAGCGCGCGACAATGTCGCCGCTCGGTTGTATTTCACATTCCTTTCATCAAGCGCCTTTAGCGAACCCCTTTAATTCAAGAAAAATGCATTGAGGAAATGGCGAAGTCATCGAAGCTTGTCGCGACAAAGCGCGGAAAGGTTCTACTTGTTCGGCGTGTGAAGGACGGCCTATGGATGTTCCCCGGTGGCCGGCGGCTGCCGCGCGAGAACGACAAGGTTTGCCTGCGCCGCGAGATCAGGGAGGAACTGCCGAAGCTGAAACTCGGCCGCCTGACGCTCTGGAAAGAGGTAAAATCGACCAACCGCCATTCCGGCCGCAAGATGAGCGATTCCATCTTCATCGCCGAGAAAGCCTCCGGCCAGCTCGACATCGGCGACAAGAAGGAGATCGACCGTGCCGTCTGGCGCAAGCCCCGCAGCGGCATGCGGCTGACCCCGACCTCACGCTACATCCGCGACAAGCTGTTTCCGCGACCATAAGGCGGCTGCACCCGAGCAAAAGCTCCAAGGCTCCGGCATATCATCGATTTCGAGGAATGAGCGATGATGCTCAGGGACGGGTTGTCCCACACACCACCTAATGTCAGCAAAAACAATAACTTATATCCACTCCCCTTTAGTCTCTGTATCATTCCAGTATGTCAATGCCGACCACGTCGGGCTGCCTTAGGAGCAAAATGGACAGCATCCGCTTTGCGCCCGCCAGAAGCGGACGTGCAACATTTTCAATCTCCTGGTTTCGGATCACTGCCTTAGAGTGCTTCCCATGATCCGTTCGTAAGCGTCCACGTCTTTGCCGCAGACAGGCAGCGCCCGCTATCGTCGGAATGCTTCCGAAAAGAAGCCACCATAACAACGCAGTTGCAGGCAACAATCAAAGTCTACTTCGCTCCGTCGACAGAAGGCGCATTTTCTCCTCGTCGGTGAGCGCATTCAGTTGCTCTCGCGTGATCGGACCGCTTCCGAGCACGCGCACCGATTCGACGGAGCCCTCATTCGCTCGCGTCTGCTCATCACCAGGGCGCCGTTTTCTGGTTGACCCATCCTCCTCCGCGCCGCCCCCGCCATAGCCCAGCACTTCCACAATGATGACCGAGGGCTGGCTATTGCCGCTGCCTTGCGTCGGCGTTGCGGTTTGCTGGGTCGCCGCCGTCGCGTTGGTGGCAGCAAGTGCCGCAGTGATGTTCGGCGCCTGCACTGTCGGGATACCCATGCTGGTGCCCTGCACCTGGATATTCGCTGCATTGAGAATCTGCAGCGCTGCCAGATTGACGTTGCCCGAGACGCGGATGCCCGCTTCGCCCGCATCGATGGTGCCGAGCGGCGCGATCAGGTCGATATCGCCCGGCTCCACTTCCGGAATCGGATTCAGCGTCGCGATACCGGCGCCAGAGGATGGCGCATCAGGTGACAGCGTGACATTGCCATAGAGATCGTAGGTCCGCTTTGGCGTCGTATAGATCACCGTGGTCTTTGCACCACGGCCCGCATTGATGTCGCCGGTCGCCGACCAGGCCAGGATATCGCCGCCGAAGGTGGTCATGATACGCGACAGGCCGAGCAGGATCGAGCCGCGCGCATAGAGCTGGACGTCACCCGCGCCCTGGGTGATCAGGCCCGACGTGGCCGGCGGCACCTGCCCCTCGAGGCCGACCAGGACCTGCCCGCCCGGTGCGAACATCTCGATATTGCCGCCGAATTCGGTACGTACGCCCGAACCGCCGAACATCGTGATGTCGCCGCGATAGGAGATCGGATTGCCATTCCTCTCCATCTCGGGGAACAGCGCGGCGATCGCGCTGCGACCGCGCAGATAGGAGCCATAGCGACTGCTATCGGGGTCGTTATACTCGCGTCCGCCCGCGCGCAGCTCGGCGAAATAGACCTGCCGCAGGAAGACGTTCTGCTGCTCGGCCGGCAGCCGGACGAAATAGGCGCGAGCCTCCGCTGCGTCGGCGACCGCGAAGCCGAAGCGTTCCTTGAGCCAAGCCTGGAGCTCCTTTTCATAGGTCTTGGCGACCTTGCCCGGCTGGCCCGCAAGCGGCGTGCCGATGGCCGCCAAATTGGCCACATCGAGATAGGGCAGAAGCCCGGCATAGTTCGGACCCGCGGCGCCAGCGCCCGCCTGCATCAGGATCGAGGCCCCGGAGCGCGTATCGCCGGCAGCCAAGGCGCCGATCGAGACGATCGAGCCCTTGTCACCGAGATAGAGGTTGCGTCCGGCGACGACTTCGAGCGAACCCGGTCCGGCGACCTGTACCTGTGCGTAGAGGATGTCACGGCCGGCCTCGATGCTCGAGATATCGGTCGCGTCGTTGTTCAGGATCAGGCTTGGGGTATCTACGAATTGCGGCTGTCCAAACTGGCTGCGATAGGCGTTCTTGCCGAAATTGACGATGTCGCGGCCGGCATAGATGCGGGCCGGCATGGCCGCGCGATAACGCGGCAGGTTCTCGCCGTTGACGATCTGCACCGTGGGATCGCCAAGCGTGAAATTGACGATGTCGCCGGCCATCGCATAGACGCGGATCAGCTTGTCGTCACCCGCGTGCAGATTGGTGGTGACGGTGTCCGCCTGGAACTGGAAGTAGGAGTTGCTGGTTCCCGGCCGGAACGGATTGGGGATCGAATTGGGATCGGCCGCTGCGCTGGACACGGTCCAGGCGGCTGCCACCGGAGTCGAGATGCTGCTACCGGTGTTGAACGCTGCCGCGTAGATCGAATTGCCGGCCAGAAGCTCCAGATAACCGTCGCGGGACGGCGCCAGCTCGATCCGCTGCCGACCAGCCCAATACAGACTACCTTGCGCCGCGACCGCCTCGAAGATCGGCGTCATCATCGCCTGGTTGGTTGAATCCTCGTTGCCCCAGGCTTCGTTCGAGCCGGTATATTGCGCGACGTTCAGCGGCACCATATTGCCGCCTGCGGAAAACAGCGTGATCGCGCTGTCCGGGCGCCACAGCGAGAAGGCCGGCCCGGAGGTGCCACTGGCATAGATCATGCCGGGATCGCCGGCGCCGCCGAAGATGAGATCGCCGCGCGCCTGCAGACTGGCTGATCCGTCGCCGATGACGACAACCGGCCCGCCGACGCCGCCATCACTGCTGAGCCTTGCCGCTCCATAGAGATCGACGGCCCGCGGATCGTTCGGCGCACCGACGCCAAAGGCCAGCAGCGCCGACCCGATGGCTCCGGCCTGAACGGCGATATCGCCCCGCACATTCGTGAAGGAGCCGTAGAGATCGTCGGGGGCGATATTGTTCGGTGTGACAACCGGGTTCAGCCGGCCGCCGACATCAACGGAGAGGTTGCCGCCGCCAGTCTGCAGCAGCGTGCCACCGGTCACGACACCGTCCGACGTCTTCGTCACCGAGGTGACGCGGCCGCTGCCGCCCACGGCGAAAAGCAGGCCAGTGCTGGCATAGATCTGGCTGCCGGAATTCGTGACCGCACCGAGCGCACCAGCGTCGCCGCCGACATCGACGTTCACATTGCCGCCGCCCA
This sequence comes from Tardiphaga sp., assembly GCA_030147505.1. GTDB lineage: Bacteria > Pseudomonadota > Alphaproteobacteria > Rhizobiales > Xanthobacteraceae > Tardiphaga. Next base: position 28,202 of record JASBVG010000064.1, read on the forward strand.
GAGCGCCGAAGCCGGCGGAGAAGCCATAGAAGATGTTCGCATTGGGTCCGCCATAGGCCCCGAAGCGGATAGCCCAGGCGGCGGGCGTGGTGGCATCGCCCTGGCGCACCAGCCAGTTGCCGACCGAGTAATTGGTCTGGCCGCCAATGGACGAGGGATTGTCCACATAGAGATAGCCCGTGAGATTACGTCCGGTGGTGATCGTCAGATCGCCGCCGTTTTCGGTGAAATAGCCGCCCTGCGAAGTAACACCGGCATAGGCGCCTCCGACATCGATCTGGGTGCCGGCGGTGTAGACGCCGAAGGGCGTATCCTGGGTGAGGTCACGCCCGGCAACAAGATCCAGATCACCCGTGCCGGTGCGGATCACACTCGGCAGAACCTTGCCAGCCGCGTTGATGAGGGAGTTGGACAGCAACATGTTGCCGCCTGCCCCGAGCGCGGGGAGCGATTGCACTGCGCGGGTGTCGGCGCTGGCGGCGTCGGCGCCGCTGACGAGACGGATCGACCAGGACTCGCTGCCGGGCGCCAGCATCGGCGCGGCTGCGTAATTCGCGATAGGTAACGACGCGATGAGCTTCGTTCCCACCGGCAGGTAGGTGCCGGCGCGCAGCGTCTGGCCGGCCTGCAGCGTGATAATGGTGCCTCCCATGACAGCGGCGAGATTTGTCCCCCCCGGAATGACCGTGCCGGCCGCGAGCGACATCGTGCCCGTACCGGGCAGCGTGGTTCCTGCGCCGTAGATCGAATTGGTCGGAAGGATAAAGTTGGTGGAGGCGCCGTTGAGGAGACCGATATTGATGACGGTCCCGGCCGGCAGGACTGTGCCCGCCGGTATGGTCTGGCCCGCGACATAAGTCGGCCCTCCGTTCGGCAGCGCGACGGTACGGTTCGGAACCGATGCGGAGACCACAAGGTTGGCGGCGAGCGTGATCGACCCGGTCAACGTCCAGAGGCCGGGCACCCCACCAGTGGACACCGCATCGGCGCGAACGGTCAGGCCCAGGCCCTTGTATTCGAACGGGATCACGACGCCGCCGCGCCGAACGGAATTGCTCGTTCCACCAAGGACGAGGTCGAAAGTCAGCGTCGTCCCCGCAGTCGGAATGGTCGTTGCGCCGGAGATGACTGCCACGTCCAGCCACCGCTCGCGGGTCAGCGTCTCGGTGCTGTTCATGATATCGTTCGGATTCGCGACGGGATTGCCGAAACCGTCCGTGATGCTGCCGTTCACGGTGAGGTTGCCCGGAGCGCGGACGACGAGCGAGCCCGATTCCGTGGCGCTGTAGGCCTCGTCCGAGGTACGCAGGCTCGCGAGATCGAGATTGCCCTTGACCGTGAGATTGCCGTTCGAGGACGAATTGCCGCTGATCTCGACGCCCGGCCGCAGATGATAGGCGTCGCCGTAAGCGGACAGGCCGGCCGTGCGGCCGGCGAGGCTGGCATTTGCCAGCGCCGCGTTGATGAACTGTACGTTGCGTGCACCGATCTGGTTGAGACCGACCGCTCCGTCGGCGGCCACAGGATCGGCACCACCATTATCCTGCACGATGCTGCCGTCGGCGTCGGTGGGCGAATAGGTCCAGAAGGCGTTCAGCGCGATCCCCGCCGCGCCGCGGATGTCGAGCGGGGCTGTGGCGTCGATCCGCGCGTCGCCGCTCGTTTCGCCTGTGCGGCCGGCATTGAGCACCAGTTTGCCGCGCTTGACCCCATCCGGCGAACCCAGATCCAGAGTGGCGCCTGGGTTGAGCCGGAGCCACCCCGTCGTCGCGGTCAACTCGATCCCGCCGCGATTCTTGGCCTCGATAGCGACGCCGTCGCTGTCGGTCTGCAGCTCGGTGCCATGCACGTCGAGCACGGCGCCGGAGGCAATGGCCAGATCGTTCTTGGCCGAGAGTCGGATGGAGCCCGGCGCCGCGCCGCTGGCATCGATCCTGCCAAGCACGGTCAGGCTGCCATTATCCACCGACACGACGACATTGTGCGCCCTCACCTCGTTGCCAATGGCGAGATCGCCCTGTTTGAGGGCGAATTCGCGCGTCTGGAAGAATCCTCCGGCATTCAGGGCCGCGTTGATGCGCGCGAAGCTTTCGTTCTGGGTGCCCGCCGGGCCGATGAAGTGCACGGTGAGCTTGAACGCGCCGCTTTCATAGCCGACCGTGGACGAGCCCTTGAAAGTGCCGTCAATCGACTGGAGCGGCGTGCCGTCCGGGTTGACGAAGACAATGCCGCCGCCGCCAGCCCCGTCGGTCGCCGACAGCGTGACCGAACCGGCATGGTTGCTCACCGCAGAGACATCGAATGTCGCGCCACCCTGGACGATGATGCTGCTATGCGCGCTCTCCAGGACAAGGTCGCCGCCCCACGAATATTTAGTCACGTCCTTGAAGGGGATGGCGCGGCCGGCCAGGTCGATGCGTGTGCCGTCATCGATCTGAATGGTCTGGTCGGCCTTCACCGTCAGCTTGCCGGAGGGCAACGCGACAGCCGTATCGATTTTAACCGCCCCCTGAACGGATGCGAGATTGATGGTAGCGCCGAGCGTATCGACCGAAGCCGCACCGGCGGGGCCGCCCTGCGGCGCGACCACGCGCAATGTGCCGCTCGAATAGATCGACAGGACCGAACCGTTGTCGCCGGTCAGCAGCGGCGTAACCAGATTCAGCGCAGCTGCCTCCCCGGCATAGGTGGCGGGATTGAAATCCGAGGCCGGGCTCGGCCCGGTTCGCCAGACAGCGAGCGTATTGATGTTGTTCGAGGTGATGCGTTCAGAGGCGTTGAGGTTCACCGTCTCGAAGCCGAGCATCAACCGGTTGAACTGGACCGTGTTGAGCGGACGGGACTGCTCAAGATAGCCGAACAGGATCTCGCGTGCATCGAAATTGAAGACGCCGTAGCCGGTGCCCGGACCGTTGGCGATGATCGCACCGGGCGCGGCAGGGGTGTAGACCGCGCTGCCATCGGGGGTGACGCTCCGGAATGCACGACTCGACCATACCAGCCGGTCGGTGGTCAGCGTGACGCTGTCATTCGCATTGCCATGACCGTAGATCGCGGGCGTACTCAGCACGAAGCTTTCGAGGACCGACTTGCCGTTCTTATCAAGCGTGGAGAGATTCACGGAGCCGTAGAAATTGATCGAGTTTCCGGCCGACAGGATGAGATTCTTCATGCCCGGCGCGCCGGTGACGGGATCGCCCTGCACCAGCCGGTCGAGCACCACCTGGTCGAGCGACAATCCGGCCGGCAAGATGCCGGCGGCGGCCGCGGCCGCAAGCTGTTCCGCGGCGCCGATATTGATGTAAGGCAGCGCCAGCTCAAGGTCGCGCGTGCCGAAGCGGGCGCCGTCCTGCAAAACGACGCCTTGGCCGGCGGTGAAGGCGATCGAGCCTTCGCTGTAGAGCGAGGAGCCGCCTTCGAGCGTAATCCTCGACGTCGTGTTGAACCGCCACGGTTCGAGAGAGATCGAACCGTTCGAAACCGCCAGCATGGCGGGCGCGCTGAACAGCATGCCAGTGGCAACAGTGTCCGGCGCTTGCAACCCACGACCGAGCGTATTGACCGACGCGCCGGACTTCACGGTAATGCCGCCGTTGTTGGCGGCAAGGATGACCTGCGACCCCGACAATACAACGCCGCTTTCCAAGGTCAGCGAGCGGACGAGGCCATCGTTGGCCGTTAGTTCAAAGACCGGATTTCCAGCCGTGTAACTGCTCCCGGGACCGGAGCCAACATAGAGATTGGACGCTCCGACATCGGCGATCTCCGAAGCGGCAACGGTTGTGACACTATTGGTCCGGACCGTCGTGCTGCCCGCTCCGGTAATCGCCATGTCGGTATTGGAGGATCTGTTAGAACCGCCGTAGCCGGAGATCGACAAAGTTCCGGCATACCCGCCCTTACCGGGCGCGAAATCGGCGAAGCCATCGAAGATAAGAGCCGATTCCACACGCGGCGCGCTGCCTGTGGCCAATGTCGACAGATTGAAGGTCAGGAACTTGCCGTCGACCGAGAGCAGCGGCCGGGCGGTGCCAAAGTTCGCGGCCTGCGCGAGAAGGAAGGACTCGTAGCCCTGTTCGTTGAATTGCGAATAAGTCCGCAATGTCGCGCCGGGTGTGACGATGACGGAAGTTGCGAGCGAGTCGATGATCGAGGTGTTGCCCACGCCGTGCGTCGCGCTCGTCAGGTACGAGCCTGACGTCAGTGATCGGGGCGCAGCAAGTCCCGTCGTCCCAGCCGCACCAAGTTCGACGCGGTAGGCGCCGGGCAGCAGCGCATAATTCGCCGGTAGCAACGTGTAGGTACCGGCCGGCAGGCCCGGCACGCCGGCCAGAATTGTGATCTGCTCGCCGATGCCCGGTGCCGCGCCGTTCCAGGCCGTGGAATAGCCGCCCGTCCGCGGCGCGATGACAACGCCCGGCACGATGGCATAGACCGGATTTCCGGACTTGCTGAATCGGTAGCCGGGATTCGCGTCGGCCAGCGCGTTGACCAGCACGTCGACCGAGCCGCCGCGGCCCGAGACGAAGCCCGCGCCGATAAGCGTGCCGCCGCCGGAAAGGTCGAGTGTCGAACCCGCATGGGTGACGACATTGTAACCGGTGGCGGTGATGCCGAGCCTCCCACTGCGGCTGTTGATGATAATATTACCGTCGGCATCCCGAACGATTGTGCCGGTCAACAGGTCGTAGGAAAACGGCTTGCTGCCGTTGACGGTGAAGCTGACGCCGTCCACCGTGCCGCCATAGGGCATGATGAGCCCCTTGGCGCTGACCGAGGTCAGGCTGCCCGGCAGGAATTCGACAAGACCTCGCGACACCATCTGCTGGCTCGTCGCGATGAGCGAGATCGCGCCGAGCGGGGCGAGCAGATTGCCGCCCTGCCGGATCGTCCCAGCCGTCATGTTAAGCGCGCCGAACACCGAATAGGGCGCTGCGACTGGCGCATCGCTGTGGCGGTTGATCGTGATCATGCCGGTGTTCGTCGCGCCGGAGACAAACGGCGGCGCGCCAGTCACATCGATCGCGACGCCGGCATAGAGTTCAGCCCGAGCGTCCGTCGCGGGATAGATGCGCTGTGCGATCAGATCGATATCCCCGGTGACGGCCAGCGCCGTCGTCTTACCGGCCGCACCGCTGGTCGGCGTTCTGTCATAAGCGAGGAATCGCAGGTCGGTGTCGCTGTCGAGCGTGAGTTTGCCGACCCGCGCATTCATGCGGTTGACGATGTCGATCAGTCCACCATGAACGGTCAGCGTGCCTGTCGTCGGGTAAGCCGGCAGGATCGCGGGAAGCACGCTGAACTGGCCGGCCTCCCGCAGGAGCTGCCCGTCGAGCGTGACATAGGGCGCGGCCACCGTTGCGTGGGCACCACCGACGGAGTTGTAAATCCCCGACGCACGCAGTGCGATGCTGCGGCCGGCGGCGAGGTTCACGTCGCCTTCGAACACGATAGCCGTGCGTGCGAACAGCGACAGATTATCGAAGCCCCCCTCCGCGACCTGCTCCGCGCTGAGGCTCGCATGGCCGGGCTTTAAGTCGGCATGCGCCGCGCCCGCCCGGAGACCGGCCGGCAAGGCGCTCGGCTGCCGTGCCTCGGAGATGCGTATCGCCCGGCCCGCCTGCAGGCGCGAAGGGACGATATCGCCCACCTGCGCATAGGTGTAGATCGGCGCTTCGAAATTGATCGTCAGCGTGCCGCCCGAGGCGCCCACGCCGCCCGCCCGGGCGAGCAACGTGCCGTCATTGTAAATACCTTGATAGGAATCGAGGGCGATCTCGCCGCCATGGCTGGCGACCGTGCGACGCGTGATCGCGCTCTGTCCGGCCGCTCCTATGGTTGTGATGTCGAGCTCGGCACCAGTGCCCGACACATCGATCACCGCACCCTGGCGCACCACGACATAGGCGTCGGCTGACAGATAGGCGTTCTCGTATAACGTATCCTCGCCACCGCGACTGCCGAGCACGACCTTGCCGCCGTCCGGCACGACACCAAAGATCCGCCCCCGGATATCAACCGCGGTCACCGCCCGCGCCGAAGCGTCGAGCCGCGCATGCTCGCCGATCCAGACCGAAAGCCCGCCGACATCCTTGTTGCTGAATCGGCTGACATTGAGAACGGAAATCTCGCCGCCATGGGCCGTAATCGAGCCGTCGACGAAAATCTGCCCGCCGCTCGCAACCGTGACCTTGCGGCCGGGATCGACGGTAATCGACGCACCCTGGGCGATCGTCACGCCTCCTCCTGTGAGCACGCTGGTGTCTCCACCGATACCGCGGCCCGACAGCAATTCGAGATCGGCGCCACCGCGCTGGATCATCTCCGCGTCAATCCGATCCGCACGATAGACGTCCGGTAACCAGAGGTTCAACGCCGCTGCCGGGTCGCTACCAGTCGGCGTGGCGAAACTGCCATTGGCCAGTTGGTAGACCGGCATCGTGGGAGCGACGACCGCCCCAGAGGAAACGATCAATCCGGCTTCGCCGTTGATCGAATATTTCGAGAAGCCCCGGCTCAGGAGACCGTCGGCAACATGGAACACTTCGGGTCGCGTAATCTTGGCGTCGACCGCCAGAAGCGTACCGGCTCTAAGCACGGTGCCGGCAGCGAAGGTGACGCTCACCGGCGCTGCCGTCCCGGGCATGAAGGTCATCGATTGCGGTCCGGTGAGCCGCAGTCCGGTTGGGAAGGCAGTGACCGGAAGCACATAGCCACCAGGCAGGACCGGAACCTCAACACTGTAGCCGCGCACCATCGAGCCGGCCGGGACGACCGTGCCGGCTGGCGCCCTGACTACGGCGGTTGTTCCCGGTCTCACATAAGCGATGCCGGTGGCCCCCGTGGGCACGACCCATTCCGCCGCAACCGTGGTCGAGAGGAACGGCACGTCCGTAGGCAGCGTCGCACCGACCGCAATCGAGGTGATGGTCTGTGTGAAGGCCACCGGCAGCGGCGAGCCTTGCGGAATGACCAGCGCTTCCCTCAGCGTCACATCGGCCGGCACCAACGTCCCGGCCGGCAAGGTCGCGCCGATCTCGTAGTTTGCATCGCCGATGACTACGACGCCCGAAGTCGATAGAGACAAGGTCCCGCCGCCAGCGGCGCCGAATCCGCGAATCTCGCCGTCGAGGGTCAACTTGGCTGCGCCGATGCCGTTGTATCCGGCGAGCAGCGAGACGTCGCCGCCCCTCCCGTATTTTTGCGCATTGGCGAAAATGGCCGCGCCGGATGAGGTGTCGATCCGTGATCCTGCTTCGAGCACGACATTCCCGGTCGAACGCAAGGTGATGCTGCCGCCATCCAGCAACGCGGCGCCCGACAATTGGGAGAGATCGCTCGTTGCGTTGGTCCACAATCCGCGCGTATCGATCGCCGCATGCGATCGCAGCGTCACGCTCGATTTACCATCCTGCATCAGCAGGTCGCTCGCTCGCTCCGTAACAGACCCGCCAGCGATCTCACGCGTCACCAGCTGGTTGCTCGCGGTGACGGAGCCACCGCGCGCAACCACGTCCGCCTTGATATCGATCACTGCCGCCGTCAGCGATACCTGACCGCCGTCGGCCAGTTTGAGCGTGCGATCGATCGTGATCTTGCCACCGGTTTCGGTGTCCGTATCGAAACGCGTGGCGATTTCGATGCCACCGAGATTCTGCCGGCCAAGATGCGCCGCGTCGAGCCACACGGTATTGGCCCGACCGAGGTCGGCGAGGCTTGTATTTGCCGAAGCATCGCCCGCAATGTCGGCGACATCACCGATGATCACGTCGCTACCGTGTGCGCCGACGAGACCGGGCGAGCCATATTGTCCGATGGACAACGTGCCGTTCTGCGCGCGCGTCGTCTGCGTCGCCTTGTAGCCATCGAGAAGATCCGCCGGACGCTTTGATGTCTGGCGCTCGCCCTTGACCGTATCCGCCAAGATGTCCGCCTCGAAGATGATCGTCGGAGCCGAAAGAACCACGCGGCCAGCATCGCGGCCAACGCTGTAGCCATCTTCCCAGCGCATCGAATGTCGACCGCGGTCGAACACCGTGGTCCAGATTTCCGTCAGTCGCTCATCGCCTTGTCCCTGGATATTGTGGGTGCGTCTGAAGCCGCCGGCAAAGCCGACGAACGTCATGTCGGCCGGCGCATTGTCGACGCTGTATCGGCGTCCATCGGCGCCGATCAAGTTGGTCGAACGAATCCATCCTCCTGCATAGTCGAGCGAGCCGCCGGAAATCTCGAACGTGGCTCCGTTCTGCGCCACCACTTCGGGGGCCGACAGCGTGATCGTTCCACCCACGGAAACCCATTCGCCGATGCCGTGCGCCGTATTGGCGAGGTAGCCTCCGACCTCGATCAGCCCGCCGCGGGTATAGTAACGATCCGACGCGTAGCCGCCGGTCCCCGCGCTGACCAAGGTCAGGGTCCGCAGATCGATCCAGACGTTGTTGCTGCGCAGCACCTCAGAATCGCGATTCAACGGACTGTCGCGCAACTCGTTACCTTGCAGATTGATCTGCAAATTGTTCGATTCCATCGCCAGCGCCACATGGCGCACGCCGGAGACGTCGAGATGAGCGCCGGTCTCGGCGACGATCCGCCCGCTTGCCGACGCCGCGATCTGGCCGCCCTGCGCCGCGGTGACGCTGCCGCTCTTGAAGGTGATGTTCCCACCGGTGACGATTTCGATACGCGACTGGTCCAGCCGATCGGCGAGCAGCGACAGATTGTCGAACGCACCGGTGGCGCTGCTCGCGCGCAGCAGATTGGCGGCCTCCGATGCGGCGATCAGCGCATCGCGCTGGCTGTTCAGCGCCGTGTCCCTGCTCTCGAGTTCGGGCAGGATCGTAGTAAGACTGCCGGCCCCGAGCGCGACGCTGCCGCGGGTATCCGTCGCCCCGTTCAAGAGATGGATGGTGCCGCGCGTGTTGACCGAGGTCGTGGCGATCAGTGCGCCATCCTGCAATACGATCCGGCCGGCCAGCGTGACATCACCTTGCTGCGCGAATACCAGCCCGCTGTTGCGGACAATGCCGCTCGCACTTCCCGCCGCAATGACTGGCGATATCTCGCTGCCGCGAGTGGTGGATGACTGATTGGCCTCCGTTCCGTATCCCTGACGCAGGATGAAATCGTCACCTGCGGCGAGCAAAGTCTGGCCTTTTGGCGTAGCGATGCTGCCGGCATTCTCGACCTGCGAGCCGATCAGCAGCACATGGCCGCCACCCGAGGTCACTGATGACGGTGCGTGCGTGTTGATGGAGCCGCCCGCCTCGACCACTACCTTACCCCCTGCAGACCTGAAGCTCGGTGTGTAGCTCGAACCGGTCTGAACGCTGTAGATGCCATTGGTGCGAAACTGGTCGTCGGTGATGCCGGCCGTGGATGCGATCAGAGAGCCGACATTCACCTGGCTGTTGCCGCCGAAGATGATGCCGCTCTGATTGATCACGTAAACATGGCCGTCGGCATTGATGGTGCCGAGGATCTGGCTCGGAGCGCTAGCGTTATTGACGCGGTTGAGCGCGACCCAGTCGCGACGACCCTGCTGATCGAAAGTGAGCGTGGTTCGCGCGCCGACATTGAACTCGCGCCAGTTCAGGATGGCTTGTTGTGTGGTCTGGCGGATATTGACCTCGGTCTGCCCTTTGCCGTCAGTTCCCTGCACCGGCGCATTGGCGCCGTTCCAGCGGCTCATATCTGGCAGCAAGCCACCCGCACCGAGGCCGTTCGAAACGGCGATAGGCGTCGTCACTGAGACCTGTGTTGCGGCGGCGGCAGCGCGCGCCGCGGCCTGCACCGCCTGCATATCCTGCACCGCGCGCGCGGCCCGCGCCAGCGATTGCTGTGTCTGCGCAGCCGCAGCGGCAGCCTGCCGAGCGGCTTGCGACGCCGCATCCGCGGCCATGTTTGGTGCGGGGACACTGCCAGCACCTCCACCGTTCAGCGCGCGCGCATGCACCGCAGGTGAAATTGCAAACAACGTTAGGGCACTTACTCCGGCGAGCAATGTGGCGTGCTGTACGGTGCGAAGCGTGCGACCGATCGCAATCGAGGGCGAAGAAGCGGTGCGGACGGACATTGCTGGCAGTTCCCTGAGCTGACGATATACGTTCCGAGCGCGCTCGCGGAAACACGAGGACGTTCAGGAAAACGCTTTCATGGAGTCAGACGGAGAAGATGCTCGAGGTGTGACAGGCCACGGAGAAAAAATCTTCATCGGCGGCATCGCCCCCGAAATCACACGGCCGGATCTGGGTCAGCTCAATACGACGATCCCGGCAGGGTAACGCGCCACGTTCAGTTTGAACGTATGCTCGATCTGAGCAAGTGCCTGCTCCATCTGGTCGATCCGAAACCGGCCACTGAGCAGTCGTTGCCCCTGCGCCGCATTTCTCAGAATGATACGGCCAGCGCGATAGCGGTTCATTTCCTCCACCGCGTCGGAAAGCGGCGTATTCCGGAAAACCACCACGCCGCGCCGCCATTCCGATACGGCGCTTGGATCAATTGCATCGATTGCACCGAGACGACGCCCACCGTAGGATATCTTTTGCCCGGTTTGCAGTTCTGCAACGTCGGCCCCGCTCTCGACCTTGAGCCGCCCGTCCAGACAGGTCACGACGACGTGGTCACCGGCACCGAGGCAACGCAGCTCGAACCGTCCCGCTTCGCTGACGATCTTGCCGCCAGCAGAAAACACCGCGAGCGCGCGTGATGAGCGGCTCGGCGTTGCAAAAGACGCCTCCCCCGTAATGAGTTCGACGCGATCTTCGGTCGTAGTCGCCGGACGAACTGCAAGGCTCGTCTGGGTGTTCAGGGCGATCTCGACATCGCCGGCAAAGGCAATGGTCCGTTGCTCGCCCGTGCCCGTACGAAAATCGGCACGCAGTTCGGAGTATGACGGCCACAGCCCAAGCGGTGGCTTGATCATCCCGTAAATCGTCCCAGCACCGATCGAGACCACACCGGCTCCGATCATAGCACGCCGGGTCATCACCGCCCGTTGCTGGCCATAGTCTTGAAGCGCGCCCATGAAGTTTGCGTCGGAACCATATTTCGCGCGGCCCACCACCGCCATCCGTTGCCAGATCCGCTCGGCATTCTCATACGCTTTCAGGTGACGCGGATCCTGCATGCGCCAACGCTTCGCGCCCGCAATGTCGTCCTCTGTCGCGCTCCCCGAGGCGAGCTTCTGAACCCAGCCAACCGCCTGCTGCTCGATCTGGCTCAAATTGGGCCTGTGATGCTCGCTCATCTGCCGTGATACCGCTGACGCCGTCCCTATCTACAGGGTGGTGTCTCTCATGTGCTTCTACTAACTTAGACGTTCTTGCCGCGCCGAATGTGACACGTCAGCCCATTAACTCCTTGCAACGCGACAAACAATATTCGTGCGCACGGACCAGCTCCCTGGCAACCGTCCGCCGCGTGATCCGCATCTGTTTGGCAACGACGTCATGCGGGATGTTGCCTATGCGCGCCGCAAGGAAGATCGCGCGCTGTCGCGGCGGAAGCTCGGACACGATGGTCTCGAAAGCAGCGATCTCCGTTCGCGCGATCATCTCCTCTTCAGGCGTCGGCCGTTCATCCGCAATTTCCAAAGCCAGATCGAGCTCGACGCTGCGCCTGTGCCGCTTTTCCTTCCTGTGCTGATCGGTGGCCGCATTCAGCGCCGTGCGAAACAGGTAATGCTCCGGTCGCGCGATCTCCTTGTTCGTCCGCCCTGTGGCAAGACGTATCCAGGCGTCGTGCATCGCCTCATCGGCAAGATCGGCCGAGCCAAGCCGCCGGGTCAAACGCTTTTTCAGATCGGTATAGTCTTCCCTGAACAGCCGACGCATCACCGTTTTCGCCAGGCCGCTCATGGCACCTCACCTAACCCGCGGCGGCGGGACTCGACCACCTCACAATCCGACCTGGTACCGGGCGACTGGGGCGTGAACAGCAAACGGATCGGCTGGACGAAGCCGGCCGGAGGCGGCTCCCGAACGCGCATCCGACGGAGGGCGCCTTCGATTGAATCGTCGGCCTGGGGCTGCCCCGCGCTTCCGAGTTTTAGCAAATCCTGCACCGTGCCGTCCGATGCGATCCACAAGACCGTGACGAGGCGATATTGACCGGGCCTTGCATGAGGGAGCCGGCAAAGCGTCTCCAGAACATCCTGCTGCACAAGCATATGATAGCGCCGATCTGACCGGTCCTGCCCCGATCGGCGCTCCGGCGTTAGTTCAAGAACGTAGGTTCCTTCGGCAACGAAACGCGCCGTCAGACCTGTCCCGACCAGGATCCGAAATAATGCGGCCGTTGGCGTCGCCCGTCCTTCGACACCGCCCGAGACCCGGCCGTCCACAAGCCCACCTTCGTAAAGCGCCTCTTTGCCGGTCACATCGCCATAGCGGATGAGCGCCGAGCCCAATGATTGCGCCGCGATCGAAAAATCAAACATTGGCTCTGAGGCCATGCACGGTGCGACGGCCATATGCACGAGCAGGAGGGCGCAATACATCGAGCCGGATACCGGTGTGCCCCGACGTTTCATCCATTTTCGCTCTGAAACAGGAAATGGCCTAATTGCGATATCCGCTCGCTGAGGCATTCTCACTATACGTCCGGAGAGGCAGCTGCTCCGGGCCTGCGCCGATATTCCAACTGCTACGGTTCCACTGGCCCCGCCAGCATATGCCGGCTCATGCCGACGGACGGGCAGAAACTAGGGACGCCTGATTGCAGATTTACGACAGACATGCCGGAATTCGGAAACACGTATCGTCGCGTTAGACGTTTGGCAGCCGGAGCTTCTTCGCCATTGAATTGAAGAGCGATCGGATTTTTCAGCGGCTTATAGTGGCATGTCCGCTTTGCGCCCGCGCCGCCAGATGGTGCGCCTCTCGTTCGGTCAAGCTCTTTGCCCGGTCCGGAGATTGGCGCACTTCGCCTCGATTTCAGCCAAGGCAGCAGCATGCTTCACTTTTGCCTGCGCCGGATCCTTCGTCCCAAGCGTGTGAAGCTCCTCTCGCTTTCCAACGAGCTTGATAAGCTCGTCCGGAACGCGTTTTCTCAACCAATAGATACCCGTTTTTGAGTGCTTCCAAGGACGTGACAATGCAAAGGGCATGTGTATCACCCGTGTGTATTACCGGGTAGCCCTCAAGTCATTGTTTTCGCTGAATTGTCTTTGGCGCCAAGAGGCTTATGAAGCCGATGGTGCGCCACTCAGAATATAACTGAGAACACTTATGTTGTTGAGATTGCTTGGTAAAATTCTCTGCCAAATTGATGGGCGGGCTTTTCGAGGCGACCATGGGTGCGCAATCCAGCGTTTAGGACGGCACGAGCAGTAGGCTTAGTCCCGCAAATGCAACGAACTGCGCGGTCATATAATTCGGCATGAAGGATTGTCAGCTTGCCGCAAAGGTTACACCGAGAGCCAACCCAAGATCGTTCCGGCCCCGTTAGCGAGGCGGAGGCGGCCGCTGCCATTGCTGCGCGCCGATTAAGTGCGGCGGCGTTGTCCAACCATTGCGGTAGTTGGTCTATTCCCGTCCACGTCCACGTCGACGGTGGCGCTGGCGTGCGCGCCGAGAGCCATCAGAACACGGCGGCTACGAAAGCAGAGACTGCAATTCCAATTTGAACGACGACATTCACCCGAGAAATGAACAAGGCACTTTCAGACATAATTTCGGACATCTCCTGGTCTCATGCGATCCCGCGCGCACTAGGGTTTTCAGATATCACTCCCAATGGACGAAAGGAAGTTGAGGCCTTTGCGCGATTTGTAATGACAAATGCGGGCGGAGCGAGCGTTGTGTGAAGCTGCGCCCGCAGGTCGATCATATCAACTCGGATCTGCTGGTCTGTCTGAAATCGAACTGCAAAAGCGTTTTTCAAAAGCGTCATCTGTCTCGATCGGTGCGCGACGTCGCGCTCCTTGGACGCGCCTCTAGTTTGACCATTGTCGGACGGTGTTGTGACACGGGTAACCCGCAAGAAATATTCTGAAATAAAGTCATTGCTGATGATCACTGGGGATTACTAATATGCAATCCATACGTGCAGTGTGGGCGAACCTCGCAGGTGGACGCAAATGTCTGAGAGTGCGAGCGATCAAGCTTCATCCGGGCTGGCCTCACTTGTCGTCATGCTACGCTTCAATGGCGTAGCGGCCGAGGCGGAGCAGCTACGCCATCGCCTTGGTCAAGCCGCCGTCGATGCGGCGGAAATCATTCGCAGCGCGCGTTCGCACGGGCTGAAAGCGCGCATCGTCACGCAGACATGGGAGCGTCTCGCCGCCGCGACACTGCCGGCGATCGCGCTGCTCAAGGATGGCGGCTTCCTCATTCTCGGCAAGGCAGCGGACGACAAGGTTCTCGTTCAGGAGCCTTTGAATGGCCGCCCGCAACTCATGCCTCGCGCGGATTTCGAAGCTATCTGGGCCGGGCAGCTCATCGTGATGACGCGCCGTGCCTCGCTCGGCGAACTGGCGCGGCGGTTTGACATCACCTGGTTCCTGCAGGCGATGCACAAATATCGCAGCCTGCTGACCGAGGTGCTGGTCGCCTCGTTCTTCCTGCAGATCTTCGCGCTGATCACGCCGCTGTTTTTTCAGGTGGTGATCGACAAGGTGCTGGTGCATCGCGGGCTGACCACGCTGGACGTGCTGGTCGCCGGCCTCATCGCGGTGTCGATCTTTGAAACGGTGCTGACAGGTTTGCGCACCTATGTGTTCTCGCACACCACCAACCGCATTGATGTCGAACTCGGTGCGCGCCTGTTCCGGCATCTGCTGGCGCTGCCCATCGGCTATTTCGCGGCACGCCGGGCGGGCGACTCCGTTGCCCGCGTTCGCGAGCTGGAGAACATCCGCAATTTCCTCACCGGCTCGGCCCTGACGCTGGTGATCGATCTGGTCTTCACCATCGTGTTCCTCGCGGTGATGTTCTATTACTCGCTGACGCTGACCTGGATCGTGGTCGCGTCCTTCCCGTTCTTCATCGCGATCTCGGTCGGCGTCACGCCGCTGTTTCGCAAGCGGCTCGACGAGAAGTTTGAGCGCGGCGCCGAGAACCAGGCTTTCCTCGTCGAAAGCGTCAACGGCGTCGAGACGCTGAAGGCCATGGCCGTCGAGCCGCAGATGCAGCGGCGTTGGGAGGAGCAACTCGCTGCCTATGTGGCCTCCAGTTTTCGCGTGCTGTCGCTCGGCAACTGGGCCAGCCAGAGCGTGCAACTGGTGAGCAAGATCGTCACCGCACTGACGCTGTATTTTGGCGCGCATCTTGTCATCAACGGTTCGCTCAGCGTTGGCGAACTCGTCGCCTTCAACATGCTGTCCGGCCGCGTCACACAGCCGGTGCTGCGGCTCGCCCAGCTCTGGCAGGATTTTCATCAGGCGCGGCTGTCCGTCGCGCGGCTTGGCGACATTCTCAATACCGCGCCGGAGCCCGCTTATGTGGTCGGCCGCGCGACGCCGCCGCCGATCCGCGGCGCCGTCGAATTCGATCACGTCAAATTCCGCTACCGCCTCGACGGTCCCGAAATCCTGCACGACATCAGCCTGCAATTTCCGGCCGGGCAGGTGGTCGGCATCGTCGGCGCCTCCGGCTCCGGCAAATCCACCCTCGCCAAACTGGTGCAGCGGCTCTATGTGCCGGAAAGCGGCCGGGTCCTGATCGATGGTGTCGATCTGGCGATGGTGGATGTCGCCTGGCTGCGCCGGCAGGTCGGCGTGGTGCTGCAGGAGAACGTGCTGTTCAACCGCACCATCCGCGACAACATCGCGCTTAGCGATCCCGGCCTGCCGATGGAGCGCATTGTCGCCGCCGCAAAGCTCGCCGGCGCGCATGATTTCATCCTCGAAATGCCCGAGGGTTATGACACCATGGTGGGCGAGCGCGGCGCCAGCCTGTCGGGCGGGCAACGCCAGCGCGTCGCCATCGCCCGCGCGCTGGTCGGCAACCCCCGCATTCTCATTTTCGACGAAGCCACCAGCGCCCTCGATTACGAGAGCGAGCGCATCGTGCAGCAGAACATGCGCGGCATCGCGCAAGGCCGCACGGTTCTGATCATTGCGCATCGCCTCTCCACGGTGCGCTTTGCCGATCGCATCATCACGCTGGAACGCGGCCGCCTCGTCGAGGACGGCACCCATGACGAGTTGATCCGCACCGGCGGCCGCTACGCATCCCTCCATCGCATCCAGGCCGGCATCCATGAAGTGGTGTGAGCGCAAGAGCGGAGGCGTCGCATGAGCCTCGAAGCAGCTCCGGCAGCCGCGCCGGAGCCGACCGTTCCGGAAACTCCGCAGCCGAGCTTGCCGCCGCCAAAGATTGTGCGCCGGCGAGAGGAACTGGAATTCCTGCCCGCCGCGCTTGAGATCATCGAGACACCGGCGTCACCGGTCGGCCGTGCAATTGCCTTTACGATCATCGCTTTCTTTGCACTCGCGCTGCTATGGAGTTGCTTGGGCAAGATCGACATCATCGCCACGGCGCAAGGCAAGATCGTGCCGACCGGCCGAACCAAGGTGATCCAGCCACTGGAAGCCGGCACGGTGACCGCCATCCATGTCCGCGACGGCGACCGCGTGCGCGCCGGCGATGTGCTGATCGAGATCGACCGCACCATCACCACAGCCGAGCGCAACCGCGTCGGCGCCGAATGGATGCGCGCCAAGCTCGATGTGTCCAGGCTCTCCGCGTTGCAATCCGGCCTCGCCACCGTGACCGTCGGCGATTATGCGATACCGCCCGGCGTGCCCGAGCATGAGGTGCTGCGCAGCCGCAGCGCCATGCTGGCGCAGGCCGAGCAGCAGGCGGCAAAAATCCTCTCTTTCGACCAGCAGATCGCGCAGAAGGAAGCCGAGGCGAATGGGTTGGCGGCATTGATCGACAAGATCGAGGCCAGCTTGCCTTTCGTCACCGAAACCGCCGAGGTTCGCGAAAAACTGCTGAAGCTGGAATTCGGCAACCGTCTGGCATTCCTCGACTCCCAGCTCAAGCTCAGCGAGCAGCGCCACGACATGATCGTGCAGCGCCGCCGCCTCGCCGAGATCGCCGCCGCCAGATCGGCGCTGGAAGCCCAGCGCGAGCAGGCCCGCGCCGAATATGCCCGCAATGTGATGATGGACCTCGCCGACGCCCGGCAGAAGACCGCGCAACTCGGCGAGGACATGATCAAGGCCGAGCGGCGGATGACCGACCAGATGCTGCGCGCGCCGGTGGACGGCACCGTGCAGCAACTCGCGATCCACACCGTGGGTGGTGTGGTTTCGCCGGCGCAGCAATTGATGGCCATCGTTCCGGCGGACAGCAAGCTGGAAGCCGAAGCCATGGTCCCGAACAAGGATATCGGCTTTGTTACGCCGGGGCAGTCGGCAGAGATCAAGATCGATACGTTCAACTTCACGAAATACGGCCTGTTGCGCGGCGAGGTGATCAATGTCTCGCAGGATGCGATCACGCGCGAGAAGCCGGTAGACCGTGCCGATCCCGGCAAGACACGCGCCGCGCTCGCGGACAGTAGCGAGCCGCAGGGACAGGAGCTTGTCTATGCGGCACGCGTGTCGCTGGATCGCATGCAGATGCAAGTCGAGGACAAGATCGTCAGCCTCGCTCCGGGCATGGCGGTAACGGTGGAAATAAAAACAGGGCGGCGACGAGTGATAGAGTATTTGTTGTCGCCGCTTCTGAGGTATGGACATGAGGCAGCGAGGGAAAGATGACGTGTTGCCGTTGGTCAAGCTCTGCATCTCACGCGGAATCGGGGCTGCGCCAGCGGTTTTCATAAGTGTGAAGACTGCTAACGGCGACCTGATTGATGAAGTCGTTTTCAACCGACCGACGAGCCTAGAAGACGGCCCTTCATCGCGCACAAAGACTTTGGATGAAGATGCGATTAGTGCGATAACGTCATACATAGAACTGAATCTGGCCGAAACGGTGCAGATTGATCGCTTGGCGGAAGAGAGCCGTATGAGCGAATATCACTTCTTCCGCCGGTTTAAGGCGACATTTGGCACGTCGCCCTACGCGCTGATCACCGCGATACGATTGGTGTGGGCCAAACAGCTCATCATTCAGACAGAGCTGCGAGTGGATGTCGTCGCTGATTACGTTGGAATCCAGAACGTTAGTTATTTCAGACGACAATTTCGCAAAAGGTTCAATCAAACCCCAGCGTACTTCCGTCAGCTGAAAAGAGCTTCAATGAGTTGTCATATTGATCGTTGCTCTTCGCAAAAGAATAGCAGGAATTGAGCTGTTATTCGCTTTGTAGCTGAGTATTTTCTCGTTGTTATGAGATGCGCTCGCAGGGAGTTTTTGCTTTCCACTTTGGTGTCAGATGTCCATCTTTCTCAGGGTGCTTGAGTGAATGTGACGGTAATCATGGCAAATATCGAACTGAGGCGGTTGGCGCGATCTGCGACACTGACGGCAATGCTTTCGTTGTCTCTGATGCAATCGAAAGCCGACGCGGCAGCGTTGAAACATGAGAACGGTTCATTGAACCTGCTCTGGTCTGTTCCTCAATTCAAGATGATCGATGTCATTCGCCATAGAAATGGCGCTGTACCAATTTTAATCGAAGATGCGGTGCAAAAGAAGCTCGCTATCCTGAAAGTATCTGGCGGGGGCAAGCTTGGTCAAAGCGTCGATCTGTCATTGGCGACGCCTGTATCGACGAGCGATTTGAGGATCTCGTCCGCCGCCGGTGATGCCATTTGGATCGCTGGTCGAACGTCTCGACGATCAGAAGGCGTGGCTAGTGCTCTCACCTCGAACGCGTATCTCGCGAAAGTCGATCTTTCAGGGAAGGTGAAATGGGAGAGAGATTTCCCAGGTGAAGGCGAGCGTATGGTTCAGGACGTCGTCGCACTCCCTGATGGCGGTGCCGGCGTTGTTGGACGCGACGGGCAGAAGATCTGGCTTGCTGTGATTTCAGAGCGCGGTGATCTTCAATGGGACACGACAGTCGGTGTCGCTAGCGTCTCTGCGATCGCCTTCGTAAGCGGAGCCATATGGATTTCTGGATTAGATCGCGCGTCTTCTGCGTCGGGGCAATATGAAGTCGCCGTATGGAAATACACTATGGATGGAAAGTTGATAGGGCGGGTCGTTGTTGAGGACAAACTGCTCGAAAAACCGATGCCGTACTGGTCGCTCAGATTTATTGTGGATGCCTCGTTCCAAAACATTTATCTGCTTTCCGCTTGGACGTCCTCCAAACTCATGCCGATCAATGCTGTCAGGATGGATGGGACGGCAAGCGTCATCTGGGCGCGAAAATTGGAAGGTTCGATCTTAGAAGATCGAGGGCGGCAGGGTCTATGCTGGTTCGATGTCGCCTTAATGCAGTCGGGTGACCTCGTTGTTTCGTGCCCGACGAACTCTTCCACGGAATTCTTCAGACTGAGCGCGGCGACAGGCGCAATTTTCACAATGACTGCAACGTCGTCTTCCAAGGAAAGTTGCGTGGGTGACGATGGATGGGTTCAGTTCCTAATTCCACGCGTCGCTGACGATCTCTGGACGTTCGGCTTCGGTCGCGGGTGCAGCTGGCTCGGTCAAACCAATCTGAATCCAACGATAGGACGATCGCTCAGAGAGAATAGCAGGAATTGAGCTGTCCAGAAGGCGGCTATGGGGAGATAATTCAGTTGATGCTGGACTAAATAGTTGAGGCCTTGGAATGGAAGATTCCGGGTGAGAAACTATGTATTTCCAGCTGATCCTTTGCGTCGATCGAATGGGCGCAATCGCTCCTTAGGTTTGGCGAAATCTAAATCTTGGACGACATTTTCTGCGAGGAGATAGAGCAAGGTGTACGGGAAAACTATTGCAGCGATCCTGATAACCCTCGTTTCCTCGGCGGAAGCGTCTGCTGAACCGCTGTCACTAGACGCAGTTGTCGACTTAGGGAGTATCGCTAAAAAGATATCGAGTATAAGTTGGTGTTCAGATGACGAGGTTGCATTTGTCGGCGGCGTTTCTTCGAATGTTCCGCAAGGAGCGCCTTCTAGGTCCGCTCGCCGCGCAGTAATACTTTCACTAAAAAATAGCCGAGCCTACTCGATCGCTGAGTATAGCGATGCGTCTATTCGTTTAGATTGTGTTCTTGGTGGGGGCTTTGTCTATGTCTCGGGATCGGCAAACGTAGGTTATCGATCTGCAGGGGGTGGTGAGCCTGTCACTAAGTCATTCAATCATCTTCTTGAAGTTCTGCCTGTAGAAGCCAAAAGGACGCCCGCGCAGATCAACCTGCTCTGGGATGTCGAAGCGTTGAGCGGTCCAGTTCATACCGATGTGAACGGGAATATATTTGCTCGTAAAAGTCCCGTACGTAGCTCTATGGCCGAGATGCTGCCATCGCGCATGGTGGGCCGTAAGAGTGCTGGGATTCGAGGTGAGGGAATAAGCTACACTGCTCGACTTGATAACATTAGTGTGACGTCGTTCTCTTCGGATCAGCGCAAGCTTGGTCGAGCTGCGGTTCCTATTGAAGTGTATGGGATCAACACACCGGAGATTGGATCGCGAAGCATTGGATTTTATCGATGTGCGGGAGGCGGGCGTAGGCCCGAGTGTGGCCAAGATTCAAACGGGAAGGACGTCGTCTACTATACGTTACTTAGTGCAGGAGAAATCTCTCATCGAAGTTCCGGCGACCGTGAGGTGCCCCAATCTATGCTTGTCACTGTTGCCGTTGGCAATCATCCGCTCATTAAGCGTTGGAAGATTGTTAGTGCAGAAAAGAATAATCAATTAGGCGATCTCACTGTTGTCGATGTCGCGCTCAATGAGCGAAGTTGCTTTGTTTTGCTTGAACCTAATCGACATAGTAGCTCTAGCCGTTTACTCGGAAAACTTCGCCGCGAAATTTACGTGTCAGATTGCGAGCAGAGTGGAGATGTTATCTCCTACTATAGGCCGAGGCTTATTGGCCAGAGGCAGGGCTCATTTAGCTTTCCGCGAATAAAGATCCATGGAGAGGTCCTTGTACTAACGGAGTTCTATGATCAGAGCTCGCAAGAGGAAGATCAGATACCTTTAGAGAAGCTTGCCCTGCGAGACGCGAAGGTTTGCGTTCGGCTGTTCTCGGGTGAGCAATCGTCAAATCTTAGTAAGATTAACGCGCTGTGTGCGCCAGTAGATCGCGTTGGCGGCGGATGGGAAGCTCAGCAGATCATCGTAAGCCCAAATGCAAAGTTTATAGCGGTTCTTGGGCCGTCGGATGCAATAATCGTCAGTAGCAATTTTCGGAACAATGGAAGCGAGCCTAGCTGGCTCACAAATGGAGAGTGACTATGGTTGATATAGTTCTGTCACCACCTGTAAACGGTGTCATTCGCTTCAATTCTCCAATTGGTCCTCGATTTGGGCGTCAGCACTATGGAACGGATTGGGGACCGGAGATCCGCGGAGACGCGGGCGACGAAATGGTTGCGATGGCCAGTGGAAAGGTCGTCGCTCAGTATTTTAGTACATCGTTCGGCAATGTTGCCATTGTCGAGAGTCAGCTGCCTAGTGGCCAATATTTGTACCAGATTTATGCTCACTTGAGTGAGTTCGAGTATTCTACCAACGTAGTTTATTCGCAGAATCCCCCAGCGGTCTCTGTCGGGCAAGTCGTTGGCTACATGGGCGGCACGCCAAATTACGCAGTTCATGGTCATACCGACACGGTTATCGCAGATGGTAAGCTAACATTCGTCCAAGGGCAGACATTTCCGCCAGGGGCAAGTGGCGCAATTGGTGGAGTAAATTGGCAACGGAGTGAGACTCAAACATTCTTGTTGTCAAACGGCATGCTGGTAACTTCTGGCAATGGCCAATTCAATATAACCGGCAGCGGAATTCCGGGGTTGTCACTAACTGATGCGTCCAGCTTCAGCGCGGACGCATTTGGAATTACGGTCCCTCTAAGCGTCAGTCGTGACGGAGTACGAAATGCCAATGCTCCGTGGGTTGAGCTGAAGCTAGACAATAGCGGCACGTATGAGCTGATGGTGAATGGTGCGTCTACCTTCAAAACTTGGCCAGCACTGCCATGGGGTACCGCCGCTGTTGATCTCAGCGGCACACTGTTGATGAACAGTCCTTGGTTTGGCGACTTCAGGACAACGCTGAAGGTAGGAGCTGATAGCTCTGCTTCGGTGACTTTTGATCAAAGGTGGCCCGATGGTTCGATAACCAGCCTGCGGAGTCCTTTGACGTTGGGTTGGTTGCCTACGGGAGGATTTTCCGCCGAAGCAGACGGGACGTATCGGTACAACCTGGGCGCCAGTGGCAACGCGCTTGTTGTTAATCCAAATGGGTCTACTTCCATCATCGACTCGACCTTTGAGATTCTGCGAAGCTGGAATGCAGGTCAACTTGGCTCAATAGAGCAACGTCAGAACGGAACCATTGTCGTTGGACTGATTAACAGCGTTGGAGGCACGGGCGCAGCACTCCAACAGTTCTTGCTAGATCCCGCCGGGAGCCTATCTGCTCTCAATGGCATCAGTTATGCTCCGCCCGCTGACTGGGCAAATACGTCTCCAGGGACTATCGTCTCTGACGCGACCTCTCTACAGAATACAATAAATAGTCTGATAGGGACAATTTCGCCATCAGGTCCGACGAATAACTCGTTGCTAGATGTTGCTGTGCAAAGCTGGGCTGTTACAGGGTCGCTGCAAGGCGGAGCAACGCAAGGACCTCCGACCGGGTGGGCAGATCTAGGCCGGGGCATTAGTTATCCCTATGCATACGCAGGCTCTCCGGTCATCAACAGCGACGGCATTCTGGCCGTTGCTCAAAGCTATCTGATTACGGGCAACATCGGTCCGGCTAGGCAGGCTACGCAAAGCGCGATCAGTGATTTTTGGGCAAGAATTGACGTGGGTGGAGGAAAGTTCGGTGTTGGCAGTCCAGTCGCGCCTGCTGTTCCGTTCCTTCAACAGACTGCCCGCTGGGCAGCTTTGACGGGTTGGGGGGATACACTTCAAAATATCGATCCTCTTGTGTTGGATCTCGATGGAGACGGGATCGAACTGACAAGCTGGATCGAGGGGAATGTCTTCTTTGATACAGTCGGCGATGGTAAGCAGCATCAAACGGGTTGGGTTTCCGGCGGTGACGGCATTCTCTCTCTCGACTTAAATGGAAATGGCAAGATTGACGACATTTCCGAGACGCTGTCGATCAATTTCAATGCAGGTAGCACGCCCGGCAATTACGTCGATGGCTTGGCGGCTCTCGCAGCGTTAGCTCTGCCGAACGCAACGGTGTTTTCCAGCGCGGCATCACGGATCAACGCAACGACGGGACACCTCTATTTCGACGATCTAAGAGTCTGGATTGACGCCAATCGAGATGGAAAAACGGACGCTGGAGAGCTGAAGACTCTCAGCGAGCTTGGAATCGTTTCCATTGGTCTTGTTGGTACCGGAAATCTCGGCGAAGCAATCGCTGGGAACGACGTTATGAACCGGGCGACGTTCACAAGAACAAATGGATCTGTCGGTCAAGTTGCGAGCGTGGATTTTCAGGTCGATTCAGCTTCTATTAGTATCACGACAACGGGTGGAGCGGCGATCATCAAGTCGGAAGGCTCTAGCAACGTTACAAGCTATGTTGTCACCGATGGCTCGGGCCACACGATCAATGTGTCAACGTTCACGCTGGCCGATGGTACGCGCCCGACTGCTTTCTACTCGACGACGGGTAACGACAGCTTCATCGTCAATTCGAACGATACCCAAGGATATTGGCTCGGAGGCGGAACCGGGTCTATGACGCTGAGGGGAGGTGCAGGGAACGATGTTCTTCTCATCAACGCGAACACACTCCAGGCAAATATCGACGGCGGCGCTGGCTTCGATATTGTGAAGGTCAACGATACTGTTGGCGTGACGCTGGATCTCGCAGCAGCTCACGTTGAGGAAGCGATTGGCGGAGCCGGAAATGATACGTTCAACGCTTCCGGAATGACCTCGAATGCCTTCCTCGATGGCGGTGCTGGAAATGACATACTGATCGGCGGTGCCGCCAATGATGCGATTGGCGGTGGAGAAGGCGACGACTACATTGATGGGCGCGCTGGCAACGATGTGCTGCGCGGAGGCAATGGGCGCGATATAATCTTCGGAGGCGATGGAGACGACATTCTCTTCGGAGAAGCTGGAGACGACGTGCTGATCGGAGGTGCGGTGTCCGGCCCGAACGGCGCCAATGTTCTCGAAGGCGGGGAAGGCAACGACCTCTTGATCGGAACGGGGGGCTATTCGATTGCGCGCTTCCGAGGCAATTTTGCCGACTACAGTTTCACGCGCAACGCCGACGGCACGTTGACCGTTACCGACAAAATTGAGAATCGCGACGGAACAGATACACTCAAAGATATATCCGCGCTCGACTTCGCAGACATTAATCAGGTAGCTATCGTTTCCAGCGGATCGGGTTACGGATTCAGCCTACCTGTCAACGACGAGATAAAGGTTTCCGGTACAGGTCCGTATACGATTGCAGCATCAACGCTCCTGGCTAACGACACGAATTTCGCTGGATTGGCTATCGCGATCCGGCAACTTATTGATGTCAACGGTAATGCTATCGGGCGTGGCACGAGTGGCCAAGTGATCGGTGGCGTTGCCGCACTGAGTTCAGATGGAGCAACCATCACGTTCACGCCGGCTGCTGGCTTTACGGGTGTGATGCAGTTCAAATACTATGTGCAGGACGCTGGCGGCAAGAACGGCATGGTCGTGCAACAGGTCAGCACAGGCAATAGCGCCGAACTGTCGGGTACAGTGTTCTTGAATACGCCTGACCAACCAGATGAGCCGTTGTTCAATCAGCAGTGGTATTTGCCGCAAGTGAACGTTCTTCCTGTCTGGAAGGATTATACGGGAGCTGGTGTAAGCGTTGGAGTGTTTGACCCGACTGGAAACGCTAACCTTGGCCATTCCGATCTAGTCGCGAATGCTGGCGCATCCTACAAGGTCAATGGAAATCCAGGTGTTGAGGCTTACGGAAACCACGCGACAATTGTGGCTGGCATCATCGGCGCGTCGCGGAATGGCGAGGGTGTCGTTGGGGTCGCGTATAACGCAACGATCAGTTCCGAAGCGCTGGCGCCCAAGACGTATCTCGACATCGCGAATATCTACAACTGGTACCGTTACGACGTCGTCAACAACAGTTGGGGAACGACAGGATACTTCAATCTCACCGGGCAAGATATTCCGTTCTACAAGACCGCATTCGAGCAAGCCGTCGTTTACGGCCGCAACGGACTTGGTACCTCGATCGTGTTCGCTGGCGGAAATAGTCGGAACCAGGGTGACAACTCAAATTATCATAGCGACAGCAACTCTCGATACGCGATCAATGTCGGTGGTGTGAACGCGCAGACAGATCTCGGATCGCTTCTGATCAATCCTGCTGCGTTCAGCACGCCAGGGGCATCGATCCTCGTCTCTGCGCCTGCCTCGAATGTTGTATCGACAAGCGAACTGATCACAAGTTCTACAGGAACGACGTTTGGGAGTGATTATCAAGCCGCAAAGGGGACATCATTTGCAGCGCCGATCGTCTCGGGCATAGTTGCGCTGATGCTCGAGGCTAATCCGCTGCTTGGGTATCGCGACATCCAGAAGATTCTGGCCTATTCGGCTTCGAAGGTTGACCCTTTGAATGCGACGTGGACATACAACGGCGCCTTCAATTGGAATGGTGGCGGGCTCCACGTGAGCAATGACTACGGGTTCGGAATGGTCGATGCTCTTGCGGCTGTGCGCCTTGCCGAGACGTGGACCGAGCAGCAGACCTACTATAACGAGCAAGTTCAGGGCGTGCATAATGAGCCTGGCGATGGACAGCCGGTACCAATACAGGACGGAGGCGGGCTGTCGTGGACGACGAATGTCGCTTTGGGAGACTGGTTCAGCATCGAGCATGTTGATCTGCGAATTACGCTCGATCACGCCAATCTTGGTGATCTGAAGATCAAGTTAACGTCGCCCGATGGCACCGTTTCAATTTTGCTGGACCGTCCGGGCGTCTCGGTTGCTGACCCCGACGGAACCGGCACGACGTCGCTCAACTTCACCTTCGACAGCGTTCAGTTCTGGGGCGAAGCAATTACGGGTACATGGACGCTGGAGGTCACCGACAACAACATCAACGGTGCGGCCGGAGTCGTGAAGGATTGGGATCTCTACTTCTACGGCGAGGATACGACCTTCGATGATACCTACATCTATACGAATGAATTCGGCTCTCTCGGGACCGGCGCTCGTGCCACGCTTGTTTCCAATGGCGGATTTGACACACTAAATGCCGCTGCGATCACTTCGAACAGTATCATCAACCTGACACCCGGATCGATCAGCACGCTCGCTGGGCGCAGCCTGGTGATTAACAGCCCATCGACCGTTTACAATGCATTCGCCGGTGATGGGCACGACCAGTTGATCGGAAGTGCTGCGGACAATGCATTGTACGGTGGTCGTGGCAACGATGTTCTCAGTGGTGGAGACGGCCGCGATATTCTTTCGGGCGATCAGGGAAATGATGTCATGACCGGCGGCACAGGCCAGGACATGTTCGTCATCAAGAAGAGCCCTGGAGACCAAGACACGATTGTCGATTTCAAGAGTGGCGGGATCGAAAAGATCGCATTCGTCGGATTTGGTACCAGCTTCTCTTTTGCATCGATCACCGTCACTCAGATCGGAGCGAATACCGTCCTCGGCCTGGGCGACGGACAAACCGTCACCTTACAGAACTTTACGGCAAGCCAGTTCGCCGCTGGCGACATTCTAAGTTTCGATAATTTCCACTATCTGAGCCAAAGCACAGGTACGGCGGGGGCCGATACTTACGTCTGGGCTGGTGATAATGATTGGCTCGCGCTTGGAGAAGGCGGAAACGACTCTCTGTTTGGCGGTACCGGGAATGACAGGTTGTTTGGTGGAGCGGGACAGGACCTGCTGTCGGGCGGTCTGGGAGATAATACGCTAACGGGCGGCGCCGACGCGGATCTGTTTGTCATCGGCAGTAATCCTGGAGGTCTCGATACGATTACTGACTTCACGCCTGGCAATCTGGACCGTATCGCCATCGTTGGCTTCCCGGAAATCCGATCGTTTAGCGATCTCGTCGCAACGCAAGTTGGAGCGGATACGGCAATTAATTTGGGTGCAGGCCAGGCGCTTCTGCTCAAGAACACGCTTGTTAGCTCGCTTTCGATCAATAGTTTCGTGTTCCTCGAAACGTTCCCCTACGTAAATCAGGTGACAGGTACCGCTGCCGTTGAAGCGTTCCAGTGGGGAGGGCCGGCTGGCCTTATCGCATTCGGGGAGGGGGGGAATGATATCATCATCGGATATAACTATGCCGACGCCCTCTACGGCGGCGATGGAAACGACATTCTCTTCGGTAGAGGCGGTGACGATCGTCTTGATGGTGGCAACGGAAACGATTTGTTGAACGGTGACAGCGGCAATAACACCCTCACAGGTGGCGCTGGTGCGGACGTCTTCGCGATCACCAAGCAAGCCAATTCGACTACTGTTATCACGGATTGGAAAGCATCTGATGGGCGCGACAAACTTGTTTTTGAGCTGTTCCCTTCGCCTCTTTCACTGAACCCAATTCAGCAAGGGGCGGACACAGTTCTCCAATTGGTGGACAATCAGAAAGTCATCTTGAAGAACACTCTCGTTTCTTCAGTCACCAGCGACGATCTTGTGTTGGTCGATACATGGCAGGTGGGTGGCCAGTTTAGCGGAACGGATCTTGCGGACTCGTTCGTCGCTCCTACGGATGACAACTACGTCATCTGGGGATATGGCGGTAATGACCAGATATATGGCGGGTACGGCATCGACCAGATTTATGGTGGCGACGGTGCTGATGTGATCGTAGGTGACTTGGAGAACACTAGCGGCGTCGGAGGCAACGACGTGCTTTATGGCGGTGCTGGCAATGACCAGATTTTCGGTTGCGGCGGTGATGATGTCATCCGCGGCGATGCCGGGAATGACTATATTCAAGGCGATCAAGGCAACGACATCCTGATCGGCGGCGCTGGCATCGATCAGTTGTACGGTGGTGCAGGCAACGATATTCTCATTCTTGAGAACGAAGATGACTATTTCTACGGTCAGGCCGGTAGAGATACGTTCGTGGTTCTGAACAATCCTGGGTTTACAATTGGTTCTGGGCTCAAGAATCTCATCATGGATTTTGATGCCTCGGCCGCAGGGGACAAGATTGATCTATCGGGAATTCCTACGGCGATCTCGATGGCCGATGTTGAGCAGGTCAATTTCACATATCAGGGCGGCAATTACAGTCGTGTCTACGTTGCCGGTATCAATTCGGACCAGTATGTGACTCTGTATTATGGCACAGGGGCCATCCCGGTCCTCACGGCGTCAAGCTTTATCTTTGGAGCGGGTGCCGGATTGAGAAGTACGGCATCCACGAGCGAGGACGAACCTTTACCTTCTATCTCGAACGAGTTCTTGAATAGCGTTGTTCCTGAGCTGTCGTTGGCCAGCGGGATCGCTGTTCCGTCAGAGATGGAGAATTGGTCTAGAGACAGTAGCCAGCCCATCGTGATCGCCGCTGACAATGATTTCGGCGGATCGGCGGCTATATCGAATCTTGACGTGGCAGCTATAACGGCGGCTAACCGTCTCGCTGATGCGCTGGCATCATTTAATGCGCAGCCCAACGGTTCGATCGATGCGTCAAGCTCGACTTACTATCAAGTCCGGCAGGATGTTCCAGTGATCGCTCCTGCTTCGGTTTAATGTAGATGCGGATCGGAGGCAGCGGCTTGCGTTGCCGCCTCCGGTCCGTGGGAGACATCTGCTGCTTGGCTTGGTCCCATCGCGCACATAGTAAGCCTGTACCTTTTCGGGGCATTCGGAGATGCATAGGTGTAGGCTCTTCCTAGTTCTGATCAATTCGGCTTGCTTCGGCGCGAGCTGAAAGAAAGTTGCAGAGGCTTGCGTAAAACTCCAAGCTATGGTCGCGTTCTCGGTGGGACGCTCGCGATGGGTAATAAGGAGCTCGGATCTGGAGAGGCAGCAGCGGAAGATCGAGGTGACCGAAAACGAACGGCGCAAATACTCCCATTCAAGGACGTCCCGATGAGCCTCGCCCGTTTGGCTTTAACCCCCTTTGTCTCCCCGCACTGACTGCCAGGGCTTCGCCGGGCTCGCAAATGCATTCCGCTGGAGCGCAGCATTTTGGCATAGGCACGGCGGGAGGCGGCTTAGCAGCGGAGCCATCCGATGAACAACCGGGCCAATCCCGCGCCCCAGCCCTCCAGCGGCTGCAATCTGATCGTCACGAACGGCTCCGGGGCGCCGCGTCGCTACCTGCCGGTAGTGCCTCCGCGCTGCCACGCCGGCAGATCGCAGACCTTTGCAGAAGGTACGAAAGCTGCCTATCTCCTTTGTGGAGCTGAAGAGGATGTGATGGCGAGCAACAAGGAGCTAGAAGCCGGTTTGAAGGCCATGGCGGCCGATTTCCATCTGCCTGCGGACGGTCGGCTGAAGCTTTCGAAGTTGGTGGCCGGGCATTTGCATTGGTTCGAGGCCGCCGAGCGGCGCGGAATGGTCTGGCGAGACATGATCAGGGCATTGGCCGCGATCGGCGTGACTGACAAGCAGGGAAAGCCGTTGAGCATCGGCACGCTTTCTTCGGCGGTCTGGCGCAAGCGCGCGGAAGTGAAGGTCGCTGTGGAGGCTGCGGACCGAACTGGTCGTAACCCACGACTCTCCTCGACGAACGCCGTTACTGTTCGCTCGGGATCGGCGAAGAAGTCAAAACCCCAGCAAGCAGGACAGCTACAGCGAAGCATGCGCAGTGCTTCTCGCCAAAATGGTGACCCGGCCCAACCCGTCCGGCCGGCGGCACTCCGGTCAAAGGGCCAACTGGCCGAGGTCCGCCCTCAGAACAGAGATGTGCTCGCCTTTATGGATCGAGCCCGCGCTGTTCGTCGGCGATCGGATTAAGCTGGTGCATCCGACCGGTTGAGTCGCTTGAGAGCCGACGCAGCGCCACCGCGCGCAAGGCCAGCCGCGTAAAGAGCGGCAGACGCGCTTCAAGGCCAAGCCCTGCGGATCGCAAACTTTGCCCATCAGACCATTTGCGAACAGACGCATTCATCGCCGGGCCCATCGGGCTGAACGCCAAATTTCCGCAATCTGTCGGACAACGGCTTTCCTTGGATGAAGTTTAGATCGCGAGATTATCAACGACATATCCTGCTGCGACGACAAGCTGCATCAGTGATGGTAACGGTCACTCAATTTAGAACCATCAATGCGGCATCTGCCGTTGAATCCGATGGCGCGCGATTTCGTGGCCGCGCGCGTCAACTACCGACAATTCTGCGTCATCGTAGTCCCGGTCATCCGTACCGATTTCGAGGGCGATGCGCGCGCCGTAAGCCGCAGCCTCCCGCGGCGTGGCGAATTCCATTCCCTCGTCGTCCACTGACACGAAGTTGCTGTCCCGGATATGAAAGAAATAGCGTCTCGGCATCGTCGGGCCTTCTTGAGCCTGCTGGAACCCGAGCTTCATTTGTGCCGCGCGGACGCGGCAAGATGACAACTTGGAAGTCAACTGAACAGCCGATCGGGCTGCTATGCAGCTGTCCAATCTGACAGGATCGTCCGCCCAAGAGGTGCGGTCAATCGCGGCCTGTTATGCGGGGGTCTTAAGGGGAATGGCACTGACGGCGTTGGTACAATGAACTTCCCTGCCAACATGTGCGGATAGGCATTAGGCGTCCTCGGGCGCTTCTCTCGTTGTCTGGACGCGCTGCATAGGATGTACCGGAAGGCCATTGGCTGGTCCCTTCTGGTGTTCTCTGACCGGTACCCACCGCGTTTCGTTTGTTCCTCGTACACGTACGCGCCGCCAATGCGGCTTTACCGTGATCCGCTTACCAAAACGCCAGAGCCGCCGGTCGCCACCTGGTTCTGGGTTACCCAGTTCCTCGTTGCGCGGTCGTAATCGTACAATCCTGAACAGGGAAAAACGGTCTGCTACTTCGCGCGCCCGACCGGGAATTCGCCGCTCATGATTTGCAGCCATGTACGGCACGTCTTCTGCGATTGCTTGCGCAGGGTCCCGTGCATGCTCAAGCACGAGATATGCCAGCCGTTCGGCTTCATCTTGAAAACGCTCCTTGGTCCAGTCAGCTTGTTCAAGAAATTCATCGAATGTCGGCATCGCCGCTTCGACGGGAGACCCCCATTCTCGCCGGACATTGTCAACGAGGAACTGAGCGCGGTCATCAGTCCATAGCCCATGCCGCCAACCATACTCTCTCCTGAGCGCCACAACGGCGCAGTAGGACAGGTTTTCTTCTGGTTGTTGACTCGGATCTAGTGTTTCCCTCTCTGCCACGGTCGGCTGAACGAAAATCGCCCGTAGCTCTGCAGCCCTGCCAATTGGTATAACTCCGCTTGGCACGTCGATATAGGTGGCCCAACCGGGACCTACCATCTCCCGCGTGCGGCTCACCGACGCAGGCGTGAGTTCGACCTCTTCCAAGAGTTCGGCGAGCTCGCTTGTGACCTGATAGGCACGAACAATCGACTCGCCTTCAGGGGACACAAAGAAAGGCGCAAACATAGACATGAAAGCGATCGGCAAAGGGACGCCTTCGTGACGTTCTTGAAATGAGAGACTGGCATCCAGAGCGTCCAAAGCAGCCTCGCGTGCAGCCAATCCATCGCTACGACAGCACTCATCCCTCAGTCGGCCGAGTTCTGTTAGCTGCTGAATGCGCCTGAAGCGCATTCCTTTGCACCATTCGTCTAACCAAGTCTGCATTTAAATTCCCGCAATTTCTACAACATCATCTGGCGAGCGAAGGTTGCCAACGAGTTTCGCACGGACCGACGGATGAGAAGCTGGTAAACACAACCTGACGCTTGCTGGCGAAAATTGTTGGAACGCCGTGCCGTCGGGCGCTGATGCCCTGTTCCGAGGTGACCGAACCGCGGAATCTACCCAGTCGTTAAGCTGCGCGATCTCGAAACGTTAACGAGGTCTCAAGGTGCTGCAATCGTCGAGTTCCGCGCAGATGCACGTTCTCTTGAACGAGGTGATGCCGGACGTTCGAGGCCCAGCATCGTGTCAAAAGCTCCCCCTTCAATCATCAATGAGCGAATTGTCTTAGGCTGGAACTTAGCTCGGCCCGCGGAATAAAGACGTGCGGAACAGCCTCGCCCGGCGATACCGAGCGAGGCGTGATGAGTGGCGCCTAGTCGGCGCTCTTGCGCGGCCGCGACCAGAGCAGCGTGTAACCTTCGCCGCCTTCGTCATCGAACAGGTTGGCGTAGATCGGCGAGTTGAACGAGGGGTCGTCGAGCTTGAGCGAGAGGTAGTCGCGACCTTCCTCGGAGCGCTTCGACCACGCTGCCCCAATCTCAGCTCGGCGCACGTACACGCGGTGGCTCGGAGCGTTATCGTTGGAGCGGTTGGGCTCGGCGACGATGCGAACGCCCTTGGCCTGCAAGCTCAGCGTGACGATCTCCCCCTGAAAATCGTTGCCGACCTTCTTGAACGAACCGATGGTAGCCATATCAAGTCTCCTTGCGTTGTTTCGGACCGCGACCACCGCGGCCTCGATGGCGATGACCAGGCCGAATGACGAGCGGCGACGCACCCGCTTGCGGGCCGAAGCATCGCGGAGGACGCCATGGCTGAGACTTTCTTGTCCCGCGAGGAATGGGCTTGCCCAGGGGAAGAAAGTCGCAAGACTGGCGTTGCGTCTCAGACGATCGAGGCGCAGCCGGTCTTCGGCCAGATCAAGCCATCAAAGAGGCAAGCTGTTCGCGCGCTGAACAACATTAAGGGAGACGCGGCTGCTATCGATCGTACGATACAAGAGGTCGGCGTTTTCAGGGTGGGGAAAGAGAGACGCACATGCAGAAGGGACGAATCACTTGCCGACATAAGCGCACCTGCAAGCAGGCTCCGCTCCAGCACATAGCGCGCCGACGCGTTGGGCATGATGGTTACGAAGTGCTGCGAGGAAGGTCTGGCTATCGGATCGACCGGACGTCACTGCGCGTAACAACCGAAGCAACAATCGATGCGGATGAAGGCTAATCGCTGCACTGGTCGCGGCTGCGAGCGCAATCGACGATTCATTGAAGGCCGCTCTGGTCTCGACGGGCGCAATCTGCGGACACAGCAATCGGCAATCCCGCTGTGGCGTCAATGCGAGATCGTCTGGATGCAGGCGGAAGTCTCGTGTGGGGCGATAGTCGGCATAGTTAGAACGCACGCTAGTTTCTTGGAGCGTCGTTGCAGTTGCCACGGCATAAGGCGCTAGGCTCGATAGCGGCGCTATGCGCCGCCGTCGCCAAATTTCCAGACCGGGATTCCCATCCGCCTCGCCTTGTCGGCGAGATTGTCCTGGATTCCGGTTCCCGGGAATACGATGACGCCGATCGGCATCATCGTCAGCATGAGATCGTTGCGCTTGAAGGGTGCGGACTTGGCGTGCTTCGACCAATCCGGCTTGAATGCGACTTGCGGAACCTTACGGTTCGTCGCCCATTTGGCAGCGATCAGCTCGGCGCCCTTTGGTGAGCCTCCATGCAGCAGGACCATGTTGTTGTGCTTGGCGTGAACCTTGTCGAGGCGATCCCAGATCAGATGATGGTCATCGAAGTCGAGGCCTCCGGTCAGTGCGACCTTGGGCCCGACCGGAACGAGCACCTCAGTCTCGGCACGACGCTTTGCGGCAAGAAAGTCTCGGGAGTCGATCACCGCCGAGGTGACCGAGCGATGGTCGACAAGCGATCCGGATCGCGGGCGCCACAGCGAACCGGTGTGGGTTTCGAATTGTGCGATGGCTTGCTCGCGGAAGAGTTCCATGCAGTTGCGGCGTTCGATCAACGAAAGCCCTTCGTTGATGAGCCGCTCGAGTTCGACCGACCTCACCTCAGAGCCGTCCTGCTCGTGTTGGCTGCTGCGTTGAGCTTGCTCATTGCCGTCGAGCTGGCGCTCGATCCGGCCTGTGGCTCGATGGAACAGATTGACCGTCGACCAGAGCAGGTCTTCCAGGTCCGGCTCCATGCGGCTGTCGCTCAGGGTTGCCGCGAAGGCATCGAAGATGTCGGCAACCGCCACGGCGATCGTCTTCGATTCGGGAAGCGGCCGCGGATCGGGTTCGTCGCTGAAGGGCCGGTAGCCGTAGAGTTGCAGTTCGGTCAGGACGTGGTGAAGCTGGGATGAGCCATGCGGCGGTTCGAATTCGGTGTCGTCACGATCGGTCATGGGACGAGGTCCTCCGTGGATCGGCCGCGACCATCGCGGCCTTCGTGGCGATCACTCAGGCGGCGGGCGGGCCGGACCAGAACCCGAAGCAACGGCGGAGGGCCGAAGCGACAGCGGAGGATGGCAGGGCGCGGCTATTTTGCTTCGCGATGCAAAGGCGGGATGGACTGATCGATGTTGATTTACGCGGTGACCACCGCCGGCGGAAAATAGCCGCGACATGCCATTGCCGGTCCGGCCCGCCTGCCGTCCGATCGCCCTCTAGAAGGCCGGGGCGCGGCCCTCTCCGACGAGGTGGCCTCGCCTTGATCGGGCTGTCGACTTCGATCACGAAGAGCAGGCGCTCATGCCGTTGTCGCGACCGCTGACGGCATGAAGCGGACGACATCCGCAGGCGCAAGCTGAATGCGCAAGGCTGCTCGCAGCTCATCAACGCCAAAGGTGCGCAGATCCTCGTTGAAATCGTCAAGCCGAGGCGATAGTGGAATCGCCTCGATGCCGGCTGCTTCTGCCCGCCGCGCCAGAGCGGTTGCGACCGTCCGTCCGGCAGCATCAGCGTCATGGGCGATGTAAAGCCGGCGCAGGTTCGGTGGAAGCAACATGGCCGCGAGATGATTGGCCGATAGCGCTGATGCCATTGGCAGGGTCGGCAGGACACAACGCACGGAGAGCATGGTCTCGATGCCCTCACCGGCGGCGAGGACATCATGTGCCCGTCCAAATCGGACTGCGTTGCCGAGCAGAAGGCCCATCGCCCGCCGCGGCGTGTCGATCGACGCCTTGCTGCGACCGGAGGGGTCGACCCAGGTGCGGTGAACACCGGTAATGGCACCATCAAGGGTGGAGACAGCGGCGATCAGGGCCGGCCAGGTTTCCATTGGCAAATGTTGATCCGGCCTGTAGTAGCAGCGCGGATGGAAGCGAAGGCTCGTGAGCTCATGCAAGGCCGAAATGCCGCGCGTCCGGATGTATGTTTCGGCAAGCGTGCCATGAATGGGCTCTGACATGGCAAACAGGCGCCGAGCCGATTCCGGCGAGCCCATGGGAACGGGTGGGAACTGCGATTTAGATTCCATCTCGGTCTGCGGTAGACTGAGAAAACGCCGCGCCTCGGC
The DNA here is from genome assembly GCA_030147505.1 of Tardiphaga sp. Lineage (GTDB taxonomy): Bacteria > Pseudomonadota > Alphaproteobacteria > Rhizobiales > Xanthobacteraceae > Tardiphaga. The sequence continues at coordinate 63,618 of JASBVG010000064.1, forward strand.
CAAGACATCGCGAAATTCGACAAGGCCGCAGCTTTCCCTGATAATATCGAGCAGATCGCCGTGTTCACCGGTCGCGGCATCGGTCCACTTGCCGGCCGCTCCCTTACCCCCATGAGGTGGGCGCAGCCGAACGAACATGGATCGACCAGATACGTTGCGAACGTCGCCGACAATCCAATAGCGGCCGACCCGCCGTCCATTGGACAGATAGCGGCGGCAGACGAGTTCGGCCCGCTCGGCAAGGCGGCGGGCGAGATCGGATACTTGGGCTGACATGACCATTCCCACCAAAAAGAAGGCCCGCCAGTGACGGCGGGCCTTCGAGATCGACGCTTCTGCTTGCTTACACGGCCGCGATAAGCGGCTCGTCGGCGGGAATTGCGTCATCCTCGAGCGGATGCTCTGCATCTGGCGTGGCCGCTTCGCATTCGCTCACTGGCGCGTCCTCCCCCGAAGCGGACGGCGAGATTGGGCAAGATTCAGCCGGTGACGCTGCGCCGAGGGATCGCCCGGGCGTGCGCAGCGGCTCCGGAAGCCAGCCTGAGCCGGCGAGGAGTTCTTGCGCCCTCTCAGCCATCTCGCCCTTCTTCAGGTGCTCGATGCGCTGGGAGTCGGTGTCGCCCTTGGCCTCGCGGACCGCTTGCAGGATGCGCGCCTTGGTCACCCGCCCGAAATAGTTGTCGACGGTCGGTGACCAGCCGGCGGCAGCAACATCGAGCCCGATTGCCTCGGCGAGGCAGTCGGCGTGAGCCAGTGCACGCGGCCTCCGATTCCAAGGCTCGTACACCGCATTCACGCTCAGCGCGATGCAGTGAGCGAACAGGGCATCGCGGCTGTCCGGATCGAAGGTGGAGAGCGCATCCCAGAGCTCGGCTGATTCACGCGGCAACCGCTCCGACCAGTGCTGGTGCCTCTCGTCGACGGCCTTGGCGATTGCGGTATCGCCGAGGCCCGGCGCCTGACTGCCGAAGACGACGCTCTTCGCGTCGATGTCGAGGCATGACTCGGGCGTGTAGCGGTAAAAGAGCTTCAGGCAGAGCGCGTGCAGCGCAGCCAGGAACGCCACATCCGGCTCCTGAGCCATCGCATCGCGCAAGGCCAGGGTGCGATACGCTGTGAGCTCGGTCATCAGCCGGTCAGGGATCGGCTTGATGCCCTCCTCCTGATCGGGCTCCTCGGTATTCGCCGAGGAGCCTGTCGGCCCCGCGGCCGCATCTCCTGAAACGGAGGTTGTCGCTGTAGCACTCGGCTCGGCGTCAGCCTCTCCCTCCGGCTGCGGAATTGCCGGCTCATTTTCGGGGCGGACATAGCCGCGCTCGATCCGCAGCGCACCCGACGCGTCGATGCTGACGAAGGCACCCGCGCGCGCGATTTCGTCAGGATCGTACTGGACCGGCCGCTGATCGAGTTCAGCAAGGGCCGTCTCGATCTCGCCAAGGCGCTGATCGATCGCCTCGGGAAGGACGTCGGCGTCGGAATGCTCCTGCTCGAGACGTTCATACTCGGCGCGCAGGGCTTCAGCCGCAGCGACGTCCTCCTCGGTCATCGCAACGGACTCGCCCGAGATACGGCGCAGACCGTAGGTGTGGCCGTATGGAAAATCGACCGCAACCTTCACCCATTTCCAGCCTTCCGAGCGGATGTTGCTCGCCTCGCGTTCTAGCTTCTCGACGACGAGCCGATCGAGCAGCATCGGCTCTTGCAGCCAACCGCCGTCATCCTGCTGAAAAAGATCACGGATGATGTCGCCGCCGGCGGCCTCATAAGCCTCGATTCCGACGAATTGGGCCCGCTTGTCGGAGGCGCGCACGGCGCCTTCCGTGAGCAGACGCCGGATGTAATACGGTTCTTTGTTGTGCGCGCGCTGCACTGCCTGCCATACCTGCTGCTGGCGCTCGTGGTCCGGATTGACCGCAAACGCCATCAACTGGTCGAGGCTCATGCCGTCTTCGGCATAGACGTCGAGCAGCGCTGGCGAGACGGCAGCGAGCCGGAGCCGTTGCTTGACGACCTGGACGCTGACAAAGAAGGCAGCAGCGATCTCGTCCTCGCTCATGCCCTTCTCACTCATGTCGCGGAACGCGCGGAACTGATCGAGCGGGTGAAGCGGCGCTCGCTGGACATTCTCGGCCAGCGAATCCTCCTCCGCGAGCCCGTCGGTTCGGATGACGCAGGGAACCAGCGCGTTGCGCGCGAGCCGCTTCTGCTTGACCAGCAGTTCGAGCGCGCGATAGCGCCGTCCGCCGGCGGGGATTTCGAACATGCCAGTTTCGGCGCCGCCCTCGTCGAGAACCGGCCGGACGGTGAGGCTCTGAAGCAGGGTGCGCCGCGCGATGTCCTGCGCGAGCTCCTCGATCGAGATGCCCGCCTTGACACGGCGGACATTGGACTGGCTGAGCACCAGCCGGTTGAAAGGAATATCGCGAGACTGGCTCAGGACGATCTTCCGAACAGCTTTTCCCATTGTAGTTTCTCCGCGACCGGCGGTCGAGAACCTCTCTCGACCTTCTGACCCGTCACGAAGCGAAGCGCCGCCCTCTAACTCTGAAGGGCGGCGCCAGCCGGAGAAACCGAGAGCTGAGGCTCGACACGCGCGCAGCACCGGGCCGACGCGATCGACCTCAGTTCACCCGATCGAGCAACTTCTTGGCCTTCGCCTCGAGATCCAACCGGGCGTCCTGGTGCGGCTTGTCGCGCGCCACGGCGGTAATGCCTTGGACGAAGTCGAAGATGCTCTCAGGCTTGCGGCCCTCTTCGTCGAGCACCATCTCGATGATTTTCCCGGTCTCCGACTTGCCGAATCCACGCTTGCGCAGAAACTCGGTGCGCTCCTCATCCGTGCGCGCAACAATCCGCTCCCGCGCCGCCTTGATGCCATTGACGAAGGGCGTCGGCGAGGAGTTGGCGAAGCGCGTGAGCGCGGGCGCCGCCTCGTGGGCGAACCGAGACGCGGCATATTTTGAGTGACGGATCGTGATCTCCTCGAAATCTTCCACACCCCAGAGATTGCGGTTCTGGCAGACGGCGCGGAGATAGAAGCTCGCGATGCCCAGCGCCTTGGCACCGACCTCGGAGTTCCAGCAATAGAAGCCACGGAAGTAGAGGTCGGGCGAGCCGTCAGGCAGCTGGCCCGCCTCGATTGGGTTGAGGTCGTCGACCAGGAACAGGAAGACGTCACGATCTGATGCGTACAATGTCGTGGTACTTTTCGTGACATCGACCCGCGGGTTGTAGATTCCGGTCGACCAGTCGAGCACGCCCGGCACCTTCCAGCGGGTGTCGCCGGTGCCATTACCGGCGATGCGCTGCACGGCGGCGACCAGTTCCTGGTCGAAAATGCGCCCATAGTCGGGGCTGGTCACCGCGCGAAGTTCAGCACGTCCGTCCCGGACCTCGAGCGTCTTGATCAGTTCCGCACGATTGGAGGTCAGTCCGTACTGTAAATTGATGGCGGCGAGTGGCGCTGGAAGCTGCCGCAAATAGGCGGACGGCGCGCCCACCATTGTTGCAAGCTGACCAAAACTCCAGTGGGTCGGCGCAAGAGGCGCATCCTCGCTTGGCAGCATCAGCGTCAGCCGCTCGGCATCGTCACGATTCGCCTCCACCCTGATCGCCGAACTTTCGACGGTCCGAGTGCGGCTCCGCTCGGCGCGGCCGCGCACGGCAGCGTGGAGTTCGGACAGCGACAGGTAGCGCTCGTCCGCCGGCCGGGAAAACCACTCCGAAGCGACGCGGCCGACGCGCTGGCCGCGGCTCACATCCACTCTATAACCAGCACGCTCATCGCGAGCGGCGTTCAGAACATTCGTTTGGGTCATGGGCTATCTCCATGACGGGTGCCGCGAGGACTCTCCTCTCGGCTTTCAACCCGTCACGGAATTTCAGCCAAACTCTCACTCTGCTCAGATTCGAATAGCCTCGAGATAGGCACGATCATGCTTTGAACAGCCGCGATGAGCACTCCTCCTCATGGCCGACGGCATTCTTGCAGATTCACGATCTCCAGCAAGATTTTCGACACCACGCAGCAAAGCGCTGTGTCGCGCGGCTAGATCAGAGCTTTCGACTGGCGAGAGCCGGAAAGCAATGGCCACCTCCATCGCAAGGCCGCGTCTGGCTTAGGTCTTGACGGGCGCATGGTGTACATCGGCGTTGGCGGCGCAATCGAAGGCAAGGTCAATCCCGTGCTGACCGCTTCCGAGGGCCAGGTGATCCAGCTCAGGCTCCTCAACGGCGAGGGCGCGGAGCACGATCTCGTCTTTCTCGACCAGAACACCAGGTCGCCCCGCGTCACCGGCAGGGGCGCGAGCACGACGATCGCGTTTAGAGCAACCAAATCCGGCGACTTCATCTACTACTGCACCGTCCCGGGAAATCGCCTGGCGGTCATGGAGGGCCAGTTCATCGTGACGCAGAGACCGTCGCCGCAAACCGTCGTCGAGGCCGACATCTCGCGCGAGCCGAGCGATCTGCCTCCTCCGATCGGCAGCGCGGCCCGCAGACAGTTCGCGTCGATCTCTTGAGCGTCGATGTCGAAGGGCAGGCCCGCCGAAGGCACGACCTTCGGCTACTGGACCTTCACCGGGAACGTGCCGGGTCCGTTCATTCGCGTCCGCGTGGGCGACACCGTCGACATCCACCTGAAGAATTCGGCCGCCAGCGCCATGATCCATTCCGTCGACTTCCATGCAGCGACGGGGCCGGGCGGCGGCGCGGCCGCGCTGCAGGTCGACCCGGGCGGCGAGAAATCGATGACCTGGAAGGCGCTGGTGCCTGGCCTCTACGTCTTTGACCGCGCCACGCCCATGGTCGCCGAGCACATCGCCAACGGCATGTACGGCCTCATTCTCGTCGAGCCGGAAGGCGGGCTTCCTCCTGTCGACCATGAGTTCTACGTTAAGCAGGGCGAGATCTATTCCGACATTGCCTTCGGCCAGCACGGCAGCGCCGAATTCAGTGTCGACAAATTGCTGAACGAGCGGCCCGAATATTTCGTGTTCAACGGCTCTGTCGGAGCGCTCACCAAGCTGCATCCCCTTGAGGCCAAGGTCGGCGATACCGTAAGGATCTTCTTCGGCGTCGGCGGCCCCAACTACACTTCATCCTTCCATGTCATCGGCGAGATCTTCGACAACCTCGGCGGCGTGACCACGGCTCGTTTCGAAGGCATCCAGACGGTCACGGTGCCAGCCGGCGGCGCAGCCATCACCGAGTTCGAGCCGGACGTGCCTGGAAATTACACGTTGGACGATCACGCACTCGCCCGCATGGAGCGGGGTCTGCTTGGGGTGCTTCACGTAGAAGGACCCACGAACCCCGGACGTCTACAAAGGCGAGATTATGTCGGGAATGGGGCATTGAGGCCGCAGGCTTCGCAACAAAAACAGAGAAAGAGCACCACGAGCGCAATTGGCTTCCTTCGCTCAGACCGATACGCCCAGGCCGGCTTTGCCTCATTTGCGAACCGGTCTCGCATTGGCGGGCCTTGCGCAGCAGGGGCTCGCGCTCGATCCTTGCGGAAGTTCATTGGCCTATTCTCTCAACCGAATGGTTTCCTCGCCGAGACTTTCTTCCAACGATTGTGTCTGATGAAACGACGCCCCTTTGGCATGGCGCTGCTCCCTGTTCGAGTAGGCGGGGTGCGCAACTGGCGTTCGCGTCACCACATATGCCGCGACCGCTCGGTGGCAGTTGCAGTGTAGTTCCAAACCTTGCAGCGCAAGTCCTCTATTTTCTCTGTCAGGTCGAACGATTCGGAAATGACTTAAGGAGCCGGTGGCGGTCGATGCTGCCGGCGCCGATTTGCAGTTTGTGCTTTGCGTCCCGGCAGGGCTGAGTGGATACTTGTCCGTGGCCAAGAGCGTGGGTCGCAATCCTGTCCAGTCCCCGCCACTTCGGCAAAGCGTTGCGACGTTGCGGGGCATACGACCGTTTAGAGCGCTGGATCTGCGGACAGTGCGGACGGTGCGGACGGCGATTCGCAATGTTCGCGCATCGCCACTTCGGCTCACTCCCTCGGAATCTCCGTCCGCGGCCCATCCACTTCGTCGATGTGCAGTCCGTTGTCAGGGCTATCCTGCCCGTGGCTGGCCTCGGCGTCCGTGTTCCAGATCTTGACCAACCGCGTCCGCCGACGGTCAAGTGCCTTACCGAACTCGACGACGATACCACCCTTGGCCAAGGTAGGCTGCATGGCTCTCAGATCCTTGCTTAGACGAGCAGGGTCCCTCGGCCACGTCGGCAGGCGGCTGACGCGTGCCTCGGTCTGATCGTGACGAGTCAGTTCCGAAAAGAGCTCGGCCGCGGTACCTTGCCAGGTGGACCGCCCGAGCATCAAAGCTGCAACGGCCTTGGCCACGGGCTCGCCGTCGATGAGCCCCTCGACGGTGGCTGAGATATTGGCGGCAAACGCGCTCTCGAAGCCGCCAGGCTTGGAGAAAGCGGTTTCGCAGGCCATGGCCCAACCCTGAAAATCCGCAACACGGGCAAGTTGCGGAGCTCTCGGTTCGTTGTTGTTGGCAAGCCCATGCACAGCGATATCGAGGATCGCGCCGAGAATGCGCGGACGGGCAGCTTCGAAAGTGGCCCAGAAATCGGATTCCGAGCGCCGACGCTCCGGGTCAACGCGAGGAAGATTGAGCACGATAGCCCGATCAGCAAGGTCTGGTCTATCAATACAGTTCTCGATGCCGTTCAGAATGATCGGGTGAGCGCCGGCCACTCCGAACTCCTCGCCATCGGTGTAGTTCTTGCGTTTGGCGAAGCCGACGCCAGAGGACAACCGGCACAGGCCATCGCTGACCTCGGGCGTGATGAGACTGATGTTGTCGAAACAGATGATCGCTTGGTTGTGAGCGGCCACGAACAGGTCTCGAACGTTCGGCAGGCCGCGCAATTTGAGCCGATGGGGATCGATCAGACTTCCCAGAAGACGAGTGAGCGTCGATTTGGCCGTTCCCTCTCCTCCGGCGAGGTAAAGCACGGGATGCGGCCGTCCAACCCGCAACATGTCGGCAAGGAAGGCGACGACCAGCATGAAGTCGGCATCGGCAAGATTGACGAAGGGACGCAGTTCATCCACCGTGCCGCCACGCACGGGGAGCGGCAGAGGAAGCATTCCCGCCGTGCGGCGGAACCTGACGGGCGGCGTCTGCACGATCCGCCACCCTCCTGCGCAGATTTCGACCGCCCGCCAGGAATCGTCGCCGAGATCGAGATAGATCCTCTCGTCCAGTTCGGCGACCCGCAGGTGCACTTCATGCCGGTCGGCGCCTGAGAACAACGCATGGGCTTTCACGAGACGCATCGTCTCTTTGAGTTGCGCGTCTTTTGGAATGCGCTCCTTGTCTTTCCAGAAGGCGTGCATCAGCCACTGAGCGTATTGTGCGCTCGCGAGCGGCCAGGTCTCGCGGTGACCGTTGATCGTGATGTCCGCGAAAACATCCCGTTCGGAGTTCAGGAAGTAGGTTGCACTCGCGGCCAGGCGGGCAAGCGCTTCTTGATCGCTTTCGAACGGCGACGAGTTGCGCGTGGCCGCGGGCACCGGGTCCTGCCGCAAGATTTCAACCAAGTCGTGCCAATCCAGCCTGACCTTGCCGAGGACGTGAACGATGCGACTCGCCGCGTTGGAAACCTCTCCAACTTTGTCGCTTGCCAGCAGGGGAAGCAGCTTTGCCAGCTGATCTATAACGCTCATCAATGCGTCACGCTTTTCGCTCATTTGTAGCACTCTATGTTACGCTTGCGATGCACGGCGAGGTCCGAAGTAAGGGTTGTCGCCACCGTAGACGTAGTATATTATTCTGCGACTGCCATGAAAGCAAGCGGCTCTATGAACAAGGTAAATGCGGAGGAAATCCTTAGAATTTTACGGGACGCTCGCAAGCAGAACCGGCCATGGACCGAATTGGCGCAGGCGCTTCGTGAACTGGAGGCACTAAGCCAAACGGATGAAAGCGGCCGGCCTTGGATCCAGCGGGCCGAAACAGAGAGCGGCTATTCGGCGAACCAGCTGCGGCGGATGGCAAAAGTCGCGCAGTACCAGAGCTTTCTGACCAAGACTGAACCAGAGCTCGCCAGCAAGCTCTTGGAGAGGCCATTTTCGCACGTCGAGATGATCTCCAAGATCTGGTCGCTCGACGAAGAGCAGGGCCGCGATCTGATCACACGTCCAGGTCAGACATTCCGCGATCTTCTCGGGATTTATGGAACCATCAGTGAGACCAGCGGCGGCGCTGATCCGATCGCCGCTGGCAAGAAGGCGGCGAAGCAATTTCGAGAGAAGGCACTCGGCCTCATCAAGCGCGACCCGCGAAAGCTGTATGATGGACAGACCGGACTAGAGTTCGAGATTTTGCGCCCCATCGTCCCGTTCCGTTACGCCTCGCCTGACTATTACGTTGTTGGCCGCGACGACGGCAAAGTAGCCCGGATCGACGCAATCGACTGCTATGCGCTCTACGGAGGATCACAGAAGGATGCAGCCTTACGCAAGATGATTTTGGTCGCGACCGAATGCACGTTCTTCACGCGATTTTGGATTGTTATACCAGAGGGTGAAAGCGCGGATACGGTTCTCTGGGAGTGCGATGATCTTAAACTTGCGAATGTGGGAATTATTCTCGTCGGAGTAGACCAACGTGTTCACTGGCCTCGCCAACCGCTCGGCCCTCCCGTTCCCGATCGGCGCGGTCTCTGGACTGACTATGATAAGACGCGGTTGCGGCGCGATGGCGAACCGAATTAGACCGCCAGCCCTCGCCCTTAAGCGACCGACGATTTTTGTTATTGTTGAGGATATCCTTGACGGGTACTCGGTCTTGTAATTGTAGCATAATATGCTACATGCACGGTCCGACCAGTTTGACAAATAAGGAGTAACAGAATGTGTAGTCAGGCTTCCAGCAGCGGCACCGTCGTGTCGCCGACCACCGGGACCAACAAGCTGCAGCAGCAGACCCTTTGCGCTGGCGAGATGCAGGTCGTGGTGGCCTCGCTCTTTAACGGGGTCAGCGACGCCGCGCTGATCCCCAGCACGGCGGCGGCGGCGATCAAGTCCGACCGCGCGGTCCGGTACGTGGCCGCCCGCGCCGGCGTCGACGTGCCGACGCTGATCGAGAAGCTCGACACGCTGCCGCCGGCGGCGTTGTCCGCGATCAAGCACGGTGTCAACCAGTACCGCACCATGAGCGCGAGCGAGATGTTCGGGCCCAACCGGCTGCCTTCGCTTGCGACGCTCGCCCGCCTCGGCTTGGTGAAGGCGCGTGGGCCCGCAGCCTGGGGCTTGGCCGTCGTGCAGCTGAAGGACTGGCGGACCTGCGAGTTCGTGCTGCGTCAGGACCCGGCCACCATGGCGCTTGGCCATCTGCCATACTCGCTCGAACAGTCCTGCGCGGGCCTCGTGAAGCTGGTCAAGTCGGAGCTCGGCGGCGAGACCCTCCCGAAGGGGAGGCAGATCGCGTTCGGGCTCGCCGGCCTGATCGCGCTGCGCACTGGCTGGCGCCATTTCCGCGTCGAGGAGCGCAACGCCTGCGCCGTCGTCGAAATCGCCCGCGAAGATCTGCTTGGCGATCTCTATCGCGGCCAGCTGGGCGGCCTGGTCCTGCAGGGGATCAATGCTCCGGAGCTTGAGTTCGCATAGCCGTCGGCTTCGCCAGAGGCAACGACGTCGACGACGCGGCCGCGACCAACATGTCGCGACCGCATCTAACCTGACGAACCCCGACCGTGATGACCGATAACGTATGGATAGCAAATGAACGACCTGATCCTCGACCGCAGCATACTCGAAGCAGAGGCGCGGGATTTCTTGCCGCTGCAGAAAAAGGGGTGCAGCGCGCTGACCCCGTGCTTTGACTTCTCGTTCGGCACGGGACACCTGAAGCTGACCTACGCCGCGATGCCGGATCGGGTGCTCGTGACGCCCGAACGCATTCGGATCGCCGTCCCCAGCGTGGTGAACATGGAACGCTTTCACAAGGAAATGTCCGCCGACGGTGCTCTGCGCACGGCGTTCGTTCGCCTACGCTGGGCTGTCATTGCCGACCGCGGGATGCTGACGGCATGCGGCGAGGTCAACGCCGAGCTGCAGTGCCTTAACTCTGGCAAGTAAACCAAAGGCAGCAAACCTTCGGCGGGACCTTTGCGAGATAGTCACCGCCTTCGCCGGCATTCCAACTCCAACGGCACCATCTCCATGCCCAGACCAACGATCATCCCCGCCAATGAGAACGTGCTGCGGCGAGCAGTGGCGGAGCACATCCGCGCATGTCAAGAGATCATCGCTCAATCCGAACGGCCCACCGGCGCCTTCCCCCTGGAGGCACTCATCGTTCTCTTCGTCGTCAACGAGGCCCACATTCAGGGCTGGGAGGACCGCGCCGACGAGCGGGTTTGGGATCGCATCGGACAACTAACAGATCACTGCTTCTTGTGCCCGTACAGCGAGCAGAACCTCCAAAGCCAGTATTTCGCACTCAATCATCAGGAGCTCCTCGACTTCCGGCGCGGCGTCCCCATCCTGAAAATCGTTTCCGCCATCGATACGCGAACCATCCTTTCCCGTGGTGGTCGCACGAAGCAGGATGTCGAGGTCAAGATCCGCAAAGCGCTGGCCTATGAGGTGTTTCGCCGGGATGTCGTGGTTGGTCAACTCCAGGCTGCCCAAGACGGGTTAGACGGCAAACTTGTAGCCAGGGAACGTGGAAGCGGGCTGCCATATCTGAGCGAGCACGCCTGGGTCGAGGGCGTGCCGTGCAAGGGTGAGGCAAGGAAAGAAGTGCAGGATCCCTTCGCTCGGAAGCTTACCGTCATGAGCAGCCTCCGCGCGGAAGGAGAGTCGGTCGCCACGGAATTCGTGCCGGGTGCGGGCGAGCCCAAAGTGGTCGTCGACCTCATTGTCAAGCAGGTCGTGGCGTCGACTGCGAATATGCACAAGCGCGAGCAGTATGATGCTGCGCTTGCGGCAGAGGCGTGGTCGATCAAGACTCTGATGAAGGCCTGCGCCGGGATCACCGAGTTGTCGGAGGAGAAGGTGGAGCTGTCCAAGGCGACACGCAAAGCAGACGAGCGCATCGCCAAGCGCGAGGAGAAAGAGAAGAAGAGGGCCGAAGAGAAGAAGAGGGCCGAGAAGCTTGCCAGCGGCGAACGCAAAAGGGACAGGTGGCGCGCACTCGACCCGATTCCAGATCCCATGACAAAGGAGATGCATCAGGAGTTCAGGAGCCACGACTTTTCGACGGAGGAACTCACCTTTATTGCGTCAACCGCAGGGATTGATCCCAATCTTCTTTGCATTCCTCACGTCCTGGCGACACCCGAGTTCAGGCTGGCGCTGATGCTGCGGAAAATGAGCCTCGGAGAGCAATATAAGGTAGGCCCCCTGGAGCTGGGTGTGCTGCGCGAGCTGTTCGGCCTGACCGTCTCCGATCGCTGCTACCAAGAGACCCGCTCCTTCCTGACAAGTCGAGCATTGGAGCTCTTCCCGCAGGACTGGTGGGTCTCTCAGCTGAAGGGCGAATAGAGGCTCGAGGAGCCTGTCAAAAATTCGCGCATTCATTTCCGAGCAGGGTTTCAAGGATTCCGTTCTCCTCATTCATGCCCCGGTAGTGGTGCCGGCGCCATGAACCCGCGGAATCAATCATGCCCAAGAACGAAAAGAAGCGTCCCGAAAATCGGCTGTTGTTGCCGATCTTCGCTCCCATCGTCAGCGACAAGGGCGGCATCGGCAAGAGCCTGCTCGCCAAGGCGATGGCCGAATGGCTGCGGCTGCGCAACCTGCCCTGTGGCGTGGTCGAGGTCGACACGACCGGGCAGTCGTTGAAAGGGCTGACCGACGACATCGTGAGTATTGCAATTGACCAGAGGGCGGCGCGCCGGGATCCCGCCTCGGTCTGGCGGTCCCTGACGCCGCTCTACCTGACCATCGAGCGCATCAGCCAGGCGCGCGGTATGACCATCGTCGAGTTCGGCGCTAACGAGGCGGCGCGGGGCGCGTTGTGGGCCGCAATGACCGACCTGCAGGAAGAACTGGATCAGCTCGGGGCGTCCACGCTGATCTTGACGCCCTTCACCTGCCAGGCGGAAGCGATGCGCCGCGGCGTCCAGTCGGCGAACTCGTTCATGGATGCGCTGCCGCAGGCGCGCCTGATGCTCGTCGAAAACGAGCGGGATGGCAGGATCTGCGACCTCCATCCGTCGAGCGAAGCCGCCGCCGTTAGCCGGAACTTGATCGGGCCGCTGGCCTCAAAGGCGGTCACGATCAAAATGCCCGCCATTGAGGCCGACAGCTGGGCGCCGTTCGAGGCAGCCAACATCCGCTTGATGGATGCGGTGATGATGCCGGTTCGCGAGATCATGGCCATCACCGGCCTGCCCCTGCCCGAAGCCAAGATCGTCAGGGGAGACGTGGCGGCCTGGTGCGACAGCATGTTCAAGGCCTTCGATGAGTTCATCGACGCGGGCGGCAATCAGGATGGCTGATCCCGCACCCGGAGATTTCAGCGGGGCCGCGGCGAAAGCGATCACCGATGCATCGCGGTCCCGTGAAGAGCTCGGTCGCGACCTCGCGGCGATCTTCATGGCCGATCCCGCGAGCTTCGATCCCAACGGGTTGCGTCGGCTCGGCCAGGTCGGGCTGCAGTCGTTCGCTATGGCTGTCGGCGTTTCGGTGCCGACCTCTAAGACGCCGTCCACAAGGACCGAAGAGCAGATCGCCAGCGATGCCGCCGACTGGAAGCTCCAGGAGAGCCGGGTCCTGCCGTTCGAAATTGTCGGCTCGATCCATGGCGCCCTCGCTGGCCTCACCGCAATTGCAGCGATCAGCCTGTTGTGCCGGCTGTTCGGCTGATCTGCCCTATCGAGAAAGGATTGAACGTGAACAACACGGTCGTCAAATTCCGTCCCGCACTCCTGGTCGCGTTCGGCGTGTTCGTGGCCATCGCATGCGTGGCTTACCTTTCGCTCTTCCTGGTCGCGCCTCCTGACATCGACGTCCTGTTTGCAGGGCGCGTACCGCTGAATAGCAACGCTGTCCTGATTCAGATCTTCAGGCAGATCACAGGCTGGCGGTGTGCGCCATCCGATGGACCGCTGTTTTTGGTTTGTCGCATGCGGTGGCTCGTCAGCATCCCAACCGAGCTTGCTCGTCAACCTGCGCTCGGCACACGGCTGATCGTGCTCGCATTGGCGCCCTTCATCGCGGCAAGCGTCGCCTTCCAGGAAACCTATGTCCGCACTCCTCCCGTCGAGACCGACATCGTGAAGAGCGGTCGGCGCGTGCTGTTCGGCGAATACGCCCGACGAGCCATTCAGGCGTTTATTCGACGCGCAGGCCGAGCCACGAAAGATGGGCTGTGGTTGCTGCCGAACGTGCAGCTGAACCTGGCGCAAGCTGCCCGCAACATCCTCTTGGTCGGCACCCAAGGCTCCGGCAAGACCGGAGTGCTGCGGGCTTATATTGCGCAGCTTCTTGCCGGCACCAGTCTGAACTTCATCTTTGACGTGAAGGGAGACATGGTGGCGGGCCTGCCAACCGAAGAATTCGTTCTCGTTGCGCCGCATGATGCGCGAACCTGGGCTCTGGAGCTCGGACCGGAGGTTGGCAATCGTGCCGTCGCGCTCGAATTCGCTGCCAAATGCATTGATGACGACAACAAGAAGTCCATGTGGGTCTCGGCGGCGCGTGCCATTCTGGCCGATCTCGCGATGGTGCTGCATGCCCGTCACGGTGACGACTGGAGCTGGAGCGAGCTTCGTGACTGCGCGCTGTCTAGCCCGGCCAAGCTTCAACTGGCTTTGGCCGAGATCAATGCACCGAGTCTTCCGCTCGTGTCGTTCGGGGCCGATCCCGCCGAGAACCGGACGGTGATGTCCGTGCTCATCACCATGTGGGTGGCAATCCTGGCGACTATCGAGCCGCTGGCGGACGCCTTCGTCCATGTTCCCCCAGAACGTCACTTTACCGTCAAAGACTGGATGGCGTCGAACGGTAGGATGCCTAAGACGCTGGTGTTTCAAAAATCGCTGGCGTTCCCGGAGCTGTCGGCTCTGCTGGGCTCATTCCTCGCGGAGCGCGTTGCGACGGCAGCATTGGCCCCGTCCCGCCGGGCGCCAAATGCCCCAAGGTTGGCACTGGTGCTGGATGAGTTCTCGGAGATCCCGATCACGAGGCTGCCGAGCCTTCTCTCGCTCGGCCGCGAAATGAAGGTGACGACCATCGCCAGTCTGCAGGACCTCGGTCAATTGAAGTCTATCGCTGGTCCTGAAAATGCTGGAGTCATCGAGAGCCGCTTTGGCATCCGTCTCGTGCTGCGCCTGGAGCCCGGCGACACCATCGACCGGATCACGCGCACGTGGCTCGGCGAGCGGCGCATCAGCCGCATCAGGAATGCGACCGTCGAGGAACTGAGGGCAGGAATTACTCGCCCGCGCGAGACGGTAGCCGTTCCCGTCGTTCTTCCGGAGGTGCTCACCGACGAGCTCGGCGTGCGCCAGACCAGCGAGGGCATGATGATCAAGCTCCTGGTGTGCGGATTTCCAGTAGTCGGCATCGTCGACGTGCCGCTGACGACATGGCCCGATCGCCGCGAGGCCTATGTCGCGGCCGTTTCTGCGGCAGACCTCGGGTAGGGACGTTCATTGAGAACCAAAGTTACAGCCTGTGCCGAAAGAAGCGGTCCGAACGTCGGCGCTCTTACCCCTGTCAAAAATCAGCACATTCATTTCTGAGCACCAACTGCCGATCTGACCAGAATAGGAGGCCTCCACCACGAGGCCTCTCCCTTGGTTGCTTCTTTCGCCATCATTCGCCGACCGAGCTACTACACGTCGCAGCCCTCCGACTACTATCGGTCAGGCGCGGAGTCGGGTGGCGTTTGGCTGCGCGGCAACGCCAAGCTTCGCATTGTCGCGGGCACTGCGGTCAATCCTCGTGACTTCGATTTTCTTTGCGACGGCTGCGATGCCGCGGGCAACAGGCTTGTCTCCGCGCCGCTGTTCAGGCGCAGGGCGCCGGGTGTCGATATCACGCTGTCCTCGCCCAAGTCCGTGTCCGTTTTATATGCCGCGGGCGATCCCCAGCTCCGGGCCTCCATCGCGGATGCCGAACGCGCCGCGGTGGAAGCGGTTCTGCGCCTGATCGAAAAGGAGGTCAGGCTTGCTCGCAGGGGGAAGGACGGCGTTCGGAGGGAACACGCGCTGTTTGTCGCCGGCGTATTCACCCATTCCGAGGCCAGGCCTGAGACGCACGCGGACGGCACCGTGCTCGCCAGTGTTCAGCGCCATCATCACGTCTGCATCCCCTCCATTTGCGAGCGCTTCGACGGGACGTTTGGCGCGATCGACACGGCTGGAGACATCCGATCCTGGAAAAAAGCATTTGGAGCGGCGTTCAGAATACAACTTTCGGTTGAACTCCACCATCGCGGCTTTGCAATCGACCGCTCTGAGGATGATTGGCGCTGGTCCGTGGCGGGGGTACCGGCGCAGCTGTGCGAATATTTTTCGGCACGACGCTCGGCCATCGAGCGCGAGCTGGCCAAGGCGGGCCTCACCTCCGGTGCGGCGCCGGCCGCTGCCGCCGCCGTGGCTCGCAAGAGCCGCCGCGCGAAGGAAGAGATCAACGATGCTGGCCGCTTCGCGCAGTGGCACGAGGCGATGCATCGCCTCGGATTTGAGCCGGAAAGCGTCATTGCTGCCGCGCGCGAAGCCGGCCAGCGCCTTGCCCTCGCAAGGCAGCCCGAAGATCCGCGCGCCCGGATCCAGCAGGCGGCAGCTGCCGTCCCCAGCGAGCTGACCGAACACGAAGCCACATTCAGCCGGCGGCATGTCATCGAGACCACCTGCAATGCGCTGGTCGGCACCGGCGCTTCCGTAGATGACGCCCTCAAGCACGTGGATGACCTCATGGCCGACGGCGCCATCGTGTTGCTCGGCGAAAGCCGCGACGGCCCGGTGCTCTCCACACCGGAAATGGTTGCCATCGAGCGCCGCCTTGTTGAGACCGCCGTCGAGCTGGCACAAGCGCGGATCGCGGCGCCGGATCCCACGCATGTCCGTCACCTCTGCCGCCGAAATGGTCTCTCGGAAGAGCAAACAAACGTAGTCTTGGCGGCGACGTCGGGGCGCCGCCTGGTCAGCATTTTGGCCCCGGCAGGAACCGGAAAGTCGACGGCGCTGAACGCCATCGCCCGCTCGTTGGAGTCGATGGGGAATCGCGTCGGCGCGGGGTATGCCGTCTGCGGCGCATCGGTTTCCTGGCGGGCCTCACTCGATGTGGGCGCCTCCGTGGGGGTGCCGTCGCTCGCCATCGACGCCTTGCTTGCGCGCATTGACCGGCGTGCGGCCGAGGGGCGTCCCGCGTTCGATCGCAAAACCATCCTCTTGGTTGATGAGAGCGGGCTTCAATCCAGCGTGCAGCTCGCCCGCCTTGTCGATCTCGTTGACGGTGACGGTGGCCTCGATAGGCCTAAAAACAATCTCTGCGGCCTCGTTATGGTGGGCGACGATAGGCAGCTGAGGCCGGTCGGTCCGGGCCATTCCATTCGTCTCGTTCGCGACGCGATTGGCGCGGTCAGCCTGTCTCAGATTCATCGGCAACGTGAACCCTGGGCACGCGAGGCCGTCCTTGCTTTTGCGTGCGGTGACGCCCAGTCGGGCTTGGCGGCCTTTCATGAGCGCGGCCTGGTCGCTTTCCACGATCAGCTCAAGTCCGCCGTCGAAGCCCTCGTCGATGATTGGTCGGTAGCACGGCTCACTTCGCCTGCCGAGCGGTTGATCGTGCTCGCCAAGACGAATGCGGAGGCCCGCGCACTCGGCGCCGCCTTGCGCAACCGCCTGCGCAGCGAAGGCCGCATCGGGCAGCGCGAGATCGTACTGCCGGCGGCCGACGCCTCCGGCAATGCTCACGCGCTCCCGGTCGCGGTCGGCGACCACCTCGTCGCCTTGCGCAGGGTCGACCGCCTCGGCGTAGTGAACGGTACGGCGCTGGAAGTCGAAGGCATCAAGACCTCGCGCCTGACCAAGACGGTTCAAATCACCGCCCGATGCGGCGACCGCAGGATCACGTTCTCGCCGACTGAATTTGCGGACGCGAAGGGACGTATCCGGCTAGCGAACGGACTTGTGTCTACGGCATTCCGGGCGCAGGGCCTGACGGTCGATCGCGCCTTCGTATGGCTGACAGATCGCCTCGATCGCCACGACGCATACGTCATGGCATCGCGCTCCACAGCGGAGACGCGGTGGTACGGCGCGCGCAACAGCCTCGATGCCGGTCTTCGCGCGAGCTGCGACGATCTCGATCAAACGATCGACGATGCCCGCCGCCTGAACTACCTGGCGGAGCGACTGTCGCGCGAGCGCATCAAATCGACGACCCTCGACCTTGTCGATGTCGCAGCCATTGCCCAGCAGCATGCGGCGCGGGCGCGGTCCCGACTGAGCGAGCTCAGCCATGAGCTCTAGAACAGCAAACTCAGGGCCACGGCCGATCGATCCGGAATTCTGGACTGTGGTCAACGAGCTTCCGGACCCGCTGCCGGTGACGACGGCCGAGATCGAGGCGCTCGAAAGATACTTTGGCGAGGTTCTGGATGAAGTCTTCAACCCCAGCAACGCAAAGTCCGCTGAAATCAAATCAAAACCGTGAAAGGAGACCAAGAATGACCATTCCCCCCTTCTACAAGCCCGTCGTACTCGAGATGCCGATTGAGGCCTACGCCAAAATCGCCGTGGATGGCGGCATCTGGCTTGCCGGCGAGATCGTCGCGCACGAGCCCGGCGCCCCGTTCGCCCCCGACCCGACCTACGTGTACAAGCCGCGGCATCGGACGGCCGTCATCGGCGGCCTCGGCGAGCTTGACGAGCCACGGCGCCATCACATGTTCATCGAAGGCTTTCTCGCGCTGCCCGAGAACGGCGCGAAGTCGACGTTCCGCCGCCTGCTCGTGACGCACACCGAAATGCTCCACGAAGCTTTGCGGGCCGACTGGTCGCGCCGCTCGAGTAAGATCCTTATGCGCGAAGATGCGCGTCCTCGCGCGATTGCTGTTGCAACGCAGCTGCTTCCCAAGCCGCGCAATGTTCACTAGACTCGAACTCGTTCTACAAGAAAGCGACAGGAATGGCCCGCAAGCACCTTCAAGCCGAGCAACCCAAGAGAACGTCGCGCAACGTTCTCGTGTACATCCGGACGTCAACTGAAAAACAGGCAGCAAATTTTTTGAGCCTCTACGACCAGGAGAAGCAAATCCTGGCCAAATGCGAGCGCGATGGTGAAAACGTTCTGGCAGTCTATCGCGAGGAAGGCGAGACCGCCACCAATATGAAACGGCCGGCGTTCGAGCAGATGGTGGCGCGTGCGACCGACGGTACACGCTCGGTCGATGCCATCATGGTCTATTCGTTCTCGCGTGCGTTCCGCAATCAGTTCGAGCAGGAACTGACGGTCCGTGCCTTGCGCAAGCACAAAGTCGAGTTGATCTCTTTTGCAGAACCCCTGACTAATGATGCCAGCGGCGATTTATTTCGCAAATTTATTGGGATCGTCAACGAATTCCAGTCCGCTGAAACGGCCCGCGCGACCACGAGAACGATGAAGGAAAATGCGCGTCGTGGCTACTCCAATGGTGGCGTGATCCCGTTCGGTTACAAGACGGTCGATGCTGAGCTCATTGGACACAAGCAAAAGAAAAAGCTCGCAGTTGAGCCGGTCGAAGCGGAGATCGTGATTCGTGCCTTCGATCTTGCGAGGAACGGAGATGGCGAAACCGGTCCGCTTGGGACCAAGAAGATTGCGATCTGGCTGAACGAGCGGGGTTTCCGCTCGAGAAACGGAAAGTTGTTCGGGACAGGCACAATCCATGAAATCCTGACCCGTGATGCCTATACCGGCGTCCGCAGGTTCAACGAGTATAATCGAAAAGGTGACGGCGAGCGCAAAGATACCTCGGAGATCGTCGAATACGAGATTCCCGCAATCGTCGATCGGACGATCTTCGATCAGGTCCAGACATTGCTCGCCTCGCGCCAGCCGAGAGCCAAGGGGCCGCGTCTGACTGCGGCGCCCTCCCTGCTGGGCGGTCTGGTGCGCTGCGATTGCGTAGAGTCCTGCGCCTTGACGACCGCGACCGGCACGTCTCGCACAGGTAAGATCTACGCGTATTACAAATGCATCCAGGCGACCAAGCAGGCGCGCCATAAAGAGAGCGAGACAGGCTGCGTGAACCGAAAGATTCCGCGCCCGGTGATCGAAAAGCTGGTCGTGGAAGCGCTGGTCGATCAGTTGCTCCAGCCCGAGCGCTTGACATCCATTCTGCTAGCTCTCAAGGCCCGCCGCGACGACCGGCAGGCGTCGGCCGACCGCCGCATAGTCGACCTTGCCAGGCAGGCCGCCGAGGCTGAGGAGCGGCTCAGCCGCCTGTACGCCGCCATTGAAGCCGGGACGATCGATGGCACCGACCCCATGCTCAAAGAGCGGGTAGCTGCCCTCAAAGACGGACGCGATCGGGCAGCCGAAGCCCTGGACTATGCAAAGAAGTCGAGCGCAAGCCCAATCGAGATTGATCCGATGGCAATCGACCGGTTCAGCCGTCTTATGCGAGAACAGCTCACGTCAGGCGATGTCGCCGCGCGTAAAGCCTATTTGTCCAGCGTGGTCGATGCAGTGATCGTTTCGGAAGACAAGATCCGGATCATTGGCTCAAATGATAACATCCGGTCCACATTCGGCTCGAACGGGCAACCCGCCCCGCGGGTTCGCAAATCTGTTCAGGAATGGTGCCCAGGGGCGGGATCGAACCACCGACACTGCGATTTTCAGTCGCATGCTCTACCAACTGAGCTACCTGGGCGCCGACCCGGCAAGGCCGGGTGAGCGGCCGGTTTATAGTCAGGCAAATCGGCGCTGTCCACCCGCATGACAGCGATTTTACAGAGAGAATTTTGCCGTCAAAACAAGGTCAAGCGGCAAGCCGGGGGCGACCGCCCGCGCAGCCAGCCTATTCGCCGTCCTCGTCGTCGGTGGGGCGGCCGGGAATCGCATAATTGCCGGACAGCCAGCGATTGAGGTCGACATCGCGGCAGCGTTCTGAGCAAAACGGCTTCGAGGCCGGCACCGTCGCCTCGCCGCAGATCGGACAGGACTTGGCCGGACGCGTGGTGATTTGGGTCTTAGCTTGCATTCAACCAGCCGAAACGGATCGGAAACCCCTCGCCGCCGAGCAGCGAAACGGTTTCATACAGCGGCAGGCCGACCACGCTCGTATAGGAGCCGACCATCTTCACCACGAAGGAGCCGGCAATGCCCTGGACCGCATAGCCACCGGCTTTGCCGCGCCATTCGCCTGAGCCGATATAGGTGTCGATGTCGTCCTCGCTCAACCGCTTGAAGCGGACGCGGGTTTCGACGATGCGCTGGCGAAAGCCTTCTCGCGGGGTGACCAGGCAGATCGAGGTGTAGACGCGGTGATTGCGGCCGGACAGCAGCCGCAGGCACTGCGACGCCTCGTCCACCAGTTCCGCCTTGGGCAGGATGCGGCGACCGACGGCCACTACCGTATCTGCGGCAAGGATGAAGGCGCCGCGCAGCTCGTCGTCGAGCTGGACGGATTTCAGCGCCGCCTCGGCCTTGGCGCGGGCCAGACGATTGGCGCAGGCGCGCGGCAGCTCGCCGCGCTTCGGGGTCTCGTCCACATCGGCCGGCCGCAGCGCGTCGGGCTCGATGCCGGCCTGATTGAGCAGGCTGACACGGCGGGGCGAACCGGAGGCGAGAACGAATTTGGGACGGCCGAGCATGCGAGGCTATGATCCTGAAATTGCGGCCGGAACCTATCGGAAGGGGCGTGATGCGGCAACCGGCACAGAGTGCGGATGTAGGATGGGTATCGCTCTGGCGCTCACCCCATCCTACGGCTTTGGCCGTGCAAATCGCTTCCGTATCCGCATCGACAGCCCGTCCATCACCTCACGATAGGCGGCCAGCTTCTGTTCGCGATTGCCCTGGGTGTCGGTGGGATCGACGGTCGGCCAGTATTCGACATCCGCCGCCATGGTCCGCGTCAGATCCAGCGCCTTGTGATGCGCTTCCGGCGACAGCGTGATGATCAGATCGAAATTGAGCCCTTCCCAGTCCTCAAGCTCCTCGAAGGTCATGGGTCGGTGTTTCGAGAGGTCCTGCCCCATCTCCGCCATCACGGCGACGACGAAGGGATCGAGCTCGCCTTTCTTCACGCCGGCGGAGCGGACATAGAGCGTCTGCGGAAACATCTGCTGCAGCAGACCCGCCGCCATCGGCGAGCGGACGCTGTTCTGCCCACAGGCGAACAACACGGCTTGCGGCGTTCGCACACGAGGCGGCGCCGACATGGGCTACGCCCTTTTAGAAGAAAGCATGGCCTTTTCGGAAAACCGGCCTCCACTTTTCCCGGCCATACCTAGCCTTTCCAATGCAGTACGGAGATGAGCGTAAACAGCCGCCGCGATGTCTCGAAATCGACGCGGACCTTGCCCTTGAGGCGCTCCTGCAGCGTGCGCGAGCCTTCGTCATGAATGCCGCGGCGTCCCATGTCGATGGCCTCGATCTTGTCCGGCGTCGCCGTGCGGATCGCCTGATAGTAGCTATCGCAGATCATGAAATAGTCCTTCACGATCCGGCGGAACGGCGTCAGCGAGAGCAGATGCGCGACGACGGGCGTGCCGTCTTCCTTACGGATATCGAACATCAGCCGGCTGCCGGTGATGCCGATATGCAGCGTATAGGGTCCCACCGCCGCGCCCTCCGGCGCGAAAAGATTCTCCTCGATCAGGTCGTAGATCGCGATGGCGCGCTCATGCTCGATATCAGGCCCGGAACGGCCGATCGACTCCTCGTCGAGCGTCACCGCCACGATGCGATTGTTGGGGTCGTTATCGGCTGAGGGGGAATCACTCATCGCAGATTGAGACGCAGTCCGACCGATCTTGCGTGGGCATCGAGGCCTTCGGCCTTGCCTAGCGTCATCGCAGCCGGTCCCAGCGCTCGCAGCTGATCCGGCCCGCACTTCAGGATCGACGTTCGCTTCATGAAGTCAAGCACGCCGAGGCCCGAGGAGAATCGGGCGGACCGCGCTGTCGGCAAGACATGGTTGGAGCCGCCGACATAATCGCCGATGGCCTCCGGCGTATGACCGCCGAGGAAGATGGCGCCGGCATTGCGGATTTTGGCCGCAAAGGCGTCGGGATCGATCGTCATCACTTCGAGATGTTCCGCGGCGATGGCATTGGCCAGCGGCACGGCGTCATCGAGCTGGTCGACCAGAATGATGGCGCCGAAGTCCTCCCACGAGGCGCGGGCGATATCGGCGCGCGGGAGCGTGGTGAGCTGCGCTTCCACGGCAAGCACGACGTCATCCGCAAGCCTGACGCTGTCGGTGATCAGGATCGATTGCGCATTGGTGTCGTGTTCCGCCTGCGCCAGCAGATCGGCCGCGATCCAGTCGGCATTCGCCGTGTCGTCGGCGACGACCAGCACTTCCGAAGGACCGGCGATCATGTCGATGCCGACGCGGCCGAACACCTGGCGCTTGGCGGCGGCCACATAGGCATTACCTGGACCAACGATTTTCGCCACCGGCGCAATGGTGTCGGTGCCATAGGCCAGCGCAGCCACGGCCTGTGCGCCGCCGACGCGATAGATTTCAGAAACGCCACCGAGCTGTGCGGCAGCCAGCACCAGTGGATTGAGCTTCCCGCCCGGCGATGGAACGACCATCACCACACGATCAACGCCGGCGACCTTGGCTGGCACGGCATTCATCAACACGGACGACGGATAGGCCGCCGTGCCGCCGGGCACGTAAAGGCCGACCGCTTCGATGGCACTCCATCGCCAGCCAAGCTCCACGCCCGCGGCATCGGTGAAGCGCTCGTCCTTCGGCATCTGGCGCTTGTGGAAATCTTCGATCCGGTCGCGCGCAAAGCGCAGGGCGTCCACGATCTCCTTGTCGCAGGCGGCGACGGCGGCGTCGATTTCCGCAGGTGGAATGCGCAGGCCGGAGGCGGTGAGATCCAGCTTGTCGAACTTGCGGGTGGCGTCCAGCAGCGCATCGTCGCCACGCGCCGCCACGTCCTCCACGATCGCCCGGGTTGCCGCCTCGATATCGGCGGCGACCTCACGCTTCATGGCGAGGAAGGCTTTGAAACGCTGAGGAAAATCAGCGCTGGCGGCTGAGAAGCGAAGTGGCATTCTAGTATCCCGGCGGAGCCCGGAAAGCGGGCTATCCTGCTCAATGGCGCGGGTGGTGGATGGCGTCAAGGCCGCGGATGCGCTCGTTCCTTACCCTCTCCCTTGTGGGGAGGGGCGGCCGAAGGCCGGGGTGGGGGTCCCACATGACGTCGAACGTGGGAAGCACCCCACCCGTCTCGATGCTCGCTGAACGCTCGCCTCGATCCACCCTCCCCCTTCGCTTCGCTCCGGGGAGGGAAAAGAAGCGCTACGCGCTCAAATCTGTCGCCACATCCGCTTCTCCGCCCAGCTCATCCGGGCCGAGATCGGCGAGTTCGCATTCGAGACATTCGACATCCAGCCGCAACGCGCCGCGTCCGTCGAACAGCAACAGGGCGTTGCCGCCCGGCGCTTCGTTCTCGTTGAACTCGATGCCGAGCAGCTTCAGCACGATATTCCCGCCATCGAGATCGATGTCGCGGGACTTGCAGGCCAGCACGCGGTCGAAACGCAGCGCCGAGAGCAGCCGCCGCGGCGCGATCTCGCCGGCGATCGTCTGGTCCCAATCGAGCCTGTTCATGCCGATGACCAGACGCTTCTCGCCGGGACGCCAGACAATGTCGGCGACGCGGACCTCGGCGTCCTGCACATGCGCAGAAATCACCGCGAGGTCGTCCGCATCCATGGCTATGAGTTTGCGTCGCCCCGTCACGATGTCCCCTTCTGCAGGCTATCCGCTGATGCGCTCGATCTGCGCGCCGCAGGCCGACAGCTTCTCTTCCAGTCGCTCGAAACCGCGGTCGAGATGATAGATGCGGTTCACCATGGTCTCGCCTTCGGCGGCCAACGCCGCGATCACCAGCGACACCGAGGCGCGCAAGTCGGTGGCCATGACGGGCGCGCCGCGCAGCTTGGCAATCCCATCGATGGTCGCGGTTTCGCCGTCGAGATGGATGCGGGCGCCGAAACGGGCCAGCTCCTGCACATGCATGAAGCGGTTTTCGAAGATCGTCTCGGTGATGTGCGACGAGCCCTTGGCCATGGTCATCAGCGCCATCAACTGCGCCTGCAGATCGGTCGGAAAGCCGGGGAACGGCGCGGTCGCCACATCCACCGACTTGATGCCGGCGCCATTGCGGGCGACGCGGATGCCCTCATTGTTGGGCGTCACGGTCGCACCAGCCTCGACAAGGACGTCGAGCGCCGACTGCAGCAATTCCGGCCGAGCGCCTTCAAGCTGCACATCGCCGCCGGTCATCGCCACCGCCATCGCATAAGTGCCGGTCTCGATCCGGTCCGGCAGCACGGTGTGGCGGGCGCCATGCAGTTTGGCCACACCCTCGATCACGATGCGCGTGGTGCCGGCGCCGGCGATGTTCGCGCCCATCTTGTTGAGGCAGTCGGCGACGTCGACGATCTCCGGCTCGCAGGCCGCATTGGTGATGACCGTGGTGCCCTTGGCGAGAGTCGCGGCCATCAGCGCCACGTGGGTGCCGGACACGGTCACTTTCGGGAAATCGATCTCGCCGCCCTTGAGGCCATCGGGAGCTCGCACGACCACATAACCGCCGTCGATGGTAAGTTCGGCACCGAGCTTTTCCAGCGCCATGTTGAGAAGGTCCACCGGACGCGTTCCGATGGCGCAGCCACCCGGCATCGAGACCCGGGCTTCGCGCATGCGTGCAACCAGCGGCGCGATCACCCAGAACGAGGCGCGCATCTTCGACACCAGTTCGTAGGGCGCCGTGGTGTCGACGATATTGGCGGCGGAGATGTGCAGGGTCTGGCCCTGATATTCGTGATCACCCGGCCGCTTGCCGGCGGACATGATGTCGACGCCGTGATTGCCGAGAATGCGCTGCAGTTGCGCTACGTCGGCAAGACGCGGGACATTGTCGAGGATCAGGGTCTCGTCGGTCAGCAGGGCCGCAATCATCAGTGGCAGCGCGGCGTTCTTCGCCCCCGAGATCGGGATCGTGCCATTGAGTTTGTTGCCGCCGACGATGCGAATGCGATCCATACTGATTCCCGCTGAATGCTGAGCGCTCTTTATAGAGCCAATGGCCCCGGCTCTGACAGAGCCATTGCGCAAAAGCTTCGCATTTACGGCTTTTCGATGGGAAACGACAGCGAGGAAAGGACCGAATCGGCCCGATCTCTCCGGCTATAGGATGGATTCAGCGCAGCGAAAACCCATCCCGCGGGACCTTATGCAATTCCGCGAAGCGGCCGGAACCTGCGAACCGCCATGAATGTCAGCACCACGAACAGCACCAGCACGATCCCTTGCACGATGGCGAAAGGCGGCTCCGAAGGCGGGACGCTCGGTGCCAGCGCATGCAACGGCGGGACCTTGAGGAAGCTCTGGATCACCAGCACGAAGATGTTGAGATAGAGCGAGGTCATCGCGGTGACCACATAGACCCAGCGCCAGTGGCCGGCGAGCTTCTGGCCATAGAGCGCAAGGCAGGCAGCGGCCAGCAGCACCAGCGAGATGATGCCGATCATATGGGACGGCAGAAGCTTCTCGAATGGAAACATGAAGCCGGTGACGCTGGTGAGGATGGTGGTGAGCAGAAACACCCCGGTCCATCCCGGCATCGGCCGCGACTTCAGAAGGCCGACCATGACAACGAGACCGGTGACGATCCCGATGAGGCTGATGATGACGTGAATCAACGTGATCGTCGCGACGCTCAATCCCAAAGTCATGATGCACCCCCGATTTAGAACCACTCAAACTTAGGGTGTAGTACCGACATTTGGCAACGGGCCAGCGACCAATCCTTGCATGATTTGCGACATGGACAGCGACACCCGTGCCGGACCACGCCTGCATCAGACGAAGCGCGGGATCGGTCCGTTATGCGGCGTCATCCGATCCGAAAGATCGAACATCACCTCATCCACGTAGCACCAGCCCCAGCCTTCCGGCGGGTCGTAGCCCTCGATGATCGGGTGCTTGGTCGCATGAAAATGCCTGGTGGCGTGCCTGTTCAGCGACTGGTCGCAGCAGCCGACATGACCACAGGTCCGGCACAGGCGCAGATGCACCCACGGGCTGCCGATCTTGAGGCATTCCTCGCAGCCGAGCGCGCTCGGCGTTACCGTGCGGATACCGGAAACATGGATGCAGCGGATCGTCATTGCTCGCTCCTCCTACAATGCCGGTCGCGAGACATCGCCGAGAAAACCGTGCAACGCCGCCACGACCTGCGCGCCCTCGCCGATGGCGCCGCCAACGCGCTTGACTGAGCCGGAGCGCACATCGCCCACCGCAAAGACGCCGGGCACCGTGGTCTCCAGCGCCTGCACTGCGCGGCCATTGATCGGCACGCCGGTGATGACGAAACCGCCGCGATCGAGCATCACACCGCAATCGGCCAGCCAGTCGGTGGCCGGATCGGCGCCGACAAACAGAAAGAGATTACGGATATCGAACGTCTCGTCCTCGCCTGACAGACGGCTCCGTGTCGTCACCCGCGACAGCCCGGCCTCTCCATCGCCACCCAGCGCGACGACTTCGGTATTGAAGACGAGTTCGATGTTCGCGGTCGATTCGATGCGGTCGATCAGATAGCGCGACATCGATGCAGCAAGCCCGCCGCCGCGAATGACCATGCGCACCTTGGCGGCCTGGGTAGCGAGAAACACCGCCGCCTGGCCGGCGGAATTGCCGCCGCCGACCAGGATGACCTCCTGCGCCTTGCAGAGCCGGCCTTCGATCGGCGAGGCCCAGTACCAGACGCCGCGGCCTTCGAAATCGGCGAGACGGTCGATTTCCGGTCGCCGATAGCGCGCGCCTGACGCGATCACGATGGAGCGCGCCTTCAGCACGTCGCCATCGTCGAGCGCGAGCCCGAACAGGCCGTCATGCCGCGAGCAATCGAGCTGATCCGCCGTGACGGGGATCATGACCTCGGCGCCGAACTTCTGCGCCTGGTTGAAGGCCCGCGCCGTCAGCGCATGGCCCGAAATGCCGGTGGGAAAGCCGAGATAATTCTCTATCCGCGCGCTGGCGCCTGCCTGCCCGCCGAAGGCGCGGGAATCGCACACCGCAATCGAGAGCCCTTCGGACGCGCCATACACCGCCGTCGAGAGACCCGCCGGGCCGCTGCCGACAATGGCCACGTCATAGACCTTGCCCTTCTCGATATGACGGATCATGCCCATGGCATGCGCCAGCTCGGACAGCGACGGGTTCTTCAGCACCGTGCCATCCGGCACCACCACCAGCGGCAGATCGCGCGGCGACGGCGAATAACGCGCCACCACATCGGCGGCGTCCTTGTCCACCTGCGGATCGAGCAGATGATAGGGATGGCCATTGCGGGTGAGAAAGCCCTGCAGCCGCACCACGTCGCTCGCCATCGGCGAGCCGATCAACGCGGGGCCGCCGACACCGCCCTGCAGCAGGTTCACGCGACGCAGGATCAGCGCCCGCATGATGCGTTCGCCGAGGTCGGCCTCTGCCACCAGCAGCGCGCGCAACTTTTCCGGCGGGATCAGCAGCGTCTCGACATCGCCCTCCGCGCGGCCATCCACCAGTGCCGTCCGACCGGACAACTGGCCGATCTCGGCGAGAAACTGCCCGGCGCATTGATCCGCCACGGGCGAGACACGGCCAAAGCCATCGCGCTGGGTGACGCAGACATGGCCGGACAGCACCACGAACATGCCGGGCCCGGGCTTTCCCGTCTCGAACAGCAGGTCGCCGTCGTTGAAATGAACGACATCGCCGAACCGGCGCATCCGATCGATCTCGGCAGCGCTCAGCGAGGGAAAGGTCTGGTCATAACGCGGCGTCAGCATCGCCGCCTTCTTGTGTTCGGGGATGTTGTTCGTATCCATGGGGTCTCGCCTGCGCCTGAACGTGACCGACTATTCCCGGTCGGGATCGTCCTGTCTTGAACGGTTGTTCGCTCCGGTATCAGGCTCCGATGACACCCCTGCCGCCGCAGCGGCGAGATCGGCGCGACCGCGCAATTGCGATTTCCGTTTCTTCAGATTGTCCCGCAATGCCTGCCGCAGGCGCGCCTGCCGGGCCAATTCGCGGTCATTCGGGCTATGGGAGGGACGGTCGGTCATGAAACATGCTGTCAGAACGGCTTGGAATTCAGATGTCTGCCCCTTCTAACACCCCGCGCCGGCGCGAACGAGACACGTTCATTTGCGCCGCCGGCCCGGCAAGCGAGCAGGCGGAACTGGTGCGCGGACGTGATCCCGTACAAATCCTTCATAATGATGCCGCCGAAGGCCGTCCCGCGCTTGCACCTCGGATGAGTGTGTGGCAGAGAACGCCTCGCTTGGCGGGCCGCCCTCGGCGCCGATTCCCGTAACCAGCATGCTGCCGTAGCTCAGTGGTAGAGCACTCCATTGGTAATGGAGAGGTCGACAGTTCAATCCTGTCTGGCAGCACCATCCTCTTCGCAGCATTTCTCAGACATTCAGCGGCTTCTCGCGACTCGCCTTGTCGGTGACTGGTGCATGCCTGCGCACTCGAGTGAATCGATATATGATCATTATCGATTATTTATGTTGATCAGTATGACTATCGAATGACATGCATTGGCGCCGAGATCGATATATAATTATAATCAAGAATAGATACTGATAAGGATCGTTATCATGAGTTACCTCAGTGAAGAGCTCATTGGAGAGGCCCAGAATCAGCGCATCAAGGCTGGCCTCAGCCAGCGCGCTTTGGCGGCCCGCTCCGGCCTGACGCAAGCCCATATTTCCCAGATCGAAACCGGACGACTCGAACCCGGCCTGTCCAGCTTCATCCAGATGGCCCGGGCCCTCGATCTCGAAGTGGTGCTCGTGCCCAAAAAGCTGCTGCCTGCGGTGCAGGGTGTGCTTCGTCAGAGCAGCCCGGCCGAAGCATTCCTGAACCAGGACCAGGCCGCCCTTCTCGCCAGGGCCGAACGCATTGTTGCCAAGCAACGGAAACTGTCCGGCAGTTCGGCCGCGCTCGACCGGATCGCGGAATATCTCCGCTTCTTCAAGCTGGTCAGGCTGGCCGGCACAGACCTGACGCTCTTGTCGGACGTCATCGGGACTCTGCGCGACCATCAGATCAGCGCGGGGCCGGCCTCGACACTCGACGACATGGCAGGGGTGCTGCAGGGCCTCCGAAACCGTATCGTTCACCCCGTCGAGCCACCACGGCCGGCTTACGCGCTGGACGAGGATGACGATGCCTGACGTCTCGGTTCTGCAGATCCATCTCCATGGCAAACCGATCGCGACCCTGACCAATGTCCAGGGCGACCGCAACCTGTTCGCCTTTAACCAGAGCTATATCGACGACGAAAGACGCGCGACCCTGAGCCTTGGATTCAAGGACGAGTTCGGAAAACTGCTGACCGCATTCAGGCCGATTCAGCAGATTCTTCCGCCCTTCTTCTCAAATCTCCTGCCGGAGGGCGCATTGCGGCGTTACCTCGCAGAGCGGGCGGGTGTGAACGCGAAGCGCGAATTCTTCCTGCTCTGGATGCTCGGCCAGGATCTTCCCGGAGCGCTCTCGGCCCATCCCGCGGACGGTGACGCGCTGCCGCCCCCGCTCGAAGAGCAGACGACACCCGAAGAGCGGCATAACATGCTGCGGTTCTCCCTGGCCGGCGTGCAGTTGAAATTCTCGGCGCTGAAGGGCGATTCCCGGAAGAGCGGCCTGACCATTCCGGTGGAAGGCGTCGGCGGCTCATGGATCGTCAAACTGCCCTCACACCAATATCCCGGCGTTCCCGAAAACGAATTCTCGATGATGACGATCGCAAGATCGATCGGGATGGAGGTGCCCGAGCTCCACCTGCTCGACGTCAAGGCGATCGATGGATTGCCGGAGGGAATCGGGGAATTCGAAGGTCAGGCCCTCGCGGTCAAGCGCTTCGACCGCACGCCCGACGGCCCCGTTCACATCGAGGATTTTGCCCAGGTGTTCGGCGTGTCGCCGGACGACAAATACAAACGCGCCAACTACAAAAACATCGCACGCGTTCTCGGCATCGAGACGGGAGACGCGGGTGTCGCAGAATTCATTCGCAGGCTCGTTTTCAGCACCTTGATCGGCAACACCGACATGCACCTGAAGAACTGGTCGCTCATCTACCCGGACATGCGCACGCCAGCCTTGTCACCCGCCTATGATCTTCTTTCGACCATTCCCTACATTCCCGACGGCAAGATGGCGCTGAACTATTCGCGCACCAAGCAAATGACAGACTTCTCCAGGGATGAGCTGAAGCACCTCGCGGCGAAGGCCATGATTTCCGAGAAGCTCGTGCTCGATACCGCAGCGGAAACCGTCGAGCGCTTCAAGCAGGTATGGGCGCAGGAAAAAACAAATCTTCCGCTACACCGGAAGGTCGCCACCATCATAGACGCGCACGCACCATCGATCCCAATCTACGACAATCGCTAGACGCGGCGTCGAACGAGATCACCGGGCAGACCGCGACGTCATCACGGCCGTCACGAGATCCAGCGTCAGCGCCGCAGTGATCGAACAGGCGCCAACGATGAACAGCATCCGGTAGTCGCCGCCGCTGTACTCGAACACGAATGACAACCCATAGGCGGCCACAGCCTGGAAGATCGCGAAGGCAACGGTCGCCGTGCTCCAGGCGGCCTTTTGCCGTGCGGGTTGATGCGGCAGGAGTTCTCCGATACGGCCGAGCACCAGCGGCACGGTGCCCGTCACGAACGCACCGACAACGACGCTTGAAACGATCAGGCCCGCTCGCCCGAGATCGAATACGGGCAACGCGACGGCAACAGCCTCGATGAAGAACGACAAGCGCAACGCCGCTCCGAAGCCGGCGCGGTCGGCGAGGTGGCCGGCAAGCACCGGCCCCAGGGTCGCGCCGATCCCGAACAGGACCCAGAATTCGGCACCGACCTCGACGCCCTGATGCAGCCCGCGCGCGACATAATCGACGAGAAAGATCATATGCGGCACCCAACCCGCGGCGTTCAGGGCGTATTCGCCGTAAAGCGCGCGCAGCGTGATCGAACGCGCACGGCCCGTCACGACCGGCTCGCTGTTGATCGGCGTCGATCCGTCGGCCTTCTCATGCGGCCAGCCGCCCCAGGCCAGCGCCGTCAACAGCGTCGATAGCAAGCCGAGGCCGATCCAGGTCTGGGTGACACCACCCTGCAGCAGGAGCGGGACGAGCGTTCCCGATGCCGCAACACCGACGCCGACGCCCATGAAAATGACGCCGCCGACGAGACCGCGACGCGGCGCCGGCACGTGCGCCAGCACGGTCGGCGCCGCCAGAACCATCAGCGCGCCACCCGCGAGCCCGGCAGTAAACCGCCAGCCAAAGTACCAGGCGAATGACACTGGCTCGGCACAGGCGAAGAACGCAATCGTTGCGAGCAACATCATCGCCCGCAGAACCGTCACCACCGACCAACGGACAGCAAGGTGCCGCCCCAGCAGCGCGCCGGCCAGGTAGCCCGCCAGATTAGCAGCGCCGAGATATGCGGCTGTCGATGCGTCGAACCAATGGGCGTTGACGATGGCAGGCAGCAAGGGCGTGTAGGCGAAACGGGCCAGTCCAATGCCAATCAGGCAGGCGCAGAACGCCGATAGCACCGGGCGCCACGCCATATCGGGATGACCGAGAATGGACTCCTTCCGCGCTTCGGTTCGAGCATCGGACATAATGCGATCTCCATACCTATAAGTTTTGGAGATGCTAAATCGTCCTAAATATCTCAAAAAGCGATTATGTTAGATATGGCTATCTGATTTAAAGATAATGGAAGTCGACGAAAAATCAGTCCATTGATACAATTCGGCTTATCACTGAGCGCTTGGCTAGGCCGATAGGAAGCGAACTTCATCACTACGAGCGCTTGCGAAGTCGCCTAATCATCTTGAAGGGGAATATGCGATGGATGTGTCCGATCTCGTGTTCTTTGAGGCGGTTTCCCGGCACGGCAGCATGAACCGGGCTGCTTCCGAGCTGAATACGGTCCAGTCCAACGTCACCGCGCGCATTCGCGCGCTGGAAGAAGAGCTGGGCGTCAGCCTGTTTCAGCGCCATACGAGAGGTGTTTCGACGACGCCATCGGGGCAGAGGATCCTGCCCCTCGTCGCTCGGTTGACCAAACTGCTGGCGGATGTGCGAACAGCGGCCAGGGATGACGGCGTGCCGCATGGAGACCTGCATCTCGGCAGCCTGGAAACGACGACGGCATTGCGCCTGTCGCCACTGCTGACACAATTTGCCAAGACCTATCCCGAGGTTCGGCTGATCGTCACCACCGGCACCACGCGCAAACTGCTCGATGACGTCATCAACTGTCGCGTTGAAGGCGCCTTCGTCGCTGGGCCAGTAACCCATCCCGACCTGCACCAGGAGACGATATTCACCGAGGAGTTGGTGCTGGTCACGTCACGCCAGCTTCGTCGCCTCGACGCGCTCAAGGATATTGCCGACCTCAAGACCATCGTATTCCAGGCAGGCTGCTCTTATCGCCAGCGGCTCGACAGCCTGCTCGCCGGCATGGGAGTGGTCACGGCCAGACCACTGGAATTCGGCTCGCTCGACACGATCATCAGCTTCGTCTCCGCCGGCATCGGCGTCACATTGCTTCCTAAAGGGATTGTCGGACCGGCCTGGCAGGAAGGCCGGATTGCCGTCCACGAGCTCCCCCATGACGAAGGCCATGTCGAAACGCTCTTCGTTCGTCGCTACGACGCCTTTGTATCCAGCGCGCTGACCGCCTTCCTGCAGATGGCCCGATCGCGCGCGAACGGATTGCCCCATGCATCGTTGGAGCCGGCGCCAGTCTGATCGCTTTACCCAGCCTCATCGCCGCGACGATCGCTTGTCATCTCCAATACGCTCAGGGCTTCTCGATCATCGACGGCCCTGGCATCGTCGATATAGGCGACCAGCAGTCGGTTGATCGCGTTGGCGTCCAGCAGGCGAAAATCGGACAGCTGGATCCAACCATCGAAAAAGCGATCGACATAACCGACGAGACTGTCCCGCTCCTCGACCCAGTTCGGACCGATCAACCCTGCCGGATGCGGCTCCCAGTAACAGGAGATCAGGCGCCCGCTTTGCGCCGAGCGGCCGAGGATACGTTGCCCGCCGCGGGGCGCCTCTGCCATCGGCCGGAGAAACTGGCCATATTCCCTCAAAATCCGCTCGACCTGCATCCAACGCGCTTCCATTTGCGGAGAGGCGCCGAACGGCACCGCATCAACAGGTAATCGAGACCGATGAAGTTTGTTTCGGCCCTCCCACTCCGTCGTAAGCGGACGCGATGCCGATATGCGTCCCAAGGATTGCACGTCATCCGCAGCCAAAACGGCCGCCTCGGAGGGGTACGCAAGTGCCCGCAAATGAGATTGGCAAGCGGCGGCGGCGACGCCGTCGATCACAAGAAATCTATCTAGAGCGAAACCAAATCGTTACGGGTTACTGTCTGACCCCCAAAAACCCTCGTAACCTACTGAAAATTAATGCGTCTTTTAGTTTTAATTAATTTGTCGCTAAGCATGATTTTGCGGTGCGTCTCATTGTGTCGGGTTGTAGGCCGCTGTGGCGAATGGGTGACAGCAATTTGCGCAGAACCTGTCTATTTGCAGGGCATAGACGGAGCCCAAGCGCGCCCCGCTCTAAAACGGTTTTCTGGAGAAGATAAAATGAAGAAGTTCCTGCTGGGCACTGCTGCCCTTCTCGCGATGGGCGCTTCGGCTTCGGCCGCTGACCTCGCTGCCCGCCCCTACACCAAGGCTCCGGCTTATGTCGCTGCCCCGATCTACAACTGGACTGGCTTCTACATC
>JASBVG010000065.1 GCA_030147505.1 Tardiphaga sp.
GACCATGGTGGCCTTGTTCACCTGATACGGCACTTCGGAAATGATGATCGCCTCGCGATCCTTGCGGATCGGCTCGATCGACACCTTGCCGCGCATCACGATGGAGCCGCGGCCGGTGTGGTAGGCGGTGCGGATGCCGGCACGGCCGAGAATGATGCCGCCGGTCGGGAAATCCGGGCCCGGAATGATCTTGTTGAGATCGTCGATGGTCAGCGAGGGATCGTCGATCAGCGCGATGCAGGCGTCGATACATTCGCCGAGATTGTGCGGCGGAATGTTCGTCGCCATGCCGACGGCGATGCCGCCGCCGCCATTGACGAGGAGGTTCGGGAATTTCGCCGGCAGGACCTTCGGCTCTTTTTCCGACGAGTCGTAGTTATCCTGATAATCGACGGTGTCCTTGTCGATATCGTCGAGCAACGTCTGCGCGATCTTGGTGAGGCGCGATTCCGTGTAACGCATTGCGGCCGGCTGGTCGCCGTCGATGGAGCCGAAATTCCCCTGGCCGTCGATCAGCGGCACGCGCATGGAAAAATCCTGCGCCATGCGGACCAGCGCGTCATAGACCGACTGGTCGCCATGCGGATGATATTTACCGATGACGTCACCGACGGTGCGCGCCGACTTGCGGAACGGTTTGTTGAATTCGAAGCCGTTCTCGTACATCGCGTAGAGGATGCGCCGGTGCACCGGCTTGAGGCCGTCGCGTGCGTCGGGCAGCGCACGCGCCACGATCACGCTCATGGCGTAATCGAGATACGAGCGCTTCATCTCGTCGAGGATGGATACGGGACGGATATCCGAGGGAACCGGCGGCTCCCCGGGCTTCTGGTCTTCGTTGTCGGACAAGGTTGTTTCCGGTCAGATTCGGGTGCGACTCATATAGCGCAAACCGTGTGCACAGGCCACCCCGGAGCGTTTCGCGGCGGGCGATTTTCCACCTGATTTTTCAATCAGTTAAAAGGCTTGCCGCAAGACTGCCGCAAGAACGCGAAATCGCACAAAATCGCTCGAAAGGCGCATGGTTCTTGCGGCAGACTTGCGGCCGTTGCGGCAATTCAGTGGCCAAACACCACTGTGTGCATCACCCGGCCCGGCACCAGCGTGAACATCCCGGCGACCACCAGCGCGCCGACGAAGATCGACACCATGGTGATCGCATGCGCCCGCACACGATGCCGCCGCGCCCACATCACGCCGATCACGAGCATCATGGGCACGAAGATCGACAACAGATGGATCGGACTGAAATCGCGCCAGAGCCGGAAGCCATGTCCATGGATCCAGAATGAGCTAATCGCCGTGACGGCGAGCAGGACCACCCAGATCCAGCCAAACACACGATGCGAGAGCGTCCCCTTGGGTGCGGCGAGCTGCACGACGCCGAGGACAAATCCGGCCATCGCAGCGAACGCATGCAGCGGAATGGGAGCGGTGGCATCGAGAAGCGGCTGGAGCGACATGTGAGCACCGATCGGTTGCCATTTATCCCTCCTAATCATCACACATATCTTTCCATTGTAAAGATGCATTTTCGGGCGCTGCCTTGGCGCCAGTTTCGCCGACGCATAGCTGCTCATGCAAGGAGCGGGAACCTCATCCAGAACCAAGTAAGACCGAGCATTCAGATCCATGATCACCCTCAAACCGGATGGCATCAATCATCCGATGTTAAACATCGGATGATTGCATCATTTGGAAATCGGTGTTACGCGTCGGACAAATCGTAACAAGCGATCCATGGAGGATGCCCTGAACAAGGCGCGCGCAAGATCAGATGATCGGCGAACAAAGCCGGGACGCATGCAGTCCGTCCTTGCGACATTGGGTCGCGAGATCGCTCAGGATGTCATCCCGGTTGGCGGGACGCTCCCTCCTGAACCCGACCTTGAAGCCCGGTTCGGCGTCGGCCGCGGCGTCATTCGCGAAGCCATCAAGACGCTCGCCGCGAAAGGTCTCGTCAGCGTTCGTCCGCGTTTCGGCACACATGTGCGCCCTCGCCGCGACTGGAGCCTGCTCGACAGCGACGTCCTGAGCTGGGTGGCAGGCAACGAAGAAGCGGATCGCGATTTGCTCCTCGCCATCCAGGAAGTCCGCTCGATCATCGAGCCCGCCGCCGCCGCCCTTGCTGCCGAACGCGCGACCAAACAGGATCTGAAGCGTATCAACGCGGCTCTCGCCGCGATGGAAACCTCGCACGATCAGGCCAGCGCCACCGAAGCCGACAAGGCATTCCATCTCGCGATCCTCGACGCCACGCATAATCCTGTCCTGCAGGGTTTTCGCGGTGCCATCGACACCATTCTCAGCACCGTGTTTTTCGTCGCAGTCGGAAGCCCCGGCTGGTTCGACGACAACCTGCCCAATCACGCCGCCGCCGCGCGCGCGATCGAATCCGGCAACGCGAAGGCCGCGCAAACCGCGATGGAGCGCGTGCTCGGCTATACCAAAGTCAAACTATCGAAGCGGAAACCTTCCGCGAATGAACGGACCGCAAGCGTCCGAAGAAAGAGGAAATGACATGTATCGCGACATGAACGGCTCGACCCACGTCCTCGCCTCGCCGGAAATCGCTGTCGTCGCGATCCCCGAGGATGAGCGCGTCTGGGTCCCGCAGGCGCCGGATGTCTGGTTCAGGCCGCTGATGCTGAACACGGGGCAAGGACAGTGGTGCAATCTGTTGCGCGTTCGCAAATCCGGTGTGCTGTCGCGCCACCTGCATCCCAATCCCGTTCACGGCTTCGTCCTGAAGGGCAAATGGTTCTATCGCGAGCATGACTGGATTGCGACGACCGGCTCCTACGTGTTCGAGCCCCCCGGAGAGATTCACACCCTCACGGTGCCGGACGATGTGCCGGAGATGATCACCTTTTTCAACATCCAGGGATCGATGGTCTATCTGGACGAACAGAACAGGCATGTCGGCTATGAGGACGTCTTCACCAAGATCGACATGTGCCGCGCACACTACGAGTCCGTCGGCCTCGGCTCCGACTATGTCGATCAGTTCGTGCGCTGATGTTGGATACAGGCATCGCTTCCCGGACTGCGCCCACAGGTGAGTGGGCCACGATCTGGTACAAGAACAAACATGTCCTCATCACCGGCGGGACATCCGGCATCGGTGCGGGACTCGCGCGCGGCTTCATCGAGGCCGGCGCGCAGGTCACCGTCGCAGGCGTCAGTCAGGCCGAGATCGATGCTGCGAACGCCGATCCGGTGTTGAAAGCGGCGAAAGCCCGCATTCTCGACGTACGTAATGCATCCTCGGTGAAATCGCTGATCGATGCGCAGGATACTCTGGATGTTGTCGTCAATTGCGCCGGCGTGATCCGCCGCAGCGATGAACTCGCGCCCGAAGTGTTTCAGGACGTACTCGACATCAACCTTAACGGCACCATGCGCGTCTGCGCCGCCGCGCGTCCTCTGCTCGCCAGATCCGGGGGCGCCATCGTCAATCTCGCCTCGATGCTGTCCTTCTTCGGTGGAGGCCTCGTCCCCGCTTACGCGGCCAGCAAAGGCGGCATCGCCCAACTCACCAAGTCGCTGGCCATCGCCTACGCGGACGATGGCATCCGCGTGAACGCCATCGCGCCCGGCTGGATCGCGACGCCGCTCACAACAGCCTTGCAGAACGACGCAAGTCGCAGCGGTGCCATTCTGGGCCGGACACCGCTCAAGCGCTGGGGAACGCCAGCCGATCTTCTCGGCGGTGTCTTGTACCTTTGCTCGCCCGTCGCGTCCTTCGTGACCGGAACGGTTCTGGTGATCGACGGAGGCTATGCCATCTGCTGACCGGCGATCACGAGATCGCGCGCAACAAGAAATTTGCCTGCCGAAAGTGGCTCGAAGAATGCCATCGGCAAAATGGAGGAGGATTTGTGCAAGTCGCTTCGATTCAGAAACGACATTCGCCGAAGTCGATCGAGAGGATGACCTCTCTGACTTCGACAGCAATGTTTCTTGCGCCGCTGGCGGCGCTGCTCGTGATATGGGCGATCGTCGTTCCGATCTTCGACGTCAATCCGCGCGTATTTCCGTCGGTGGGGATGGTCGGCACCGCTGCGCTCGATTCAATTCGCGATGGCAGCTTGATCTGGCACATCGGCGCCAGCCTGATGCGGGTTGGCCTGGGCACGATTATCGGCGTGGTTCTGGCCGTGCCGCTCGGTATTGCCATGGGCGTGAGCCCAGGCGTCTCCGCATTCCTGACACCGTTATTCCGCTTCTTTTCCGTTCTTGCCGGCATTGCCTGGATTCCGATCGCAACGCTGTGGTTCGGCTATGGCTTCGGCGCGATCATCTTCGTGATCGTCAACGCCGTCTTCTTCGTTGTCGCCTACAATACCCTGCTCGGCGTCTCCACGATCCCCCGCTCGCTGCGCAACGCCGCAGCCTCGCTGGGCGCCGGCCGATGGGCGATCCTGACACAGGTGCTCCTGCCCGGCGCATTGCCGAACATCGTGACCGGCATCCGTACGGGACTTGGATTTGCGTGGCGCGGCCTGATCACAGCCGAGATGATCGCGACCAATGTCGGTCTTGGCTACATGCTGTTCGTCGCGCGTGACTTCTATCGCACCGAAGTCATCGTCCTCGGCATGATCATCATCGGCAGCATCTGGCTGCTCATCGACCGGATGCTGCTCGTTCCGCTCGAGCGGGCCACCATCGAACGCTGGGGCTTGGTGAGGCGCGCATGAATATGATTCTTCAGGGATGGGGCGCCTATGTCCGCCTCACACAGAAACTACCCGGCATTGCCGCGCTGATCCCGTTCATTCCGGTCGTCGCCATCTGGACGGCGGTGGCTGCTTCCGGCCTGTTTCCGCGCGTGTTCTTTCCGGGGCCGATGGATGTCGTCAAGTCGTTCATTGCCCTCAGCTACAAGGGCATCCTTCCCGCTTATCTGCAGGACAGCCTGATCCGCCTGCTCAACGGCGCCGCCATCGGCATGGCGATCGGCATTCCGATGGGCATCCTGATCGGCACGAGCAAGACGGCGCATCGGATTTCCTGGCCCGTCCTGCTGTTCTTCCAGGCGATCGGCGATATCGCGTGGCTCCCTATTCTGTTGATCTGGTTCGGTTTCGGCCTCACCACGATGACGTTCGTGATCGTCTATACGGTGGTTTTCCCGGTCATCCTCAACACCGTGCTGGGCGTTGAATCCGTGCCGCGCGATCTCGCCCGGGCGGCACGCAGCCTCGGCGCCTCCGGCGCGCGCGTGCTCTGGGAAGTCACGATACCGGGCGCATTGCCGAACATCATCACCGGCTTGCGCAATGGCCTTGGCTACGGCTGGCGCGCATTGATCGCGGTGGAAATGATCGTCGGCACCAGCGGCATCGGCTTCATGATGTTCGATGCCCGCCGCGCCGGCTCCGTCGTCGAAATCCTGGTCGGAATGATCATTCTCGGCCTGCTTTGGTACATCGTTGATGCATGGATCCTCGCACCCATCGAGCGTGCGACCGGACAGCGCTGGGGACTCGTTTCGTCATGAAAACTCTCGAACTCCGCAATCTCGCCAAGACCTATTTCGATCCCTATGCCGGCTCGCACGTCAATGCGGTGCACGACGTATCGCTTGATATCGAGCAAGGCGAGTTCGTATCGGTCGTCGGCCCGTCCGGCTGCGGCAAGACCACGATCCTCAACATGATCGCCGGCTTCATCCCGCATTCCGGCGGCGACATCCTGCTCAACGGTAAGCCCATCAATGGCCCGGGCCCGGAACGCGGCGTCGTGTTTCAGTCCTTCGCGCTGTTTCCCTGGAAAACCGTGCTCGACAATGTCGGCTTCGGACCGAAGATGCGCGGCGTCTCCAAACCGGAGCGTGACAAGATCGCGCATGAATACCTCGCCCTCGCAGGCCTGTCGCATGCCGCCAACCGGTATCCGAACGAATTGTCGGGTGGCATGCAGCAACGCGTCGGCGTGGTCCGCGCCCTCGCCAACAATCCTGAAGTGCTGCTGATGGACGAGCCTTTCGCCAGCGTCGATGCGCAGACGCGCATGACCCTGCAGGAAGAACTCACCCGCATCTGGCAGGAACGCCGGCCCACGGTGATGTTCATCACCCATGACGTACCGGAGGCCGTCTTTCTCGCCAATCGCGTCGTCGTACTGTCCAAGGGACGCGTGCTCGATCAGATCGAGGTGCCGCTGGCGCGTCCGCGCGTGTGGGACGACCTGATCGAGGACGAGACCTTCAAGAAACTCTCGAACCAGGTCCTGCAGATGGTTCGATCCGCATGAGCATGACGTCGGACGCGCTCAACTCATCGAAGGGCCGCTTCGTCATCGGCGTCGCGATTGCCATCCTGCTGTTCCAGCTCTGGCTCACACTGGCTGCTCCCGGAAAGATCTCGCCGGAACTGGCGGGATCATCGGCGAAAGTGAATGTGCAGATCGAGCTGCCCTTCACGCCCGAGCGCTTTCACGTTCTCGCATTCCAGAAATATGGAAGGGTCTCCGGTGCGGACGACCATTCGATAGAACTACGTGGTGTTCAACGAACGGATCTCGACGCCATCGCCCGCCCCTATTGGGTGAAGGCAGTCGGGCCGATAAAGGAGGGAGGATAAATTGAAGAAATTACTACTCTTAGGCGCCATGCTGCTGACGGCCTG
Organism: Tardiphaga sp.; assembly: GCA_030147505.1. Classification (GTDB taxonomy): domain Bacteria; phylum Pseudomonadota; class Alphaproteobacteria; order Rhizobiales; family Xanthobacteraceae; genus Tardiphaga. Next base: position 6,636 of record JASBVG010000065.1, read on the forward strand.
TACGTCAGCCCATGCGCAGACGCTGACGAAACTCAAGGTCGGGATGGTCAGCAGTATCGACCAAATCGGCATGGCGATCGCTCTCGAACGCGGCTTCTTCGAGAAGCACGGCCTTGACGTCACCATCGCATCGCCCTTCGCCACCGGCGTCGACGCGCTGAACGCTGTTCAGGCCGGAGAATGCGACATCGTACAGGTCGGCGTCCCCATGATCGGCGCCGTCCTGCGCGGCATGGATCTCGTTGCGCTCGGCAATTATAGTGGAAGTGCAGCGAAGGCAGGCGCCGACACGACCCAGGCCATCATCGCACGTGAGGGATCGGGCATCGTCAAGGGAGACCTCTCGTCTCTTCGAGGCAAGCGCATCGCTGCATCCTTCGGCACGATCAATCACCTCTACATTCTCGGCATCCTGGAGAAGGCTGGTCTCAAGCCGACCGATGTCACGCTGGTGAATACACCGCCGCCGGACATGACGGTGGCTCTGCTCGCCAAGGGCATCGATGCCTTCTCGAACTGGGATCCCTGGCCGATCGTCGCGCTGAAGGACGTGCCCGGAACCTTCGAGGTGATCCGTGGCGGCGAGGTGATTTCCTATCTCGGCTTCAATGTCGCTTTGCGACCATGGGTCGAGAAGAATGCGGAGACCGTGGAGAAATTCCTCACCGCTGTGTCCGAAGCGGATCAATGGATGCGCAAGAATCCGAAGAACGCAGCCCTAGTGGCAACGCGCTGGGTTCCCGGACTGAGGCCGGATATTGCGCAGGCCGCGATGGAGTTCAACATCCAGCAGGTCGATCGCCGCCTCTCGGCGAATACCTATCATGGACTGTGGTCAGCGCAGGATCGGTTGAACAGGCTGGGCATTTTGAAAGCGACCTTCGATGTGAACAAGCACATCGAACCGCGCTTCATCCTGAAGGTGATGAAAGAGAAGCCCGAACTGTTCGCCGATCTTCCGCCCGTTCCGGAGGCATCGATGATTACGCCGGGATACGTGTTCAAGCCATAAGAACAAACGAGCATGAGAGGGCGTAGCGTTCTACGCCTTCTCACTCAACGAGCCCCGAACTCGCAACATCAGCGAGATCGCAAATAGCCAACCGCACGGCGGCGAAAGCTATCCTGCGATTGGATCAACGGCTTCTCAGAACGGGATATCGTCATCCATATCGCTTCGGCCGCCGGCCGGCGCTGCGGCCACGCGGCGCTGCGGCGGGCTGCTGGACTGGCCGCCGCCGAAGCTGTCGCCCATATCGTCACCGCCATAGCCGCCGCCCGAGCCGCCGCTGCGGCCGTCGAGCATGGTCAGGGTCGCGTTGAACCCCTGCAGCACGACTTCGGTCGTGTATTTTTCAGCACCGGACTGATCGGTCCATTTGCGGGTCTGCAACGCGCCTTCGATATAAACCTTGGCGCCCTTCTTCAAATATTGCTCCGCGACCTTGGCGAGGCCTTCGCTGAAGATCACCACGCGATGCCACTCGGTCTTTTCCTTGCGCTCGCCGGTCCCCTTGTCGCGCCACGTGTCAGAGGTCGCGACCGTGAGATTGACCACCGGATTGCCGTTCTGCATGCGGCGAACCTCAGGATCCTTGCCGAGATTGCCGACCAAAATCACCTTGTTGACGCTACCCGCCATGCCACTCTCCTACTCTCGAATCTGAATTGCTGATCGGATGCCGACATCAAAGCCCGGCACAATGTGTCGAACTGCGCGCAACCGCTGCCGGGATCGACCCTATACGGTCCGCGCCAACCGGACGTCCCCACCGCGCAGGTTATCCACCATGACGTCACCTTAGCGAGTTCCCTTTATGTTCTCAAGTATTCCTCGCGGCCGCTGATGCAACGATAACCGGGCACGTCCGAAGGCCGTACCCTTGTGGTGGCGGCGCAGCTTGCGGTTCCGTCGCACAATCGACATAGCCGCCTGTTCTTGCTTACCTTTTGTTAAGCCAGATTGCCTCGAACAACGTATGCGAGTGTGGCTTTCGGGTGACTGCTTTTCGAGCGGACACGCGTATATTCGATCATCGAATGAATTTGGCGCTCGCGCCGGGGAAATGGTTTCGCACGAAGCCGACGACTGGGGAGTTTTCCTATGAAGAAGTTCCTGCTGGGCACTGCTGCCCTTCTCGCGATGGGCGCTTCGGCTTCGGCCGCTGACCTCGCTGCCCGCCCCTACACCAAGGCTCCGGCTTATGTCGCTGCCCCGATCTACAACTGGACTGGCTTCTACATC
>JASBVG010000074.1 GCA_030147505.1 Tardiphaga sp.
GAGGATCCGCAGTTCCGCCAGAAGCTGGCGGCCACAGAGATCGAGCTGAAGGCGCTCGAGCTGACGCAGATGCGCGTCGTCGCCGCCGAAGGCAAGCACGGCAAGGGCAAACCGGATCCGGCCTCGTCGATCCTCAAGATCAAGGGCTCGGAAATCCAGCAGACGCTGACCGAGCTGTTGCTCGAGGTCACCGGCCCGTTCGCGATGCCCTTCATGCCGGAAGGCGATGGCCAGAACGAAGAGGGCGATTGGGCCTCGCCGATCGCGCCGACCTATTTCAACTACCGCAAGGTGTCGATCTATGGCGGCTCCAACGAGATCCAGCGCAACATCATCGCGAAGGCGGTGCTGGGGCTCTAACGCCGATGCGTAGGATGGGTTGAGCGAAGCGACAACCCATCACCACACGCACGGAAGACGATGGGTTGTCGCCCCGGCGCTATGCGCCTGCGCTCAACCTATCGGACGGCCAACACATTCACCACGCGCGTCACGCGCGATCCGAGAGAAAAGAAAATGGATTTTGATCTTTCCGAGGAGCAACGCCTCCTCAAGGACAGCGTCGATGGACTGCTGAAATCGTCCTACGACTTCGAGGCGCGCAAGAAGTATCGCGGCGAGAAGGGCGGCTACAGCAAGGACATCTGGAACAAGTTCGCCGAACAGGGCCTGCTCGGCCTGCCGTTCAGCGAGGAAGATGGTGGCTTCGGCGCCGGTCCCATTGAAACCATGATCGTGATGGAAGCGCTCGGCCGCAATCTGGTGGTCGAGCCCTATCTCGATACGGTGGTGCTTGGCGGTGGCTTCCTGCGCCGCGGTTCGGCGGAGCAGCGCGCCGCGCATCTGCCAGGGATTATCGATGGCTCGAAGACGCTCGCCTTCGCTCAGCTCGAGCGGGACTCGCGCTACGATCTCGGTGATGTTTCCACCTCGGCGAAGAAGAACGGTGCCGGCTATGTGCTGAGCGGCGAGAAGTTCGTCGTCGGTCATGGCGACACCGCCGACACGCTCATTGTGACCGCACGCACCGCGGGCGGCCAGCGCGATGCCAAGGGCGTGGGCGTATTCCTGGTTCCGGCCAGCGCCAAAGGCGTGGATATCCGCGGCTATGAGACTCAGGACGGCAGCCGCGCCGCGGACATCAAGCTCAACAATGTCGAGGTCGGCGCTGACGCTGTCATCGGCGATGCCGAAAACGGCCTCTCGATCGTCAATCAAGTCGCCGATGACGCCCGCATCGCGCTTTGCGCCGAAGCGGTCGGTGCGATGGAAGAGGCACTCAAGATCTCCGTCGAATATATCAAGGAGCGCAAGCAGTTCGGCGTCGCCATCGGCTCGTTCCAAGCGCTACAGCACCGTGCGGCCGACATGTTTACCGCGCTGGAGACCGCGCGCAGCATGTCGTTCCTGGCCTCGATGGCGTCGAGCTTCACTGATCTCGACGAACGCGCCAAGACGGTCGCTGCTGCCAAGGTGCAGATCGGTCGTTCCGCGCGCTTCGTCGGTCAGGGCGGCGTGCAGCTGCATGGCGGCGTCGGCGTCACCATGGAGTACAAGATCGGTCACTACTTCAAGCGGCTGACCATGATCGAGCAGCAGTTCGGCGATGCCGATTTCCACCTCCGCCGCGTCGCCGCGGCCGGTGGCATCACCGAGTAAGCCCTTCGCTCTCAAAATGCCCGGCCTCGTGCCGGGCATTTTCGTTTGGGGCTAAGCCTATCCGCGCGTCTGCCGTAGGGCTTCACCCAGCGCCATCGCCACCGTCATCGCCAGATTGATCGAGCGCAGGCTCTCGCGCATCGGGATCACGACACGGCTATCGGCAGCCGCAGCGACATCTTCGGGCACACCCGCGCTTTCGCGACCGAACAGCAGGATTTCGTCATCGGCATAGCGATGCGTCAGATAGGGCTCGGCCCCTTTGGTGGTGAACAGCGCGAGCTTGTAGCCAGCTTCCCGCCGCCATTCCTCAAAATGCTGCCAGGAGATGTGGCGAACGATCGAGACCTGATCGAGATAATCCATCCCCGCGCGGCGGAAGTGACGGTCCGAGATCGGAAAGCCCGCTGGTTCGATGATATGCGCCTCGACATCGAGGCAGGCGCATAGGCGCAGGATGGTGCCGGTATTTTGCGGGATATCGGGCTGATAAAGGGCAATGCGCATGCCATGCCGATAGCGCGCCAAAGCGGAAACGACAAGCGTGCAGGCGCGTGCGCCTGCTCGCTCAATGTTGAGTCAGACGTTCAGAAATTGAACGTCGTTGACAGTAGATAGGTCCGTGGGGCGCCAACCGTGAGCACGCCGCTATAGGCCGAAGCCCAGTAACTCGCATTGGCGACGTTTTCCACGTTGGCACGGACGATGATCGGCTTGCCGTTCCAGGGCGAGAGGAACGTGTAGCGCGCGCCGAGATCGATGCGGGTCCAGCTCGGCAGGATCTGCGTATTTCCCGCATCGAGATACTGTTCGCCAGTGTGGATGACGCGGCCGGTCAGCGTGAAGCCGGGGACGAATGGCGTGTCCCATTCAAGGCCGAGATTGACGTTCACCTGCGCGACGCCGAGCGCCCACTTGCCGTCATTGAGGCCGCCCTGCGTTCGGGTTTGCCGACCGTCGAGCAGAGTCACGCCACCTAGCAGGCGAAGATCGGGAGCCAGCTCACCGAACACGTTCATTTCGAGACCGCGATTGCGCTGTTCGCCGCTCAGCTCTTGCCGCGGCAACGGCAGGCCGGGGATGGTGATGAGACTTGGCTGTGTGATCTGGAACAGGCTGAAGGTCGCGATCATGCGGCCATAATCGATCTTGGCGCCGACCTCGGTCTGCTTCGACTGGTAAGGCGGAAAGATCTGCCCGATATTGCCGAAGCCCGGGCCGACTGTCGCGCCAGGCTGCAAGCCTTCGATGTGATTGGCGTAGAGCGACAACCGGTCGAATGGCTTGATTACCAGCGCATAGCCTGGGCTCCACACCGAGGCCTCATAGGCGGCCGTTGCGCCGGTCGTGTAGTTGATCGAGTTTTGCCCCACCGTCTGGCGGCGCGCACCGATGGTGAATTGCACGCGTTTGTCGAGGATCGACATGGTATCTGCAACACCAACACTCGACAGTTCCGACGTCACGAGATTGCGATAGAGCGGTGTACCGGTGCTCTGCACCGGGACGAAGCGGGGATTGTAGATGTTCGAGGCAACGTCAGTGCCGACTGAAAAGTCGTTGTAGTTGGGCACGTTCGTATAGGAGTAGTTCACGCTCAGCGCATGATTGAGCGGTCCGGTATCGACATTGGCGCGGATGCCGGTTTCGGCTGACGTTGTCTCGAAGCGGGAAAAGCCGATCAATGGCCGCGAGCCATAGTCGCCTGCCGTATTGACGATGGTCGGTGCCACCGAGATGAAGTCCAGCGTGCTTTCGCGATAACCGATGGCACCGTAAACAGTGGCCCAATCGGTGATATCCACTTCGACGCGGCCGGCGACGAACGTATCGCGCGGGCGCCAATGTGCCCATGGCACCACGAAATTGGTTCCGGCGTCCGGCGCGCGCGGCACCGGCAGTCCTGCATCGACCGACAGGAAGCGCATCGCCGGTGACAGATTCTGGGCTTGATAGCCGGCATCGACCGAAACACGTGCGCGCTCACCGCGATAATCGAGGCCAAGCACGGCATTGCCGAATTCCTCGCTCTGCCGGTCGAAGACGGTGTCGCCATTGCGGTAGCTGCCGTTGAAGCGGATGCCCCATTCCTTTTGCTCGCCGTAGCGGCGGGCGATATCGACAAGCGTGCCGAACTGCGACTTCGACGCATAGGTCGCCGTCAATTGCGTGATGTCGTAGTCCGGCGCCTTCTTGGTGACGAGATTGATGCTGCCGCCAGCGGCGCCTCCGGGCGGCATACCGCTCAATAGCGCGCTCGGGCCCTTCAGCACCTCCACGCGATCGACGAAATTCGCCGCCACCGAATAATAGGGGGCGATGCCGTAAAGGCCATTCAGCAAAGTCTGGCCGACACCGTAATAGAAGCCGCGGATGTAGTAGGCGTCCTGACCGCCGCCGGAGGTCGTCACGACACGCACCGATGGATCGTTCGCCATCACATCGGCGACGGTGCGGGCCTGCTGATTGGCGATCAGTTCGGACGTGTAGCTGGTCTGGTTGAACGGGGTGTCCATGACGCCACGATTGCCGAGCAGGCCAAGCTGCGAACCGCTGCCGACCTGGCCACCGGCGAAGGCAGCCGGCGGCGCGCCAACGGTACCGGTCGAGGGAGTGACATAGCGCACGGGGGCGGTCCGCTGCAGCGGAGCGCGCGCCCGGCGCGTGATGGTGCTGTGGGTAGTTGCGGCACGGCGCACCTGAGTTGAGCGCGCCTGGCGCTGCTTCGGCGCATCGACCGTGACGGCGGGAAGGGTGGACTGCGCGATAGCGATGTCTGCGCCGGTGAATGAGAGTGCGATCAGGCTCACCGAGCCGAGCGCGCAGACGCGCGCCATTCCAAGATTCAGCATTTCCTAGATATCCCCCAGCTCAACAATAGTTATGTGTGAGGTGATATCGAAGCGCAGACAGCAACGCATGCCATCGCCGCTTAGAATTGGTGCAGAGTTAGCTTGTGGCTTTTGATTGTTTCCATTCAGGCGCGTTTACTGCGTCCTGTGATGATGCTGAAAGTGTCTGCGGCCAATCGTTGTTGCGTGAGGTGATAACGACAAGAAGTCATCGCGCGAAATCTTTGCGGTGTCCGACACTCACTCCGCAGGGGCGAGTCGTGTATTCGCGCGTGAGTTGGTCGTCTCGCGGACGCGCAATCGCGCGCGTCTCTTCTTCCACCAGATCACCACGCCGGTGACGGAGAGTGCCGCCACTACGAGACCCATCAGCGAGATCAGGATGCGACCGGGCAGGCCCAGAATTCTTCCCGAATGCATAGGGAACTGCATCTGCACGAAGATGTCGGCGGCGGTGCCGACCCAAGGCAGCTTCTGGCCGAGCGGGCGACCATCTTCGCTGTCGTAGTAAAGCTGCGCGGGGCCGACGCCCGCAGCGCCGTGGTCGTCGCCGGGATGGAAGAAACCGACCTGATAGATGCCGTGTGCCGGACCGTAGAACAAGGAACCGACCGGTGTGTCCCAACCGCGTGCCTTTCCGTCGGCCTGCGCGCGCTCATAGATCTGCGCCCAGGTCATCTTCGGTTCGATAGGATGGTCGAGGTGACGATATTCGCGCTGCTCGTAAGGGGTGGGCGTGTAGTTCGAGACAGTCTTCATCAGCGGCGAGAACACCTCGAAATAGAGATTCAGCGAGAACGCCGTGAAGGCGATGATGAAGAGCAGGCCCCACGTCCACAGGCTGAAGGCGCGGTGGATATCGAAGTTGATGCGATAGGCGCTGCCCGAGGTCTTGATCATCCAGGCCGGCTTCCAGCGCGCCCAGAAGCCCCTGCCGAGTTCACGCGCGACCGATGGAGCACGGCCGGCCTTGGCTCGCTTGCGCGAGGGAAGCGTCAGATAGAAGCCGACGAAGCAGTCGATGGTCCAGATGATGGCGATGACGCCGAGGATGCGCATGCCCCAGCGATCGCTGCCCCAGAATTCCGGGATGTGCATCGTGTAGTGCAGCTTATAGAGGAACGAGACAAAGTTCTCGCGAGTGACCGGCCACACTGCGCCCCAGTAACGCTTGCCGAGTTCCTCGCCGGTGTTGGGGTCGAGGAAGACCTGATTATAGTCGATGGTGTAACGCTTCTGTGTCGCAGGATCGATGCGCGGCAGCACGAAGAAGGACAGCGACTCGTTCTTCTCCGGCGTCATGTTCATGTGGATGACGCGCGCACGCGGATCGCGCTGCTCGATCAGGTTGGCGAGTTCGATCGACGGCTTGGCGGGGCCCTGAGTGGTGACATCCTTCAGCTTGCTGTTGAGCAAATCGTCAAGTTCGTGGTCCCACGAGATAATCGCGCCAGTAACGCCGGAGAAGAACAGGAAGGCGGCGGTGAGCAGCCCGGCCCAGCGATGCAGGCGCCCGAAGATCGATCTCATGGCGTTCCGCCCTCTCAATTTAGACGCGATCTGACTAGCAAAAACGTATGCCGCCGGTCGAGGGACCGGCGGTGGCGGAATGTCGCGATTTAGGAGTTTTCTAAACTGTCACCAGCGATAGGTCAGCTTGGCGATCGCCTTGCGACCCTCTGCATAGAAACAGCTCGTATAGCCATAGCAGGCTGCGACGTAGCGGGTGTCGGCGAGATTGGTCACGTTCAGAGCCATGCGCCAGTTGTCTTTTGTGTAGGCGACCAGCGCGTCGATGGCCGTCGACGCCGGAACCTGGAAGGTGTTGGCGTCGTCGCCGAAGGTCGAGCCCACATAGCGGATGCCGCCGCCAACCTGAATGCCGGCCAGCGGGCCGCCCTGGAACGTGTAGTCGCTCCACAGCGAGAAGCGATTGAGCGGAACCGTGGCCGGTGCATTGCCGATATTCACCGGATCCTTGGTGACAGTGGCGTGGATGTAAGAATAGGCGCCGCGGATGTTGAAGCCTTCGGCGAGCGTGGCGGTGCCTTCGAGCTCTATACCGCGCGAATTGATCTCACCGGTCTGGACCGCAGCAAATGTTGGCGGCGGGAAAGTAACGACATTGGCGCGGGTGAGGTCGAACGCTGCCAGCGTGATCAGTGCATTGATGCCGACCGGCTGATACTTGATGCCGACTTCATATTGCTTTCCCGTCTCAGGCTTCAGCAGATTGCCCAGCCCGTCGGTATTGAGCACGGGCAGGAACGATTCCGAATAGCTGAAATAGGGCGCGACGCCACTGTCGAAATTATACATGACCGCAGCGCGGCCAGTGAAAGCGGAGGCATTCGTCGAGGCTTTTGTATTGAACAGCGAGGCATCCACATCGGTGGTGACGAAATCCTGTCGTCCACCTAGCTGGAACGACAGATTGCCGAGCTTGATCTGGTCTTGCGCATAGATGCCGACCTGCGATTGTTTTACGCCGGTGTCGTCGGCAGGTCCCGTATTGACCCAGGCATTGGTATAAACCGGGTTGAAGATGTCGATCTTGCCGGTGCTATAGCCGTTGGCCCGGTCGCGGAATGTGGTGTTGCGATAGTCGATGCCGAACAGCGCCGTATGGCTGAGGATGCCGGTGGTGAATTTGCCCTGCAGCTGGTTATCGACGGCGAAGGAGTTGATGGTCGAATCGCCAGCGCTGCCGCCGCGACCCATGAGGCCTGCGGCCTCGTCGGCGGCCGTCGCATAGCCGGTGCCGTAAAAGCTGGCCTGCTGGTTATACATGTATGAGTAGCGCAGATTCTGCCTGAAGGTCAGCGCATCATTGATGTTGTGCGAGAACAGATAACCGACCGAGGCTTGTTCGGTGTCGAACTGGTTCATGCCGGGCTCGCCACCAAAGCGGTTCACCGGAATGGTGCGGCCGTTATTGGCCCACACCGTGCCCGATGGCGGGAAGAATTGCAGGCCCCAGCCTGCCTTGTCCTTCTGATAGTTCGACAGGAAGGTGATCGAGGTGTCTTCGTTCGGCTTGAACGTCACGGCCGGGGCGATGAAGACGCGGTTGTTCTTCGAAAAATCCACCTGCGTATCGCTGTCGCGGATCACGCCGGTGAGGCGATACAGCACCGTGCCTTCCTTGTTGGCGGGGCCGCCAAAATCGAACTCCCCCTGATAGCGGTTGAAACTGCCGCCGGAGATCGAGACCTCGCCAAACTGGCGCGCCGTCGGTAGTTTGCTCACATAGTTGAGCAGACCGCCGGTGCCGCTGCCGCCATACATCGTGGAAGAGGGGCCCTTCAACACTTCGAGCCGCTCGGCGCCGTAAGGCTCGAGCCCGAGGAAATGCACATACTGGCTGCTCGGCAGCCGCAGGCCGTCGAGATAGAGGCCGGGCATGGTCATGTCGAAGCCACGGATCTGCAAGCCGCCGAAGCGCGTATCCGAACCGCCATTGACGTCGCCGCTGACGCCCGCACTGTAGCGCAGAGCCTCGCCGATGGAGCCTGCGCCCTGGTTGGTGACCTGATCACGTGTGACAATGGAAATCGACTGCGGCGTTTCGATCAACGGCGTATTGGTCTTCGTGCCGGTGCCGCTGCGGGTGGCGACGAAGCCGACCACAGGGCCGCCCGCCCGCTCGCCGGCATTCGGATTGGCCGCAGCGACAGGCGTGGCCTGGGGCGTTCGCGCGCTGCGATTGGCGCGGGCGGCGCGGCTGGCCGAGGAGCGCTGCGCCGGCCGCGATGCAGCAGGGCGTGCTCGCTGCTGCGGCGATTCCACGGTCACAGCGGGGAGCGTCGTTTGCGCTTGGGCGGGATCGGCGGGCACGGACAAAGCGAGGGCGCTGGTGGCACAAAGGCAGAATATGCGGATGGCTGGGAGATGCGCGACAGCGCGCGAATAATGTGCAGTCGTCATGGCCAAGATGCCCCCGGAATTGGAGCCGGCTTCTGCCGGTATGATTTTGGTGTCATCCGGCTCTAACGAAGGCGTCGCGCGAGTACAGGCTTTGGCCGTTAGAATAGCTGCAGAACGGGCTTGCAGCCCCAAGTGTTGCCGTGACGGCGCGTACATCCCCACATTCGGAGACGTTTTCCTCGCCATGGTTGTGGTTGCGGCTCGCTGCACGGAACAGTCAGGTGGCGCGTTGGCGCGGCCGGCGAATCAGCCATGGCACGATGGCGGCGATGCGATTGCTGCAAGCGTCGGGCGGGCATTGCGCTCCCGCGGCTAAGGCCAAATTCTCCGCGCCGCGGAACGGCTGCGAATCTTGCGTGCATCGCATCCTGTTACCCCGTTCGTAGGCTTGCGCTGCTGCGTTCGGGATGCCAATAGAACGATTCTGGATTGCAAGTTTTTGCTGCGAGGCAAGGACAAGTAGCCACGCCGCCGTGGGGAGGAACCGCGGGCACCGGTCATTGCTTCAGGTCAACGCGCAGGCGTTGCCGGACGGGCATTGACGGGGAGCAGATAAGAAAGGGTTGGGATCGTGACGACAACGTCTTCGGCGCAGCACACGCGCCGTGATTTCCTGTACGTAGCCACTGGGGCCGTGGCTGCCGTTGGTGCTGCAGCCGCCGTTTGGCCGCTGATTTCTCAAATGAATCCAGATGCTTCGACCATCGCGGCGGGTGCGCCGATCGAGGTCGATCTCACCCCGGTCGCCGAGGGGCAGGACATCAAGGTGTTCTGGCGCGGCAAGCCGATCTATATCAGCCACCGCACCAAGAAGCAGATCGACGACGCCCGCGCGGTGCCCGTCTCCAGCCTGCCCGATCCGCAGACCGACCAGGCCCGCGTCAAGGAAGGCCACGATCAGGGGCTCGTGGTCATCGGCATCTGCACCCATCTCGGCTGTATCCCGATCGCCCATGAAGGCGCCTATGACGGCTTCTTCTGCCCTTGCCATGGTTCGGTCTACGACACCTCCGGCCGTATTCGTCAGGGACCGGCTCCCGCCAATCTGCCGATTCCTCCTTACGCCTTCGTCTCCGACAGCAAGATCAAGATCGGCTGAGCCGCCCGGCTCGCCTCGAGAACTTGCGTCGATAGTGTCGTTTCTTTCTTCAGGATCGCATCATGAGCGGACCATCCACCTACCAGCCCTCCCATCCTGCCCTGCAATGGTTCGAAAAGCGTCTGCCGCTGATCGGGCTGATCCATTCGTCCTTCATCGCCTATCCGACGCCGCGTAACCTGAACTACTGGTGGACGTTCGGCGGCATCCTTTCCTTCATGCTCGGTGTGCAGATCGTCACCGGCGTGATCCTGGCGATGCACTACACGCCGCATGTGGATATGGCCTTCAACTCGGTCGAGAGCATCGTCCGCGATGTGAATTACGGCTGGCTGCTGCGCTACCTGCATTCCAACGGCGCATCGATGTTCTTCATCGCCGTCTACATCCACATGCTCCGCGGCCTCTATTACGGCTCCTACAAGGCGCCGCGCGAAGTGCTCTGGATCCTCGGCGTCATCATCTATCTGCTGATGATGGCGACAGGCTTCATGGGCTATGTGCTGCCGTGGGGCCAGATGAGCTTCTGGGGCGCCACCGTCATCACCAACCTGTTCTCGGCCATTCCCTATGTCGGCGAGCACATCGTGACCCTGCTGTGGGGCGGCTATGCCGTCGGCAACCCGACGCTGAACCGCTTCTTCTCGCTGCACTATCTGCTGCCCTTCGTGATCGCGGGCGTCGTCGTCCTGCACGTCTGGGCGCTGCATGTGGTCGGCCAGAACAATCCGGCCGGCGTCGAGCCGAAGACCGAAAAGGACATGGTGCCGTTCACGCCCTACGCCACGATCAAGGATGGCTTCGGCATCGTCTGCTTCATGATCTTCTACGCCTGGTTCGTGTTCTACATCCCGAACTATCTCGGCGACCCCGACAACTACATCCAGGCCAATCCGGGTGTGACCCCGGCGCACATCGTGCCGGAATGGTACTACCTGCCGTTCTACGCGATCCTGCGCTCGATCCCGTCCAAGCTCGGCGGCGTCATCGCCATGTTCTCGGCGATCATCGTGCTGGCCTTCCTGCCCTGGCTCGACTCGGCAAAGACACGCTCGTCAAAGTATCGTCCGCTCGCGAAGCAGTTCTTCTGGATCTTCGTCGCGGTCTGCATCCTGCTGGGCTGGCTCGGCGGCAAGCCTGCGGAAGGCGTCTACATCATCGCCGGCCGCGTGCTGACCTTCTGCTACTTCGCCTATTTCCTGATCGTGCTGCCGATTCTCAGCCGCATCGAGACACCGCGCGCGGTGCCGAATTCGATCGCGGACGACGTGCTCGCGAAATACGGCAAGAAGGCCGCATCGGCCATCGCCGTGATGCTGCTGGCCGGCGGTCTGGTGATGGGCGGGGCGCAGCATGCCAGGGCGGCCGAGGGCGGCCCGACGCCGCCGTCGCTGTCGTGGAGCTTCGCCGGCCCTTTCGGCAAGTTTGACCGTGGCGCGCTGCAGCGTGGCTACAAGGTCTACAAGGAAGTCTGCGCCACCTGCCATTCGATGAACCTGCTTCACTTCCGCAACCTCGCGGATCCCGGTGGCCCCGGCTTCTCGACCGCGCAGGCGACGGCTGTGGCGTCCGACATCAAGGTGCAGGACGGCCCCAACGATGCCGGCGATATGTTCGAGCGTCCGGGTCGTCTCGCCGATCCGTTCCCGAAGCCGTTCCCGAACGAGAACGCGGCGCGTGCGGCCAATGGCGGCGCCTATCCGCCGGACCTGTCGCTGATGGCCAAGGCCCGCAACTATGATCGCGGCTTCCCGCAATTCATCTTCGACTTCTTCACCCAGTTCCAGGAGAAGGGTCCGAACTATATCGACGCCCTGCTGCAGGGCTACGAGGACGCGCCGAAAGACTTCCAACTGGCCCAGGGCGCCTACTACAACAAGTACTATCCCGGCCACGCCATCAAGATGCCGAAGCCGATCTCGGACGATCAGGTCACCTATGACGACGGCACTCCGCAGAAGGTCGAAAACTATGCCAAGGACGTGGCGACCTTCCTGATGTGGACCGCGGAGCCGCATCTCGAGGCGCGCAAGAAGCTCGGCCTGCAGGTGATGATCTTCCTGATCATCTTCGCCTTCCTGATGTATTTCACGAAGAAAAAGGTCTGGGCCAACGCGCACTGAGCGCGTTCCTGGCCAGAGACACGAAAAGCCCCCTCGGGGGCTTTTTTTTGTTGGGTAGCCAACTCGGTTGTCGTCACCCGGCTTGACCGGGTGACCCAGTAAACTCCAGTGCTTATCGTTAGGGCCGCCATAGATCACACAATCGGCAACGATTACTGGATCGCCCGGTCAAGCCGGGCGATGACAAAATCAGTTGATGTTGCACACGCGATGCGCGCATTTGCGTTGTCATCATGTCGACGCCAAAATGCGTTCAACCAGCTGGATCACAAACTCCCGGAGGACATCATGGGCTCATCCATCACTTTCAAGCGCCCCGACGGCAAGGAAGCCAAGGGCTATCTTGCCAAAGCCACCAGCGCGAACGCACCGGGCGTGGTCATGATCCAGGAATGGTGGGGCCTGTCCGACCAGATCAAGGGCCTCGCCGACCGCCTTGCCCAGGAGGGCTTCGATGTGCTGGCGCCCGATCTCTATAACGGCGTGGTCGTGCCCTATCACGACACGGATGCCGCCAATAAAGAGATGAACTCGCTCGATTTCATGGACGCGACCACGCAGACCGTGCGTGGCGCCGTGCAATATCTGTCGAAGGATGGCGCCAAGGTGGGCCTCACCGGCTTCTGCCTCGGTGGCGCAGTGACCGTGATCGGCGCCACCAAGATTCCCGAACTCAGCGCCGCCGTTGCTTTCTACGGCATCCCGCCGGAGCAAGCCGCGAAGCCCGCCGATGTGCAGGTGCCCTTGCAAGGCCACTTCGCCAATCGCGACGACTGGTGCACGCCGGAAGTGGTCGATAGTTTCGAGAAGGACCTGAAGGCCGCCGGCAAGAGCGCTGAATTCTTCCGCTATGACGCCGACCACGCTTTCGTCAACGAACAGCGCGCCGAAGTGCACGATCTCGAAGCCGCCAAGCTCGCCTGGGGCCGCGCGACTGCGTTCTTCAAGAAGCATCTCGCTTGATCATCCGTTGCGCTTGATGCGGCCGGGATGACCGGATAGGTCGGGTGCCAGGATAACAGAACATGGTACCCGATTTCTCTATCTCCGACCTCCGTCAGGTCCCGGAGTTTTTCGACACCGTTGCGGATCGCATCTGGCAGGCATGGTGGAAGCGCCATGGTGTGGCGGAGGCCTATATCGTTCAGCGCCTGCGCGAAAACATGAGAGGCAGTGACCTGCCGATCGCGCTCGTGGCACATCGCGGCACCGCTTTCCTCGGCACGGCCTCGCTGTTGGATTCCGATCTCGACGAACGTCCGCAATACACGCCATGGGTTGCTGCCGTCTGGACCGAGCCAGACGCGCGTGGGCAGGGCATCGCGCCGGCTTTGATTGAACACGCCTGTACGGAGGCTTTCGCGCGCAATCACGAGAAAGTTTATCTCTGCGCAGCCCCGCCGCGGCGAGCCTATTATCTGCAGCTGGGATGGCATCCGATCGAGGACGACGTCGGCCCACTGAAGCTGACGGTATTTGTCAGGGATCAATTGCTTCGATCTCCATCTTGACGCCGCCGGTTTCCCGTGGCTCAGTGCCAGCCATGAGCACCCCTGTCCGCAACTCCCGCCGTTGGTGGCGCACCTCCTGAAGAGGTGGCTGGTGCGATTTGCTCTTTTCCCAATCGTCGAAGGCCGCCATCGCAGTGCGACGGCCCTTGCTTTGTTCTGATTGGCTCGTTTGTCCTGTGTGGCGCCTCCGGCTTGCTCCCTTAAGAGGACACAATGAACAGGACGATCTTTTCTCTCCCCGCTGAGAGCACTTACAAGACCGCCGGCGGCCTGACCGTCACACGCCATGCCGAGATGTTCACCGGCGGCACGGCGCTCGACGATCTCATCACCCGGCTCGATCACCACCGCGGCGTGGTGCTGTCCTCCGGCACCACGGTGCCCGGCCGCTATGAGAGTTTTGATCTCGGCTTTTCCGATCCCCCGCTGCTGCTGGAAACCACCGGCACGGAGTTCGCCATCACCGCGCTGAACAAGCGCGGGCAGGTGCTGATCGCCTTTCTAGCCGAAAGACTGAGCGATCCCTGCGTGGTGCTCGACGGCCGCACCATGGCGAAGCTGAAGGGGCATATCGTCCGCGGCGAGGCGCCGGTGGAGGAAGACCAGCGCACCCGCCGGGCCAGCGTAATGTCGCTGATTCGCGATCTTGTCGCGCAGCTGTTCTCGTCTGCCGATCCGATGCTCGGCCTGTTCGGCGCCTTCGCCTATGATCTCGTCTTTCAGGTCGAGGACCTCAAGCAGAAGCGTGCCCGCGAAGCCGACCAACGCGACATCGTCCTCTATATTCCCGACCGCCTGCTCGCCTATGATCGTGCCACCGGCCGCGGTGTCACGCTCACTTACGACTTCGCGTTCAAGGAACGCTCCACCGAAGGCCTGCCGCGCGAGACGCCTGAGAGCGGCTACAACAAGTCGCCACGCGAAGGCTTTGCCGATCATGCGCCAGGCCAATATCAAGAGACCGTTGAGAAAGCCCGCGCCGCTTTCGCACGCGGTGATCTGTTCGAAGCGGTGCCCGGTCAGCTCTTCGCCGAACCCTGCGATCGCTCGCCGGCCGAAGTCTTCCAGCGCCTCTGCATCATCAATCCGTCGCCTTATGGCGCGCTGATGAATCTCGGCGATGGCGAATTCCTCGTCTCCGCCTCGCCGGAAATGTTCGTGCGCTCCGATGGCCGCCGCGTCGAGACCTGTCCGATCTCCGGCACCATCGCCCGCGGCTCTGACGCCATCAGCGATGCCGAGCAGATCCGTCAGCTGCTCAATTCGGAGAAGGACGAATTCGAGCTCAATATGTGCACCGACGTCGATCGCAACGACAAGGCGCGCGTCTGCGTGCCGGGCACCATCAAGGTGCTCGCGCGCCGGCAGATCGAGACGTACTCAAAACTCTTCCACACCGTCGATCATGTCGAAGGCATGCTACGCCCGGGCTTTGATGCGCTCGATGCGTTTCTCACCCACGCCTGGGCCGTCACCGTCACAGGTGCGCCGAAACTGTGGGCAATGCAGTTCGTCGAGGACAATGAACGCTCATCACGGCGCTGGTATGCCGGCGCCATCGGCGTGGTCGGTTTCGACGGTACCATCAACACCGGCATCACCATCCGCACCATCCGCATGAAGGATGGTCTCGCCGAAGTCCGCGTTGGCGCGACGCTGCTGTTCGACAGCGATCCGGTGGCGGAAGAGAAGGAATGCCAGACCAAGGCCGCGGCATTGTTCCAGGCGCTGCGCGGCGATCCGCCGAAGAAGCTGTCCGCCTTCGCACCGGACGCGCGTGGCTCCGGCAAGAAGGTGCTCTTGGTCGATCACGAGGACAGCTTTGTGCACATGCTGGCAGACTACTTCCGGCAGGTCGGCGCCGATGTCAGTGTGATCAGGCATATCCATGCGCAGACGGTGCTGAACCGCGATGATTTCGACCTGCTGGTACTGTCACCCGGCCCCGGCCGCCCTGCGGATTTCGGCATCTCCAAGACCATCGACACCGCGCTTGACAAGAATCTACCGGTATTCGGCGTCTGTCTCGGCGTCCAGGCCATCGGCGAATATTTCGGTGGCCAACTGGGTCAGCTCACGCAGCCGGCCCATGGCCGGCCGTCACGGATACAGGTCAAGGGCGGTGAGTTGATGCAGGGACTTCCCAACGAGGTTACCATCGGCCGTTACCACTCCCTGTTTGTCGAGATGGGCGATATGCCCGAGGTCCTGACGGTGACGGCCACCACCGAGGACGGCGTGGCCATGGCCATTGAGCACAAGACGCTGCCGGTGGGGGGGGTTCAGTTCCATCCGGAATCTCTGATGTCGCTGGGCGGGGAGGTCGGGCTGCGCATTGTTGAAAATGCGTTCCGGCTGGGCCAAAAGGCGGGCTGAACCGGCGGGCCCCCGGCCCGCGATGGGCAATCCGGCATGCTTGTGGCATCCGGATTGCTTCATACTAGCGAAATTGGCTATGCCAATTTCGCAGAGGTTCCTGCCGCCGAACCAGACCGAAACAGAGATCCTGATGACCCCTGAACTCGCTCACGACCTCAAGGCTTCCGTCCGCACCATTCCGGATTATCCGCAGCCGGGCGTCCTGTTTCGCGACATCACCACGCTGCTCGGCGATGCCCGCTCGTTCCGCCGCGCGGTGGATGAGCTGGTGCATCCTTGGGCCGGCTCGAAAATCGACAAGGTCGCCGGCATGGAAGCACGCGGCTTCATCATCGGCGGTGCGGTGGCGCATCAGGTCTCGGCCGGGTTCGTGCCGATCCGCAAGAAGGGCAAGCTGCCGCACACCACCGTGCGGATCGCCTATTCGCTGGAATACGGTATCGACGAAATGGAAGTGCATGCCGACGCCATCAAGCCCGGCGAACGCGTGATTCTGGTCGATGACCTCATCGCCACCGGCGGCACCGCAGAAGGCGCGGTGAAGCTGATGCGCCAGATCGGCGCAGATGTGGTGGCGGCCTGTTTCATCATTGATCTGCCGGATCTCGGCGGCGCCGCCAAGCTGCGCGCGATGGATGTGCCGGTGCGGACACTGATGACCTTCGAGGGGCACTAGGCCCCTCACATCAGCAGCAGCCCCAGCTCGATCTCGCGGAACGAAAAGTAATTCCTGCGAATCCACTGATGCAGTTCGGTGGATGAATCGTGCTCAGACCGCAAATAGCCGGTGAACGAGAAGTTCAGCCGGTCGATATAGGTCTTGAGAAACGGTGGCAGCGCCGCGATGTGCAGCATCTTGCCTTGCGCAAGCGCCGGCGGGATCTCTCCACGCAACACTTGCTCGTTGTCGATCAAATACAGCGAGCGTTGCGGATACTGCTGTTGCAGCATCTCGTAGGCACGCAACGAAGCGCGGTCGCTGTCGCCCATGAACAGCACGATCGGCGCTACGCCGCGGCGCGCGGCTTCCTTCGCAAAACCGATCTCGGCGGTCATTCTGAAAAATTCGTCGAAGGCGTGGTAGCCGAGGTCGATCACCTTTGCCATTTCGTCATGGACGATGAGCCGGTCCATCAGCGCCATCTTGCCGAAAGTGTCGTCGATCTCGGCCGTCTCGGTCAGCCGCGGCAGGAAGTCGAGCAGCGACGGTTCCTTCAGGCTGACATCGAAAGCGATGACATCGCCGCGCTGCAGCTTGAGGAATTCCGTGAGCAGGCGCGCCGTCAGGGTCTTGCCGACCTGCGGGCGTGTCGAGCAGATGATGTAGACGGGGGTGCGCGGCATGGCGCCAGTATATCGGGCGTATTGGCGCAGGGCTCAAGAGCTGTCGCCTCTCCCCGGATGCGAGGAGAGGCAGGAAACGATGTTACTGCTCGCCGGGCGTGCGTGCGCTGGGCTTGTCGTGTACGATATCCGTCAGCTTGATGCGATCGAACTCGCTCCAGACATTGGCGAGCCAGTGGCGGACATAGCCGCGCAGCACGAAGGAGTAGTTCGCTGCCTCATCATTCGGGCCCTTGTTGGCAACGAATTTCAGGAACGGCACCGAGGAGACTTCCACCTGCTCATAGGCCATCTCGTTCAGCTTCGGGATGGTGATCTCGGTTGCGCCCTTGATCTTGTGGAAATAGGAATTGTAGGTCGCCTGGTCCCATTCGAAGAAGCTGGTGTTGTTGATGAAGTTCTTCACCAGGAAATACTTTGCGCCGTCCATGAAGCCGGCGGTCTCGGCGATTTCGTCCAGCGACGCGATCGAGGGTCCCAGTATATGGAACACGGCAAAGGTGATCTGGCCGGACTTGGCCGCATCGAGGAAGCCGATGTCGCGCAGCGAGGCGAGGGCAGGGGACAACAGGCCTGCGCGGACGTCGATCACGGTGACCGACGGTGCCACGGTGTTGAGCGTATCGAAGATCTTCATCTGGTCCGAAGTGGTCGTCATGTCGACGATTTCGGTGATGTCGGTGTGAAAGCGCTTCAGCGTGCCGCGCGGCGATTCGGTGTCGAAGGCGCGCGTTGCGACGTTGTTGGCGCTGAAATAGTCCAGAACGGTCCGCGATACCGTGGTCTTGCCGACCCCGCCCTTGTCCGCGCCGACAACGATGACTGCTGGCTTCGCCATGAAATTCCCTTAACTGATCTGGATCCCCAAGGATCCCCAAGTCCGGACCCCCAAGGCACGAGGGAGACTCGCGCCGTGCGCACTGTAGCCCATGCCTGCTTTGGGCGCGAACATGGCAGAAAGATGGGGGAATTCAATCGCCGGTTGGCGATGGATAACGGAAATCATTGCGGAATTTTGGGGCAGTGCCCCGGATCTTCTGTGTCGTCACCCGGCTTGACCGGGTGACCCAGTATGCTCCTCCGGTCCGAGTTGACTGGATCGCCCGGTCAAGCCGGGCGACGACAGATTGAGGTTCAGGCGTGCTTGCCCCATGGACCTTGGGCTGGATCGCCCGGCACCCCGCCGGGCTGCCCACCATCGCTCCACGGCCCTGCCTTTGCCGGCTCTCCCTCTGGCTGCGTGGGCGCCTCTTGCTCCGCCACCTCACCTGGCAGCGCCAGCGGCCCCGGATCGTGCCCGCCGGCATATTTGATCAGGGCGGCGACCCGCGCATCCACCGATGGATGCGTCGCGAAAATATCCGCAAAGCCCGAGCGCGGATTGTCCACGCACATCTCCATCACCGCCGAGGTTGCTCCCGGCAGCTCGCCGCGATTTTCGATCTTGCGCAGGGCCGAGATCATGGCGTCCGGGTTCTTGGTCAGCTCCACCGCGCCGGCATCGGCCATGAACTCGCGTGAGCGCGACAACGCCATCTTGATCGCCTGCGACAGCAGCCAGGCGACCACCAGCAGCATCACTGCGATGATGATGGCGAAGATCGCTCCGCCGCCCCCCTTGCTGTCGCCTGACGAGGACGATTGCGAGGACGACGAGCGTCCCGACGAAAAGCGGTAATTGCCGTTGGTGAAGCTGCGGAACAGCAGTTCGGCGAACAGGCCGACCACCCCTGCGATGATGCCGGCAATCACCATCAGTTGCACGTCGCCGTTGCGGATATGGGTCAGCTCATGGCCGAGCACGGCCTCGATCTCGTCGTCGTCGAGATTGCGCAGCAGCCCCGTGGTGACCGTCACCGAATATTGCCGGGGATTGAGACCGGTGGCGAAGGCGTTGAGCGCGTCGTCCGGCATGACCTTCAGCTTCGGCATCGGGATGCCGCGCGAAATGCATAGATTCTCCAACAGATTGTACAGCCGGGGCTGTTCCTGCCGTGTCACGCTTTCGCTGCCGGTGATGATGTCGATCATCTTCTGATGACCGAAATAAGAGATGGCGATCCAGCCCATCGCAGCAATGGTGGCGACCGGCATCGCCCATAACAGATCGCGAAACGCCCGGTTGAGATAGTAGGGCAGCGTGCCATGGCTGTTGCTCCACACTTCGAGCACCAGCGCAGCGGCGAACACGACCACATAGACGAGGACGAACAGGCCGGCGAGCAGCAGCATCGAACGCGTCTTGTTCGATGCAATATGCGTATAGAGACCGTAAGCCGCCATGATGTGCTGCCCGGCTCAGGCCACGGTCAGAACTTGACCGACGGCACCGCCTCGACCTGCGTGCGTGTCTCGCCGAGGTCGAAGAACTGTTTGGCATGGAAGCCCAGCGCGCCGGCGAACAGCGCAGCCGGCAACTGCTGGATGCCGGTGTTGTATTCGGACACGGCATTGTTGAAGAAACGGCGCGCCGCGGCGATCTTGTTCTCGATGTCCGAAAGCTCGCTCTGCAATTGCTGGAAATTCGTATTGGCCTTGAGGTCCGGATAGGCCTCCGACAGCGCGATCAGCCGGCCCAGCGCGCCCGAAAGCTGCTGCTCGGCGGCCGAGACCTGGCCCGGCCCCTGCGCCTGCATCGCCGAATTGCGCGCCTTGATGACATCGTCGAGCGTGCCGCGTTCGTGCGAGGCATAGCCCTTCACGGTCTCGACCAGGTTCGGGATCAGGTCGTGGCGCTGCTTGAGCTGCACGTCGATGTCGGCGAAGGCCTGATCGACCCGCTGCCGCAGGGCGACGAGCTGGTTGTAGGTCATGAACAGAAAGACGGCGATGACGACGATCACGCCGAGAACGATCCAGCCGGTCGACATTGAGTGAAACTCCCCAGAGAAACATGAACGGCAGCACCATAGCCAACCCTGCGGACATGGCGAAGCTGCCGCGGAATAGGCGCGACATCCGTTTGTCGCAGCCGGGGAGGATAAGTTCAAAGCTTGGCCGGGCGGCCTAAGCGAAGCGCCGACGTTTCACGTTGAGCTTTGCTGTTTTGCAAGAGGTGAGCGCGGAGCATTCTGCACGCGACGATATAGGTGCACTGCGGCGGACTGTTGCAGCAGGGCATCACTCGGAATGACTCTGTGTCCGAATACCTGCGGGTTAACGCAAGCACGTGTTTCGTCACTGCGCTGTCATTCACAAAACTTAATGAGCCTTCATCTTTGTGGGGGCGGAATTCATGAAACGGGAATGGCGTAACGGCGCGAGCCGGCTTGCGATGGGTGTAATTGCGGCGGCGTTGTTCGCCCCGGTCGCAGCAGAGGCGCAGACGTTTACGATCCCGGCTGGGACGAGCAACACCACAGCGCGTACGCTGACGGGCACCCAGACAGGCACTGTCGAAACGGGCGCGACGTTGTCGGCCGCGACGGCGATCACCTGGACCGTGAATACGGCCAATCCCTCGCCGGCACCCGGTGTCACCATCGATAATTACGGCAGCATCATTGGTGCCACCCGCGGCATAGATACGTCCGGCTCCGGAACGCCGCGCAATATCACGGTCTGGAACCGCGCAGGGGCCACGATCTCCGGCATCGGCAACGATGCCTTTCGCATCAACAATGATATCGGCAACGGCGCCGTGACCGTGCACAATTACGGCACGATATCGTCTACGGGCGGACAGGCGCTCGATTTCGATGCGAATTCCTCTGCCGGCGGCACCCTGAATATCTACAACTATGCAACCGGCGTGATCCGCACGACGACGTCGGATGCGGTTCGTCCCGGACAGAATGGGGTGGTGACCAATTGGGGCCTGATCTATTCGGCTGGCGTGTTTGGCTCTGGCGACGGCACCGACGGCATCGACTTTCAGGATCGCTCGGGAACGGTGATCAATAAATCGGGTGGCACCATTTCAGGTTTCCGCCACGGCATTTCGATCGGTGAAAATGGTGGCGTGAGCGTCACCAACGAGGCTGGCGGCGTCATCATCGGTCGCAACGGCTCGGGCGTCGGCTCCGACAATACGGGCACGGTGGTCAACTATGGTCGTATTACCGGCGCCTATGACGGCAATGGCACGGGCGATGGTGACGGCGTCGACGTCGACAATGCGGCGACCATTACCAACTACGGAATCATCGAAGGTACCGGTGCCGGCGGCTACGACAGCCGCGGCCGCCTCAACAACAGCGAAGGCCTGTCGCTCGGCGGCGGTACGGTGAACAATTACGGTTTGATCAGTGGCGCCGGTAATGGCTTCGTCGTCAACAACGACGGAGTTGGCCATTTCGACCGTAGCGGCGTGGCGGCAACAAACATCGTCAACTATGCCAGCGGCACGATCATCGGCCAGAATGGCTATGCGATCCGCCTCGAAAACAAGAGCACGGCGACGCCGGCTATCAACAACGACACGATCGTCAACTACGGCACGATCATCGGCAATGGCACGATCCCGGATCCGAATGCCATCGTGTTGAAGCAAAACGGCCTAGCCGACGAAAACTCCGTCGGCACGCTCAACGGCGTCACCTATACCGGCACCGGCAATGCCCGCTTCATTCGCGGCGACGGCTCGGCGATCCAGATGGGTGAGGGCAACGACGTCCTCACCAATTACGGCACCATCATCGGCAATACCGGCCGTGCCGTGAACATGGAAGGCGGCAACGACACCGTGAACATCATGAAGGGCTCGCGCATCGCCGGGCTCGTCGATGGCGGCGTTGGCACCAATACGCTGAACTACAACAAGGTCGGTCTCGGCGAAGCCAATCGTGCGGCGCTGATGGCGGGGCAGACGGTGAATATCGGCGGCACGCTCTATACCTCGTTCCAGATCGTCAACGCCAATGCGCCGTCATTCTCCGCGCTCGCCGGTGCCAATGCGGCGGGAATCGCCAATCTGTTCGACAATCTTCCGCTCAATGCGACCGGTCTCGGTGTGGTCGATATGCTCGACAAGATCGCCAGCTCCGGCGATATCGGCGCGGCGCTGGGCCAGCTCACGCCGTCGTCCTATCAGAGCCTCGGCCGCATCGGCATGAACAATGTGCAGCAGACGACCTCGCTCGTCGGCCAGCACCTCACACAGAACCGCATCAACGGTCTCGGCACCGATGTGTCCGGCCTTGGCAATGCGATGGCGATGTTCGACGGCGGCATGTTCGATCGCAATTTTGGCGGCGATCGCGCGCTTGCCGCAGTCATGGCTTTCCCCGGCAGTGCGGGCTCCTCGCTTGCCGAAGCCGGCTGGGGCACCGGCGTGGCCGACGCCATGGCTTATGCGCCCATCAACAAGGCGCCGGCGCTGCGCCCGATCGCGGTTACCGCCGATCACGGCTTCTTCGTCACGTCGGGCGCGAGCTTCGCGCGCGAAGGCGCGCGCGCAGATGCGCCGGGCTTCAAGGCGAACACCGTGAATGTGCTGGCCGGCTACGACCAGCGCCTCAGCGACAGCATCGTCGCCGGCGTGTTCGGCGGCTATGCCTTCACCCGCGGCGACACCGATGGCAATGGCAGCAATGCCCGCATCTCCACCGGCACCATCGGCGGCTACGGCACCTGGCAGGCGCCGACCTGGTTCGCGACCTTGATGGGCCTCTATGGCTTCAGCGACTACACGACGTCGCGCATCGCGCTCGGCACGGCCAATGACGCCACGTTCAGCGGCGATCACTATGCCATCCGCGGCACCGTCGGCACCGATATCCGCGTCAGCGGCTGGGTGATCACGCCGGAGATCGGCCTGCAATATATGCGTGTGATGACTGACGGCTTCGCCGAGCGCGGCGGCGCTTCGGCGCTGATCGTCGGCAGCGACAGCTCGGAATCGCTGCGTTCCAGCGTCGGTGCACGCTTCGCCTATGATGTCGCGTATAACGGCGGCGTGCTGACGCCGGAACTGCGCTTCGCCTGGCTGCACGAATTCAGCGACGGCATCCGCGGCATCAATGCGAGCTTTGCCGATACGACCTTGCCGGGCTCGTTCGTGACATCCACCGCCGCTGGCATCCGCGATCGCGGCGTGCTCGGCGCCGGCCTGTCGGGCAAGCTGGCGCCGCTCACGGTTCTGTCGGTGAACTACGATGCGATCGTCGGCGGCAGCGATACGGTGACGCATCAGGTCATGGGCCGCATCAAGCACGCGTTTTGATCGCGGATAACAATAACTCGTCATCCCCGGGCCTGACCCGGGGATCCATCTTTGCGGCACGTGCGTATGAAGCTGGATGACCGGGGGTCAAGCCCGGCCATGACGTCATCTTGAATCTTACGGCTTGGCCACGTGCCATGCGCCGTTCAGGAAGCCGTCGCCGCTGGTCTGGCCGGCGGCGGTGTCCTTCTTGAAGGTGTAGAGCGGCTTGCCCTTGTAGGCCCACATCTTCTTGCCGTCGTCACGCACGACGATGGTCATGTCGGCGCTGGGCTTGTCGCCGTCGGCGGCGAACAGCGGCGGCCAGTTGTCGGCGCAAGGGCCATTGCACATGGACTTGCCGCCTGCGTCCTTGTCGAAGGTGTAGAGTGTCATGCCCTTCGCATCGACGAACACCTTGCCCTTGTCGGTGTCCGTGGTCTTCAGCGCCTGCGCGGAAGCGGCGGATGCGGTGAGCAGAAAGGCCAGCGCGGCAGCGGCGGCGAATGATTTGGTCATGAGCGGAACTCCCTGATGAATGGCGACGCAGTCGCGTCAGGAAGAAGAACGCCACAGGGAGAAGATTATTCCCAAGACACGATTGTCGTCACCCGGCTTGACCGGGTGACCCAGTAGACACCGATGGTAGCGATAGAAGCGCTTTGTCTGTGTGTACTGGATCTCCGCTTTCGCGGGGATGACACGCGAGTCAGTCGATCACCGCATCGCCCCAGTCGAGCTTGCGGAACTTGCTATAGATCGCTTTGTCGCGCTTCGGCGCGACGGCGGCGATAACGCCGTCTGTCGTGCACAGCTTCGCCGTGATCGCGATCTTCGTCGTCACCGGCTGCGCCAGCACGCGCGATGGTCGCGGCGCCACCGGCACGCGCGAAACCGCGAGATAAATGAATTTCTCGTCCTCATAGGGAAGTTCTGCGGATTTGAGTTGTTTGTGCACGCGGGAGCGCTGCAGCCGCTGGCTGAAATGGCACCAGTCCGGTTTCGTGAGCGGGCAGGCATCGTCATGCGGGCAGGGCGCGATCACATGCGCGCCAGCGTGGATGAGTTGCGTGCGGGCATCGAGGATACGTGCATAGCCGGTGGGTGTGCCGGGCTCGACGATGACCAGCGTATCATTCGCTTTCACCCACATCGCAGCGACAAGCCTTTCGCGCGCGCTGTCGGTGAGTTCATTGATGACATAGCTGGCGATGACGAGATCGGCGGCGGCCGCATCTGCGATCTTCGCAGTGGCATCGCCGAGGGTGTAGTCGATGCTGCGTTCGTTTTCGCGCGCGAGCTCCATCGCCAGTGTGCGCAGCGCCGGATTGGTATCGAGCAGCGCGAACGATGCCAGGGACTCGTACGCCTCCGCGCAGGCCCATGTCGCCGTCCCCGGCCCGGCGCCGCAATCGAGCAGCGAGCGCGGCGCGAAGTCAGGGCGGATCTCCTGCAGGGCATTGAGACTGGCGATGACGGCCGCATAGGTCGCCGGCATCCGTGCCAGCGCATAGGCCAGTGCATCGCTCTCATTGCGGATCGTGGTCGAGCCGCCACCGGAACGATAGGTCCTGGAGATGGTGTCGGAGCGTTGCGCAGCATCGGTGCGCGACACGCCCTGCAGGCGTGCGGCGAGCGTTGCGGTGAGATAGGCGGGAAGATCGGGCGAGGTCATCTGATCAGCGACGCTCCTCTTGTCCCTCCCCGGAGCGAAGCGAATGGGGAGGGTGGATCGAAGCGAGCGTTCAGCGAGCTTCGAGACGGGTGGGGTGGTGCCACAGGCGATGACGTCACGTGGGGGCGCCCCACCCGGCGCTACGCGCCACCCTCCCCACTGCGCCGCTTCGCGGCTTGAGGGAGGGAGGCCATGAGCCTCAGCGTTCTAATTACGCCACTTCCTGATCGAGGATCTTCACCGCGTTCTCCAGATCCACCGACACCAGCTGCGACACGCCGCGTTCCGCCATGGTCACGCCGTAGAGGCGGTGCATGCGGGCCATGGTGATCGGGTTATGCGTGATGGTGATGAAGCGCGTGTCCGTGGTGTTGATCATTTCGTGCAAGAGGCTGCAGAACCGCTCGACGTTGTGGTCGTCCAGCGGCGCGTCGACTTCGTCCAGCACGCAGATCGGCGACGGGTTGGTGAGGAACACCGCGAAGATCAGCGCCAGCGCGGTCAGCGCCTGCTCGCCGCCCGAGAGCAACGACAGCGACTGCGGCTTCTTGCCCGGGGGCTTGGCGATGATGTCGAGGCCGGCCTCGAGCGGATCGTCGCTCTCGATCAGCTTCAGCTCCGCCTCGCCGCCGCCGAACAGCTCGACGAACATGCGCTTGAAGTGATTGTTGACGCTGTCGAACGAGGTCATCAGGCGCTCGCGCGCTTCCTTGTTCAGGCTCTGGATGCCGGTGCGCAGCTTCTTGATCGCTTCGACGAGGTCGTCGCGCTCGGTGGTCAGCGTGGTGTGCGTGCCTTCGATCTCGTTGAGCTCTTCCTCGGCGCGCAGGTTGACGGCCCCGAGACGCTCACGGTCGCGGCGCATCTTTTCCAGCTCGGTCTCCACCTCGTGCAGATCCGGCAGCTTGTCGTCGGCGCGTACCTCGGCGAGCGCGGCGACGCCTTCCGGCTCCACTTCCAGCATGTCGCGGATTTCGCGTTCGATATCCTCGAGGCGACGCTTGCCGCTTTCCATGCGCTCTTCCGAGCGGGCGCAGGCCTCGCGGGCCTGCGACAGGAATTCGATCGAGGTGCGGGCCTCGCGGTCGGTGTCGCGCATCATGTTCTCGGCCGCCTGCAGCGCATTGGCCGCGATCTGGCGGGCCTGCTCGGCATTCTCGACTTCCGAGATCAGCGCGCGGCGCTTCTGCAGGAACAGTGCAGGCGCATCGTCCAGCTCGGCGCGCTCGCGCACCAGTTCGGCCTGGCGCGAGGCCACGGTCTCGATCTGCCGGTTCGCCGAGGCCTTGCGGCTCTGCCAGTCATTGCGCTCGGCGATGATGGCCTGCACGCGGCGGTCGGCGAGCTCGGCCTCGCGGGCCAGCGCCTGTGCTTCGGCGCGCACCTGCGCGGCGGCGCGGCGATGGCCTTCGATCTCGTTGCGGACGTCGGAGAGCTTGGCTTCCGCATCCGCCGTCTCCGGCAGCTCCTCCAGCGCCATATGCGCGCTTTCGAGACCAGCCTCGGCTTCCATCCTGTCGTTGGACAGGCGCGACTGCGCTTCGGTCAGCGTGGCGCGGCGGGCAGCGTGGCGGTTGATCTCGCGCTCGGCATTGGCATGGCGCTCGCGGGCCTGGTCGACTTCGCGGCGGGCATTGCGCAGCGCATCGCGCGAGGCGGCTTCGGCCGAGGCCGCCGTCTTCAGCGCCTGTTCGGCGACTTCCAGCGCTTCGCGCTTGGCGATGGCATCGAGCTTGGCGTTTTCGAGATCGGCCTCGATATCGGTGAGGCGCGCGCGTTCGGCGAGGCGGCGGGCCGCGCCGGTCGGCGCATGCGAGCCGGCGACAAAGCCGTCCCAGCGCCAGACGTCGCCTTCCAGCGTCACGAGGCGCTGGCCGGTCTTGAGCTGGCCGACGAGTGCTGCGCCCTGATCCTTGCTGACGATACCGATCTGCTTCAAGCGGCGCTGCAGCTCCACCGGCGCATTTACATGCGTGGCGAGCGACTCGACGCCGTCCGGCAGGGCGGGATCGTCGGCATGCTCACCGGCATTGGTCCAGCGCATCGGCGCCGAGGGATCGACCGGCGCATCGAGATCGTCGCCGAGCACGGCGCCGAAGGCCTTTTCA
Source organism: Tardiphaga sp. (assembly GCA_030147505.1). Classification (GTDB taxonomy): domain Bacteria; phylum Pseudomonadota; class Alphaproteobacteria; order Rhizobiales; family Xanthobacteraceae; genus Tardiphaga. The sequence continues at coordinate 26,820 of JASBVG010000074.1, forward strand.
TAGCCCTTGGTCACGGTGACGCCGTCGATGATCGGCGGCCACAGATTCTTGGTCTCGCCGTTCAGGATCTTCGAAATCGTGCGCGCTTCGGTCTCGAGGCGCTGCACCTTCTTGTCGGCTTCCACCAGCGGCGCGCGCGAAGCGTCCAGCGTCTGCCGGGCAGCGATATGCGCGGCCTCGTTCTCGCCGACAGAGTATTCCGCCTGCAGCAGGATTTCCTGCGCGGTCTCCATCAGGACAGCGAGTTCGTCGAGATCGCCGAAGCCCGAAGTCTGCGCCGTCAGCGCATCGATCTCGCTTTCGACGCGGGCGATTTCTTCCGACAGGCGCGTCAGGCGATCGGCCTGGCTGCGCACATTCGACTGTAGCTGGTTGCGCTTCGCCGTCATGTCGGCATGCGCGGTGGTGAGTTCGGTAAAGGTGCGCTCGGCCGCGGCCAGCACGGCCTCGGCCTCGGAGACGCGCTCATCGACGCCGCCGCGCAGCTCGACGCGCTGCATGATCTCTTCCTTGATCATGGCGTCTTCTTCTTCGAGCCGCAGCAGCGCGAAGTCGGCGTCTTCCTGCTGCTTCATCTCGCGGGCGACGTCGGCCTCGAACTGGTTGAGGCGGCTGTCGAGCTCGACCACGCGCTCCTGCGCGCGCTTCTCTTCGCGGTCCAGGAGATCGCGGGCATTGGTCAGGCGCTGCAGGCCGGCGGCCGCAGCAGCCTCGGCCTCGCGCAGCGCTGGCAGTTCGGAGGCGCGGATCGCCTGGATGCGCGCCGATTCGCCCTGGATGCGCGTGGCTTCGGCGAGTTCGAGCGTGTTGCGGTCATGGGTCGATGCGGCGTCGGCATTGTCCGCATGCGCCTGCACCCAGCGCAGGTGATACAGCATGGCCTCGGCCTTGCGGACCTTGGCGGCGACTTCGCGGAAGCGCGTGGCCTGGCGGGCCTGCTTCTTCAGGCCTTCCATCTGGCCCGAGAGCTGGCCGATCACGTCCTCGACGCGGGTGAGGTTGGTTTCGGCGGCCTTCAGGCGCAGCTCGGCCTCGTGGCGGCGCGCATGCAGGCCGGCGACGCCAGCGGCGTCTTCCAGCACGCGGCGGCGCTGTTCGGGCTTGGCCTGGATGATTTCGCCGATCTTGCCCTGGTGGACGAGGGCCGGCGAGCGCGCGCCGGTGGCGGCGTCGGCAAAGAGAATTTGAACATCGCGGGCGCGGACATCGCGGCCGTTGATGCGGTAGTTCGAGCCGTTGTCGCGCTCGATGCGGCGGGTGATTTCGAGGATCTCGGCGTCATTGACCATGGCCGGCGCGGTGCGCTCGGCATTGTCGATGGTCATGGTGACTTCGGCATGGTTGCGCGAGGCGCGGTTGCCGGAGCCGGCGAAAATCACCGCTTCCATGTCGGTGGCGCGCAGCGACTTGTGCGAGGTCTCGCCCATCGCCCAGCGCAGGGCCTCGACCAGGTTCGACTTGCCGCAGCCATTGGGGCCGACGACACCGGTCAGGCCGGGTTCGATCATGAAATCGGTCGGTTCGACGAACGACTTGAATCCGTTCAGGCGCAGGCGCGTGAGTTTCATGTAAGCGGTACTCTAATTAAGCCGATTGGCCGGCCACTGCGAATCCCTCAGCGCAAACAATACCATAAAGGCACCTGTCGCGCCGTCCCGGGACTCACGGGCACGGCTCTCAATTGGGCCCGACAATGGCGAGACGAGGGCAGCGGAGCAACGCTGGAACCCGCGTTGTCCCAAGGGTTTTGCAGGGGATAAGGGGCGGGCAGGGCAGGAAAAGGGCTTGTTTTGTAGCAGGTATGACCTTGGTCATCATGAAATCGGCGCTGCTCGGCCAACAAGTCGCGAGGTTGATTTTCCGCTTGGGCGCCTGAATTTGGTGGCGACCGTTGTGCACATGCTTTCAGCACATCTCTGTTTATGAGTCGCGCAATGCACTGAGATCGCATTGCAACTGAGCGAATCTCGCCAATACTGGAAGTGTAGTGCCCGAATATGAGTCGCGGCTCTTAGCCGAGCATCTATGTGCGGGCACGCGCACGTTGGGAGACGGTCAGTTCACCGCAAATGACCCTGACCGCCCCAATACCCAGCTCCCTCCACAAGAGCAGGGATGCTTCGAGAGGGTGGCGTCGGTGGGTCTCCAAAACCCATTCGGCGCCATTCTCATTTAAGTACTAGAATCTTGACTTGCTGATTTGTCAAAGCTGGCTGCCGCATATCACAGCTTTTTTGCTGGTCGAATTGTGCGGTTAATTTGTGGTCTAGATAGGAAGGTAGCACGGCGATTATCGCGTATTTGACGGGTGATCGTATTTTGGTGCGCCAATCTATTTTGGTGTGGTCCCCACGAGCCAGCCAAGCCGCGACATGATCGTCAGAACTGCGACCGTCACAGCGAGCCCGCCGCTGATCCACCAGCCGATATAGCCTTTGCTCGGCAGATGAGCGATGCGCTCCACGACAGTGGCGTGGCCGACCTTGAGATCGGACAGGTCCCTGCCGGCGTCCTTGATGACGCTTTTCATCTCGGTGATATCGCTCCGGATGTGAGCAACATCGGCTTCAAGACGGGCAACGCGTGCTTCGATCATGGCGTCGAATGTGCTCCCGCTGCCCGGCGGCTGCAAGGGCGGCGCCGGGCGTGCGGCTTGTTGGCTGGATTCGTCCGGCATGCGGTCCCCCATCACGTCAGATTAGCCCTGCAGCACGGTTTTGCAATTTAAAGTAGATTTTCAGGTTGTGTTGGCGCCGTTGTTGCCTTGGCCCTAGAACGGAAATATACAGTCCGTATATGAATCGTATATGGGGCGCTCAATGGGCATCGTAAGCATCGACGATGAGCTGCATGAACAGCTTCGCAGAGTGACAAAAGTCTCGTGCCGGTCGATCAATGCGCAGGCGGCTTACTGGATCAGGATCGGCATGCTCTGTGAGGCCAATTCGAACATGAGCTTCACCGAGATCCTGGCGCGCGAGATGAGCGCGGCGGGGGTGGAGCTGCCATCGCTTGCGGCGAGCGCGGCATGACAAAGACGTCGCAGGAGCTGGCGCTGATGGCGGAGTCCGGCCGGCTGCTGGCTTCGGTCTTCGCGCTGCTGGATCGCACGGAGCTGGTCGGCCGCTCGACGCTCGAGATCAACGACATGGTCGAGCGCTTCATCACCGAGGACCTTGCCGCGCGGCCGGCGAGCAAGGGGCAGTATGGCTTTGAATTCGTGCTGAACTCATCGATCAACGAGGTGGTCTGCCACGGCATTCCCTCCAGCGCCGATGTGCTGAAGGATGGCGACATCGTCAATTTCGACATCACGCTGGAGAAGAACGGCTATATCGCCGACAGCAGCAAGACCTATTGCGTGGGCGAGGTGAACACGGCGGCGAAGCGGCTGGTCGCGGCCACCTATGAGGCCATGTGGCAGGGCATTCGCGCGGTGCGGCCGGGGGGGCGACTCGGCGATATCGGCTTTGCCATCGAGCGCCATGCCAAGCGATCAGGCTATTCGGTGGTGCGCGACTATTGCGGCCACGGTATCGGCCGCGAGATGCATGAAGCGCCGCAGGTGATGCATTTTGGCAAGCCGAATACCGGCCTCGTGCTGCGCGAGGGCATGGTGTTCACCATCGAGCCGATGCTCAATCGCGGCCGCGCCAAGGTGCGGACGGAGGATGACGGCTGGACGGTGGTCACCGATGACGGTTCGCTGTCGGCGCAGTTCGAGCACACGGTGGCGGTGACCGCGAAGGGCGTGAAGGTGCTGACGTTGCGGCCGGATGAGAAGCGCTGACGACACTCCACTCTCATCGCGTCCCGTCTCTTTCCTCATCCTGAGGAGCATGCCGAAGGCATGCGTCTCGAAGGATGGCCACGCACGCGGAGCCCGGCCAGCTCATGGTTCGAGATGGCGCTGCGCGCCTCCTCACCATGAGGGACTGAGTTAGTCCTCGTGAAGCGAGGAGTTAATCCTCCGCGATGAATCGCAATGTCCCTGCCATGCGTTGCGGCTTGCCGGTGTCGTTCGGATGATTGACGCCATCGTTCACCGGCACCTCGGTGAAATCGAACGGGCTGATGCCATCGAGGCAGGCGACGTTCACGGCATAGGACGTCTGGTCCGAGCGCCGCTGGTGGTGCGTGTAGACGCCGCAATGTGCGCAGAAAAAATGCTCGGCAACTCTGGTGTTGAAGCGATAGCTCGACAGCGTATCCGCACCCTGCGTCACGCGGACGCCGCCGGGCGCCGTCATCACCATCACGGCGCCGCGCATGCGGCACAGCGAGCAGGTGCAGCGGCGGATGGTGCTGAAGCCGCCGCTGAGATCAGCCTCGAAACGCACAGCGCCGCAATGGCATTCGCCGGCATGCATCTTCACGTCGTCAGCCATGTTCCGGCCCTCGTGTGATCCTGCCGGCGCCGATCAGCCGGCGCGCCAGTCTTAGCGGGGGCGGCATGATGTGTGAACCCGTCGGCGCCACACATTTCCGTGGCAGGACAGGCGACAGGACCGTCATGTACCCTGCACAAAACCCTTGAACATATCGACCACGCCTTGCGGCGAGTTGTCATTGAAGAACAGTTTGAGATTTCCGTCGGTCTCTTCGGCAATGGCGGCGCTGCGCGGAAACAGGTCTTTCTCGTAGGCCGCGAGCGCAGCTTCGGTATCGCGGGGATGGGCGACCAGCATCCGGGCGAGTTCGGCGCCATCGAACATCGCCAGATTGGCGCCTTCGCCGGCGAAGGGCGACATCAGGTGCGCGGCATCGCCGAGCAGCGTGACGCCCGGAACACGCGCCCATCGGTGGGTGATCGGCAGCGCGTAGATCGGACGAAGCACAGGCGTGATATCGCATGCCGTGATCAGCGCCGTGAGCTCAGGCGCCCAATCGTCGAATTCCGCGGCGATACCGGTCAGCGCTGCGGCCGGATTGCTGACGTCGATGCGCGCGAGCCAGTCCTCCGGCTTGTTCAGCGACACATAGCCTTGCAGCGTGCCGTCGCCGTGGCGATGCGCCATGATGCCTTTGCCGGGCGCCAGCGCCATCAGCGTGCCGCCGCCGATCGCTTCGGCGCTTGCGGCGTGGCGGGTGTCGCCGTCGAACAAAAATGTCTCGATGAAGCATGTGCCGACATAGGCCGGCTTCTGCGCGGAGAGCAGCGGGCGCACACGCGACCACGCGCCGTCGGCGCCGACCAGCAGATCCGTCGTGCATGTCGCGCCATTGGCAAAGGATAGTTGATGCCGTCCGCCCCCGAGCGCCGTTGCGGCGGCGAGCTTGTGGCCCCAGCGGATGGTATCTGCGGGCAACGATTCCAGCAGGATGCGGCGCAGGTCGCCGCGATCGACCTCGGGACGGATGCCGAGACCCTGCTGCCGGTCGAACAGCAGCGTGCCGTACCTGTCGCGGATGCGCTTGGCATCGGCGCCGGGAATGACGATGGCGCGGAACTGCTCGGTGAGACCTGCGGCCGCGAGCGCCAGCTGTCCGTTGTAGTCGTGAATGTCGAGCAGCCCGCCCTGCGCCCTCGCATCCGCCGAGGCCTCGGCTTCATAGATCGTCGCCGCGATGCCGTGGACATGCAGCACGCGGGCGAGCACCAGACCGCCGAGGCCGGCGCCGACGATGGTGACATGGAGGCTCATGCGGAATCCCTTCGCGACACGCGTTGCCGGCCATGCCGGCGAGTGGATGGAACGTCGTTCCAATCTATTGGAATGTTGTTCCATTTATGTCAAGATGGGCCATGGTCAAGAAATCAGCTCGAAATCCGCGGCGGGAAGGGTCGCTCTCGCGCGAGCGCATCGTCGAAGCCTCGATCGCCTTGCTCGATGATGGCGGCGAGGACGGTCTGACATTTCGTGCGCTGTCGGAACGGCTCGCCACCGGGGCGGGCGCGATCTACTGGCATGTGCCGAACAAGGGTGAGTTGCTGACGGCGGCATGCGACGCGATCATCGCCCGCACGATGAATGCGGTCGCGGCGGGGGCCTCGCCGGAAACGACGCTGCGCGATGTTGCCTTGGGACTGTTCGATGCGATCGACGCGCATCCATGGGTCGGGTCGGCGCTGATGCGCAGTCCGGGCCAGTTGCCGATGGTCCGCATCATCGAGCGTATCGGCCAGCAGGTTCGCAGGCTTGGTGTGCAGGAGAAGGCGCAATGGGCCGCGGTCGGCACGTTGCTGAACTATATTCTCGGCGTCGGCGGCCAGAACGCCGCCAATGGCCAACTGGCCCGCGCGCAAGAGATCGATCGATCGGATTTTCTCGGAAGCGTCGCGACCGCCTGGTCAGCGCTCGATCCTGGCGACTATCCGTTCACGCGCAGCCTTGCGGACAAGCTGCGGAGCCATGACGACCGCGAGGACTTTCTCGCCGGGCTCGATCTCATCCTCAGCGGCATCAGGAACGCATTGCCGGACTGATCAGATATCGCGCGCCAGTTGTTCCGGCCGCCGATGCTGCGGCATGCCGAGAACGGCGATGCAGAGGCCCAAAAAAGCCAGTCCGATGAAATCGACGACGATGTTTCCAAACATGACGCACCCCCAAAATATTTCGGGAGAATGCGAAGCTCGCGCTTAAGCACTCCTTAATGCGCGTTACCGGAGCGTTAACATGGTTAATGCCGGCGGATCCCGGTGGCGGGCATCAGCGCGTACGGGTCTGCGCGCTGCGCGGCATCGGGATTTCTGCTTTCAGCGCGGTCTCACCCTCTGGCGTGATGCGGTAGCGCGGCATGCTGCCCGCGGAGGACTCGATCCATCCTTTCTGCAGCATGTTGGCCAGGGTTTTCTGGCCGGCCGGAAGGAGATGCGTGGCCGGCAGATCGGGCGCGGCGCGCAGCTTCTGCAGCGCGGTGCGCTCGACATAGTGCGGGAGGTGGGGGGCGCGTGATGGCATGTCGGAGGGTGATGCAGTGCGAGGGGACGATGGCCGCAAAAGCGCAGTTACGTGGCGCGGCGCCGACGGTTTCAACCAGTGTCAACGCAACCGAGTCAGGTCCGTTCCCCGGAAACGTGCGGCCGCAGCGTTGCCCCAAGGTTGCCACAAGAATTCTGCCGTGGATGTCGCTTCAGATGCGTTTGGGTCGCCAGTCCGTTGCGGCAAACCTGCGGCGGCTGCAGCAGACTTGCGGCATCCCGACGGCGGCTGTGGCAAACGAAAATGGCCGGGACTGCGCCCGGCCTTGGTCGGATCGATGATAGAAGGCTCGCTCAGCCCTTCAGCAGCGGGGTGATCTTCTTGGAAAATTCCTCAAAGGTCTGCTCGCCGCGCAGCATTTCGCCATTGATGAAGAAGGTCGGGGTCGAATTGACCTTGAGGACTTCATTGGCAAATTTCTGGTCGGCCGCGATCTTGTCCAGAAGCGCCTGATCCTTCAGGCATTCTTCCACCTGCTGCTGGCTGAGGCCGGCCTGTTTGCCGATGCGGGTCAGGGTTTCGGCGGTGTTCTTCATCACCCATTCGTTCTGCTGCTTGAACAGCATGTCGACCACAGCAAAATACTTGCCAGCGTCATCCTTGGCGATGCAGCGCGACAGCATCGAGCCGGCAGCAGCCTTGATGTCGAGCGGGAATTCACGGAACACATAGCGGATCTTGCCGGTGTCGATGAACTCGGACTTGATCTTCGGAAATACGGTCTCGTTGAAGTTGGCGCAGTGGCCGCAGGTCATCGAGGCGAATTCGACCACGGTCACGGGCGCTTCCTTCGGGCCGAGCGCCATGTCCGGCAACGACACCGGCTTGGCAACATCGGCGGCGGTTTGCGCGGAGGCTTCGGAGATCAGCCGCAGCGGCGACAGGCCGATGGCTGCGGCGGCGCCGGTCAAAGCGAGGGCGGCGGTGAATTCGCGGCGCGTGATGATCAAGGGTTTGCTCCGAAGTGGCGATTTGGCCAGTAAAAGTTCGCTTCGCTAACTTGAAACGCCAAATGTGGCAAGCGGATGCCGGAACCCGAAGCCGCTCAACTTCGCTTGATTGCCGCTCCCAGGCGGGCGAGGGCTTCCTTTAGCGCCTCGTCCTCGACCTCTGGCAGGGTCGCGGCAACCCGCGCAATCGCGGTTGGATCGATCGGCTTGATCTTCTTTCTGGCTGTTGCTCGCGATAGCGGAGCCTGGCGGAGCGCCAGTTTGCCTACTGCATTCCAGCCGAAGAAGCGGTTCACCTTTTCAAGGATGATGTCCGACATATGCTGGATCTCCAGCGCCATCGGCCCCTCGACGCGCAGGATCAGGGTCGCTGGTTCCTGCGGTTGTCCCTCCACCGGCCGCGGCCACTGGATTTTCAGAGGCTCGGAGAACTGCGCCACCTGGGTGCCGGCGATCTCGGCCCAGCGGGTCACCAGTTCGCGCGAGGCAAAGCCCTGCTTGGCATAGGCATCCGCAAACACGCCGCCGAGGAGGGCGGAGAGCGGTTTTGCTGAGATGGGGCCGGGCTTGTTCATGAGCGAGCGATTTGAGTACATGTCCGCATGAGTCTATCAGTCCCCGCCAGCAGACGAAAGAAATCCGCAGCTCCGGACGTTGCCCCGCTGGATAGCGGGGAAGCCGCCGCGCAGCGCCCGGCGCAGATTCTCGCCTGGTATGACCGTCATCGCCGCCGGCTGCCGTGGCGGGCCTTGCCCGGCGAAACCGTCGATCCGTATCGGGTCTGGCTATCGGAGATCATGTTGCAGCAGACCACCGTGCAGGCGGTGGGGCCGTATTTCATGAAGTTCCTGGATCGTTGGCCGACCGTCAGCGATCTCGGCCGAGCGTCGCAGGATGACGTGCTGCGGATGTGGGCCGGGCTCGGCTACTATTCTCGCGCGCGCAATCTGCATGCCTGCGCGGTTACCGTGCTCCAGGATCATGGCGGCCGGTTTCCCGATACGGAGAAAGGCCTGCGTGCCCTGCCGGGCATCGGCCCCTATACGGCGTCGGCGATCGCGGCGATTGCCTTCGAGCGCCAATGCATGCCGGTGGATGGCAATATCGAGCGCGTGACATCGCGGCTTTATGCTGTCGAGGAGGCGCTGCCGAAATCGAAGCCGGCGATCATGACCTTGGCCGCGACACTGCTAGGCCCGGCGCGCGCGGGCGACAGCGCGCAGGCGCTGATGGATCTCGGCGCCACCATCTGCACCCCGAAGAAGCCTGTTTGCACGCTTTGCCCGGTCAACGACAATTGCGCGGCGAGGGTGCGTGGCGATCAGGAGACATTTCCGCGCAAGGCCCCGAAGAAGAGCGGAATGCTACGACGCGGCGCTGCCTTTGTGGTGACGCGCAATGGCGAGCTGCTGGTGCGCACACGTGCGGAAAAAGGCCTTCTTGGCGGGATGACGGAAGTGCCGACGTCGGACTGGCTCACTGGTCATGACGACGCGGATGCGCTGGCTCAGGCGCCAGCGTTGAAGGGCGCAACGCCCTGGCATCGCAGGATCGGCGTCGTCAGCCACGTCTTCACGCATTTTCCACTGGAGCTCGTTGTTTACACCACGAGCGTTCCGGCGCGCGCCAAGGCCCCGGAAGATATGCGCTGGGTGTCGATCGCGACGCTTGACGGTGAAGCCCTGCCCAATGTCATGCGCAAGGTCATCGCGCATGGACTGGGGTGATCGAACCGAGCTGATCACACGCCACGCGGATGCTGCGCTCGTCGTTCGCTGGCTGTTTTATCCGGCGCTGGATAATTGCGACACGGGTGGTACCGGCACGATCGGCGGCTTCGCGTTGAGGCCTTCGACCTGAAATCCGGCGACGCGCTTGTAGTTGGCTGCGATGTCCTCGAGCTCCTGCTGCGACAGCACGTCGGTGACGACGCCGTAACCATTGGGCGCGCGCTCCTCGACGATCTGCATCACCTGCTCCGGGCCGTTCTTGCGGTTGAGCATCACAAGATCGGTGGTGGCAGGTCGGCGTTCGGATTCATAGGCGGCGAGCGCGGCGGGGACTTCACCTTGTGCGAGAATTTCGCGAGTCAGCACCCGAGCATCGAGAATGGCCTGGGAGGCGCCATTCGATCCGATCGGATACATCGGATGCGCGGCATCGCCCATCAGCGTCACGCGGCCGAAGGTCCAGCGGTCGACGGGATCGCGATCGACCAGCGGATATTCATAGGCATGCGCGCAATTGCGGATCAGTCCGGGTACGTCGAGCCAGTCGAATGTCCAGTTTTCGAACCAGGGCAGGAACTCCTCGAGCTTCGCCGTGCGGTTGTAGTCTTCGCGGCGCCATTGATAGGTCGGCGGCATGTGCCGCTCGGCGATCCAGTTGACGTCGAAGTTGCCGTCCGCGTCCGGTGTGCGCGAAATCGGATAGCAGACGAATTTCAGGATCTCGTGGCCGGCCATGATCATGGTACGGCCGGTGAGGAACGGTTTGCTCCTGGTCACACCGCGCCAGAGAATCCGGCCGTTCCAGATCGGCGCGCCCTCCTGCGGATAAAGCTTTTGCCGGATCGCCGAATGGATACCATCGGCAGCGATCAGCAGCGTGCCGTCATAGCTGCCGGCGGATTGGCCGGTGGCGCGATCGATGAAGTCGGCGCGGATACCGTCCTCGGTCTCGGTCCAGCCGGTGATGTGGTGGCTGGTCAGCACATTGTCGGCGCCGAGGCGCTCGACGGCTGTGTCGAGCAGGATTTGCTGCAGCGTGCCGCGATGGATCGAGAACTGCGGCCACCTGTAGCCAGCCTCGACGCCGCGCGGCTCGCTCCAGATCGGTTTGCCGTGCTTGGAAAAGTAAGCGAGCTCGCGGGTGCGGACACCGGCGGCATCGAGTTTGTCATGCAGGCCGAGTTCCATAAGTTCGCGCACCGCATGCGGCAGCACATTGATGCCGACACCGAGCGGCTTCAGTGCGGGTACGCTTTCGAACACGCGGCATGGAATGCCGATCTGATGCAGGCTGAGCGCGAGCGTCAGGCCGCCGATGCCGCCACCAGCGATGAGAACGGTCATGATGTTGCCTCCCCCTTCATTTGAGGGAGGTCATGGCATGGGAGTGGCGACGGGGGCAACTGAATTGCCCTGGCGCCATTTCGTTCCGCGAGGCAGCCGGCGAACGGCCGGCATGGTGCACGAAGGCTTAACGCAAAATTCAGGCGCATTCCCCTAATACCTTCACAGTGCAATTGGATGAAATGGATCCGGGCCAACGATGTCCCATCAGATCAAACCGACCGGTCGCGAAACGTTCTTTCCGGCGTCCGAACTCATCGTGTCGAAGACGGACCTCAAAGGTCGCATGACCTATGTGAATCGGCTGTTCTGCGAAATGGCTTGTTACAGCGAGGCCGAGTTGATCGGCCAGCCGCATAGTTTTATTCGCCATCCCGACATGCCGCGCAGCGTGTTCAAGCTGCTGTGGGAGACCATCGAGGCAAAGCAGGAGATATTTGCCTTCGTGAAGAACATGGCGGCGACGGGAGATCATTACTGGGTCTTCGCCCATGTGACTCCATCTTATGATCCGAAGGGTAAGCTGACCGGCTATCACTCTAATCGCCGCGTACCGCCACCGGATTTGATCAAGAACACGATCGTGCCGCTCTATGCCGACGTGCTGGCTATCGAGAAGCGGCACGTCAACGGCAAGGAATCTCTTGCCGCCGGCTACAAGGCCCTCACGGATTTCGTTGCATCGCAGAAGGTCAGCTATGACGAACTTATGTTTTCTCTCGCGCGCGCAGCTTAGCACGCTGCTCGTCATTGTTGGCCTTGCGCTCGGGTTCGTGCTGCAGTTCGCCGGCTTCTCCACCGCGGCCATGGCCGTGCAGGGTGTCGCGCTTGCAGCAGCGGTGTTGGCGCTGGTGCTGATGGGCAAGACCGCGAAGCTGGTCGAGCACGCGCGGATCGCCTGCCAGCGTATCGCGAAAGGTGATTTCGAGGCGCGCATCCTCAACATCCCGGTGCAGGGCATCACTGGCGAACTGCTGCGCAGCATCAACGACATGATCGACGGCTGCGACGCATTCGTGCGCGAGTCGACGGCGGCGATGAGCGCTGTGCACAACAACAAATACTATCGTCGCATTCTGCTTGGCGGTCTGCATGGTGGTCTGCTGCATGGCGCCAAGGCGATCAATGCGGCAACCGACAAGATCGCCGAACGTATCGTGCATTTCGAGAAGCAGACGACGGAACTGGAAACGGCCGTTGGCGGTATCGTCTCCGCGCTCGATAGTGGCGCGGCAGAGATGAGCGGTACCGCGGGCAACTTGCGTACCGGTGCGTCCTCGACGCTGTCGCGCGTGACGTCGGTGGCGGCGGCTTCGGAGCAGGCGGCGGCGAATATGCAGTCGGTGGCTTCCGCGACGGCGCGCCTGTCGTCGAACGCCAGCGAAGTCGGCGCCGATGTCAATCGTTCGGCTGCCATCGCGGGCCGCGCGGTGGAGCGCGTGGCGGATGCGGCGGGCAATGTCGATACATTGCGTCATGTGGCAGCGCGCATCAGCGAGGTTGTCACCTCGATCAATGCGATTGCCAGCCAGACCAATCTGCTTGCGCTCAACGCGACCATCGAGGCGGCCCGGGCTGGCGACGCCGGTCGCGGCTTTGCCGTCGTGGCGCATGAAGTCAAGGCGCTGGCGACGCAGACGGCGAACTTCACTGCCGAAATCGAAAAGGAAATCGGTCAGGTGCAGTCGGCGACCGACAAGGTCAGTGCGTCGATCAACGAGATCGGCACCGTGATCGCAGAGGTCAACGAGATCACCGGCAAGGTTGCCGGGGCTTCGGAGGCGCAGTCGTCGGCAACGGCGGATATCGCGCGCAATATCGATGAAGCCTTCGCGGTGGTGCGCGAGATTTCCGCGAACATCCAGTCGCTGGCAGAGACCGCCAGAGATACCGAACAACTGGCGACCTCGACCATGGAGGCTTCGGACGATTTATCGTCGCAGTCGGGATTGTTGACGCGAAAAATTCGCGGTTATCTCGGCGAAGCGCGCGAAAGTCTGGTGCATCAGGCCGCGGTAGCCTAACGAGATTGTTTCGGAGACATTCAAAGGCCGGCGCTGATGAGCGCCGGCTTTTTGCTGGCCGGGGCCGTCAGGCGGTGATGTCGGTGAAGAACCCCTTGGTGCTCTCGCCTTTTTCGGTCTGCTTCTGCATCGCTTCCTTGATCTTGTCGGCGATCTTCTGCTCGACCTCCTTGCGCTGCTCCGGCGTCATGTTCTTCAGCTCGTCCTCGGTTACGCCGACACTTTTCAGCAGCGCATCGCGGATTTTCTCCGCCGGCGATTTCCTGGCGTAATCGAGGAATTTCTCTTCGGCCGTCTGTTCGATCGGCTTCGTTGTTTCGAGAAGAGATGAGGTTTTGGCCAGCTGCGATTTGGTTGGCAGCGCGAAGGATTGCATGCTGGCGATGATCGAACCGGACATCTGAATTCCTCGTTGCGTGATCTTTGTGAGTCACAACGCAAGATCTGCGCCATTGGAAATGTTCAGACATATGAGTTGCTTGAGTCCGCGCGCGCACTCACGCGCCACTGCCGATGGGCAAGATTTGCCGGCAAATCTGGCCGTAAAAGACCTCAGCGGCGCCTCAGTGGGCCGAGTTCACGGGCGGTTTCCAGCATAACCTTGCGGAGCCAGATCGATCCTGAATCGAATTGCGCTCGCGTCGGCGTGAACATGAATTGCTCGTCGACGCCGGGATCGATCGGCGGCGCTATGGCAGCGAGAGACAGCGGCTTGGCCAGGGCCGCGATCAGGCGGCCCGGGACGAAAGCGACGAGATCGGTGCGTGCGACCACATGCAGCGCCTCGATATAGCTCGGCACGATCAGCGCGATCTGCCGATCCACGCCTTTGCTGCGCAGCCAATCGTCGATCAGATCGTCGCTTTGGCCGCGCAGGATGACGGCGACATGGCGGGCGTTGCGAAAATCGTCGATCGACTTGAGGCGCGTGCGAGCGGGATGATCGTGCCGGACGGCCAGCGTGTCGGAGTCGGTGTAGAGCAATTGGCGATGGAAGCCCTTGAACGCATTGCCGATGCTGATCACCATGTCGAGGTTGCGGGCGAATTCCGCCGTGAGGATTGTCGGGCCACGCCAAGGCACTACATTGATGCGGATGCTCGGCGCGATGCTGTCGAGCTTTTTCATCAGCGGTGGCATCAAGAGCTCGACTGCGAGATCGGGCATCATCAGGCGGAAATGCCGATCGCTTGCGCCTGCATCAAATACTTCGGACACGAACAGGCCGCGCACTTGCTCTAGCGCCTGGGCGAGCGGGGCGCGCATGGCCTGCGCCCGCGGTGTCAGCTCCATACGTGGTCCGACACGGACGAGCAGCGGATCGCCCAGCAAATCGCGCAGACGCCGCAAGGCATGGCTGGCCGCCGGTTGCGACAGGCCGATCCGCATGGCTGCGCGGCTGACGCTGGCTTCTCGAAGCAGGGCGTCGAGCGCGACCAAGAGGTTGAGGTCGAGGGCAGCCAAATTCATCAGACGAATATATGTCATATCAAGCATCGATTGGAAGAATGTCGTGGCCTGATCGATGGTTGTCGTGCCTGCCAACCGATGGAGCGATGGCGATGAGCACGGACGATAACAAGAAGCTGATCCAGCAGATCTACAGCGATTCAACCAATCGCAGCGGGACGACTTTCATGGATGCAATGGCGGAGGACGCGACCTGGACGGTCACCGGTCAGTATTCATGGTCGCGCACGTTTCGCGGCCGGGATGCGATTCTCAATGGCCTGATGGGCCATGTCCGCAGCCTGCTGACCGATCGCACCCGGACGGTGCCGCATACTTTCATCGCGGAGGGAGATCTCGTGGTGGTCGAGGCCAAGGGCGACAATCTCACCAAGACCGGCGCGCGCTATGACAATGACTACTGCATCATCTGGACGGTAAGGGACGGCAAGGTCACGGCCGTGCGCGAATATTGCGATTCTGCCTTGACCGAACGCGTGCTCGGGCCGTTTCCGCAGGAACAGGTCACAGTGGTCGCCTGAAAAATAGAAGAGCCGGGCAAACGCCCGGCTCTTCATGAATGATTTTGTGCAGTCAATCGAGTGAGGCCTCAGCTAGCGCCCATCTCGCTGCGGATTTCGGCGCGGAGTTCGTCGATCAGGCGGAGGCCCTTCTTGGTTTCCACATGCCAGAACGTCCAGCCATTGCAGGCGGCTGCGCCCTGGGCCATGGCGCCCATGCGGTGGATCGAGCCGACCTTGTCGCCGAACATGATGGCGCCATCGGCGCGCACCAAGGCGCCATGACGCTTCTTGGCATCGACGAGCTTGGTGCCGGGCGAAATGAGGCCGCGTTCGACCAGTTCGGCGAAGGCCACGCGCGGGGCGCTGCGGGCGGTCATGAACGGAGCGAGCGTCGCGTCCGGCAGTGGCTCGATGGCGGCGATGCGGGCCTTGGCGGCCTTGGCGTACTCACGATCGCGCTCGAAGCCGATATAGGAGCGTCCGAGTCGCTTGGCGACGGCGCCGGTGGTGCCGGTGCCGTTGAACGGGTCGATCACGAGATCGCCAGGCTTCGACGATGACAGCAGCACGCGGGCGAGCAGGCCTTCCGGCTTCTGCGTCGGATGCACCTTCTTGCCGTCGTCGCCCTTCAGGCGCTCTTCGCCGGTGCAGAGCGGGATCAGCCAGTCCGAGCGTGCCTGCACGTCGTCATTGGCGGCCTTCAGCGCTTCGTAATTGAAGGTGTAACCCTTCGCATGCTCGTCGCGCGCGGCCCAGATCATGGTCTCATGCGCATTGGTGAACCGTCGGCCGCGGAAATTCGGCATCGGATTCGACTTGCGCCAGACGATATCGTTGAGGACCCAGAAACCGAGGTCCTGCATGATCGCGCCGACGCGGAAAATGTTGTGATAGGAGCCGATCACCCACAGCGTGGCGGACGGCTTCATGGCGCGCCGCGCGGCCAGCAGCCATGCGCGCGTGAAATCGTCATAGGCCGCGAATGACGAGAACTTGTCCCAGTCATCGGTGACGGCGTCCACATGGGAATCGTCGGGGCGTTTCAGGTCGCCCTTCAATTGCAGGTTATAGGGTGGATCTGCAAACACCAGATCGACCGACCCTGCCGGGAGTTTCGACATCTCGGCGACGCAATCGCCGACGATGATATCGTGGGTAAGACGTGACTCGAGTTGTGCGCGGGACGCCCTCAAGGACGCCCCGCTACGCGAACCAACCATGACTCAATTACTCTGACTCAGGCGACGCTGTCGGCGA